>JAYZCL010000001.1:0-40000 GCA_036338335.1 Fidelibacterota bacterium
AGATGGTGATGCCTGGTGATAATGTGACGTTGGATGTTGAGTTGATAGCTCCGATCGCCATGGAAAAGGAGCTGAGGTTTGCCATTCGTGAGGGTGGTAGGACGGTTGGCGCTGGCGTCGTCACCGAAATCGTGGAGTAGCAGTTGGCGGCACAGACACTCAGAATCAGGCTGAAAGCCTACGATCATAAACTGATCGACAAGTCGACCGATAAAATCGTGAAGACGGTCAAGCAGACCGGCGCCGTGCTGTCAGGTCCCATTCCTCTCCCGACGAAAAGGACAATCTACACTGTTCTTCGGTCTCCTCACGTCAATAAGAAGTCTAGAGAACAGTTCCAGACCAAGACCCATAAGCGGCTGATTGAGATACTCAATGCGTCACCCAAGACGGTGGATGCGTTGATGAAACTCGATCTATCAGCCGGTGTAGATATCGAGATAAAGGCGTAGTCGTGACGGGTATTATAGGAAAGAAGATTGGTATGACGCGCCTTTTTGGCGTAGGCGGTGAAAGTCAAGCCGTTACGGTGCTTGAGGCGGGTCCTTGTGTAGTAACGCAGGTGAAGACACAAGAAACGGATGGTTACTCGGCGGTCCAGGTCGGTTTTGGTGAGATTCGGAACAAGCACGTGAACCGTCCGTCGAAAGGCCACTTTAACAAAGTGGATATGTCACCGAGAAAATATCTGATGGAGTTTCCCCTCCCTCAGGGTAAAAAGCTTAAGCCCGGCGAAGAAGTAACAGTCTCCATTTTTGGTGAAGGTGACAGAGTTACGGTGAAAGGTGTTTCAAAGGGTAGGGGTTTCTCGGGTGTGATTAAGAGGCATGGGTTCAGTGGTGGCCAGAAGACCCACGGTCAGTCAGATCGGCTCAGAGCGCCTGGTTCTATAGGGCAGGCTTCTGATCCTTCCCGTGTCTGGCCTGGAACCAAAATGGCGGGGCAGTACGGTAACAAGACGGCGGTGGCGAAAAATCTGGAAATTGTTAAAATCGATAATGAGAAACATCATCTTTTTATTAAGGGTGCCGTTCCGGGAGCAAGGAATTCACTCGTGGTGGTAACAAAGTAGATGGATTTTCCGATACACAATTCTGATGGAGAGGTAATCTCTAAAATGAAAGCAACAGACTCGGTCTTCAAAATTGAACCGAATCGGGACGTGATTTACCGGGCTGTAATGTCTGAAATGACCAATTCTCGTCAAGGAACGCACTCGACCAAGACAAGATCGGAAGTTCGTGGCGGTGGAAGAAAACCGTGGCGTCAGAAAGGCCGGGGTGTTGCACGTGCCGGGACGATTCGCTCGCCCCTCTGGAAGGGCGGTGGGGTCACCCACGGACCAAGACCAAAGAATTACAAGTTCAGTCTCCCGAAAAAGATGAAGAGTCTCGCCCGGCGAAGCGCCCTCGCGCAACGCGCCAGTGATGAGGCAATCGTGGTGATCGAAGAGGTTCAGATCAGTTCGCCGAAGACGAAGGAGTTCCTATTGCTCCTCAAGAAGCTTGGTATAGATGGTAAAAAGGTTACTTTCCTGCCTTTATCGACTGATGAAAATGTCTTCCGCTCGGCGAGAAATATTTCAAACGTTACCGTCATTAAGGCGACCAGTGCCTCGACATATGATCTGCTGGATGCTGAAGTGCTTCTTTTTGAGAAAGAAGGGTTGAAGAAGCTGGATGACCAACTGGCGGTGAATTAGGATGGCCAAGAATAGACAAATTTTATTTCGCCCGATTTTGACTGAAAAAATGAATCAGCTTGAAGACAGCCAGAACATGTACGCCTTTCAGGTCGATCCGAACGCCAACAAGATTGACATCAAAGATGCTGTTGAGAAGAAGTTTGATGTAAAAGTGACAAAAGTACGTACCATGAACTTTTTTGGAAAAAGTAAACAGATGACAGTCAGGAGCGGCGGACGCGCCATCAGGACATCCGGAAGACGGTCGAACTGGAAA
Organism: Fidelibacterota bacterium; assembly: GCA_036338335.1. Taxonomy (GTDB): domain Bacteria; phylum Fidelibacterota; class Marinisomatia; order Marinisomatales; family S15-B10; genus S15-B10. The sequence continues at coordinate 1,962 of JAYZCL010000001.1, forward strand.
AAGGCTGTGGTTACGCTTGACGAAGGTTTTTCCATTGATCTTTACGGTGTCGGAGGTGAGGTTTAATCATGCCTGTAAAATCGATTAAACCGACGACTCCCGGCCAGCGCCAAAAATCGATCTCTACCTTTGAAGAGATCACAAGGAACCGACCTGAAAAGAGCCTAGTTCGGTCCATCAAGAAAAGTGGTGGTAGAAACAATAAAGGTCGAATTACAAGTCGCCGGAGGGGTGGTGGTCACAAACGTCGGTATCGCATCATTGACTTCAAGCGAGACAAGTTTGATATACCGGCAAAAGTTGTCTCCATCGAGTACGATCCGAATCGGTCGTCACGGATAGCCCTGCTGCACTACGTGGATGGTGAGAAGCGTTACATCATTTCTCCGTATGGGATCAAGGTAGGGGATGAAGTGATGTCATCACAAACCAAAGCTCCCCTAAAGATCGGCAACAGTTTGCCCCTCTCCAAGATTCCTTCAGGTTTGTTCGTGCATAATGTTGAATTAGTTCACGGAAAAGGCGCTCAAATGGTACGAAGTGCCGGTGTGGGTGCTCAGGTTTTGGCTAAGGATTCCGGCATGGTGACATTAAAGCTTCCATCCGGTGAGGTAAGGATGGTAGATGAGAGATGTATGGCTACCATCGGCGAGGTGGGCAACAAGAGTCATGAGGCGGTTAAGCTTGGGAAAGCGGGACGATCCAGATGGCTCGGCCGCCGTCCGAAAGTTCGCGGCGTGGCGATGAATCCTGTTGACCATCCCATGGGCGGCGGCGAAGGGAAGTCGTCCGGTGGCCGTCACCCTACGACACCGTGGGGAAAACCGACCAAAGGGTACAAGACCAGGAAGAAGAATAATCCTTCTGACAGGTTCATCACCAAGAGGAGGAAATAAAGTTGGCCCGTTCCGTGAAAAAAGGTCCATTCATTGATGGAAAGCTTCTCAAGAAGATCTCTACAATGGAAAAGGGGAAGAAGAAAAAGGTGATTAAGACATGGTCGCGCCGTTCGGTCATTGCGCCGGAGTTTGTAGGCCATACGCTAGCAATCCATAATGGTAAGCAGTTCATTCCCGTGTTCATTTCAGAAAATATGGTCGGTCATAAGTTGGGCGAGTTTGCCCCGACAAGAACTTTCAGGGTTCACTCAGGAGATCGGAAATAAGAGAGATGGAAGCTGTCGCTAAATCAAAATTTGTACGTCAATCGGCTAAGAAGGTCCGCAGAACGCTGGGCCTCATTCGCGGCCGGGATGTGGAAACAGCGCTGAGCCTTCTTCATTTCGCACCCCAGAAGGCATCGGTGGTGATAGAGAAGACAATCCATTCTGCAGTAGCCAATTTTCTTCAGTCGGATTCGACGGAGAATAGGGACGCCGATGACCTGTTCGTGAAAGAGGCGTATGTTGATGAAGGTCCGACTATGCGTCGTTTTCGCCCCGCGTCCATGGGAAGAGCGTCGCGAATCAGAAAGCGGTCCAGCCATCTCACTGTGGTGGTCTCTCAAAAAAATTAAAGGAGCAGATTTGGGTCAAAAAACACATCCGACGGGGTTTCGACTTGGTATCAACAAGCCATGGTCTTCCAACTGGTTTGGCGGTAAGAACTACGCTGATTTCGTATCAGAGGATATCATGTTGAGGCGCTATGTAAACCAACGGCTTCCAAACGCCGGAATCTCGAGCATTGATATCGATCGGACTTCCAAGAAACTGACGGTCACCATTAAGACATCCCGGCCTGGAATCGTCATTGGCAAGGGTGGCAAAGATGTGGATAAACTTCGTGAAGAGATCAAGCTTCTTGCGTCCAGAGATGCCAATACGAAGATGGATACTCAGGTAAATGTGTCTGAGATTAAACGCCCCGAGATGAATGCTAAGCTTGTGGGTGAGAATATTGCTCAGCAACTTGTAAAAAAGATCAACTATCGCCGTGCCGTTAAGAAGGCAATTCAGGCCACCATGAGGATGGGCGCAGATGGAATCAGGATTCGGGTCGCTGGCAGAATGGGCGGCGCCGACATTGCGCGACAGGAGATATTTCGTGAAGGGCGAGTTCCTCTTCAGACACTCCGTTCTGATATCGACTTTGCCATCACTGAAGCACGAACTACCTACGGTACAATTGGAATCAAAGTATGGATTTGTAATGGAGAGATTTCCGGCTAATGCCTTTGGAACCAAAAAAAGTTAAGTGGCGACGTCAGCATCGTGGCCGTCGTCGAGGAATGGCCACTCGCGGGAGTCATGTGGCATTCGGCAGTTTTGGGATGAAATCAGTCGAGGCGGGTTGGATCTCGGCACGACAGATCGAATCAGCTCGTATTGCCATCATTCGACAGATCAGGAAACACGGGCGAATGTGGATCCGAATCTTTCCAGACAAGCCGATAACAAAAAAGCCGGCGGAGGTCCGGATGGGTAAAGGAAAGGGTGCACCAGATCAATGGGTGGCCGTGGTGAAGCCCGGCAGAATACTTTTTGAAGTTGAAGGAGTGGATAAAGAACTTGCGACGGAAGCATTTCGCATAGCGGGGCACAAACTACCAGTTAAGACAAAACTCGTTGAGCGGCGAGAATTCTCAAGCTGAAAGATATTTTGGTATGAGACGAGAAGAACTAATAGAGCTTAAATTTGATGAGTTAGAGACACGTCTGACTGACAATCAGAAAGAACTTGAAGACTTGAGGTTTCAGAAAGCACTTCAGCAGCTTGAAAACCCCCTTCAGCTACGTGAATTGAGAAGAGAGATTGCTCAAATTAAGACAGCGTTGCGTGAATACGAGTTGAACATAAGAGGAACGGAAGCAAAAGATTATGATTGAGAGAGGCCGGAGACAGACACTGGAAGGGATGGTCGTCAGCGATAAGATGGAGAAGACTGTTCGTGTGGAAGTGAAGCGTCGAGTGCTCCATCCAGTGTACAAGAAATATGTCAGCAGGAAAAATAAATTCAGTGCTGACACAGGGAACCATGAGTGCGGTTCAGGGGATAAAGTCCGGATAATCGCATCAAGGCCGTTGAGTAAAACGAAGCGGTGGCGCGTGACAGAGGTTCTCGAAAAGGGTAGGTCAAGCTAAGTACCTTTTGTACAGAATAAAAAAGAACCATGATTCAGTCAGAAACAAGATTAAAGGTTGCGGACAATACTGGAGCAAAGGAAGTGCTCTGCTTCAAAGTGCTCGGCGGTTCAAAACGAAAGTACGCTTCTGTAGGTGACATAATCGTGGTTTCCGTAAAACAGGCGATTCCGGGAGGTATGGTGAAAAAGGGTGAGATTTCTCGGGCGGTGATTGTCAGGACACGGAAGGAAGTTCGTAGGAAAGATGGGTCTTACGTGAGATTTGACGACAACGCCGCTGTCCTGCTTTCCGGTGCAGATGAGCCTCGGGGTACAAGGATATTTGGGCCGGTGGCGCGGGAGCTCCGGGAGCGCGGATTTATGCGGATAATTTCAATGGCGCCAGAGGTGATTTAATGAGAATTCGTAACGGCGATACTGTTGAAGTGATTTCAGGTGATGATGTTGGGAAGCAAGGGAAAGTGTTGAGCGTAGAGCCAAAATCGGAAGTGGTAATCGTAGAGGGTATCAACTTCATTAAACGTCACTCCAAACCATCTCAGCAGAACCCGCAAGGTGGCATCATCGAGAGAGAGGCACCCATGCATGTGTCAAACGTGATGATTGTGGTGTCGGGTAGCCGTACCAGAATTCGGCACCGTCTTCTGGATAACGGCAGGAAGATTCGAGTCGCCACGAAGACAGGACAGGACATCGATTCGTAGGAGTAGAATTGGCGGACGAGAAGAAAAAAAAGACAATAACCAAGACGAAGCCGAAAGCGAAATCTGATGAGAAGCCTACGGCAAAAACCAGAAAGCCGGATAGGAAAAGTTCGCCGGTGAAGGAGTACGAGCCAAATTTGCTTCAGCTTTACAGTAAAAAAGTGAGACCAACGCTCCAGAAACAGTTGGTACTGGGAAATATTTTCGAAGTTCCCAGACTTTTGAAGATTTCTTTAAATGTCGGCATCGGGAATGCCCGAGAAGAGAAGGCCGCGTTAGAACATGCCCTTGCCGACTTAACAACTATTACCGGTCAGAAACCAGTTGTGACACGGGCGAAGAAAGCGATATCTAACTTCAAACTCCGCGTGGGCGATCCTGTAGGAGCAAGGGTGACTCTTCGGAAGTGGCATATGTACGAATTTTTAGAACGCCTTATAAATATTGCTCTTCCGCGAGTGAGGGACTTTAGGGGTTTGTCGGCCAAATCTTTTGACGGAAGGGGTAACTACAGCTTTGGGATTCAGGAGCAGATTGTCTTTCCGGAAATTGATTATGACAAAATCGATAAGATTCGGGGACTTGATGTCACCCTTACCACGAGCGCCCAAATGAATGAAGAGGCTTATCATCTTCTGAAGTTGATAGGATTCCCGTTCAGATTAGATAATCGCTATGAGCGGACGGCAATTGCAGTCGAAGAGAAAGAATTGGAAGAGGTTACACATGGCTAAGAAATCGCTAATCTTTAAGGCTAAGAAGACGCCAAAGTTTGAAGTGAGGAGATATCATCGTTGCTCACAATGTGGTAGATCCCGCGCCTTTCTGAGAAAGTTCGGGCTGTGCCGACTTTGTTTTCGTGAATTGGCGTTGAAGGGTGAGATTCCCGGCGTCACCAAGGCAAGCTGGTAAAAGGAGTTAATCGAGCGTGAGTATGACAGATCCAGTCGCCGATTTATTGACGAGAATCCGGAACGGTCTCCAGGTGGGGAAACGTTGGGTAGATGTGCCCGCATCAAATTTCAAGAAACGGATTCTCTATATTCTTAAGGAAGAGCACTACATCAAAGATTTCATTGTGGTCAATCATCCCGTAAAGAAACAGCTGCGTGTATTCCTGAAGTATGACAGAACCGGCGAGCCGGTTATTCAGAACATCAGTCGGGAGAGCAAGCCAGGGCGAAGAATCTATGTTGAAGCAGGTGAGTTACCGAGAGTTCTTGATGGGCTTGGAATCGCGATTCTCACCACATCCAAAGGGGTCATTTCAAACAAGGTTGCAAAGAAATTGAATGTCGGAGGAGAGCTGATCTGCAGCGTCTGGTAGAACTATGTCACGGATAGGTAATCAGCCGATACCACTCCCCGATGGTGTCAAAGTCTCTCTCGAAGAGAACAGAGTTTCTGTGATCGGACCAAAGGGAAACCTCAATTTTGATTCACACCCGGATATGATTGTGAATCAGGAGAACGGTGCAATTTTGGTAGAACGACCATCGGACAGCGCATCACATCGCGCCCTTCATGGGACGACTCGGGCGGTCCTTTCGAATATGGTCCACGGTGTTACTGAAGGTTACATGAAAAGCTTGAAAATCATTGGTGTTGGTTACAATGCAAATCTTGAGGGTCAGAGATTGAAGCTTGCCTTGGGTTTTTCTCACGATATTTATTTTGACCCACCCTCAGGAATCGACATTAAAACAGGGAAAGGATCCATTTCTGTTTCTGGGATGGATAAGCAACTTGTTGGTCAAGTTGCGGCGAAAATTCGTTCTTTTCGTCCGCCTGAGCCGTATAAAGGAAAGGGTATTCGATATGCTGAGGAATATATCCGAATCAAGAAGGGTAAGACAGTAGGCGAGTAGTGAAAGAGCAGAGGCAGAAAGCAGAAAGAAGATTACGGCGTCGGCGGAGAAGCAAGCGTCACGCCTTTGGTACAGAATTCCGGCCGAGGCTCGTGGTCTATCGGAGTCTTTCCCACATTTACGGCCAGCTGGTGGATGATTCAATAGGAAAAACAGTTGTTGCTGCTTCGTCCATAGAGAAAAAACTGAGTGGATCATTAAAGCAGACCAAGGTGGAATTGAGCAGTGCAGTGGGCAAGGAGCTCGCAGCGAGGGCGAAGAAGAGCAAGATTTCGAAGGTAGTATTCGATCGAAACGGGTTCCTGTATCATGGCAGATTAAAAGCTTTTGCTGATGGCGCCCGCGAAGGAGGGCTAGAGTTTTGAGCAGTATCAATCCTACTGAACTTGAGCTGAACGAAGAGACAGTTATTAAAATCAATAGGGTGGCGAAGGTAGTTGCCGGTGGTCGCCGGTTTCGCTTCAGCGCCCTCGTTGCCATTGGTGATGGTCATGGCCATGTGGGCCTCGGCCACGGCAAGGCGAATGAAGTGATTTCAGCGATTTCCAAATCGAAGGAAAGTGCGAAAAAGAATATGTTTCGTGTGCCGATTATAAACGGGACTATTCCCCATAAAATAAATGGGAAATTCGGTGCAGCTAAAGTAATGCTTAAACCGGCTTCGCCTGGTACGGGGATTATCGCAGGTGGCCCTGTCAGGGCTCTTATTGAGCAAGTGGGCATCACGGACATCCTTACCAAGCGGTACGGCTCATCCAATGTTAACAACATTGTAAGAGCCGTTGAGGAGGCGTTGCGTTCGCTTCATGATCCTGTGTCGGTGGCAAACCGCCGGGGCATCACCATTGGCGAGGTCTTCAACTAGGAATGATGATGGCGAAGAAATCAGTAAAATCTCTTCACATTACCCAGATCAAGAGCGCCATAGGCTACAATGTCAAAGCAAAGAGAACACTGAGAGCTCTCGGTCTTCGGAAAATGAATCAGACTGTTGTTCACGATGACACGCCGATTATTCGTGGCATGGTTAACAGGGTCAGTTTTTTACTAAAGGTTCAAGACGAATCATGAAGCTTAGCGAAATGACAGCCCCTTCAAGTCTTACCAAGTCTCGCAAGCGCATCGGTCGTGGTGAAGGGTCTGGAACGGGTAAGACCTCTGGCAGGGGGAACAAAGGTTATCACTCGAGATCGGGAAGTAAACGGCGAAGCTGGTTTGAAGGCGGACAGATGCCACTCCAGCGACGCGTACCAAAACGAGGCTTCTCGAATGCGCGCTTTAAGAAAGTTTATCAGACAGTAAGTCTGTCGGCGATTTCCAAGCTTGAAGAGAAAAAAGTGGATGTTGCCATGCTTCTTGATAAGCGGATCATACATTCGGCGGAAAAGCCGGTGAAAATTCTGGCAAACGGCGAGATTGAGCGGTCGGTGGAAATTTTTGCCGATGCGTTCAGTGTAACCGCAGCCAAGAAAATTGAAAAAGCCGGAGGCAAGGCGATCGTAGCATGATCGACAAGTTTCGAAACATCTTTGCGATTCCTGAACTGAGGCAGCGTATCATCTTCACGCTCTCTCTTCTTGTAGTCGTTCGGATCGGTGCGCACATCCCTGTTCCTGGAATCAACACAGAAGCGCTGGGCGCCGCCATCCAAAACTTCCAGAACACTTTATTCGGTCTCTACGATCTTTTTGCTGGTGGCGCGTTTCAGAAAGCCACGATCTTTGCCCTGGGAATCATGCCCTATATCTCGGCGTCGATTATTATCCAGCTCATGGGCGTGGTCGTTCCATATTTCCAGAGATTGCAAAAAGAAGGGGAAGAAGGTCGGAAAAAGATTACACAGTTGACGCGATACGGTACCGTGCTGATCTCATCTCTTCAAGCTTACAGTATCGCTATTTTCCTCGAGAACCTGGAGTCAAATGTTGGCGGTTTCCAGATGATGGTTGTGCCCGAGCCTGGTTTTGGATTTAGGCTTTTGACTATGATCACACTTGTGACGGGGACGGTCTTCATCATGTGGTTAGGTGAACAGATCACTGAGAGGGGAATCGGGAATGGTATTTCGCTGGTTATCATGATCGGTATTGTTGCCAGCGTACCAAACATTATTGTGAGTGAAATCTCCCTCATTCAGGAAGAGGTGAGAGGTCCGCTGACAGAAGTAGTGCTCCTGGGGATTATGTTTGTCATTGTGGCATTTGTGGTGCTGATAACACAGGGGACTCGTAAGATTCCTGTGCAATACGCCAAGCGGATTGTGGGACGAAAGGTTTACGGTGGACAGTCAACACACATTCCCCTTCGCGTGAACACCGCCGGTGTTATGCCGATCATCTTTGCCCAGTCCATCATGTTTCTCCCTAACACGATCGCCATGTTCTTTCAGGGCAGTGAATTCATGCAAAGCGTCATGCTCGTTTTTTCACCACAGCACTGGTTCTACTGGACGGTTTTCGGACTGACGATCATTTTTTTTACGTACTTCTATACCGCCATCGCATTTAATCCTCAGGAAGTGGCTGAGAACATGAAGAAGCACGGCGGATTTATCCCGGGTGTTCGGCCTGGTAAGAAGACTTCTGAGTTCATCGACAACATTCTGAGTAAGGTGACGTTACCAGGCTCCATCTTTCTCGCCTTTATCGCTGTGTTCCCGTTCATTCTTATGAACACGATGGATGTCGGTTACGATCTTGCTTCATTTTTTGGCGGGACCAGTCTGCTAATTATCGTTGGTGTAGCGCTGGACACCCTGCAGCAGGTGGAGTCCCATCTCTTGATGCGGCACTACGATGGCTTTCTCAAGAAAGGCCGAATTCGTGGAAGGAAACGTGGCTAAGATGGTCAACATTCGCAGCGAGAGAGAAATTGAAAAAATCCGTGAGAGTGGAAGAATTGTATACGAGACACTCTCGGCTATGGAAGAAAGGACAGTCCCGGGCGCAAACGGTAAGGAACTGGATAGATTTGCTGAGAATTTTATCCGTTCTCAGGGCGGCGAACCGGCGTTCAAAGGATACATGGGCTATCCATCTAGTCTCTGCATTTCTATTAATGAAGAGGTCGTCCACGGCATCCCCACAAACCGGTCCTTTATGGAGGGTGATATTGTGAGCATTGACTGTGGTGTGCTTAAAAACAGTTACTATGGCGACAGCGCCCGGACCTACTCGGTCGGTTCTGTTAGGCCCGAAGTTGGGGACTTGATGCGAGTTACGGAAGAAGCGCTATACCTTGGCATTGAGAGTGCCCTGGCCGGGAACCGAGTTTCTGACATCGGTTGTTCAGTACAGTCTCATGTGGAATCTCACGGCTTTTCAGTTGTGAGAGAATTGGTAGGGCACGGAATAGGTAGAGAGTTACATGAAGATCCTCAGGTTCCTAATTATGGCACTTCCGGTCAGGGTGTGAAGCTAATAGAGGGGATGTGCATGGCCATCGAGCCGATGGTTAACCTGGGAGGAAAAGAGATATTCACGAAAAATGATGGGTGGACGATCTGTACACGCGATGGAGAGCCGTCTGCCCATTTTGAACACACTGTCGTTGTGGGGAGCGAGGGAGGAAAAATTCTCACGAACGGAGTTTTTGAAGGGATAACGGCGGCAGCAGCAGCCTGAGGTTTAAGATGAAAGTCAGAGCATCAGTCAGAAAGATTTGTGACAAGTGTAAGATCATTCGCCGGAAGGGCGTTATCAGAGTGATCTGTATGAACCCAAAGCATAAGCAAAGACAGGGATAACTATGGCTCGTATTTCCGGTGTCGATTTACCAAGGGACAAGAAAGTAGAGTTTTCGCTCTGCTATATTTTCGGAATCGGCCACACTTCTGCTATGAAGGTGGTGGAAGAGGCTGGTGTGGATAGAAACATCCGTGTAAAGGATTTAACCGAAGACCAAGTTTCGGCCATTCGCGAAGCGGTGGGAAATATGAAGGTGGAAGGGGAACTGAGAACCGAGAACACCATGAATATCAAGCGTCTCATGGATATCGGCTCATACAGGGGTTTTCGTCACCGCCGCGGCCTTCCCGTGAACGGTCAGAGGACCAAAACGAACGCACGTACACGTAAAGGGAGAAAACGGACGGTTGGTCTCGGGAAAAAGACGGTTGGTAAGAAAGGTTAAAGAGGAAATTTATGGCAAAGAAAAAGAAGAAAGTTCTAGCATCGGGTGAGGGTGTGGCCCATATCAAGGCGACTTTCAATAATACAAATATTACACTGACGGATCTGAATGGAAACGTGATCGCTTGGTCTACTGCCGGCGTACTCGGATTCAAGGGATCCCGGAAGAGTACCCCATTTGCCGCGGGACAGGCTGCAGAAAAGGCAGCCAGAGTAGCGCTTGATTTGGGACTCAAGAGTGTCAGGGTCGAAGTCAAAGGCCCTGGCTCCGGGCGCGAGTCAGCCATCAGGTCTCTCGGTGTGGCTGGCCTTGAAGTCACCTCAATCAAAGATGTCACACCTATTCCCCATAACGGTTGTCGCCCTCCTAAGCGGCGCAGGGTTTAGGGGGAGGCTGAGCAATGGCACGATACACTGGACCGAAAGCAAAAATCGCCAGGAAATTCGGGGAAAACATTTTTGGGAATCCAAAAATATCCAAAATTCTTGATCGTAAGAATTATATTCCCGGCCAGCACGGACAGAGCCGTAGAAGACGACCCTCCAACTACGGCCTGCAGCTGAAGGAAAAACAAAAAATTAAATATATGTATGGCCTGATGGAGCGCCAGTTTAGGAAATTTTTCCGCCACGCGGACAAAATGAGCGGAGAGACGGGTCTCAACCTCCTCGAGTTGCTGGAGCGCCGGTTGGACAATGTGGTGTACCGCCTCGGGTTTGCTCCCACTCGTGCTGCCGCTCGTCAGTTGGTAACGCACAAACATTTCACGGTAAATGAAAAGTCGTTGAACATTCCGTCGTACTTGGTAAAGGAAAATGATCTTGTCAGCATTAGAGAAAAAAGCAGAAAGCTGGCGGTTGTCCATGATTCGGTGAAACAGGTAAGAGGTGATCTCGATTCATCCTGGCTTTCGCTGGATAAGGCATCGCTTTCCGGTACAGTGACAAAACTACCTGAGAAAGAAGATTTTGACTCTACTATCAAAGTACAGATGATAGTCGAACTTTATTCCAAATAATTCGAGAAAGGACAGTCAATATGTCATCCAACAATAGTGAACTTAAATTCAAGGTTGAAGCAAATTCGAGGTCGGATTCCTTTGGCCGGTTTAATCTGGAACCTCTCGAGAGAGGCGCGGGGATTACTGTAGGGAACGCCATGCGCCGCGTGCTAATGACCTCCATTCCGGGAGCTGCCATCAATTCGGTGAAAATCGATGGTGTTCTTCATGAGTACGCCACTCTTGAAGGGGTTACGGAAGATGTCTCAGACATTATTCAGAATCTGAAGTTGATCCGCTTCAAACTCATCGATCCGAAGCCTGACAAAATTCAGATCAGTTTCAGCGGAAAAGGGAAGTTTACGGCAAAGGATATCGATGTGGCGTCTCAGCAATACAAGGTGATGAATCCAAAACTGGTCATCGCCACCATGAACGATAATGCCAACTTTACTATCGAACTGCAACTGACAGTGGGTAAAGGGTATGTGGATGCAGACAGTCACCAACGCATCGATTCGCCCATTGGAACGGTTTACATCGATTCGATCTTCAATCCTGTAACACGCGTGACATACGATGTAGAACCCGTCTCTTCGGCGAAAGACAGTCTCGAACGGTTGTCTCTGGATGTGTATACCGATGGGACCATCACGCCTGAAAACTCAGTTAGTTTCGCCGCGCGGACGTTAACGAGCTATTTCGACATGTTTAAGATCTCTGATGAAGAGCCAATCCTCGAGGTGACTGAAGAGATTGACGAAGAAGCACTCAGGATCAGAGAAGTTCTTCGGCGTTCCATTGATGAGATGGAACTTTCTGTACGTAGCCATAACTGTCTGAAGGCGGCGGGAATCGAGAATATCATAGACCTAGTTTCCAAGGAGGAGAACCAGATGCTGAAGTACAAGAACTTCGGCCGCAAATCCCTCTCTGAACTGATCGAAAAGCTGGACGAGATGCAGCTTTCTTTTGGAATGGATGTCGACAAGTATTTTCTTGAGCCTGAGGAATAAGGCTAAATATGAGGCACCAGAAGCGAATCAGAAAACTGGGACGCACCGCCAGCCACCGGAAGGCGACGCTTTTAAACCTTGCTTCGTCACTAATTGAGCATAATCGGATTAAGACCACTCATGCTAAGGCGAAAGCGGCACAACAGTTTGTTGAGCCACTCATCACGAAGGCTCGTCGCGGCACACTGCACGACAGGCGAACTGTTATGAAGACGATCCCGCGGCCTGAGATTGTCAAGATACTGTTTGACGAGATTGCACCCCGTTTTGCCGGTCGTCCCGGCGGCTACACGCGTGTGACCAAGCTCGGGTTTAGGGATAACGACTGCGCCTCCGTTTCCATGTTGGAGTTTGTCGACTCTGCCGATATTGTTCCTTCGTCAGACGAGGAGAAGAAAAAGGCGGAACCCAAAGTAGACTCTTCTGACGATTAGGAGTTGCCACAAAACGATGGTGAGATGCGAAAAGGCAGCTATTCTGGTTGCCTTTTTTGTTTTCAGCATAAATGTTCTTTATGGACAAGCGTCGGCAGCCAAACTTAACTTCCGGGCGCTGTGGATTGTCCGTCACTCGATGGTCTCAAAGATGGAGATTGACAGGGCTATTCAGTTCGCCAAACAGAACAGTTTTAATCACGTTTTTGTTCAGGTTAGGGGCCGGGCTGATGCGCTCTATAACAGTCAGGTTGTCATCAGATCTCCTCTAATTTCCGATTCAAAATTTGACCCTCTTGAATACGCTATCCAGAGAGGCCATCAACTTGGGCTTGATGTGCATGCGTGGATCAATGTGCTGCTGGCATGGTCGGCAGACAGGGCTTCCGAAAACCGTGATCATCCGCTTGTCGCTTTCCCTGAGTGGACCGACAGGAGTCTTCTGTATAACACCACTGCTACAGGTGACTTGATGCAGCGTGATGATAACAGAATTCAGCAATATCTCTCCCCATCCCACCCGGGCGTTCGCAATCACCTGAGAAAAATGGTGGACGAGTTACTCTCTCTTTATGATCTCGATGGAATTCATCTCGACTATATACGCTACAGCGATTCAGATTTCGGTTATAATATGTCTGCGCGGATAGGATTTGAAGAGATGTATGGCGTTGACCCTCTCAGGCTCGTGAATCAGAATGGGGAAGGCTATCAACATCTCAACGACAAGGACCGAAAATCCTTACTTTCAGCGTGGGGAGATTTCAGAAAAGACGCTGTGACTGATCTTGTCCGGTCATTCAATCAGCTCATTCTGAAAAAACGACCCGACTGTCTTCTTACCGTTGCGGTAAAACCCAATCCCGGTGAGGCTCGAAGCCGCTACTACCAGGCGTGGGATCAATGGTTGAAAGAAGGACTTATCGATTTTGCGATCCCGATGAACTACGCTGTTGAACTCAGGGATTTCGCTCGGGAGATTGAGTATATTCACAAGGCGGTTCCTCAGAAATACTGGCCGGGGATCGTTATGGGGATTGCTGCGTACAACCAGGAAGCGGTTGACACCCGTGACAAGATCAAGTTCAGCAGAGTCACAGGACTGACAGGTGTTGCAGTTTTTTCCTATGATGCCCATAAGGCTGAACCGCTCTTGTTTGCACCAATCGGGGAGGAGCTTGCCAAGTGAGATTCCCCGTCTCTATATTTGACTAGCCCATGACTTCCCCCAGAACAATTCATGCACCTACCGGTACCAAACTCTCCTGTAAAGGGTGGCAGCAGGAAGCGGCCTACAGGATGATCCAGAACAACCTCGATCCGGATGTGGCGGAGATTCCCGAAGAACTGGTGGTTTACGGCGGTGCCGGAAAAGCGGCACGAAACTGGGATTGCTTCGATGCCATACTTGACAGTCTGAAAGAGTTGGAGGACAACGAAACGCTTCTGGTTCAATCAGGGAAACCTGTGGCGGTCTTCAAGACACATTCAACGGCGCCGCGCGTTCTGATATCCAATTCGATGCTCGTGCCTGACTGGGCCAACTGGGAAACATTCAGGAAGCTTGACAAGCTTGGACTGATCATGTATGGCCAGATGACAGCGGGAAGCTGGATTTATATCGGGACGCAGGGAATTCTCCAAGGGACCTATGAAACTTTTGCCGCAGCTGCCAAAAAGCACTTCAACGGTGATCTGTCGGGACGTCTTATTCTTACCGCAGGACTCGGCGGAATGGGTGGAGCTCAGCCGCTGTCCGCCACCATGAACGGGGCGGTGATGATTGCCGTGGAGGTGGACAAGCATCGAATTCAGCGCCGCCTTGAGACCGGTTACATTGATGCGATGGCTGAAAACCTTGATGAGGCACTCGCCATGGCCCGGACGGCTCAGACTAAGAAAGAACCGAAGTCCATTGGTCTCCTTGGAAATGCGGCGGATATCTTCCCCGAGTTCATCCATCGAAACATCATCCCGGATATGGTTACGGATCAAACGTCAGCTCACGATGAGCTGAACGGGTACATTCCGAACGAGATTCCGGCTGATGCTGTGGATGAGATACGGAAACGAGATCCTGACAAATACATCCGTCTCTCTTTTCAGGCGATGGTAAATCATTGCCGCGCCATGGTTGAGATGCATTCTAGAGGTGCTGTTGTTTTCGATTACGGTAACAATCTTCGAGGACAAGCCAAGAAGGGTGGTCTCATTGAAGCGTTCGACTTCCCCGGTTTCGTCCCGGCCTATATCCGGCCGCTCTTTTGTGATGGGAAGGGACCTTTCAGGTGGGTGGCGCTTTCCGGAGACCCTGATGACATTGCCAGAACGGATGAAAAAGTGATAGAGCTCTTTCCTCATGACAAGGCTCTCTGCCGGTGGATTGAGATGGCCCATGAGAAGGTCCACTTTCAAGGTTTGCCGGCGAGGATATGTTGGCTCGGTTACAGTGACAGGGCCAAGCTCGGCCTTGCCATGAACGAGATGGTAGCATCAGGGGATATTTCGGCGCCGATCGTCATAGGACGGGACCATCTTGATACCGGCTCGGTGGCGTCGCCTTATAGGGAGACCGAAGGTATGAAAGATGGAAGTGACGCCATAGCAGATTGGCCAATCTTAAATGCTCTCCTCAACACTGCAAGTGGTGCGAGCTGGGTTTCAGTCCATCACGGTGGCGGGGTCGGTATGGGACTCTCCATTCATGCGGGACAGGTTATTGTTGCGGATGGGACGGAAAGGATGGAACGGCGTCTTGAGCGCGTCCTCAATAACGATCCGGGAATCGGGGTGGTTCGTCACGCAGACGCAGGTTACGAGCGGGCGGAGAAGAACGCCGTAGAGTGGGGCATCAAAATACCGATGAATAAATGACTTCGTTCAAGATTTCAAATGTTGGCGAGTTGGCGACATACGATAGGGAGAGTGGCGGTATCAGTCGCCGGACGAATGTCGATCTCATTATGGAAGATGGAAAGGTGGCCGCCATTGGCGATGCGCTCCCAGAGGCTGATCAATCTCTAGACGCCGCCCGCAGACTGGTCACCCCTGGATTCGTTGACCCTCACACCCATCCTATATTTGCTTATCCCAGGGCGAACGAATTCGGTATGCGTGTCTCAGGAAAAAGTTATGAGGAGATCGCCACAGCGGGGGGGGGCATCTCGGCTTCTGTTGAAGCGCTCCGTGATATTCCTGAGAATGAACTCAAAGAATTGACTCTCCGCCGACTTAAGCGGTTTCTCTCTACAGGAACCACCACCATCGAGGCCAAAAGCGGTTACGGTCTCTCCACCGAATCGGAACTGAAATCGCTATCGATCCTTGCTGCAGCCGCTGAAGACCTTCCTCTGGATATTGTGCCAACATTCCTTGGCGCCCACGACTTTCCTGCCGAGTATTCCGATGACAAGGATGCATACGTTGACCTTATCTGCGACGAGATGATTCCCGCTATTGCCGAGCAGGGGATCGCCGAATTTTGTGACGCCTTCTGTGAGGAAGGGTGGTTTGATATCAGTAGCACGAAACGAATACTGGAAACTGGTCGAAAGAATGGACTTAAACCGCGCCTGCACGCGGATGAGTTTACGCCCTCTGGGGCCGCTGAGTTAGCGGCTGAGATTGGGGCATTCTCTGCGGATCATCTTATGCATGTGAGTGATGGTGGTATCGAACGGATGGCGGAAGCAGGCGTCATTGCTGTACTTCTTCCAGGGACTACATTTTGCCTTGGGAAGCAAACGTATGCGCCAGCCCGTAGACTGATTGATGCGGGAGTGGAGGTGGCCCTTTCGACTGATTTCAATCCTGGAAGTAGCGCTATCCAGTCTATGCCGTTTATTATGAGCCTCGCCTGCATCTATCTTGGCCTGACGGTAGAAGAGTCGTTCCTCGCCGCGACATCCACGGCGGCGAAATCACTCGGCCGAGAAGAGTCCATCGGGGCGTTAGCGCCGGGGATGCCGGCAGACCTGGTAATTTGGGACTTGGACAGCCTTGAAGAGATTCCTTACCATGTGGCCGGTAATAGGGTTGGTCACCTCTTCAAATCAGGCAAGGAGGTAGTCATTGGATGAAAGTGATTTGAATTGAAGAAGTGCTTTTACTAAATTCGCCGAACTTTAAGGTGATGCAAGGGAGAAATCTTTGAGAAAATTAATAGTATTAACAGCTTTTTTCTTCCTCGTATCGCAGGCTTTTTCAAGTAATACAGCAGATTCTTCCTCGTCTTCTACAGGTTCAGACGCACTTTCTTCTGCGCCCTCTGCCGTTTCCTCTCAGGCATATTTCAACGAGGTCAAGAAATCTGCCAAAGCGTATAGGATTGAGGTTTCTTTCGAGAACATGAAGCTTGTGAAGGATCAGAACGGAAAAGATGCGTTCTACATCACGCTTGCCAGCAACAGGAACAACTTTGAGATGGTGATGCTGGTGGGATATATTGCTGCTGGTCAGGCAATGAAAACCGGCTTTGAGCCTAGTGCTGTTTTTGTAACGATAGATGTCCCACTCGGGGAAGGATTCAGGCTCCTCACCACCGCCTCTACAGAAGACTTGAAGCAACTACTATCGGGCAAGATCAATACTCAGATGTTTGTTCGAGAAGTGAAGTATATTTAACCAACCTAAAGGAGAGAATCATGGACTTTGATCCGTTTGGATGGCAATCTATCTTGAATACCTATTTGCGAGCGATAGGCTGGTCTGTCGTTGCCGCTCTTGGGTTTTCTATCGGTATCGGTCTCGCGCTGAAAGTGTTCGATATGATGTCCACAGATATCGAAGAATGGGAAGAGATCAAGAAAGGCAACATGGGGGTTGCCCTTATCTTCATCACCCTCATCGCTTCAGTAGCGTTCCTGATTCACAAGGTGCTGTAGACGCAAGACTTTATTCTAGTAATACAGTGCAAAAAAACAAAAGCGGGTGTAAGCCCGCTTTTGTTTTTCCCTTGGATTAGTTGCACTGTTTTCCGACGGAACTACAGATTGTTTATCCTTCAATAGGAATGTAAATTTTTAACCCTTTTCCAAGATATTTAAGTGGCAACTACGTCAGATATACGGACAGGTTTGGTGATCGAATACAAGGGTCACAGGATGAAGATTGTACAATTTCTTCATGTCAAACCGGGTAAAGGTGGTGCATTCGTCAGGACGAAGCTGAAGAATATCGTTACAGGCCAGGTAATGGACGTTACCTTTCGGGGCGGAGAAAAGCTCACTACTGTCCGTGTTGAAAAGCACAGAATGCAGTATCTCTACGATGAAGGTGATTCGTTTGTCTTTATGAATGCCGATACCTACGAACAGATTTTTCTTCTAAGAGAATTGATTGCCGAAGAAATGTCATTTATCAAGGAAGGGACCATGGTTGATCTCACCTTCATCGGGGATGAGGTGATTGGTATCTCTCCACCACTTTTTGTGGAACTTGAGGTAACTGAATCTGAGCCAGGTGTTCGAGGGAATACGGCAACCGGCGCCACAAAACCTGCCACCCTCGAGACAGGACACAATGTGAATGTCCCTCTGTTCGTCGATATCGGGGATAGGTTGAAGATAGACACCAGAACGGGGGAGTATGTTGAGAGGGTTAAGTGATATGTTTGAAGGGTGGAAGTCCAGGCTACAGACGATCATCGATCTTCTGGAGAGCAGTGAGGTTAACGAAATTGAGGTTAGTTTCTTTGGTCGTAAGTATCGTGTATCCAAGGGTGCTGTCCCTGAGGATGCCCTCAAACCTGTTCAAGCAGAGAATGTCGTTGCTACGCCTGTGGTGAATGCATCTGAACTGCAACCGACCGGGGCTTCAGTACCCGCCGGAATTGAGGTGACCTCCCCAATGGTCGGGACATTTTATTGTTCTTCTTCGCCTGAATCGCCACCATTCGTGAATGAGGGTGATCATGTAACCACCGGGCAGACGCTTTGCATCATTGAAGCGATGAAAATCATGAATGAGATCGAATCAGAAGTTACCGGTCGTATAACTAGGGTTTTTGGAGAGAATGGGCAGGCTGTAGAATACGGACAAACGCTGTTCGTCGTTGAGCCTGACTGATTTACGTCTCTCTTTTTCAGCTGTTACACCTCCGAATGTTGAACAAGATTCTCATAGCTAACAGAGGGGAAATCGCACTCCGGATCATTCGTGCCTGCCACGAACTGGGGATAAAGACCGTTGCCGTTTATTCAATTGTCGATGAACTTTCTCTCCATGTCCGCTTTGCAGATGAGGCTGTATGCATAGGTCCGGCGGCGGGGACTGAGAGCTACCTGAACATCCCGAGTATCTTAAGCGCGGCGGAATTGACCAACAGTGACGCCATTCATCCCGGCTACGGATTCCTCTCCGAACGGCCGGAGTTCGCCCAGATCTGTGAGGAGAACGATTTCCTTTTCATTGGCCCGTCGGCGGATACCATCCGTGCCATGGGTGAGAAAGCGACGGCAAAGCGGACGATGCAGGCCGCCGGAGTTCCTGTAGTTCCTGGGAGTGACGGTATCGTTTCATCAGTTGAGGAAGCGTCGGGAATTGCTGGAAAGATCGGTTATCCCATAATGCTTAAGGCGACGGCAGGCGGTGGCGGCAGGGGTATACGCGTTGTTCGGGAAGCCAGTGAGCTCGAAGATGCGTTTGTAACGGCGTCATTAGAAGCCGAGAAGGCGTTCAATAACGGTGATCTTTACCTTGAAAATTTCGTTCAAAATCCCCGGCACATCGAATTCCAGATTCTCTCTGATCAGCAAGGGAACACCATTCATTTCGGGGAGCGGGAATGTTCAATTCAGCGTCGGCACCAGAAACTTATTGAAGAATCACCGTCGCCGGCGATAGATGATGAACTTCGAGCTCAGATGGGTGAAGCCGCTATCAAAGGTGCTGCCTCCATAGACTACGTTGGACTGGGCACTATGGAATTCCTTTTTGATGACGTATCAAAAGAATTCTATTTTATGGAGATGAACACTCGAATCCAGGTGGAACACCCGGTAACCGAAATGGTGATAGGAAAAGATCTTGTAAAGGCGCAGGTGAGGCTCGCATCCGGTGAAGAGATTTCCGAAGATCTTGGGAAGTTCAAACTTCGTGGACACGCCATCGAATGCCGAATAAACGCTGAAGATCCTTCCAAGAATTTCATGCCATCTCCCGGCAAGGTAGAAGAGTTCCACGCACCGGGAGGGAACGGAGTACGTATGGATTCTCACTTGTATGCAGGATACGAGATTCCGCCGTACTATGATTCTCTCATCGGAAAGCTCATCGTTCACGCTGGCGATCGAATGATCGCCATAAACAGAATGCAGCGTGCACTGGAAGAGCTGATCATCGAGGGACCAAAAACTACAATCCCGTTTCACCAGGCGATCATGCGGAATAGCACATTCCAGTCCGGAGATTTCAATACGGGCTTTCTTAAGACTTTTTCATACGGGGAGACAAACTAACAGAATAGAAAGGGATGTAAGTGAGATGAATATTCCGCCGAATCTCTTTTACACCGAATCCCACGAGTGGATTCTGGTAGAAAACAACAATGCTACAATCGGTATCACCGACTTCGCGCAGGGCGAACTGGGAGACATCGTTTACCTTGAACTTCCAGAGGAGGGAAGTGATGCTGTGAAAGGGAGCACCTTTGGTACAATTGAGGCGGTTAAGACCGTTTCCGACCTCTATGTGCCGCTGTCGGGAAGAGTGATAGAAATAAATCAATCTCTCGATGATGAACCGGAGTTGGTCAATCTTGATCCCTATGGCGAAGGGTGGATATTTAAGATTGAACTGTCGGGTGAGGCCCAAACGAAAAACCTTCTCTCAGCCGATGAGTACTCCGACATTGTGAGGTGAGGAATTAGGTATCCCGATGGTGTCATGAGTGGCGTCTATTCACATTTGGAGTCCGTTCGCCGGGAGAAAGGCGCGGGCTATCTAGTCCTCATCGATCCAGATTCGAAGAACGACGGAAAGATTAAGTCACTCGTAGAATCGGTCAACAAATCCGGAGCGGACGCTGTTCTTGTAGGTGGGAGCTTGATCATGGACAGCGGTTTCGGTGAGCGGGCCAAAAAAATCAAATCGCTTTCGGACGTACCGGTGATTCTTTTCCCCGGCTCAGTCAGTCAGTTGGGCCCATACTTCGACGCCGTACTATTCATGTCTATCATTAGCGGGCGAAATCCAACTTACCTTATCGGTGAGCAGGTGATCGGCGCACCGATTGTGAAAGATCTCGGTCTGGAAGCAATTCCGACGGGCTACATGCTGTTTGATGGGGGAAGTCATTCCACGGTAGAGTTTATGAGCAACTCCAGACCGCTTTCGATGAATCGTCCAGAAATCGCAGTGGCACACGGTCTGGCGGGACAGTATCTCGGGATGAAATTTCTTTATCTTGAGGCGGGCAGCGGTGCTTCCTTTCCGATCTCGGATGAGACAGTGGTAGCTGTGTCTGAAAACTGTGATATTCCGATCATCGTTGGTGGTGGTATCACCGATCCGAAAACGGCAGCATCGAAGGTAAAAGCCGGCGCATCTTTTGTGGTGACGGGGACAGTGGCTGAATCCGATGACAGTTCTGTCATTCTGAGTGACTTCGCCGATGCAATCCATGGGGTGTGATATGACTGATATTACCAAAATCGTTGAAAAACAGTTGAAGGAAAGCGCCAATGTAAAAATGGCGATGGCTGGAGATTGCACTGAACAGATTCGTCAGGCGGCCGAACTGATCATCAGTTCTATTCAGGCCGGTGGGAAGGTGATGTGGTGTGGTAATGGAGGGAGTGCCGCTCAGGCTCAGCATCTCTCCACGGAAATCATCGGCGGACTTCGGAGACATGATCTGCCACCTCAGCCGTCCATCTCTCTCACAACCGACAGTTCCATGATCACCGCTTGGGTGAACGATGTTGATTTCAAGACACTTTTTTCACGTCAGATGGAGGGACTGGGAAAGGCGGGAGATGTGCTCGTGGCCATAAGCACTAGCGGAAATTCCGAGAATGTTCTGGAGGCGGTGGAGAAGGCGAAAATGATGGATATTCGTGTTATTGTCATGACAGGAAAGAGCGGAGGTAAACTCGGTGCCCGAAGTGACGTCAATATCACGGTTCCGTCCGATGACACTCAGCGGATTCAGGAAGGACACATTACGGCGGGACACATTTTCTGTGAACTTATCGAGAAAGCGTTCGAACAGGGGAAGTAGCAACGCAAATCTTCATCGAACCGTTTATTATGTACCTCCGGACAGAAAAAAACCTTGCCGCCAATTCGGTGGATGCCTACCGCCGAGATATCTCGAGATACGCAGCTCACCTGTCTGAAGATGCTGAGCCGGACCGGATTCAGACAGCTGATATTCAGGCCTATATTAGAGACTTGAGCGATGCTCTTCTAAAACCGTCCAGCATACGCCGAACGCTCTCGGTCATCAGGGCTTTCCATTCATATTTGGTCGAAGAAGGGGAAGCGGCGAAAAATCCCTCCGAGCTGGTAGACATGCCGAAACTCCCGAAACATCTTCCGGAAGTATTGACTGTTGAGGAGATCGAATCCCTGTTGGCGGCTATTGACACTTCCACGCCGTCGGGCGTCCGGAACCGATCAATGCTTGAGCTCTTGTACTCAGCTGGCCTGAGGGTTTCGGAGATGACAGCCCTTTCCGTTCTGGACGTTATGGAAGGGAGCGGATGGCTTAGAGTTTCCGGAAAAGGATCAAAAGAGCGGATCGTTCCGCTGGGACGAGAAGCGATCAAATGGTTAGAGTTTTATATGAATGAATCAAGGACACAACTTGTAAAAAAGGGAAAAACAACGGATAAAATCTTTCTCAATTATAGGGGTGAGGCGATAAGCCGGAAGGGAGTCTGGAAGATTCTGAAACAGGTTGCTTTTAACTCCAATCTCAAGAAAACGGTGTCTCCGCATACTTTGCGGCATTCCTTCGCCACGCACCTTCTCGAAGGGGGTGCGGACCTCCGGGCGGTTCAACAGATGCTGGGCCATTCAGATATTTCAACCACACAGATTTACACCCACCTCGATAAGACCTATCTCAAAGAAGTCCACAGGCAGTATCACCCGCGATGGTAGAGAATTTTCTTCTACTGGCACCGCCTATTCTATTAGCGATCACCTTCCATGAGTATGCTCACGGTTGGATGGCGCTGAAATTTGGTGATCCAACGGCCAAGATGCTGGGACGGCTGAGCCTGAACCCCCTCGTCCATTTGGATCCAATAGGAACAATGATGCTTTTTCTTGTCCATTTTGGATGGGCCAAGCCCGTTCCAGTGGATCCTCGTTACTTTTCTGATCCAAAGCGGCAAATGCTCTGGGTGGCCCTTGCCGGGCCCGTGGCAAACATGATCCTTGCCTTCGCTTCGGGACTGCTCATCGTCGGCTTCGCTACCTCGAATCTAATGTCTGACTCAAATACCGCCCTCCTTGGCAATATGCTGTTTTACAGTCTTCAGATAAATCTTGCCCTTGCGGTGTTCAACATGCTGCCAATCCCGCCTCTTGATGGTTCGAAAATTCTCAGAGGGCTTTTGCCTTACGAATATGAACATATCGCTATTCAGATGGAACAATACGGCCCGTGGGTTCTCATGTCGATTATTCTGTTCGGACTGGTAACGGGCGTATCCATTTTCTGGGTGTTCATTGGGCCCTTTGTCCGTTTTTTCTCGAGTTTGTTCACATTTGGCCTCATTTGATGGTCCGCGAAGTTCACTTCAGACGAATTCTGAATTATCATCCCAGAAAAAGTACATTTATCAAACTGCTTGCACTTATGACAATCGTGCTGTTTCTTCTCTACTATTTGAAAGGAGTCTCAGTTTGAGATGAGCAAGATTGTAGAGTGTGTACCAAACTTTAGCGAAGGTCAGAATCAGGGTGTAATTGACGCTATTGGCGCCGCCATTGCATCGGTCGAGGGCGTTGCCTTACTCGATGTCGATCCCGGTCAGGCGACGAATCGCACGGTCGTGACTTTCGTCGGATCGCCGAAGGCTGTAGCGGAGGCGGCGTTTCAGGGAATTGCCAAGGCGACCGAACTGATCGATATGAGAAATCATTCGGGTGAGCATGCCCGAATGGGGGCCACAGATGTCTGTCCGTTTGTCCCGGTTCGAGGTGCCACATTGAAAGACTGCGTAAAGATCGCAAAGTCTGTAGGAGAGCGCGTGGCGGAAGAGCTTTCCATCCCGGTCTTTCTCTATGAAAGTGCAGCGTCGACTCCCGATCGGACAAACCTCGCCACCGTCAGGTCTGGGGAGTATGAAGGTTTGTCGGAAAAGCTGAAGGATCCCCAATGGAAGCCCGATTTTGGGATGGGCGAATTCAATCCGAAAAGCGGGGCAATCGCAATCGGCGCTCGCCAGTTCCTTATCGCTTACAACGTCAATCTCAACACGAGAGATCGAAAGCTTGCAACGGATATCGCTCTTGATATTCGTGAGGCAGGGCGCGCCAAACGTGATTCCGATGGGAAAATTATCCGCGATGAGGGCGGTAGTGCTGTGAAAGTACCGGGACTTCTGAAAGCATGTAAGGCCGTGGGGTGGGAAATTGAGGAGTACGGAAAGGCTCAAGTATCCATTAACCTCACGGATTATACGGTGACTCCGATTCATGCCGCCTTCGAGGCAGTCCGAGAAGGGGCGCGCAAGCGGGGGCTGAGAGTGACAGGGAGCGAACTAGTGGGCTTACTTCCGCTTGAAGCGATGCTAATAACGGGGGGGTACTATCTCTCCTCGCAAGGGAAAACCACCGGCGTGGCGGAGTCGGAACTCGTTTATGCGGCGGTGGAATCGCTTGGCTTGAACGATGTGTCGCCCTTCAATCCGGAAGAGAGGATTGTGGAATACCGGCTTGCAAATCGGGGGGTACTAGTTTCAAAAACCGTGACAGAGTTCAGCAATGATCTGTCCAGCGACTCTCCTGCACCTGGTGGTGGTTCAGTTTCGGCTCTGATGGGCGTTCTGGGAGCGGCGCTGGTCAGCATGGTGGCGGCTCTAACTCATTCAAAAAAAGGGATAGAAGATTTGCGGAGAGAAATGGAAGCTCTGGGTGGTCGGGCCCAGAATCTGAGGGATCGCCTCACTTCTCTCGTGGATGAGGACACCGATGCGTTCAACGGCGTGATGGCAGCCTTCAGAATAAAGAAACGAACAGATGATGAAAAGCAGGCGCGTCATGAAGCGATCCAAGCCGCCACAATGGGGGCGACACAGGTCCCAATGGAAGTTTGCCGTCTCTGTTTGGAGACAATAAAACTTTCCCAATTGGCTGTCGACAAAGGAAACCCGAATTCGGTCAGTGACGCTGCGGTGGCGGCTGAGGCGGCCCTTGCAGGATTGCGGGGCGCCCGATTAAACGTACTCATTAATCTCGATGGTATCGATGACAAACAGTTCTGTAAGGAGATGAAGATTAGCGCTGATGACTTGATGAAAGAGGGTGAAGAGCTCCACGAAAAAATTTCAGCTGAAGTTGAAAAAGTGATGTCCAAAGATGGGTAAGATCAAGGTTCTTCCGGATGAGCTGAAGAACAAGATTTCCGCCGGTGAAGTGGTAGAACGGCCCGCTTCGGTGGTGAAGGAGCTCATCGAAAACAGTCTTGACTCCGGGGCAGACAAAATTGAAGTGATTGTTAGGGGGGGCGGAAACAGCTTCATTCAGGTTGTAGACAACGGTTTGGGGCTAAGAAAGGACGACCTTGTCCTCGCTTTTGCCCGTCACTCCACGTCGAAGATTGGAACAATAAATGATCTTTTGACGATCAACACTCTCGGCTTTCGCGGCGAGGCGCTGGCGAGTATAGCTTCGGTGGGAAGAGTCAAAGCCCAGTCCTCCGTCAACGGAGGCGACAGCGGTTATGAAATCTCTTTGGTAGACGGCGAAGTAACCAATCCGGAGCCGACACCCTTCTCGGGAGGAACTGCGATTTCGGTCAGCGATCTCTTCTTTTCCATTCCGGCCAGGAGAAAGTTTCTCAAGAGCGCTCAGACAGAACTGAGGCATATCGTCAGAATGGTGAGACGGTTTGCGCTGTGCAGGCCCGATGTAAGGTTTAACCTCACTGCTGATGACAAAGAGGTGATGAAGCTGGCAACCTCCGATCTCGAGGATCGAATCGCTGCTGTTTACGATCCGTCCTATAAAGAGAACCTCCTAGAGGTAAGTCATCAGGCGGAGCCTTTTGCCATTACCGGATATGTGGGCAACCTGAACCTTGTCCGTAAGAGACGGGGAGAACAGAGCCTCTTCTTGAACGGACGATATATTGTTAATCGGCTCCTCAATTCGGCTGTTTATTCAGCCTATCAATCGCTCGTATCCAGAGGCGAGTTTCCTTTCTTTGTCCTTAACCTTGAGGTTCCCCACGATTCGGTGGATGTAAATGTTCACCCTATGAAGACAGAAGTTCGTTTCAGAGACGAGTGGCGGATCTATCATGTGCTCAAGACGGCCGTCTCAGCGGCGTTGGGCGATATTCTTTCGTCCATTCCGGATTTCCTTGCTTCACCGGAAGCGCCCCTCCCGGGAGCGAGTCAGGGGACGTTCACACTCTCGCCATCCCCTTCGTCCGCCACAGTTTCCCGCCAGTCGGTTGAACGGGCCAAATCATATGTCAAGTCGCTCGGTGGAAGCAAGGAAGAAGAGCCAGGCGTTAATCTCGACAGTATCTGGCAGGTACACACCAAATATATAATCTCGGAAATCAAGAGCGGTCTCGTGGTTATCGATCAGCATGTGGCTCATGAGCGCGTTCTTTTTGAACAGGCAATGGAGGCGATGGAGGGCAGCCCACTCCCGAGTCAGACGCTCCTATTTCCCGAGGTCGTTGAATTCCCGAATGAGGATTTTTCCAAACTTCTCGAGCTGATCCCTTATCTTGAGAAGATCGGATTCCGAATGAAGGAGTTCGGGAAGGATACAGTTATGATTGAGGGAGTGCCGTCTGAACTGGGCTGGGGAAGTGAGAAGGAAGTACTGACAGAAATCATCGATACCTACAGAAATGAGCAGAAAGCGCAACCTTCGTTCATGGAAGCGGTCGCGGCGTCATATGCCTGTAAGGCGGCGGTGAAAGCGGGTGATGTACTGACACTGGAAGAGATGCAGTCACTGGTAGATCGATTGTTTGCTACCCAACATCCCTACTACTGTCCCCATGGGAGGCCAATCATGGCCAATCTTTCGTTGGATGAACTTGACCGGCGCTTTGAGCGCACCTAAACCACCTTTTCAAAGAACTGTCATTATTGTCGGCCCCACAGCGGTGGGGAAGAGCGGTGTCGCCGTTAAGTTGGCCCTCCAACTGGAAGGAGAGGTGATTGGTCTTGATTCACGTCAGATTTACCGCCACATGGCCATTGGGACGGCCCAGCCTTCAGAGGAAGAGCGGAAGGGGGTGCCTCACCATCTCATCGGGATTCGCGACCCTTCGGAACTCATTTCTTCCGGTGAGTATGCCGGTTTGGTAGAAGCAGCCATGAACGATGTGAAGAGCCGCGGGAAAATCCCCATCATCTGTGGCGGGAGCGGGCTTTATTTTCGCGCGTTGACGAGGGGGCTCTTCGAGAATTCATCAAGCGACTTGAAGGTGAGGGCGGCGCTTCAACTTCGATTGGAACAAGAAGGTGCCGAGAGATTGCTCGCAGAACTACGGGTTATGGATCCCGAGTATGCTGAGATTGTCCACGCGAACAACCACAAGCGGCTCGTTCGGGCGTTGGAGGTTTATGAAATCACGGGGAAGCCTCCCACTGAACATTTTCGAAATCAGAAACAAAAGGATCAAACTGACCATTTTGTGACCTTCTATCTGTGGGGGAACCTCGACGTTTTAATCCCACGAATAAACAGCAGGACGGAAAGGATGATTGAGGATGGATGGCTAGACGAGGCGGCCGCATTGATTGACTTTGGGCTCGATAGAAAAGCCCATCCTATGGACAGTCTGGGATATCGGAATCTGTTGCGCCATCTGGAGGGAAGAATCGATCTTTCCGAGGCCGTTGACAGGATCAAGATTGAG
Organism: Fidelibacterota bacterium; assembly: GCA_036338335.1. Classification (GTDB taxonomy): domain Bacteria; phylum Fidelibacterota; class Marinisomatia; order Marinisomatales; family S15-B10; genus S15-B10. The sequence continues at coordinate 29,264 of JAYZCL010000001.1, forward strand.
ACGCGGAAATTCGCCAGGAAACAACTCAAATGGTTCGATAGGGAAGCGACGGACCATACCATTAACATGAAAGAGATGTCCACTGATTCTGTTGTTAATGCTATTCAGGGCGCCCTAAATCAGTTTTGATTCTAATCTAAAATGGCTAAATTCAGGTGTCTTTTAAACCGTCCCAGAGAGGAGGTAAGGACGCAACAGGAATCCTCCTTTCTCGGGAGGATTTTTTGTATGAGGTCATGATGGCTAAAAAGAGTAAAAAGCTCCTTGGAAAGAGCGAAATCGAACGGTCGCTCACCCGGGTGGCGCACGAGTTGACTGAGCAGCTATCCATTGAGGAATTGGTGCTGATCGGAATCAGGACAAGGGGGGAATTCATCGCCACGCGGCTCTCGAAGGCGCTCATGAAAATATCAGGTACAGACGTTCCTACCGGTTACCTCGATGTTACTTTTTACAGGGATGATTTCCGAGAGCGCCTCATTCAGCCACAAGTAAAGGGGACCGACATCTCATTTCCTCTCGATGGCAAGACAGTACTTCTTGCTGACGACGTTTTATTCACCGGAAGAACCATTCGGGCAGCGATGAATGAAATCATGGATTTTGGCCGTCCCGCTTCGGTGGCGTTGGCCGTGCTTGTAGATCGCGGCCACCGAGAAATGCCCATTAAGGCGAACTTTGTGGGAAAGAATATCCCCACCTCTAATATGGAGCATGTTCTGGTGAGGCTGTCAGAGGTTGACGACGAAGACGCCGTCTATCTGGTTAACTATGCATAACAGTCCGAGAACCAAAAGCAACAAGGCTTGAGTATATGGGGTTCCTGAGCAAGAAACACCTTCTCGGTCTTGCGGAGACACCCAGAAAAGATATTGAGCTGATCCTCCAGCACGCCTCTTCTTTCAAAGAAGTCCTCGATCGGCCCATCAAGAAAGTACCGACGCTGCAGGGGAAAACTGTCGTTAATCTGTTCTTCGAGGATTCGACACGGACAAGGATTTCTTTCGAGCTTGCTCAAAAACGGCTATCCGCAGACTCCGTCAATTTTTCGACCAGCGGAAGCAGCCTGAAGAAAGGTGAAAGCTTCAAGGATACAGCACGGAATATTGAAGCGATGAAAATTGATTGCATTGTTATGAGACACCCCGCGCCGGGAGCGCATATTCATCTGACTCACTATGTCGATTCGGTAGTCGTGAACGCGGGAGACGGAACCCATGAACATCCGACACAAGGGCTTCTGGATATGATGAGCCTGATGGAGGCCAAAGGGAAATTAGATGGGCTTAAGGTTGCCATTGTTGGTGATATCACGCACAGTCGCGTTGCAAGATCGAATATTCACGGATTGCTAAGTATGGGCGCCGAAGTGACACTATGTGGGCCGCCGAACCTTATGCCGGTAAACGTCCAAGAACTGGGCATTTCGGTAAACTATGATATTGATGAAGTTCTCGTGTGGGCTGACGCTGTCAACGTCTTGAGAATTCAGCGGGAGCGGCAGGGCGTCAGCTACATACCCTCTGTGAGGGAGTACCGCGATTTGTTCGGGATCACTCGTGAGAGGATTGAGCGACTGAAGGAACCGATTACCATTATGCATCCCGGCCCTATTAATAGGGGAGTCGAAATTGACAGCGATGTAGCGGACAGTGAGAACGCTATTATCCTTGATCAAGTCCTGAACGGGGTGGCTGTTCGAATGGCCGTTCTTTATCTCCTCCTTGGGGATCAACCGGAGGCGTCATGAAAGGAGAGACACTTCCGAAGCTGTTCCTGATCAAGAACGGCGACATCGTCGACCCGGCAAATGGTGAGCGATTCAATGGATCAATACTGCTGAAAAACGGAAAGATTGAAAAGATTGGGAAGAGAATCTCAGCACCTGAAGCCGAAGTTTACGATACAGGCGGGAAGGTTGTGACTCACGGCTTCTGTGATCTCCATGTTCATTTCCGCGAGCCCGGAAGAGAAGACAAGGAAACACTTGCTACCGGAGCCGACGCCGCACTCGCGGGTGGTTTCACGCAAGTCTGTGCGATGCCTAACACCGACCCGCCTCTGGACACTCCGGAGTCGATCCGATTCGTCGTTGAGAAAGGGAGTGATCTTTCCGTGAAGATTCACCCCATTGGTGCTATCTCAGTGGGACAGCATGGCAAGGAACTTACCGAACTCGGCGCCATGGTGAAGGAGGGGGCGGTAGCGTTTTCCGATGACGGTATACCTGTCATGGAGAGTGGATTAATGAGGCGCGTGCTAGAGTACACAACACTACTTAGGGTCCCGGTGATCAATCATGCTGAAGATCTGACGTTAAAACTGGATGGACAGATGCATGAAGGGTCGTGGTCGACGCGGCTGGGACTTGGTGGGATACCTGATGTTAGTGAATCAATCATGGTGAACCGTGACCTTGAACTGACAGCAATGACTGGAGGCAGGCTCCATGTCCCGCATGTAAGCTCAGCCAAATCGGTGGAATGGATTCGTGCTGCTAAAGAGGGAGGACTGGATGTGACAGCTGAGGTGACACCTCACCACCTTTTTTTTAACGATGGGAATCTCCACTCGTATGACACCAACTTTAAGGTTGCGCCACCTATCCGCACAGAAGAAGATAGAGTTGCTCTTAGAGAGGCGCTGAAGGACGGTACCATCGACTGTATTGCCACCGATCACGCCCCTCATACTATAGAGGAAAAGGAAGCGCCTTTTGATTGGGCACCTTGCGGTATGATCGGTCTGGAGAGCGCCTTTGGAGCTGCCTGGAAAGTCCTCAGCGAAGCGGAAATGGAACTGGAACAGGTGATAGCCGCACTAACTGTAAATCCTCGGCTCGCTATGGGATTTGATGAAAACCTGTTCTCGAACGGGAGGGAGGCGGAGATCACAATTATTGATCCCGATGAGGAATGGGTATTTGCGGCACAGCATCTCTGCTCCAAGTCGAGGAACACACCCTTTATTGACCATTCTCTCAAGGGAAGGGTTAAGGCGACTATTTCCTCCGGCCGACTCTTCGAGCAATAGGAAAAAAAGCTTTACGAAAGACCTGGTCGAGCCTTAGGCGTGTTTTGCTAAAACTCCTTGCCGTCTAAGCTGTTTCTTAGGTAATTTTATTTGCTGTACAAAATGGCAAAAAGATCAAAGACATACTCGATGAAAGCCGGAGATATCCAGAAAGATTGGTATATCACCGACGCTGAAAACAAGACACTCGGACGTCTAGCGTCCGGCGTAGCCCAGATACTGAGGGGGAAGCATAAACCGACATACACCCCCCATATGGATATGGGTGACTTTGTTGTCGTGATTAATGCTGAGAAAGTGCGTGTTTCCGGAAAGAAGGAGATGCAGAAGACTTATTTTTCCCACAGCGGCTATCCCGGCGGCGCTAAGGAGGTAGATTTGCATACTGTCCGGAAACGCCAGCCCGAGCGGATTGTGGAGAAGGCGGTGAAAGGAATGCTTCCTCACAATCGTCTCGGCCGGAAGATGCTCGGTAACCTCAAAGTTTACAAAGGTTCTGATCATCCTCATGCCGCACAACAGCCGAAAGTGATGAAATTCTAACGAATGGCGTCAAAGAGCGATATGGTGTTTGCCCGGACTGGAAGACGGAAGTCTGCTGTTGCCCGGGTTAGAGTCACCATGGGGAAGGGAAATGTGACTGTGAACGGAAGAGATTACAAGGAGTATTTCGGGCGGACAGTGGATCAGAAGATTGTGGAAAAGCCGTTTGACATTCTTGAAAACAATGACTATGACGTTTCCGTTATCGTCAGAGGCGGTGGCCCGACCGGGCAGGCGGGTGCCATCCGCCACGGAATATCTCGCGCACTCGTGAACGTCAACCAAGATTTTAAGCCCGCCCTGAAGAAAGCTGGACTTCTCACGCGGGATGCTCGGGAGAAGGAGCGGAAGAAATACGGACTCCGCGGAGCTCGCCGGGCGTTCCAGTTCTCTAAACGATAGGGCGGTTATTTGGAAGTTACATTTGATAATCTCCTGAGCACCGGAGCACACTTCGGTCATCTCACTCGCCGGTGGCACCCCAACTATAGCCGCTACATTCTAATGGAGAGGAACGGCATTCACATCATCAACCTCGAGGAGACACTCAAGGGTCTCGCGAAGGCTGTTGAATTCCTTACTGAAATTGTGGAGGATGGCGGTGAAATTCTGTTTGTTGGAACCAAGAAAAATGCAAAGGATATCATCCAGCAGGAGGCTGACAAGTGCGGTATGTTTTATGTGGTGGAACGGTGGCTCGGTGGCACGTTGACCAACTTTTCCACGATTCGAAAGAGTATCAAGCGCCTCCAGTTTCTTGAGAAAGAATCAAGCCCTCTCTACGAGAATGCCACGAAGAAAGAGATTTTGTCCCTTGAAAGGGAGATGATTCGTCTTCAGGACCTGCATCGCGGAATCAAAGATATGAAGCGGCTCCCCAATGCTGTATTTGTTGTTGACGCAAATCATGAGTCCATTGCAGTGAGTGAGGCGAAGCGGCTCGAAATCCCCGTGGTTTCCATCGTCGATACTAATACGGATCCCAACCTGATCGATCACCCGATCCCTGCCAATGACGATTCGATTCGAGCGATTAAGTTGCTAGTGGGAGAGGTTGCGATGGCGATCTGTGAATCGCGGTCCATGGTTTATCCGACGAATATTCCTTCCGCTGTCAGCGAAGATGTTAATGTTGAAGAGCCAGTGACAAATGGCGAAGTTGACGACGCTGCGGTCGTCGAGGAGCCTGCTGACGACTCCAATACGGTAGAGGCTTCTGATAAAGATGACGTAATCTCAGAAGATTCAGAAAACAGAGAGGCTGATACTGAAGTAGAAGATGAACCGGTGGCGGAGGCTGCTGAGGATGACGAGAAGAATGAGTCAAATGACGATTGACGCACAGGAAGTAAAAGATTTGAGAGTCCGGACGGGCGCCGGAATCATGGATTGCAAGGAGGCACTTCTCGAGAGTGGAGGAGATGTGGAGCAGGCCGTCGACTTCCTCCGGAAAAAAGGTATCGCCAGAGCGGAAAAGAAGGCAGGAAGGCAGGCGGATCAAGGGGTGGTACTCTCCTATATCCATCCCGGGAACAGAATCGGCGTTCTGGTAGAGGTCAACTGTGAGACCGACTTTGTCGCAAAGACCGACGACTTTCAAGGTTTTGTGAAAGATGTAGCCATGCAGATTGCTGCTACCAACCCGCTGTCTCTCTCCCGCGACGGTATGGACGGTAGTATGGTGGAGAAAGAAAAAGAGATTTTTACCGAGCAGGCGAAGGATTCTGGAAAACCTGACAACATCATCGAAAAAATTGTTGAAGGAAGATTGGAAAAATTTTATCAGGAAAACTGCTTGCTGGAGCAGCCTTTCATAAAGGACGGCGATAAGTCTGTACAGGACATCCTGACGGAAATAATCGCCACCCTTGGTGAGAATATTTCCGTTTCCCGTTTCTCCCGCTACGAGGTGGGAGAGGCACTCTCCTCCAACGGAAAAGCCGACTAACACCACATTTAATGCCGAAACCTGTTTACGGGAGGATACTGCTCAAGTTGAGTGGAGAAATCCTTGCCGGCAAAAGGGGATTCGGGGTAGATCCTGCAAAAGCGAAAGCGCTCGCCGACGAAGTAAAATCCGCCCGTGATCTCGGAGTCGAAGTGGGAGTCGTCATCGGCGGCGGTAATATTATCCGCGGAGAATTGGCGGAGGTTCAGGGAATGGACCGTGTTTCAGCTGACTACCTTGGAATGCTCGCCACGATTATCAATGCCATCACACTTCAGGATGCATTGGAAAAAGACAGCTGCGAGACGCGCACACTGACAGCGCTTTCGATCTCTCAACTTGCCGAACCTTACATTCGCAGGCGAGCAATTCGACATCTGGAAAAGGGGCGGGTGGTGATCCTTGCGGGCGGCACGGGGAATCCTTATTTTAGCACTGATACCGCCGCCGTTCTGAGAGCAACAGAAATTGAGGCATCCGCTGTCATGAAAGGGACGAAAGTGGACGGTGTGTATGACAAGGATCCTATGAAATACGACGACGCAAAAAGGTTTGAATCGGTCTCCTACAAGGAAGTGATTTCCGATGATCTCAAGGTGATGGATATGACAGCTGTTTCTATGGCGAGGGAGAACGATCTCCCGATTGTGGTTTTTGATGTCAATCAGCCGGGGAATCTTTCCAGGATTTTGTGTGGTGAAAAACTTGGTACAGAAGTAGGTGCATAATGAAGCGAATTGAACCGTTGATTCAGGATTCCGAACACCGGATGGGATTGGCGGTGGAGCATTGTAGGAATGAACTCACTCAGATTCGGACAGGCCGGGCATCTCCGGTGCTCCTGGAAGGAGTTAAGGTTTCGTACTACGGATCTACAACGCCTCTCAACACACTTGCCACTATCACGGCACAGGAGGCTCGGCTTCTGGTCGTCCAACCATTTGATAAGACTGTAATTCATGACATTGAAAAGGCGATTCAGAGCGCTGACCTTGGTCTCAACCCTAACAATGATGGCAATGTGATAAGAATTCCGATACCTGCTTTAACGGAGGAGCGCCGTCATGAACTGGTGAAACATATCCACAACCTCGTAGAAGATGGACGTGTAGCCATTCGGAATGTTCGAAAGGATATTAACAATCGTCTGAAAGAGATGGAGAAGAACCACGAACTTTCTGAAGATGAGGGCAATTTTGCCCACGAGGAAATCCAGAAGCTGACCGATAGGAGGATAGAAGATATCGGCCATCTTTTGGTTGCTAAAGAGAAAGAACTTCTGGAGCAGTAACTCCTTTCAAAAGGGGATTTGGTTGTTCCTAGCCGCGCAGAACAGAATTTGTTGTGCAAGTCCCGCATTCTGACCCCACCGTTTCTTTCCCCACTCGCAAAGTTTATCAGCGCTCATTCCACTCAGCTCGGGGTCGAGAGCATTTAGAGCGCGCTTGACCCAAACATCAACGGGGAAGGTGTCCCATCTGCCAAAACCAAAGAGGGCGGTACATTCCGCGATTTTCCCCCCCACACCTTCAAAACTGCTTAGGGAATTGGTCAGGTCCGATGTGGATTTCTCATTCCATTCTTGTAACCGAATGCCATCAACAACTATCCGGTCGCAAGTGGTGGCAATATATCTGGCCCTGTAGCCGAGGCCAAGTTTTCTCAGTCCCAGTTCTCCTAATTCGACTATCTGCTTCGGAGAGGGGAAAGATTTTTCCTCTGTTCTTTTTATGGTAGTTCCGATTTGGGCGCGAAGATCTTGGACATTTCTCATTATTCGGGGAATATTTGACATCGCCGATGCCATGAAGGAAATAAGACATTCGTAAGGATTCTGCCTCATGATGGTCAGACCACTGTAGGTCGGAAGAAATTCTGCTAAGAAGCGGTCTTTTTGGAGGTGCTTCAGCGTCGCCTTCCGGTGGATGTTGAGACCGAAAAGTTCAGAGAGTTCGCTACGGCTCATCGTTTTTCCTGCTTGCTGAACCTCAATCTGAATTTGGCTAACCTGTCTGGCATAAAGAACAGTTCTATCCTGAATAATCTTGAATTGGGCGTTTTCTTCAGTCCAGTGGAAAAGTTGCCCGCTCGTAACGGTAAGACCCAGGTCGAGGGGAACGTCAGATGTCAGGATCATTTAAAAAATTAGCCCCCGCTAAGCGGGGGCTAATTTGGTGAGTCATCCGGTTAGGGAAGTGCGTTATTCACATTTTGAAAAGCCGCAGCTGGGACAGGTGACACAGCCATTTTCGTGAAAGATATCACTTCCACAGTCCGGACAAGTAGTCATAGTCCGAGGATTGTAGTTAGCCGTTTCCGGATGCTGAGGTCCTTCAACCATGGTGAAGCGAGTCTTTGTCACCTCTTCCGGCGTATCCTCCGCCTCCACCGGTCGTTCATAGAGATAAGATTCCAACGCCTTGCCGATGGCGTCCGGTGTGGACAGGATAAGCTGACCATTTTCCCAGGTGGGGTTCGGTCCGCTGATTCCTTTGAGCTGTTTAACCACGTCCACGGGATCAATTCCTGAACGGAGAGCAAGGGAGATAAGTCGGCTAATGGCTTCGGATTGTGCGGCGGCATTTCCTCCCGCTTTCCCAATGGTTGTGAATACTTCACACAACCCCTTTTCATCTTCGTTAATTGTGATGTAAAGCGACCCCTCGCCAGTTCGAATGCGTTTGGTAACACCTCTTGTTTCACCCGGTCTGATGCGTGGTCGAAGTTCCCCGACAGCACGGCGGGCTGTCGGTTCTGAATTGATGTTGCTGACTTTTGTCTGGAGTGCCTCGCCATTTTCCTTTGCCTTCTGATCTTCTGAAATGAGAATTCCCTCTCTAGAACTTTCCCGATAAACGGTGATTCCCTTCAGACCGGCTTTATAGGCGGTCATATAGATATCGGCCACCGTCTCTTTATCAGTTTCGGAAGAAAGGTTGACAGTGGAGCTGATGGAAGTATCAATGTATTTCTGAATAACACCCTGCATTTTCACCCTAAAAAAGGGATCGATATCATGGGCGGTTACGACATAATCTGGAAGGTTATCATCATCGCCGAAAAGCTCCCGGACGGTGGGGTGGTATACTTTGAATTCTTTAAAGGTGTTACCGTACCCTTCGTTCTGCTTTACCCTGCGGAAGTAGGAGGTTTGAAAAACCGGTTCGATTCCGGAAGTGACACGGGCGACAATGGCACCGCTGCCAGTGGGCGGCACCGTCAACAGGGTTGCGTTCCGGATACCATTCTTTTTAATTTTGGATTGCAATTCGTTGCTCAGTTCTTGTACAAATTTGCTTTTGGCGAATCCATCCCATTCGTAATTAGGGAAGATTCCCTTTTCTTGGGCAAGCTCTACAGAGGTTTTGTAGGCGGTGTCCCGCATCAGAGAGCATATCTCATCGACCACTTCAAGTGCTCTGTCACTATCGTAGGAGATTCCCATCCGGATGAACATGTCGCCGAGGCCCAGAAGGCCTAATCCGACACGGCGATCCCCCATGGCATTTTGTTTTTGCATTTCCAGCGCATGGCGATCAACGTTATACTCCACCACGTTATCCATAAAACGGGTGGCAGTAGCAACGGTATCGCAGAAAGCTTTTGTCATGAAATGGTCGTCCTCATTGACGAAGCGGTCAAGGTTGATCGACCCCAGGTTGCAACAGCCACCGTCCGGGAGCGGCTGCTCGCCGCAGGGGTTCGTGGAGACGAGAGGTGAGCAGTACTCAGCATTGTGGTAGTCCTGCATGGTCTCCCAGAAAATGATGCCCGGTTCAGCGCTCTCATGGGCCGCTGTGACTATCTCTCCCCACAGTTCCAAGGCATCGATTGTTTCGTAAACTTTACCACCCCAAGTCAGATCGAAGTCGGTACCGTCTTCCACGGCTTTCATGAATGCATGGGTCAACAGGACAGAAATGTTTGAATATTTCACCATGTCGACATCATTACGTTTGATACCAACAAATTTTCTCACATCAGGATGATCCACCCTGATGGTCTGCATATTGGCTCCGCGCCTACCATGCTGGGCGATAGTATTGGTATTTTCGCTGAAAAGGTTCATGAAGCCGGTGGGTCCGCACGATTCACCGCCGGTACCATTAATGGCGGATCCACTTGGCCGGAGCATGGAGAGATCATGCCCGCAGCCTCCGCCGTATTTATAAGTGATGGCCTCATCCTGGATAGCATTGTAAATAGATTTAATGGAGTCGTCCCTGATCCCGACAACGTAGCAGTTATTCAAGGTGGTGGTAATATCGTCTCTGCCGGCGCCGTGCATGATTCTTCCGCCGGGAACGAAACGGAAATCTTCTAGAATTGAAAAGAAGCGCTTGTACCAGATATCTTCATCTTTTTCCACCGATGCCATCGCTTTGGCGATCCTTTTCCACATATCATAGGGGTTGGTCTCCCACGGCGCGAGGTACTTGTTCTTGAGGATCTCCATACCAAGGTCGTCATCTTTGTAATATTCATCAATGGTAAAACGGGCGGGAGTTTTCTCACCCAAAACTTCCGGAAGGTCACTATTAGGACCTTCTACCGAACCCTTTTTCTCCAGTTCGCGATTATCAGGAATCTTGCCCGAGGATTTCTCCTTGGAGCCGGACACAGGAAATTCATACTGCATTGCTTCTGCCACAAGCTACTCCAAGCTATGTTATTTACAACTTAGGATCCCACCGGATTGAGAACCGGAGTGGAATGCCCCGCGAGTCGTAGATCGAATATAAATGGAGAGGCAATTCGTGTCAAGTGGAAACATGGGTTTTTGATTCATTTCGCATTTTTTTTCGATATCCTTCGGCTAAATTCGAGGCGCTTTTGCGCCCGTGATGTAATGGTAACATCCGAGCTTCCCAAGCTCGTCATGTGGGTTCGATTCCCATCGGGCGCTCAGATGATTTTTCCAACTTCTCAAGCTCAGCCTTCTTGGTTGGATTGAACCATGTCTCGCTTACCTATAGTTGCCATAGTCGGCCGGCCGAACGTCGGGAAATCCACACTTTTTAATCGTCTCGTTCAGAGACGGCACGCCATCGTAGACAAGCAGGAAGGGATCACCCGTGACCGCATTTATGAAAAGGTAGAGTGGTCAGGGAAACAGTTCACGCTGGTAGACACAGGTGGATACATTCCGGAAGAGTCCGATGTTATCGATGCCGCTGTTCGCGAGCAGGTGGAATTGGCCATGAATGAGGCTT
>JAYZCL010000002.1:0-76524 GCA_036338335.1 Fidelibacterota bacterium
ATTATTACAGGCTGTTCTACTGGCATAGGTTATGAAACTGCAAAATATTTAAAAGAAAAAAAGTTTAAAGTTATAGTTAGTAGTCGCAAGAATAAAGATGTTAAAAGATTATCAAAAGAATTTGATTATTCAATTCAACTTGATACATCTTCCTCCAACAGTATTAAAAAAGCATTTATTTTAATACAAAAAATAGTGAAAAATAATTTAGTTTACGGGATATTTTGCAATGCTGGTTATGGACAATTTGGTGCAGTTGAAGATTTAACTAGGGCCTTAATTCGTGAACAATTTGAAACAAATATATTTGGCCATATAGAACTAATAAATTTGTTTATCCCGTACATGAGAAAACAAAATGAAGGAAGAATTATATTCAACAGTTCTGTATTAGGTTTAGTCTCTTTTCCTTTTAGTTCAGCTTATAATGCTACAAAATTTGCAATGGAAGCATTTGCTAAAAGTCTGCGACTAGAATTGAATAGCACTAATATTAAAGTGTCGTTAATTGAGCCAGGTCCTATTGAAGCAAATTTTAATATTAATGCTTTAAGAAATTTAAAACGTATAAAAATTAACAATAGTGTTTACAAAAATAAGTATTATAAAATGATGAAATATTTAGCGAATGGAAGGGATTTTTTTACACTACCTGCCTTATCTGTAGCTAAAAAAGTTCATACAGCTCTAATATCAAAAAAACCAAAAACGCAATATTTAGTTACTTTGCCAACATATGTTTTGTCATATTTAAGAATTTTACCAAATCCAATTTTCGAAAATTTTTTAATTTTATTGGATAATCAAAGAAAAAATAAGTGAAAAATTATGAGTGAAGAATTTCAAAATAATTTATTGCTTCTCTAAAGTATAAACTACATCAACACAGTTGTGTTTTGTATCCCACGCTTTCATTTCTTCAGATGTCATTATTTCTTGAAATTTTTCCATATCAGTAACATTTGCCATTGTAATGACCTTCCCTTCTCTTATAACGCCAACTTCCAAATCTGTTGCGAATGCTGATGCTTTATCCTTTGCCCAATTAAAAATTTCCATAAAGTCATCAGTTGTCCCGTCAAAAGTTGACACAACACATACATTCATGATTTAGTCTCCTTACTTGTTATTTATCAAAAACCTGTCAAAAGCATCAATAACCTCTTTTAGCTTTTTTTAACCTCTTTTCTGCTTTCTTTTCTTTCGCAGTTTTAGCGGGAGGTTTTTTAATGGCTTTCTTTGCGTCTCTACTTTTTCCCATAGTAACTCCTTAAGATTCTTTTACCATTAGACTCACGTAAAGAGTCCAACCGGTTAATACTACCCACATAACTATTGCAGGTAGAGGTGTTTGTAAAGCGGGTTCATCTGCGACTTGATTATATACATTGGCTACTTGGACTCCCTTCTCCCCAAGGTTAGATACTTGTTCTAAACCTGAAGGAGTTATGATAATAAAGACCACTAAAAGAGAAACCATCCCCCAAGAACAGTAAATACAGTTTTAGGTTTCAACATTGTGTACCTCCTTGTTTTTATGTTAAGAGAGAATAACTCAATTTAATTGTTTATTTCCTTTTATTTGAAAAAACATCTGACTGTTATAGTTTAAATAATTTGAGACTTTTAAAATCCGTCTTGTGCTTTCTTCAAATTGAAGATCTACTTTTATTACTTGCCCAGATCCTATAATTAGCAGTGTAGAAAATGCAACCAATAGACCTATTCCAACATTCCCACAACTCTCTGTCAAGGTAACACCAGCAAAAAAGAAGTACACGGTCATACCAATGGACAATCCAAACGCAATGGTCCCTAATACTTCAATCGTATTTGCAATTAAACGTGAAATCTTAAATGGTCGATTTCTATTCTTTGATCTTATGCTATCAACTCCATTTTCAGAAAAATACTATACATTGTGGGCAGTTGGCAGCAAACCCCCAAATGGTTAATTTTTGAGGATAATTAAAAAAAGGTTCGCTATGAATGACTACACCAAAGGAATTTTAACAGGAGCTTCACTCATCTTGACGTTGGTATTGGGGCAGACACCGCATTACCAGAATCACGAACGCATGATTCGTTTCCCGGATGTTCCGGGGTACAAAACACTCATCTGTGATCTCCATATTCACACTGTTTTTTCTGATGGAGATGTTTGGCCAAATATCCGCGTTGATGAAGCAATCCGGGACGGCTTAGATGTCATCGCCATTACTGATCATTTGGAATATCAGCCTCATAAAGAGGATATACCCAATCCTGACCGGAACCGGTCACATGTTATCGCCAGCAAACGGGGGGAAGGACATAATATTATCATTCTCAATGGTTCAGAAATAACACGGGATATGCCGCCGGGACACTCCAATGCGATATTTGTAAAAGATGCAAACAGATTAATAAAAGAAGATGCCAAAGAAGTTTTTAATGAAGCGAAACGCCAGGATGCCTTCGTTTTCTGGAATCATCCTAATTGGCTGTCTCAGGCTTCGGACGGTGTTGTTCCTTTTTCCGATATGCATAAAGATCTCATCAAGAAGAAACTTCTCCATGGCATCGAAGTAGTTAATGAGAACACTTATTCTGATGAGGCGGTGCAAATTGCCCTAGATTACAATCTCACAATGCTTGGCACGTCTGATATTCACGGCTTGGTGGATTGGCAATACAGAATACCTCAGGGTGGACATCGTCCTGTTACACTTGTCTTTGCAAAAAAGAAGTCAGCAGAAGCCGTAAAAGAAGCTCTGACCAGCCAAAGGACCGTGGTTTGGTTCAACAATCTCCTCATAGGAAGAGAGAGAGATTTGATGCCACTCATAGAGGCATCCATTATTGCTGAAGCTGCCAGCTACAAAGGTGACAGCGAAGTGTCGGAGGTCATTTTAAAGAATAATTCCGATTCGAAGTTTATTTTGACTAACCGGGGAAAATTCAACTTTCACGCAAGGGGCGACCTTGTCACCTTGCCGCCACATTCTACGATTACCCTGTTGGTTAAGACCCTGGAGAGACTAAGCTCATTTGATTTAAGTTTCGAGGTGATGAATGCTTTGACAGCACCCCGAAACCATCCGACTATTAATTTTACTATCAAACCATCTTTGAAATAAGGGATGAAAGAATCGCCCAGGATGGAAAAGAAAGCTAATAGACCAATTAATAGGACGTTCCCTCCGAAAAAGGGGATCAAGATAGCAAGATAGAGACTGGGGCTACTGAGGAGAAATTTGGAAAGTATAAAGAAAGTCTTATGAGTAAATCGGTCTTCAAATACGATGCTAACGGTAACTTTGAATCAAGGTAGCTTTCTTATTTTTGTGGACGGTAAATTATATATCTCGCGCCAGTAGCTCAATTGGCAGAGCAGTGGACTCTTAATCCATTGGTTGGGGGTTCGATTCCTCCCTGGCGCACAGTGTTGAATTGCTCCTTTTAGATGATGGGAGGCGGAGTAAGCTCTAATTATCATCCTTGTCCGAAGCTATTCAAAATTTGGTTTCTTGAAGGATAAAACCTTCCGACTGAAAAAGTATAATTTTTTATGTCTTTACTTATTCTTGTTTAATGTAATTTCAGGGGGCAAAAATGTTTAAATACTCGCCTTTTCACACAGCGAAACCGAAGAATCAGGAGAACAAAATAATGACACTTCCAATTAAACAACATCGTAAAAAACTTGGCCTGACCCAAAAAGCCCTCGCTGCCAAGCTTGGCGTCAGTCTTCCTAGTGTGGTTAACTGGGAAAATGGCAAGATTTCCCCGAAGGGCAAGAACCTCGCTAAAGTGGAGAAATTCTTGGCCAGTTCCAAGGATGCGCCGAAAAAATCCCCGAAAAAAGCGGTGGTAAAACCAAAGAAAAAAGTCGGTCGTCCAAAAGGAAAAGTTGGAAGGCCAAAAAAGAGTGCCACGAAGAAGGCCGTCGCCAAGCCCAAAGGAAAAGTTGGAAGGCCGTCGAAAGCCGCTCCGAAGGTTACGGCACCTAAAAAACGCGGTCGTCCAAAAAGACGTACTTCCGCAAAGAAAAGTGGCGTTTCCACACAGCTCACTGGTGTAGCCAAAGATCTAGGTTTTGCCAGTGTCGATGAGATGGTGAAAACTATTCTCAGAAAGCATAAAATAGGTAAACTGGACCTTTAGGCCGATCGGCTGCACATAAGTTTCTCCGGTCGCTGCCACCAGCGACCTTTTCCTGGGACCAATAGAACACCCCCCGTTCACAGGGATGGCATTCAAAGTGCCTGAACTGAAGCGAGCCCTCGGTCTTACCGACACAACGATGGTGAGTATCGGCGCCATTCTAGGATCAGGGATTTTTCTTGTCCCTGCCACAATCGCCTCAACAGTTCCATCACCGCTATTGATTCTCTTTCTGTGGCTTGTCGGTGGTGTCGTGTCGATTTTTGGTGCCCTCTCAGTAGCCGAACTCGGTGCCGCTATGCCTCGCTCCGGAGGACAGTACGTCTATTTGACCAGAGCTTACGGCCCCGTCTGGGGCTTCTTGTACGGATGGTCTTCCTTCAGCGTAATCAATACCGCAGCCATTGCCGCCGTTGGCGTGGCATTTGCCGAATACTTCGGATATTTCCTTCATCTGGAACGTGTCGGGATACAGGGCGTTGCTCTACTTTCCATCATGATATTGACCGTCATTAATGTGGCCGGGATAAAGGTGGGTGTCTGGACACAGAACCTGCTGACACTTACGAAAGTGGCGCTTTTCGGCGGCGTGGTGCTGCTCGGTCTGTTCTTGCCCGGGGGTGATCCTAACCATTTCTTTCGAACCTCTTCCGAACCTTGGTCGTTAAGCTCGGCGGGCATTGCACTGATAGCAATTTTATGGACCTATGACGCCTGGATCGAAGTGAGCTACATCGGTGGTGAAATCAAGAATCCGGGAAAGATTATTCCCCGGGCATCTCTACTTTCTGTTGTAATCATCACGATCATTTACGTCATAGCAAATGGCGTATTTATATCAGCACTTTCGATGGAAGATATGGCGGCGTCCACCCTTGTGGCCTCAGATGCGGCGGAAGTTTTTCTCGGGCCGGCGGGAGCAACTATCATCGCTTTCGCCATGCTTCTTTGTACGCTGGGCGCAAACAATGCAAATGTTCTGACAAGCGCCCGAATCACCTTCGCAATGGCAAAGCAGGGACTCTTCTTCAGAAGTGTGTCGCGGGTGTCGGAACAGACTGAAACGCCAGCAACTGCTCTCATCTTGCAAGGTATATGGGCAAGCTTCCTTACACTCACGGGATCTTTCACCCAACTCATCACTTATATGATTTTCGCATCGTGGATTTTCTACGGGATGTCCGCGGGGGCAGTGTTTATACTCCGCAGGAAAGAACCCAAAATGAACCGTCCTTACAGAGTATGGGGATATCCCTGGGTTCCTGCCATTTTTATCCTGTTCGCGCTGTGGCTTACGCTGAATACTATCCTGGAGGCGCCACGCGATGCTGCCATTGGTGCTGCACTGATTCTCACCGGACTTCCTTTCTATTTCTACTGGTCATCGCGCAACTGAAATATGTCCTCACTTCTAAGCCGAATAAACGATGTTGTTGCTTCCCTGGAGGATGAAATTGTTGCATTTGTCCAAAGATTGGTTCGAATGCCCAGCTTGCCTGATCAAGAGCACGAGGTGCAGAATCGTTTGGCAGAAATGCTTGAAAACATGGGAGCTGAAGTGGACCTGTTCCCTGTTCGGTTTGAAGTACTCAGAGAGCATCCTGCCTTTACTGATGATGGTTTTTCACCCGAAGAACGAATCGATGTGGTGGGTTTTTGGAAGGGCGGTGACGGTGGCCGTTCGATCCTGTTGAATGGACATGTGGATGTGGTCTCTCAAGGTGATGAGTCGCTGTGGGACGAATCGCCCTGGAGCGGAACTCTGAGGGAAGGTCGAATTTATGGCCGAGGATCCTGCGATATGAAAGGTGGTCTTGCTGCGGGAATCTTTGCCGTGCAGGCGCTCAAGAGGGCCGGGGTTTCTCTTAGAGGCGATGTAACGGTTCAAAGTGTCATTGGTGAAGAATCTGGCGGTGTGGGGACGTTGGCAGCCATTCAGCGCGGTTATACGGGTGACGGGGCCGTGATCCTCGAACCGACGTCGCTTCAACTCTCCCCCATTCAATCAGGCGCTCTTACATTCCGTTTGAGAGTCAAGGGTAAGGCTACCCACGCCGCCATGAAATGGGATGGCGTCAGTGCCATCGAGAAATTCGCTTTGCTTCAGTCGGCCCTTGGTGAATTTGAGCAAAAGCGGCATGAAGAACACTCCAACAATCATTACGCTAATCCTAGCCATATCGCGCCCATCAGTATTGGTACAATACGAGGGGGCGAATGGCACTCAACGGTTCCTGAGACAGTAGTCGCTGAGGGACGATTTGGAATCTTTCCGGGCGAGTCAGTGATGGAGGCAAGGAAGGCACTGGAAGAGACTATAGCGCAGGCCACGGCCAACGACCCGTGGATGTCTGAAAACCAGCCTTCGATAGAATGGTTTGAGGGGCAGTTCGAGTCGGGCGAGACGCCGGTGGATCACCCGCTCATTGAAACGTTGTCCAGATGCCATGAGACGGTCACCGGCGAGAAATCCACTATCAGCGGAGTCACCTACGGCTCTGACCTTCGTCTCTTCACCAATCATGCCAACACTGCCGCTGTACTGTACGGTCCAGGTGATGTTAGGCTCGCCCATGCGGCAAACGAGTCTGTGGAAGTTGAACAAATTTTCACCGCCACAAAGGTGCTCGCTTGTATGATTGCAGAGTGGTGTGGAGGTGATTTGAGATGAATCAAACACGATGTCAATCGATGGTCGGAACCATGAAAAGCGTTCTAATGAAGCGCCCCGAGCAAGCTTACAGAACACAATCTGCAATCGCCAGTCAGTGGAAGGAGCTCAACTACATTGAACTTCCGAACCTTTCAAAGGCCGCTTCCGACTATGACCGCTTCTTAAGACTGACCACAGAAGCTGGGACTTCCGTTCACTTCTTGCCGGAATCTGAAAACAGTGGCCTCGATTCTATTTATACACATGATCCGGCTGTTGTCACCAACGCCGGCATTATTTTATGCAACATGGGAAAAGAAACAAGGAAAGGTGAGCCGGACGCCCTGGAGAAATTTTTCCTTCGGAATGATTTCCCGATTCTTGGAAGAATAACCCCGCCCGGTACGTTGGAGGGTGGAGATGTTTTATGGCTCGATGATAGGACGGTAGCGGTGGGGGAAGGGTATCGCACCAACGGCGAGGGGATTCGACAGTTCCGCGAGCTTCTAGCAGATTCTATTGATGAAGTGATTGCCGTTCCCCTCCCTCACTGGACGGGCCCATCGGATTGCCTCCATCTCCTCTCAAATGTTAGCCCGATTGACATTGATCTCTACGTAGTCTATTCGCCACTGCTCCCAGTTCCATTTCGAAATCTGTTGCTCCATCGAGGTATCAGGCTAATCGAGGTCCCGCATGAGGAGTATCTAACGCTCGGCTGTAACATACTCGCTCTCGCGCCGCGAAAGGTGATCATGTTGGATGGGAATCCAACTGTGATACGGAGGCTCGAAGTGGAAGGTGTGGATGTCGCGGTTTTCGATGGGAGTGAAATCTGCTTGAAAGGGGCCGGTGGGCCCACGTGCCTCACCCGACCGCTCATCCGTGAATAAGCCTGAAGAGTTGAGAAGTGGCGGCTGAAAAGGGCTACTTCTTGGTGAGCGCCCAAGAGCCGTCCCAATCGTCCCCGGGTGGATTCTCTAGATAGTGCTCACACCGAGGGATATAGATTCGGCTGGGATTTGTCTTCCGTCCTGGAAACATATCCTCTAATTCATCGGAGTTCTTGAAGGCATCGATGGCTTTTTTCCAGTCTTGATTCCGGTAGAGTTCGAGCGCTTCATGGTAGGCTGGGAGGAGCTTGCTATAGCCGTCGGGCATATCGCCCTCTACCGCTATGAGTTCAAACACCTGCGCCGGCTCGGTCTTGCCCATGACGATAACATAGTCGAGGTCTCGCCAGATGAACCGGTCCTTGCATGCCTTATAGCTTTCATCAGCCACTTGGATATAGATACCGTACTGCTTCGCTGACGCCTCCAGCCTAGCTGCTAGGTTCACGGTATCTCCCATCATTGTATAGTTCATCCGCATGGAAGAACCCATATTTCCTGTCACCATTTGGCCGGTGTTGATTCCGATCCTGTTCTGCATGTTGTGAACGATTTCTGGCCATCGGTCTCCCTCACCTTGCCACTTCTCGCGCAGTTCGGCGAGGCGTTTCTGCATGATGACAGCTGTAAAGCAGGCCCAATATTCATGATCCTCTACCGGGGCGGGTGCACCATAGAATGCCACAATGGCGTCACCGATGTATTTATCCAATGTTCCTTTATTATCAAGAAGAATGTCCGTCATTTCGGTCAGATAATCGTTCAACAGCTCCACAAGATCCTCAGCCGAAAGCTTTTCAGAGAATGCTGAGAAACTCTGGATGTCCGTAAAAAATGCGGTGTGGTACCCTTCATTCCCACCCAACTGAGGCTCTTCTTTGTCCGTATACATCTGATCGATAAGCTCAGGCGATATATAGGTACCAAAGGTGTTTTTCAAAAACCGCTTGTCCTTTTCCGCCACGAGGAAATTGTAGAGAAAGAAACCGATATAACTTCCTCCTATGGCGATAACGGGACGGACAATCTCCCACATAAGAAGCTGACCAAGGAACTGGGTGTAAGAGAATACTACCCAGCCGATTATACCCAAAATGGGCACCGGAAGGGACCAGAGGGGCTTGGGAGGGATACTAACCACCGCACCAAGCAAAACACTTAAAAGCAAAATTGCAATGAAGTTCGTATTCGTATTGGTAATACTTATAAACTCATCCTGCAAGAGAGACTGCATAACGTTAGCGTGAATCTCCACTCCCGCGAAAGTTTCCTGCACCGGCGTGTTACGCAAGTCCATGAGGCCCGGGAGCGAGGCACCCACAATGGCCGTCTTATCCTGCCAGTAATCCGGTGGGAGTAAATTAGGATCGACACAATACATATAAGGCAAATAGTAGAACGTTTTGAAGAGACCGTAATAGTTCACATACATTCGGCCAGCCTCATCTATGGGTATTTCCCGAACTACCGTACCGGTCGTGTCTGAAAGCCTCAGTAGATGA
Source organism: Fidelibacterota bacterium (assembly GCA_036338335.1). Lineage (GTDB taxonomy): Bacteria > Fidelibacterota > Marinisomatia > Marinisomatales > S15-B10 > S15-B10. The sequence goes on from JAYZCL010000002.1 coordinate 9,195, forward strand.
TTTTGAAAATCGTAGTCAAAGCCATCTGAAGAAACATTCAAAATGTCCATTATTGCCGACATAACTAGCGAAGGATACACATGTTTGGGACCTTCAAAGTAAATGGCTGTAGGAGCCCGTCGGATGACACCATCTTCATCCTGTGGAAAGTTTGCACTGCCGTTGCGGCGAGCTGCCGCCAGAAGTTCAACATAGGTGTTACCCATTCGATCTCCAGTTGGAAGCCTCAGCGCATCTTCAAGAGGAATCTGAATGAGGTGATCGGGCCGGTTGTACCCTTCCGGTTCGCTGTCCATTTTGTAGAGAAAACTAAGGGAATCTTCCTGCTCAAAAACTAAGGCGTGGTAAGTCTTCTGACTCGAAAGTGTCGACGTGACAAAACGGGAGGGATCGTTGTCTTGAAGAAACTGCTGAGCAGCACCGGCGATAGCCTCATCTTCTAAAGATGTGGCGGCGGTGATAGCGTTCACCAATTCGTAATTGTACGAATTTTCTGGATCAAAAATAATGTCAAAAAGAAGCGCTTTAGGCTCAATGAGATTGGTTGCGTCTAGGAAATACCCATTACCAGAAGTGCCATCAGAGTAGATAGGTACCACAGCAAAACTGTAACCTTCCCACTGATCCCTGCCTGAAACAGTGCGCATAACGTCGTAGGCATCTCCTATGTACTCGAACGGGGCCTCGGCATCGTCCTGAGCCTGCCGGAAGACTTGATAATAATCCGGAGCAGTTTCTCCCTCAGGTGGGGACCAGTGAAGCTGGAGTGAGTTGGTCACTACATCAATAAGCTTTCCGTGGTAAGCTTGGGGCCAGTTAAAGTAACGTCCCAACCCACCCTGTTCTACAGGCTTAACCGACTCCTGCTCAATGTCTATTATAACTACATCTTCAATAGATGCTTCCTCAACACCAGCAACTTTTGCTCGCATGCGAGCGTCGTAGGATTGAAACTCGTAGCCATCCAGCAATGAGTCAATGAAGTAAATCTGGTTACTCGCCCACCCCACCAGGATACCAACACCGAGCCCAATGGCAGCCCCCATGAGAACACGTTTCAGAAGGTCAGACATAACTCACGTCTGAGTAATGGAATATTGATGTTTTGGAGAGTAGAGAGATGTATTACTTCTGGCTATCCTGTTCGCCGTTCCACTGGACCCACGGATCTTGAGCATCAGCCTCTTTGTCGAACTCGAACATATGGTACTTGCCGTCAGCCCGTAGATTGATCTGCATCCCTTCTACCAGGGTGATCCACTCTTCCAACGTTACTTCAAACGGACCGGCCACCTGAGTAGGAGCCTGAATGGTTTGCACCGGTGCCAAGGAAAACTTTGGCGGTCCCCCTTGTTGCTGCCTCTGTTGAAGATCATCTCTGCGCATCTTAGCAAGATTTTCAGGGGTGTTAATATCCACTTTCCCTTCGTAAACGAGAACCTGACTTTCCTTCGCACCGGCATTGGCACGGTACTTCGTTCCCCGAATGGCCGCCACTGCCGTGGGCGTCCGGACTGCCACATTCTTTTTTTCACCAAAAGCAGCTGTCGCAGCAACCCACACCTTCCCCTTCTTGAGGTTGGCGTTGAAGTCCTTTTTCATTGGTGTGACGCTGGCTTCCGACAGCTCAAGCTCGGAGTTTTCCGCAATTCGAACCTTACCGCCACCGTTGAGGGTAATTTCAGCGCGTGACTTCGGCTTTGTCCGAACCTTGTCCCCCGCAAAAACAGGCTGCCGAACTTTGGCGCGCGTCCAGTCAGTTCCGCCGGCCGACTGGACTTCCACAATCCCGAGAGGTAGGGTGATCTTTCCAAACTCTGTGGCCGCTGGTCTGAATGCCAGCAGTGCGCCAAGTGCCACGATGATGATGGGAACAACTATTTTCCTGAATCTCAACAGCATACTCAGACTGATAAAAAATAAGGTTTGTGAAGGACGTGGGCAAATCCAAATCGCCCTGGATTTAGAAAAAAAGACCTGACCCCGGCAATCGGGATCAGGTCTTTTTCTTGGGTAAAACCTGTCAGGTTTAAGATCAATTACTATTTCAGCATAATCAGCTTACGGGCATCCTGAAAGACGGCCTTTCCACCGCTGACTGCCTCCATCCTGTAGAAATAGACACCGGTGGACATCATATTGCCCAGATTATCCCGCCCATCCCAGATGAGGGCGTGATTTCCGGCGCCGTAGGGGGTCCGATCCGCAAGGGTTGTAATCTTCTGTCCCAGGAGATCGTAGATGACGATTGATACCGCGCTCTCTTCCGGTACGCTGAAACGGAGCGTGGTCACCGCATTGAACGGATTGGGAAAGTTCTGTGCCAACCGATAATCAGCCGGAACCACGTCATACACATCCATGGCGCCCTGTATGAAAGACGGCGGTCCCGTAACGATGATGAATTCACGTCCCGATTCGTCGCAGGCGCAGGCAAAGTCGTATGCTGGATCGGCTCGTAAGTCTATGACCGTGCCGGCAGCGGCATCAATGAGGGCCACATCCCAATCGGAGGGGAGGGATTGTGTCCACTCGAAATCGAGGGACACCACTCCTTCCTGATTGGTCTTCACCAAGAAGGGCCACTCATGCCCAGTGTCGGTAGGACTGTGTACATCGGTGCCGTAGAAGCCGCCCCGCTCGCTCCAGTGCCTGTTATCAAAGGCGACGGATATGTAGTCACCAATAACCGGCGGCTCGTGGCGGTCGGCAGTGTCCCACGTTTCAGACGCACCGGCCATGACACCAAAAACATTCTCGCTGTCATCAACACCGTTGACACGGGCGATGATGTTTCCTTTCCAATCAAAAGGATTATGAACCGATTCCCTTGCCAGCGTCATGCCCGGATCAAATCCAACTTTCAGAGAGGTGGAAGAGTAGGCATATACCCAGTAGCCGTCCCCTGGGCTCATAGTGGTGGTTGTGGAATAGCCACTCCCGGTGTAGCGATAGAAAGATCCTTCTACTGCCCCCTCATCAGCCTCATAAAGGTTTGGTGTGAAGTTGTAAGGTGAGCCGACCTGATTCCAGCCGCTTTTCAGCGAAATTGAAACAGGACTTTCAAGATCAATAGATTTACCCGAACCACCTGTTAGTGTCCATGAATCCAAGGTGATGATCCAGTATGCCTCGCCCGGGTTCAAACGAGCCAAGTCAGTTTCCGTATAGTCGGAGCCATTCCACCGAAATGTTCTGAATTCCGTGGCGTCGTCTGACCTGTCAGCATCTTGGAGCTGCGTAACGAGATCGCCAATAGGAGATGCCTTGTCATCGAGGTCGCCCGGCGCGGAGATCATCCGGTATGTTTCACCACTGGTGGAACCTATAGAGATTTCATCAAAACCGACATTAATGAATTCCCATTCTGAAGCAACGATCTGCCCCTCTAAATCTTCAACAAAAATTGTGCCCATAAGTCCTTTGTTAGTGATATCAGACCCGGGGATTGTGCCAGCCCAATCACCGCCCATTTCATCGCCACCTAAATCAATAGTTCTGAGTGAGGTACTCCCACCAATCATATACTCAAATGTCGCATTGGCGATGCCTGCTTCTGAGGCAATGCCCACATTGATGACCATATCTTCCCCTTCATGGGCATCGCTATTAGAAATATTAACAATTTCGGGTGGGTCAAAAACGCCACCCAAATATAGATCAACAAAAGCCTCTGAATTATTATTAGTGAAAGCCTGTTCTAATACCGAAGGTTCATCTTCATCGGGAAAAGAATTGTTGTTCAAATCGATAAATGCCTCAACCCAATATGGCCCAGAGTTGGCGGTGATTTGGGGATCCTGGAATGAGTAGTTCACCCCGCCTGGAGGAAAAGGTGAATTTTCTCCTCTCTTTTCCGACATATCTGGGTTACCCGATTCATTCCCAACAAACCACAATCCCAAATGCAATTGAACAAAACCTAAATCCCCATCAAAAAAGACTAAACCTCCAATCCTACCGCCCGTTCCTGGTCCAGGGCCTCCGCCGCCACCTTCAAATGCGTCTCTGTCCTCCCAGGCACCCTGACCATCAACGTCACCGTCATTGCCATAAGTTGATTCGTCAACAATCGTATTCCCGCTCATCTCATCGAAGTGCCACAACATGACCGTCTGCGACATGGGACCATAGCGGGATTTAGGGGGAAAGTCGGTACCGCCTATCTGTCTGGTTTCAAGGGCAAAGTGAACTTCATCCATGGTGTACTGTGATTCACCCCCTCCAGCACCAAATTCAAACGGTTCTTCTGAGCCGTGGAGCCCACCGTTGGCCTCTTTCTCTGCTTCGCGCCAGTCTGTCCCGTTCGACCAGAAGAGGCCCAGCTTGTTATTGTTGAATTGGGCATAAACCCAGTTAAAGTTATCAACCGAAATATCAGACGGTGCAAGACGCAGTTCCAGCGGCTCGTCAGCTGTGGTGTAAGGTTCGGCATGGAGTTCAACAACCATGTCGGGAGTACTACCGCTGTTGTCATAATACGACCTTATGTAGATATCCGCCTCATCGGAGGAAGGATCGGGATACCGCTCAATATAGACCTGTTCGTTCTGCCAACTGTCACCATGATAGGCTACGAAGAATTCCATACTCCACTTGTTCTCACCACTGAGCTGAGGGACGCTTACAAAGACCATGCCTCCCTGCTCAAAGTCATAGGAGCCTGCGAACATCGCCGACGGCGAGACAAGGGCAACGAAGACAAGTGATCGAACAAAGTTCATATATCCTTTTTTCATCTTCATCCCCTCCTAGTTCGAACCAGGTTCAGTTGGAGGATCAGGAGGGAAGGGCAAATCTTCAGCACCTGCTCCAAGAAGATCATCCAACATTCCTTCGCTGTAGGCGTAGTATCCTCCGCCTCCAAGAGCAGCGAGTAAAAGTAACCATTTGAAACCGCCCCCCTTCTTCACAGGAGTTCCAGCCGCCGGTTCGGCGGCGGTCTGGTCTGGCGCCGCGGGCTGATCTTCTTCAACGGGGAGCCCGGCGAGGTCCCGCGTAACCAGTTTCAAGAGACCGAGAAGCCCTTCAACCCCGCCCTGAAAGTTTCGGCTGGAGACATTGCTGATCTCACCGGTGGAAACGTCAAACATTCTTACATCGAGTGTCCACATGGTGCCGAGTTTTCCGATACTACCAGTAGCCATGGCCGTAACACCAAGCAGTTTCCCCATCTCCACTGCACATTCGGCGGAGGTACAACCTGTCTGCTGAAATCCCTGTTCCTCCAGCAGCATTTCCATCTGGCCGCGCTCAACCACCTGGAAAACACCAACGTTCACCATCTCAGACCTGAGACGGTCCGTTAGCGTGGCCGCTTCCATGGCTGAGATTCCCCTCCCTTCAAGATCCATCACCGCAACAGCCACCCGGTCCTGGGCCTGTACCGTTACAGGGAATGAAAACAGGAAAACAGTCCATGCCAAGAAGATCGAGAACGATTTTTTCACAAGTGTCATAGGCTTACCTCTCTATTGCTGAATAGAGACAAATTAACAAATTTCCCATACCAGAGGGTGTGATAGACCTAACAATAGGTATATCTCAACTGAATTTCAAGAAGATTTGTTAGAGGTCTCTCAACCTGTCAGGTTCTACCGTCCGGTTACTTAACTAGGACAAGTTTCCTGCTCTGTGCCTTCAGAGTCTTGCCGTGACTGCTGGTGATGCGGCCGTGAGCAAGGTAGACGCCACTGGCGACAGGATTTCCGTATCCATCCTTGCCGTCCCAAATGAAGGTGTAGTAGCCAGAAGGCCTTGCCTCACGTCTCGCCATGACGGCAACACGTTCACCGAGAAGGTTGTATATCTCAAGATCGATAACGGCGTCATCCCTCAAAGAGATGATGAGGGACGTCTGGGCGTTGAAGGGGTTGGGAAAGTTTTGCGACAGGCTGTACTCATCGGGGAAGAGATCAACACCGGCGCTGTTGGACTCTACAAAATCGCGCCTACCGGCAGCGAAGCGAAGTTTGCGGACAGCATTGGGTGAAGCGACGTCGAAAAGATATTCAGGCTTCCATTTCAAGTTTTGGGCAGTCTTGGTGGACCGATCGATGAGGAAAATCTCAAAGTCGTCCGGAAGTGTCTCGAGTCCTTCAAAGGTAACCCACGTGTTAAAATCTGGATCGCCTGAGACCACCTCCATGTCCCAAACCTGTCCCTCCTCCGGGACTGAACGGATATCCATGGTGTAAATGTCATTATGCTTTCCCCAGTCATCATGAGGCATCCTCAAGGAAACACTACCTGGAAGCATGGGCGGTTCGTAACCGTCCAAAGGATCGTATCCATCCTGGGCAATATGCCGTACACCAATGGTGTTAAGGTCATCGCTGCCAAAGCCGTTGTTGGCGGTAATATCCACAAGCCATTCACCTTCTACCAGAGTGCCTGTTCCCTCTCTTGCCAGGCTCGTTGAGGAAAGGGGTTCAATGAAAAGTCGGTTGGCCGTGGACGACTTGTAGGCAAACCCTTCCCACGGCTTGAGAGATGAGGCGGTCTGCCAATCGCCGCTGTAGCTGTAGACGTTGGGATCGTTGCTGAGTGCTGTTCCTTGATTCGTGGTGATTCGGTCCAGCGGAATTGTGAAGTCAAAGGGGTTGCCGATGAGAGTCCAGTCACCACTGTTGAGAGGGACCTCGAACGGTTCGCTTATACTGGCTGTTCTTCCAGCGTCGGTGTCAATAGTGATCCCATCCTGGGAGGAAATTAGGAAGTAGGAGACACCAGGGTTAACAACAACACTTGGGTACTCACTGTAGGTGCCACCACCACTGTAACCATAGAACCGCCAAATAGTATTATCATAAGAACCGAGATCATCTTCAAGAATAGCCTGAGCGCTGCCGTTATCTGGAATGATGGGGAAGCTGATGAGTTGATAGTTGGTCACCTCCTTGCCGGCAGGAACGCCAGATGGCCAACGTGTATTGCTAACCTGACCATTACCGGGTACGGTAATAATAATATCGTGAGAGCCTTCAGAAGGAGAGGTAGTACTGTTCCATGCCACATCCTTGGCTTCGATATAGTATGACAGCCCTTCGGTTGTGTTATCGGAACCGGAGATGGTGTGCTCACCAGACCCCAGATCGTATGGCCCCCTCCACTGATCCTCACCGCCGATCCTGTAAAATAGTTCCAAGTGTAATAATTCTGAATTGTCATCGGCGTTAGCACCGATGCTTACGCCTTCACCCAGTGTAGCAACTGTGACAGGACTGTGAGAAATGTTGGGCGGTGTCAGGTCAACATTGAATGACCATTGATCTGATTCCTTGACGTTGCCAGCACTATCAACAGTTTCCACGTACCAGACAATTTCCTCCTCAGGCAGAGATTCGATATTGTCTAACTGGAAACTATGAACATCCGGATCAGCACCGCGTGGATAGGGATTTATATCCCAAGAATCATAGTCTACCATGATGAGTTTAAAAAAGGCGATACCTGAAGCATTGTCTGAGTGGTGCTGCCAGCTGAACTCTAGATTGTCTTCAATTCCTATCCAACTTTCGTCTTCTGGGAGAAAGAGATCAAAGTTATACGGCGCTGTATCATCCCATCGGGCCACCACCTCAGCTGAGTTATTCTCGTCTTCCTGCTGGAACTCGTCCTGCAACCACACCTTCATGGAAAACTCACCGTTATAAGGGAGTTCACCCCCTTCCAGTCTGGTGATTTGCTTTTCTGAGAAGAAACTTGGATCAGAGTCTTCAACCTTTAACCATACCCCTTCAATGTCATACATCCAGTCGGGGTTGTCCCATTCAATGCTAAAATTGTTTTCGGTGGTCCATCCGTCTGGGACGATACTGATGTTCTCAGGCGGAGGCGGCGGTAGTTCCACCCTCTCGCCCACGAAGAAGCTTTTTGACTCCATGGGGATTGTCTCGTCAAGGAGGATCTTTACCCTGAACTGGAAACCTGCGGGCGTGTCGTTAGCAGCCTTGACCACGGCCTTCGCCGCACCACCGGAAGTGGCAGTATCGCTGGACTCTAAGGAGACGTAAGATCCATCGGGGTTCACCTTCCACTCTATAGTGGTGCCGTCATCGATGATTGTACCGTCCCACGCCGATGCCTTCATGGAAATTTCTAGCGTTCCACCGACATCCATAGTCACCTCCTCAGGAGAAAAAGTGACTAGCATACCGGGTCCCTGCTCGTAAGCACCGACGTCCGGGGGCGTCTCCGGCGGGATGGGGCGAATCTTTCCAGTAATGTCGTAAGTCGGGGCAGCGAATTCCCCAAACTCCGTGATTCCTCTTTCAATGGCTTGACTAAAACGGTGAAGTGAGAAGTCGCCATTCTGAGGATCCTTGAAACCGGGGTCGTCTTCGAAATCGTTGGGGCCTGCAAAATCATAACCCTCCTCTGATTCCTGAAACTCCAGAAGATTATTGTTTGAAGACATTGTTTCAGGCCCTGAATTGAATCGAATAATGTTCTGGGTGTACCATCTGAAATCATTAGAATCAAACGCTCGATTCCCAGTGATGATATTGTTGAACATGACAAGGTTGCTGGCAACATCCGCAGTTTTACCTTGCACCCCTACTCCAATGTTTGATCTGTCTGCTTCCGTGGTGACAGCAAACGAAAATCTGTCTCCGTTATTTGCAACGCCGTTTCTTTTATTATTAATTCCAGACCCTTGTCTTCCTACATACTGAATAGCACCGCCAAATGCTTGGATACGATCGTCTGCCATTCCATTCACCACTGCCTCATTGTCCACAATTGTGTTATTAACAAGTGACATGGTCGTACCAATTGCTATTTCGTTTTCACTGTCCCAAACATATGGTTGAAGTCGCATCGCACCCCCCCGGGCCCAAGGACAATATTCGGTACCATCCTCATACTGACCACAGAAAGCGTTGTTAACCTCGACCCTATTACCGGCAAAAAGGGAGTTTATGATATGGAGAACACCTTGCTGTAAGTTTAGACCACCCCCGCCGGCATCAAAGTCATCGTAGCTAAGCGCCTCATTCGCAATAAACTGACAACCATTCACTGTTACTTGAGACTCCAGGTTTGGGAGATAGACATACAAACCACCTCCCCAACCACCCCAACGATCTCCATTATCGGAATTATTAAAAGTTGTAGTTCTGTTCTCCTCGAAAATGCAATTCTTCAATTCCATATGATGTGCCTTATCTTCCGAATGGCCATATATGAACAACCCTCCTCCATATGCGGCATGATTGTTCAAAAATTTAACATTGGTAAAGTCTGCTTTGGTGTCATGGGCCACCTCAACTCCACCTCCGTTATTATCTGTAAAACCGTTCCTAATGGTCATGTCAGCTATTTTGAAGATTGCCCCATCCCGTAGTAAGAAAACTCGGGATGAAAATTCTCCATCCAATATCGTCTGATCAATGCCCTGCCCCTGAATGGTGAGACTTTTTCCTGAAATCTCCAAATCTCTATTGTCTGGCCCAGTATAGCTTCCGGATTTCAGAATAATGGAATGACCATTCCCCGCTTTTTCAATGGCCGACCTTAGATCCTTCAGCGGCGCACTTTCACTGCCTTCATTGCTCGAGGACCCGTCCACCGCTACATACCAGACAGGACCGTTGAAAAATGGCACCACCGGAACGGCTGAAGAATAGCCCCCTTTCTGGCCGGCGCTGTTCACCGCTGCCACACGAAAGTAGTAAGTGGTGTTGTTGGCAAGACCCGATACTGTGTAGGTGTTGTTTGTAGTCCGTCCAACGGTGTCAACATCGGTGGGCGTAAAGTTGTCAGTCTGGCTCATTGCCACCATGTAGTAGGCGAGGTCTGACTCGGTACCAGCGTCCCATACAAGCTCGGCGGAACTGCCGCCTGGAGAAACAATCAGGTTTTTTACATGCGCCGGATAGGGACTCGAATCAAGAGCATTCTCATAAGCACCGATATCGGGAGGAGTGCCGCGCGTTGTATTTTTTATATCGTTTGCGTGCGCACTTATGCCTTCTAAAGAAGCCGTGCCAGCACCTATCAAGTGAGACGCATCAGATAGGCTGTAATCAGCAGCGGCGGCATTAACAAACATGGGGTCGATACCAAGCACATGATCTCCCACATAACTGTCATCAGGATCATGATCCTGATAAACGTTATAATCCCGCTCAAGAGTAGTGTTGCCCAAGTCACCAGAGAAATCAGATTGAACGGACCGGCTTGGGTAGTTCACATTGGTGACAGTATTACCCCAGATTATATTATTAAAAGAATAAAAACTTTCATCCCTTCCGTGACTCTCCATACGAATACCGGCCCCTATGGTATAAGAAGAGGAATAATCACTCAAACTGTGGTTATTGATAATAGTGCAATTGATTATCTTCGCATAACTACCTTGCCATTCCGAGTCCGACTGATTATAGATGGAGGGAGTTTGAATATAAATGGCACCTCCCTTGCTCTCATGAGACTCAGAATTATCAACAGAGGAGCGTGTCGAATTATTGTAGAAAAGACTGTTGACAATAATGATTGGGGCGTGAGTTGAAGCAATTGCGCCTCCCGCAGACCATTTTTTGCCTTGCGCCACATTGTCCTTGAAAATACATCTTATAACGCGCGTAACGGACCCGCCGTAGTTGCTATTAATATATATTGCCCCGCCTTGTGCGGGTTCACCACCATCAGCGGTATATATGCGGGTGTTACCCTCAAAACGACAGTCATAGAACGCAGGCCCTCCAGCATGGATAGCAACGGCTCCTCCTCCACCATAATTACTTGAGGTATTGGTATTGCCCTTGAAAACCACATTCTTGAAGACGGGCTTTGTACCCTGTCCACCTACATATACTGAGCCACCATCACTTGAACTCCCATTATAGAGAGTCAAGCCAATGACTTGGAAAACACTATCACCGCCAGTAAATATGAAATGCCTGTCTTTGCCGCCGGCATCGATGATGGTGCTATCGGCCACATAAGAAGGATCACCCATGAGCACCACTGAGTTGTCGGTGTTTCCAACTTCTACCCCCCGGTTATTGGAACCAGAGTGAGTCCCTTTCAGCAGCACCAGCGTATCGCCGCTGGCCGCCTTATCATAGGCTCCGCTAATGTGTGCAAGAGGAGAGGCGAGGCTTCCTTCGTTGGTGGCTGAACCGGAAGTGGAGATATACCATTTTGGCCCCTTGAACTCCGGCGTCACTGTCACCGTCTCGGAGAAACCACCAGCATATTCGGTACCGCTGACGGTCTTAATCGCACGCACTTTGAAGGTATAGGCGGTGCCATGGGTTAGCCCCGTAATGGTTGCGGAATAATAACCCGATGAAATGGGAGTGGTGGTGGTGGTGGACAGGGTATAAGTGCCGCTGATGTCTTGGAATACCTCGTATCGTGTGATGTCGTCGGCGTGTGTGGAGCTGTCCAAGGCAATGGAGTTAGCCCTCCAGGTTAACTTTGCACCATTGGTGACAGGAACACCCGTTAGACCTGTGACGGGAAGAGGCGAAGGCGATGAATGAAGGGCGTTCTCGTAGGCACCGATGTCGGGCTTGGTACCGCGCGTTGTCTTGGTGATGTCCTTGGCGGGAGCAGAAATCCCTTCCTCAGTCCAGAGGCCAGTACCCTTGCCAATAAGAGGTGAGGCGTCATCCAGAGAATAATCGCCGTTAGCCTCATCCTTGAATACAGGAGGAGTTGAATATGTGTGATCCCCCGCCCACGAGGCACCAAAACTGTATTCCATATTGCTGTAATCAACAGTCAGTGTGCTCTGAGAAGGCTCGTAAAAGATGTCCTTTTCATAGTCATAGTCTACTCCGCTACTGCTACTTTCACCTTTCTGGAGAGTGCGGCTTCCCCAGATAGTTGTGTTGAGCATGTAGATTTTTTGATCGTCGGTCCACCCCCCGTAGAAAGTGCCGCCATGATTGTCGCCAGCACCATTTGTGACATCGGTGTAGTTATCCACAAAGGTTGAGTTTATCACCTTCACGGTGCCGCCTTTCGAGACCTGATTTGAGGAATCCCAGTAGTCCGGATTGGAGAGAACGGCACCTCCTCGCGCATCTTGATGGCTGTTGGATGCAGCGCCGTCACCGGCAAGGGTGCGGTTATTCACAAAAAGACAGTTGATCAGTTCATAGGTCGATCTCGCTGAAAAAGCACCGCCATAGGCCTGGTGCTTTCCCCGCGCCTCATTGTTGATAAACTTGGTGCGAACAAACTTTACGGGGTAGTTGAGCATGGTAGTACTCTGGGGACTCCTCAAATACACCGCTCCCCCTTCTACAGAACCCGTGCTGTTATAAACACTATTGTCTTTGAAAACACAATCCTCAAAAATGGGTCTAGAGGTATGATTAAGATCAATGGAACCGCCGTAAGCACCACCGGTTTTTCGACCGTTCTTGAACGTAATACCGATAAACTTGAGTGTTGAGTCCTGACTGCCGTTAATATCAAAATGTCGCCCGTTGCTGTCGGCATCAAAAAAGGTGCTGTCAGCGCCGCCGGTGCCTATGAGTACGAACTGCTTGCTAGTCTGAATCTCATCACCCCTGAAATCGTAGGCGCTTCCTTCGTCCCGGTCACCGGCCTTGAGTGTACTGTTGATACTTGGCTTTACTTTTATGGAGTCACCATCAGCTAGATTATCGTTATGCTCGATAGCATGATGAACAGATTTAAATGGTGATGAAGAGGAGCCATCGTAATCGTCGTTGCCATTGTGATGGTCCACCCACCAGACAGGCCCACCGTAGATTTGCCTATGTATATTCAGCTCCCCGTCATAATAAGCAGCTGTAGCCACGTCCAGCCGGTTATCTCCGTCAAAGTCAGCCACTTCAAGAGTATATGCGTAGTTTGACATGGCGAAATCCACCTTCGTGGCAAAGGATGAGGAAGAGAGATTACCACTGGAGTGTTGATTGATAAAGTATGACGCTTCGGATATTGAAAGGAGCTTTACCACTATATCCGGTTTCCCATCGCCGTTTATATCTTCAACGTCTAAGGCATAAGGTTCACCATCCACGTTCAGCGTGAATTGAGTAGCAAGAGTGATAGTAGTGTCTCCCGACGCAGTGTTATTCTGTAAGATAGAGACAGTCTTGTCAGAACCGTAATTCGCGACCACAATATCGAGCTTCCCATCGGAATTGAAGTCCCCCGTCTTGACATCCTGCGGACTCTTACCTGTGGAGGCATCCACCTTGGTTGCGAAGGAGGTGGCCGTTATGTACCCGGCAACAGTCTTGTTGCGCAAAACGGAAATGGTGCCGCTGGATGCTACGTTGTTTGTCGAAATTATGTCGGGCTTTCCATCGCCATCAATATCATCAATAGCAATGTCTTGCGGATCGACGCCAACCGTATATTTCATCCCCGAATAAAAAGACGAGGTCGTAATACTCCCCGACGAACTCACGTTCCTGAGGACAGTGACAGAGGAATTGTCGTAATTGTTGGGACCAGTTACTATAATCTCCGGCTTCCCATCGCCATCCATATCACGGATCTGCACACGTTCGACGTAAGTTGCGTAACCAGACAAGTTGAACGTAACTTTAGACTCGAAAGAGATGCTGCCGCTGGAGCTTGTATTGCGGAAAACTTCTACAGCATCGTCATAATAGATTCCCACCACAATGTCGAGCTTTCCGTCAAGATCAACATCACCAATAGCCACATCGTAGGGATCATTCCCGGTGGAGTACTCCGTTTTATCAAATGAGAAGGAGCCGGTGGAGCTTGTATTGCGATGAATTACGATCTTGTCATGTGATGATATATGGGAGGTGACGATGTCCAGCTTACCGTCCCCGTCCAGATCCCCCACAGCCATCCCACGTGGGTATTGGGTCGTAGAGATATCAGTGGAAGAATCAAACACGTACTGGCCCGTTGTGGTAGACTTCACAAGAAACGGCATAGGGGAGTAAGCTGCCAGATTGCTTACCGCTACTGATATGGGGGCGTAAGTGGCGCCAGCAGGCACTGTAACTGTCAGCGATGTGGTGGTGGCGGCGGAGGCCGTCGCCTTCACACCGCCGAAGAAGACCGTATTGCTGGACGCTGTTGAACTGAAATTGGTTCCGGTAATAGTGACAGTATCGCCCACCTTGCCGGAAGTGGGTGTAAAAGAGGTGATGGTGGGTACATCTGACCTTAATAAGGTAAGAGGCGCTAGAAGTAAGCAGAAATAAAGTGATTTTTTATTGAAAATCGTCATTTCTTTCAGAAGTACCTAGTTGCTTGGTAGAGTCGGTGGCTCGGGCAATGGATCAGGCCCGCTGTCCAGAAGGCCTGAATCATAAGCATAATAACCTCCACCACCAACGGCCGCCAGCAAAAGTAGCCACATGAGACCTCTGCCCCCCTTTTTGGCTCCCCCCGGGGCAGCCTGCGCCACAGGCTGGGGTGCTGCCTGTTGTTCCATTTCAGGGAATCGTCCCGGTGGGGGCGCTAGATCGATGAGCTTCCAGGAAATCATTTCTATTTCCGTTATAAGGCCGTCGATGGCGCCGCTGTATGTACTGTTAACCGACCTTACAATGGCGCCGTCCTCCACCGCAAACATTCGAACATCAATGGTATAACTGCTCCCGATCTTTCCAATAGAACCTGTGGCCATCTCTGATACACCCAAAAGTTTTCCAACCTCTACAGCACACTCAGAAGATACACACCCTGTTTGCTGGAAACCTTGTTCATCAAGTATTTCTGCCATCTGCCCACGCTCCACAACGGTGACAGCACCCGTGGAGACCAGCTCGGAGCGCATTCTGTCGGTGAGCGTTGCAGCCTCAAGAGCTGAGATGCCCCTCCCCTCAAGATCAATTATAGCGATAACAAGCTTTCCCGAACCCTGGGCCTGCTGTCCCGATAGCGAGACAGGGAACGTAAAGATGAAAATCGCCCAGCTGAGTAAAACCGCCATCGATTTTATCCAAAGTCTCTTCATATCCACTCCTAAATTAGTGAAAACTAGCACTAGTTTATGTGATTGGAAGCACAGGAATCTATGAATCTGTCAACAATATTGGACCGAAGATTCTCCAACTAGTCCGGTTTCTATTCGCTGTCCTGAAGCAACAGTTCATCGATCACTTCGGAAAGTTCTCCTTCAAAATCCTCCCCTTCGTGAAATCCTCGTTTGATTAGACGAATGGTTCGGTATTTATCCAGTACGAAAAGCCGAGGGAGCATCTTGTCGGGGACATATTTTTCCATGGCCATGCCATAGGTGTCCAAAAGTAGTGGCATGGTTAGGCCTCGTTCCTTTAAGAACGGCTCGGGCTTTGGTGCATCTGCATACTTTGGAACAGAGCGGGTAGCGTCGGTGATATCTACGAGGAAAATTTGTACCTCATTATCCTGGTACTTCTGCCATAGGTTTTCGAGATGCGGCAGTTCTTTCATGCAAGGCTGACACCATGTGGCAAAGAAACTAACCAGCACCACATGCCGAATCGGTTGAGAGGCGGGGCGGGAAAGCTTTTCCCCTGTCCACCGGGTCAGAAGTTCGTACTTGCCGTCCAGGGTGCGGAGGGCGAATTTCGGTGCCTCATCTCCAATCTTCAACTCTTCGACTTCCGGTGCTTGAGCCAGCACCAACGATGGTATCACCACCAGCATCATAATCGCGAAAGATCTCCGTAACATGGCCGCTCTCCTTACTAATTTAGTTCAATCAATTTTTCAGTCTATCAGAATCAGCACTTTGCAGTTGCCGAGGAACTGACCCGAGCTGTCGGCATTCTTCACCCGTGCCACATCACCGGCGGCAAGAACGAGGTCCGCGCTGTTAGCGCCCTGAATACCGATTCCCTTAATCACCAGCGGGTTGCCGGTGACTCGGGGGTTCTGCTGTGCCTGCTCCAGATCTTTTGAGTAGCCTGCCACGCCGAACTTCACGGCGTACTCCCGCGTAAAATTCCCCGGTCCATAAACGATACCGCCATTCTGATCCACTATCTTGGGTGACATGGCCGGCCGAAGACCTAGGCCGCGAGCGTCAACGATAAGCCCAGTCACCGTCCCCGGGCGTGGTGCAGCAGGGGCGGAAGATGCCGGAGATGGAGCCCCCGGTGCCGCTGCTGGGGCAGCGGCAAAGTTCGCAGGCGGAAGAACAATTGCTGATATGCCTGACATATGAATTTCCATTTCAATTTCTATGGAGGTATCACTCAGGTAGCGAATGTCGCTACTGCCGCCACGACCATCGCCGTCAATATCCCGAATCCTGGCACCTTTCACCATCCCTTCAACACTGGTCTTAACTACATCATTCTCAATGGCGGCCCCCCGAACCGTCGTCTCGGATGAGACGGTGACGGCCATAACCGCTTCCAGGAGGTTCCGCATGGCGTCCACTTTCGCCGCTCTTACCGCAGTGGCGCGGGCCATGCCCGGATTCTGCGCCAGAGGCGAAATGGCGCCAATACCTGTCGCCACAACGAAACCATTGGAATAATTCATGGCGCCGTTATCCACCTGCTGGACAGCGTCGCTGGCACCCCAGCCCCAGCCCTGCGCTGCAAGAGAAGAGCCAAGAACCAAGATAAAAGAGCCAAGTGCAATTTTTTTCATCGTAGCCTCCTGTCGATTAGGGGATCTGTGCTGAAATACGGTTGCCCGAGAGCCCCGTCACCTGAATTGTAATGCCCTGTGCCTGATTTTGCATGAGCGCCATGGCCAAGTCCTGGGATTTTCCCTCATACATAATCTGGAACTCAGCTACTCCCTCGTTGAATCCTTTCTCGAAAGCATTCTGAATTCCCGGAATGGACTGAGATTTGAGGTGGTTTCCAAGTGTCATATAGCTCATGAAATCGACGTTTTGAACCACCAGGAAAACGTTGATGGCGTTCGCCTGCTGTGTACTCCATTTCTTGATGAGCTGGACGATAATGTCATCCCCGAGTTTGGCCGAAGCCTCGGTTACGGCGTTAATACCGGCTGTAGTAGCGGAGATGTGCGGTTTCTTCCCTCTTGCCTGCGGAACGATAGCCAGGAGCTCTCCCGTATCCGCCCGGACAATCTTACCATTCACATCAGCCTGACCGGAAGTCATAGTAAAATTCCCCGCCTTGATCTCGCCGCCGGAAGAGATTTTTGCTGTTCCGATGACAATAATCTCGGCGCCCAACATACTGGCGATCTTAGACGCTGCCGTCACATCTCCCGCCAGGGCCTGAGTGAAATCGGCCTCTCCCTTCAACGCCTGCACCAGCTGGCGATCTACCACATCAAATCCTCTATCGTAAAACATCTTGATGAGCTGCGTCTCGGCAAAATCACTGGGAACATTATCGATTAGGTTTTCTTCCTTGATCATAAATATAATCTTTGGCCGGTTCATGGCGTTCAGTAGCGTCTGTACTGCCATTTCGTCCTTCAGAACCTCGTCGAGGATTTCCGTCACAACTGCGTCGATGGTAACGGTCCACAGCCCATCGGGGCCTTGGATTTTGTCTTTGACAGTAAATGTTTTCACGAATCCATTGGCCTTGGCGTATATATTATCGGAGAAGAGTACTGAGTTTTTCACGACTGTTTCAGATGACATGACCGTCCCGATTCCAATCTCAACGGCAGCACGCTTCGCCTGTTCAATGGCCGCGTCTTCCGTCATACCAAACCCATCAGCGGTGATGGACGACCCCTGTGCCGCAAGCGAAGCGGCCAGAAGCAAACTAACAGGAACTCTGAAAATAGTCCTCATTCAATACCCCTTTCGGTATCTATGCACGTTATGTCAAATTCAATCTATTCAACTCCACTGTCATTTTCAATCAGAATCGTCAGCAAATAGGGCCGTTTAAAAGATAACCTAAAGTTGACAGAAAAAAGTGTGACTTGCATCAAGCTAATAGCATAAGGTGTTTTTTTTGCGCTGAGAGGCGACTATATTTTCGATAAATCATTTGGAGAAACGACCCATGAAAAAGTGGCCTATCCAGCTATTTCTGTTCCCTCTACTGTTGCTTGCGACTGCCTGTGGTCCCAAAGCGACATCCCAGTCCGACGTTGACACACCCGAATACCATTTCCGGGCAGGGATGCGCTATCTCGAGAACGAAGATTTCCAGTCTGCAATCCGTTCTTTCCAGCGCGCTGTCGACCTTGACAAAAAGTTCTCCCCCGGCTGGGCAGGCCTCGGCCTTTCCTATGGACTCATCGGTGATCTAAAGACCGGCCGTAAACATATGGATGAGGCGATGGGCAAAGGGAAGAAAAATCCCGAGGTGCGTGTTCTGGCAGGACGGCTCTGGATCGCCCACAAGGCGGACAATAAACGTTGGCTGAAACGGGCTCTGGATGAATTTGATACCGCCCTCAAGCTGAAAAATGGACACGAACCGGCCATCTTCTGGAAAGGGATGGCCTACATGCAGAACTACGATTTTTCTCTCGCCGAAGCGGAATTCAGGACGCTGGTAGAGAGGAAGGGAGAATATGCCGGCCGAGCCGATGAAATGTGGGCCCTCTCCCAGAAAATTGTGAGGGCGCAGCCAGGTACAACCGCTGGCAAGAGAATTGCTCTCAAGCTCAAGATCAGCCGTGCCGACATGACTGTTCTCTTTATCGAAGAGTTGAAACTGACAGAACTGTTCCAGAGGTTCATGCCGCCGTCAACCAGCAGCGGATTCCAGACACCGGGACAGGCCATGAATCAGGCGGCTCCGCAGATTCCCGGTGATGTCACCGGAAGCTGGGCGGAAGGGTGGATCACAGAAGCATTGAAGCTTGGAGTTGTTGAGGCAAACCCCGACGGCTTCTTCTACCCTGCCGACAATGTGATGCGGGGCGAGTATGCGAGGGCAGTGGCTCAGATCCTTAGTATGGTCACGAGGGATCAGACCCTTATGACAAGGTACTTTGGCGAACAACCATCGCGGTTCACCGACGTCAGCAGCGACAACTATGCTTACCCGGCTATGGCCCTCTGCTCCGAAAGGGGCATCATGAAAGCCGACCTTGTCACCGGCGCCTTTGATCCGGCGGGGAACGTAGGAGGGGCTGATGCGCTCCTCATTATCCGGTCGGTACAAAGCTCTCTCAGGGTCACTTTCTAATCACCCAACAGCAATTTGATCAAAACCCCTCGTCCCGGCGGGGGGTTTTTTGTTTTGAAAGATTGTTATGCGGCTGATAAGAACGTTCTTACATCGTCTTCTCCCTCTGGACTGGATTCTTCTCGCCTACAACCTGTCCATTCTCGTGTTAATCATCATGTCGCCGCACTCTTCGGAGAACAAAAGTTCTCTCATTACAATCCACTTATTCATGCTGTTGTGGCTCTTTTTTCTGGTGCTGACTTCTGCTCATCAAGAGACAAGACTCAATCGGTGGATGCGACTCTGGTATCCCCTTCTGATGCTGCTCTGGTTCACGTTTGAAACAGGGCTGCTCCAGCACACACTCTTTCCCCGGGATTTTGACCCTGAACTGTTGGTCCTGGAGACAGGGCTGTTCCCCGAGCGGTACTATTTCACCACACCCCTCTCCCTCAGCCTCTTCAGTCATGAACTGCTTCACGGTATTGTTCTCAGCTTTTTCATTCTCCTCTGGCTTCCGGCTTGGATTGCCCGTCGAAGAGCCTTTCCTCTTGTTAAGGAGTATATCTTTGTTTTGTCGTTCGTAGTCCTCGTACACTTCTGGATCGGAATTCTCCTCCCCATTAGCGGCCCTGCTTCGCTCCGGTCACAGGTCATTCCAAATGGAACAGTTTTTATACCGGCAACCGAGTTTCTGACTCAGGCCGCCTTCCGAGGAAGTTCAGCCGTAACAAGTCTCTTCGCGACCGCTGGAGTTACCATCGCATACTACAGTGGGAAACTGTTTCCCAGAGCCCGGCGGCTCTTCGTTGTCTGGCTTTTTCTCCTCCTTATTTCTACCGTTGTATGTACTTTTCACTATTCTGTCAGTACTATCGCGGGAGTGTTGAGTGGAACTCTTTTACTGGTCATAGGAAGGAAATTGTATGAAAAGTCAGTATAATCAGATTTGTCTCCTGATTCTCCTCTTTTCCCTTACTAATTCGGCCCTAGCTCAGGCCAAGAGCCGCTTCTCGGATCAGCAGATTGAAGCCATGACTGGGAGTTATCTCAAGAAGCTGCCCGGGGCGCCGAAATTCGCCGGTGCAAAAGTGTATCGACATCCTGAAAGGGGGAAAATTTATCAGGTTCACCTGATGGTCGACCGGAATCGTGAAACAGAGGGACTCGGATACGCCTTTGATGTCATGCTCTCCCTGAGTCAATACTTCAAGAAACCGCCGAAAGTGTTTATGGCGGTACTCCACTCTGATTCCCGGTCCGCACCACCACTAATTTGTTCCGGCAGTGCAAAGTGCACTGAGGATCATTACATCCGAAAAACTATCACCTACAAAGAATGGTACACGAAATGCATTCAGTTCGAGGAACCTAAAACCGCCGCGGGACCCTGATCGTTAGTCCATGAATCACGTTTTGCCGACCGGCCGAAAACTCTTTGAAAGAATCCGAGGAGAGTTCCTGGGGCTCAACACACATTACACTGTGGCCACCGGTGAAACAACGCCACGAATCTATCTCGATTCCACCGCTACTACGCTGATGATGAAGGTTGCTCATGACGTGGTGGAGGACTTTTACAACCACTACGCGAATACCCACTCTCTGCTTCATTTTGGTGCAAGAATTTCAACCCGGGAGTATAGCTGGGCCCATCGGCGAATTCTATCTTTCATGAACGCCGATCCAAATACGTATACCTGCTTCTTCACCGGAAGCGGTACAACTGCCGGTATAAACCGGCTCGCTCGCATCCTCCGCGACATCCGACCAAACAGGCACGTGGCCGTTGTCTCCATCATGGAGCACCACTCCAATGACCTTCCCCACCGGAAACACATGAAAGAGGTAGACCACATTCCACTTAAGTCCCGCAATGGAAAACTCGGATGCGTCTGTCTTGACAGTCTTGAGGAGATATTGAAAAAGCATCAGGAGAGTGTCAACTATGTTGCGGTGACGGGTGTCAGCAACGTAACCGGTATTATCAACCCGATAAACAAAGCGGCGGAGCTTGCACACCGGTACGGCGCACTGTTTATTGTAGACGGTGCCCAGCTCGCCGCCCACGTTCCCGTAAGAATGAGCGTACCCGATAACCCAGCCCAAGATATTGATGCTCTCGTCTTCTCCGGCCACAAAACTTATGTTCCCGGTTCTCCCGGCGTCGTCATCGCCCGGAAAGAGCTCCTGGAACAAATCGAGCCGGAAGAAGTGGGAGGCGGCATGGTGGAAGATGTTTTCATCGACCGGTATGTGGTGAAGAATTCATTCCCGGACAGAGAAGAGGCTGGGACACCCAATATCCCCGGTGCTATCGGTCTCGCCGCAGCGGTAGATGTGCTCGATCGGATCGGCACAGAATTCCTCTGGGACGAGGAAAAAATACTCATCGATTTAGCCCTCGATCGCCTGATGGAGACCGACGATGTCATCATCTACGGGGAGACTGATCACGATCTGTGTGACCGTGTCGCCTCAATATCGTTCAACATCAGGGGAGTAGACCACGGTCTGGTGGCTGCAATACTGAATGATTATTTCAACATCGCTGTGCGAAATGAATGTTTCTGCGCCCACCCTTATGTTAAGGAAATGATCATGGACGATCTTCTCGACTTTGTCGACTCAGTTGATATTGACGACATCGAGGAGGTTTACCAGTTGAAGCGTGGTATGGTTCGAGCCAGTTTTGCTCTTTACTCCCGAGAGTCCGACGTGGATGCGCTCATCACTGCCATCAAAGACATTGCCGCCCGGAAGGATTATTACAGATCTCAGTACGAGATTGACAACAACGATGAATATATCCACAGTAGTTTCCGTTTCGATCACGCAGAAACATTTTCTGTTCAAGATACCGTTTCCTCTCTCGTTTCATAGCCGATAACCGACGGATGATACGAAAATTCATCCCCCTTATTCTAATTTCCACTTTCTCTTTTGGGCAGGGAGCTGACTCCCTTCTCCGGAAGACTTTCCCCATCTCCCAGAAAATCCATCACCGGCCGCCGTGGCCGTTCTTCCAAGGCCGTCCGTACTATCTCGAAGTGTTCTCCGATCTGTCGGAAGAGGAAGTTGAATCACTTACCATATTCTTCAGGACTGACCAGACGCTGGAATACAGAGAGATCGGGCTGGAACGTTATCGCGGCCGTTACAGATTCAAGTATGATCCCAATTTTTATCCCGGGGAAGAGATTACCTATTTTTTCGTTGTCATAATGAAAAACGCTGGCAGTTACGCAACCCCAGTCGATGAAAACGGCAACCTTGTTCCTATGATTCTCATGCCTATCGATCCAGTAAAGTATTACGAAAGCATCATGCCGCGATGACAACTTCAATCGCCGAACAGGTCAATTCACTTCGACGCCAGATCAACCATCACAACTATCGGTACTACGTTTTGGACGATCCTGAAGTGCCGGACGCGGAGTACGATTCGCTTCTCCGCCAGCTCCAGGAATTGGAGCAGGAGAATCCGCAGTACGTCACGCCTGACTCCCCCACCCAACGTGTAGGGTCGGCGCCTCTCGAAGCGTTCGGAACAGTGGAACATAGTTCTCCCATGCTGAGCCTGGAAAATGCCATGGACAGTGATGAATTGTCGGCTTTTAACGAGAGAGTAAAAAAGGGTCTCGGCTCCGATCTCGAGGTCACCTATGTCGCTGAACTGAAACTGGACGGGCTTGCCGTTGAACTGGTTTATGAAAACGGCGATTTCGTAAGTGGCTCCACTCGGGGAGACGGCTTCACGGGCGAAGACATTACCCAGAACCTCAGAACAGTGAAGGCTATTCCACTCAGGCTGATGAACGACAGTCCGATGGCTTCACCACTTGAAGTTCGCGGTGAGGTATTCATGGACAAGAAGGGGTTTGTCCGGTTGAACGAAGGGAGGTTAGAGAAAGAAGAGTCTTCTTTCGCCAATCCTCGGAATGCCGCCGCCGGAAGTCTTCGTCAACTCGATTCATCTGTGACAGCCACGCGTCCACTCCGCTTTTTCGCCTACGAAGTGGCTGGAGCTGTTGAACCTTTTCACTCTGAAACACTTGAACAGTTGAAATCATGGGGGTTCCCTGTAAATCCTCACACCGAACTGTGTGAGGGGATAGAAGCGGCAGTACACTTTTCCCGCCGATGGGAAGAGAAACGGGAGACGCTCCCTTATGAGATAGACGGCGTTGTGATTAAAGTGAACAGTCTGTCCCAGAGAAATGCTCTTGGCGTCCGTAGCCGTTCTCCTCGCTGGGCCATCGCCGGAAAGTTTAAGGCACAGCAGGAAACTACTGTTGTGGTGGACATTCTAACCTCGGTGGGGAGGACCGGCGCTGTTACGCCAGTGGCGAAGCTGGAACCGGTCACTTTAGGCGGCGTCACCGTAACCAACGCCACACTCCACAATCAGGATGAAATTGATCGGAAGGATGTCCGGGTCGGTGACACAGTGCTAGTACAGCGGGCGGGAGATGTCATACCGGAAGTAGTGACTGCAATAAAAAAGAAACGGCCAAAGAACACCAAGCCATACAGGCTCCCCGACCATTGTCCGGCGTGCAACGGCAATATCGAGAGACCTGAAGGTGAGGCCGTGGCGAGATGTCAGAATGCGGCTTGCCCGGCGCAGGTGAAAGGGCGTATCGAGCATTTTATCTCCAAGCGCGCCATGGATGTGGACGGCCTCGGCACAAAACTAATCGACCAGATGGTAGAAACGGGACTAGTCAGCGATTTTTCAGGCATTTTCACACTGAAGAAGAAAGATGTGGTTAACCTCGAACGGATGGCCGAAAAATCGGCGGACAACCTGATGGGTGCCATAGAGAGTGCCCGTACTGCAACGCTCTGGCGGTTCATTTACGGTCTCGGCATTCCAAATGTGGGAGAACATCTTGCTCAGGTTCTGGCAGCTCATTTCCGCGATCTTGATTCTCTCAAGAACGCTTCTGTTGAAGAGCTTGAGGCGATTGACGAAGTTGGCCCAATCGTCGCCGCTTGCATTCAGGCTTTCTTTGCTAGCCAGTCAAACGGAGAAATCATTCAGAAATGCTTCGATGGGGGTGTCCGGCTTGAGAGTCTGCATAGCCGTGCGCAGTCGTCAGCACTGGAAGGAAAGACGTTCGTCTTCACTGGCTCATTGGAGAAGCTAACCCGGAGTGAGGCGAAAGAGATTGTGGAGCGCCTTGGGGGGAGGGCCGCTGGTTCAGTCAGCAAGAAAACGGACTACGTGGTAGTGGGGCCGGGCGCGGGGTCCAAAAAACCGAAGGCCAACAAACTAGGAATTTCCGTTCTAACCGAATCTCAGTTCCTAGACATGGTGAATGGGTGATCCACCTCCTCGCTCTTCTTGCGCTCCTTTCGTTCTCCTCTGCCAATTCGCTTAATGATCTGGACAAAAGGATTTCCTCTTCACTGGAAGGAAGCAACCGGTATCCCCTGCTTGATATTTCTGTTGAGGTCATTGCGCTGGGGACGCCGGCAGTAGAGTGGGGGTGGATTCTGAGCCAGTGGAGATCAGGGGAATCTTCCGAGCGGGAAGACATTTATGAGATCGCCGCCTTCAGCATGCTGACCACCTACGCACTGACGGGTATCACGAAGTACGCAGTCGGAAGGGAGCGCCCCGACCGACGCTACAAACCCCGTCTCTGGAACACACGAATTACCCCCTCCTTCCCCTCCGGTCACGTGGCCGCATCAGCGGCATGGGCCGCTGTGGCATCGCGGCACTCACCAGCGAAAGCGCCTCTTAGTTGGAGCTACGTCGCTCTTTCGGCGTGGAGTCAGATCTATGTGGGAAACCACTACTTCAGTGACGTGGTCGTGGGAGCCCTCTTAGGCGCAGTCATCGGTTCAGTGGTGCATGAAAAAATGTGGCGCGACCCTAACAGTGTGACACCCGACATCGTGCTTTCGTTTCGATTCTGAAGCTATGTAAACAGTTCGTTATTATTTAGATCCTTAAATAAGGTTTGCATGCTTGTCCGTTGCCCCTTTCACTCATTTCCCTTACCTTGGGGAGCTGTGATGAGGAGTTAAGGCACCATGGATATGATGAAAATAGAAAATACCGTTAACGATGTGGTACTCGTTGTGTTGAACGACGTGGCGCCGTTTGAGCGAGTCGGCATAGGTATAGACCAGTTTTACGCCCGGGTGATGGGGTATGATGAATTCGGTGTTTGGCTTGAGCATCCAAACTTTGAGGTAGTCATCTCAGAAGATGAAATGGGCAAACCGCTCCCCCCTGATCAGGTGACTCGAGAGCAACACAATGCTTCGGTCTACATTCCGTGGCGGAATGTGGCGAGTCTCGTCCATTTTCCCCACCGTGAAGGCTTTGATTTTCCTTCGCCGTTCGAGCGGCATGTGGGCTTCCGAGCTAACGAGAAGCGGAAGCAGGAAAAAAACTAACCGTCAGCCAAGTCACCGCCGAACAATGCCTTTCTTAAGATCCTGGCATACTGTTTCCTAGGCAGAATCGATCTCAAGAGAATCCTCAGTTTTGCCTGCCGCCCCACCATATAGCGTAGTTTCGGTGACTTTGTTTCGACGATTCTCTCAATCAGTCTGGCGACAACTTCAGGATCGTCCCCCATACCGACTGTCCCTCCGTCCGTCATGCTGTCTATTTTCCGCTTGAAAGCCTCGGAAAATCGCGTGTAAGGACTCTCTTCGTTCCCTGCCTTCTCTGCCACCTGTGCGTTGGTGGTGAATATTTCTGTTCTATAACTGCCCGGCTCCACGATGACAACGTCAATCCCAAAGGGAGCGAGTTCATGATGCAGCGCCTCGCTAAACCCTTCCACCGCCCACTTCGAGGTGGCGTAAACGCCGAGGCCGGGAATGGGCGCACGGCCCTGTACACTGGAAATGTTGATGATCTTCGCTCTTCCATATTGTGAGGTGGTCCTGCGCATCAGCGGAAGAGCTTCCCGCGTGGTAGTCAACAGGCCGAAAAAGTTGGTCTCCATCTGGTCCCTAAACTCTTTGTCAGACACATCTTCAAAAAAGCCGCCAAGTCCATAACCGGCGTTATTCACAAGAATGTCCAGCCGCCCAGCTTCCGCATTGACTGATTCCACGGCCTCAGCTACAGAATCACGGTCATTAACGTCTAGCCGGAGGATGCTCACCTTGGCACCTCTCCTATGTACCTCGGTTAAAAGTCTATCTTTCTTGGTCAGGTCTCGCATGGTTGCATAGATGCGGTGTCCACCCGCGGCAAGCCTTGCTGCCGAAAGCAGGCCGAATCCACTCGAACAGCCCGTGATCAGAATTACGCTCATCTAATCGTTACAATCTACCGCACCAATTTAACCAAGGTTGGAAAAGCGGGACGCCAAAAGTACCTTTCGTCTCTTTATGCAACGTGTTGGCATCGACATAGGCGGAACCAAAATTGAAGCTGTGGTTCTCGATAATGTCGGGAAAGTGCTTCTTCGGGAGCGAGTCCCGACCGAACGGGAAAACGGCTACGATCACATCATGAATCAGCTTTCATTCCTTCACGGGAAACTGAGAGGATGTCTCGATGAAGATTTTCTTTTCGGCGTCTGCGTTCCCGGGCCACTGAACGCTGAAGGCGACAGGATGAAGCACGGCAATACTCAGGTGCTGGTGGGTGAACCGTTAAGGAACGATATTAAATCGATTTTCGGAGCCACGCCCCTGCTGGACAACGACGCCAACTGTTTTGCTCAAGCAGAAGCGTTACTGGGCGCCGGGAAAGGTTCAAAGGTTCTATTTGGCATTATTCTCGGAACAGGTGTTGGCGGCGGGATCACTATTGATGGTCATGCTTATCGAGGTAGACATCGCATCGCCGGAGAATGGGGGCACTCTTTGCTTCATCCCGGCGGTATACCGTGTTACTGCGGTAACCGGGGATGCATCGAGCGCTATCTCTGCGGCCCGGCACTGGAACAGCATTTCCAGGATCTTACCGGTGAGAACAAGCGAGTTACCGAGATCGCCCAGAATCCACCAGCGGAATGGAAAGACCAATTCCTTTTGAACTTCGGAATGGCAATTTCAAGCATCATAAACATACTTGACCCTGACATCATTGTCCTAGGAGGAGGCGTATCGAAAGTACAGTTTCTATACACAGAAAGCCCAAAGTTCGTGCAGCGATTCTGTTTCGACAATGAAATCACCACACCGATTGTGCAAAATACCATGGGCGACTCGGCCGGTGTATTCGGGGCGGCGTATCTGCCGTGATATCTCTTTCTGTCCGTCAACGTTAGAAAACGTAAATTCTCCCCGTGCCCGCCGCTATTGAAATCACAGACCTCCACAAATCATATGATAATACGGTGGCTCTTCGGGGTATTGACCTCACCATCAAACCGGGCGAGTTCTACGGCCTATTAGGCCCCAACGGCGCCGGCAAGACAACCACCATCGGGATCATCACAGGACTAGTGAAACTGGAGTCTGGCTCGGTCTCGGTGTTCGGCAAGGACATCATCAGCGATTACCGTTTCACTCGTTCCAAGATCGGCGTATCACCGCAGGAGTTTACCTCCGACTGGTTCTTCTCTATAGAGAAGCTGCTTATCTTTCAGGCTGGCTATTACGGGATTCCGAAGAAGGCCGCAGTACCCCGAGTCGAAGAAGTGATGAAAAAGTTCGGTCTTTACGAAAAACGGGACGACAAGATCCGCTTTCTCTCCGGCGGAATGAAGCGTCGGTTTATGATTGCCAAATCGCTGGTAAATGATCCCGACATCCTGATATTGGACGAACCTACTGCCGGCGTGGATGTGGAGTTACGCCGGATGCTTTGGGACTACCTGAAGGAACTCCACGGAAAGGGGAAGACAATCCTCTTGACCACCCATTACATCGAAGAGGCGGAGAAACTATGTGAACGGGTATCGATTATTAATGATGGGAAGATAGTGACTGAGGGCGCGCCGGAAGAACTGGTCCGCTCTCTTGGTAAAGGAAGTATAGAGGTCCATCTGACGGGGTGGCAGAAAAGTCACGCAGACCAGTGGGGGGATATCACTTTCGCCTACGAATCCGGGGACGGAGACAGCGACGGAAAACTCGTATTCTCAGTGGATGACCCGGGAAAAGAACTACCCCATATTGTAGGACTGGTCAGCCGAAACGGGTGCCATATCCACGAAGTGAAGATCGCCAAATCGAGTCTGGAAGACGTTTTCGTCTCACTCACGGGGCGAGGAATTAACGAATGAGCGAATTATGAATTGGGTCGGGTTCAGAACATTGACCATGCGGGAAATTACCCGCTTCTTCGCGGTCTATCGGCAGACAGTGATCCCGGGCCTTATTACGTCGGGGCTCTACATCATTATTTTCGGACTGACACTTCAGCGCCGGATTACAGCAATCGACGGCGTCAGTTACACCGTCTATATCCTTCCGGGGCTCATTATGATGAATGTAATCACTAACGCCTACAACAACACCGCCTCTAGCATTCTTCAAATGAAACTGCTTCAGCAGATGCAGGATATGCTGATTACACCAATGAGCAATGTTGAACTTTCGCTCTCCTTCATCATCGGGGGTGCGGTTCGGGGCTTTATCAATGGAATCCTTGTACTCCTCCTCGGAATTTCCCTTGTCGGCATGCCCGTGGAACATCCTCTCATGGTCATTCTGTTTCTTCTGATTGTATCGTGGGCCTTCTCCAGTGCCGGGCTCATCCTCGGTATCCTTGCTGAGAGCTGGGACAATATCGCCACCATGGTGAACTTCTTTATTACACCACTTATTTTTCTCGGTGGCGTCTTCTACTCCATCAATATGCTTCCAGAATTCTGGCGAAGCCTTTCCCTTGCAAACCCGATCTATTATGTGATCAACGGGCTCCGGTACGCAGTTCTCAACGTAGGCGACACGCCGTTTTTGGTCTCCTTCTCCGCGGCCCTTGTCATGACCATCCTTTTCACCGCTATCGGTGTCGGGCTCTTTCACAGGGGATACCGCCTCAAGAACTGACGTGCGGACGCTGGCCGCCATCTTCACCTTAACAGTTCTACTGCTTCCGCAGGATGGGTCACCACCTGACTGGACACAGTACGGCAGGGCAGGGACCGGCCAACTCAATGACTGGGGAGGTCTCGGCTTTTACCGCCTCAAGAGGATCAAAGGAAATACTTATTACGATCTCCGTCTCCTCGGGCTCTTCATTCCTGATAACACGCTGGCCACTGCCCGGTACAAATCGAGCAATAAATATGAGGCGTTCCCAAGGTTGTACCGATTTACAGTCACTTCCCTGAGAAAAAGCTCTGCCTCCGCACTCAATATCCGGTATCACTATAATCAGGGTTTCGGAGCATTTCTGTTAGATCAACCCACCACTAATCTCACATCCGAAATAGCCCTCTCTTATGATATGTCCGACTACCTCAACGATACACGAAAAACATCTTACCTCAAGGGAGGACTTTTCTGGGATTTTGATATCGCCCGGGCATCTTTTGCTCTCGATTTCGAATACTTCCACCAAATCAGTGACATCCTTCCTGATGAAACATCACTGAGCCGCACGGAAATCTCATCGGAAATGAACTTCTGGATCAGAGAGCCGTGGCTGTTGACCATCGGTTACGAGCAGGAGTTTTACAAGGCCGCCGAGAGGAAGAACGTCCGTTCCATCTATCTCGCCATCGGTTTCAAACGTCCAATGGACTGGAAATTGTAACGGCTTAAGGGGGGGGTTACTTGAGTTCTGAGATGAGCTTTGAGACTGTCTCCTTAGCGTCTCCAAAGAGCATGATCGTGTTGTCGTTGAAGAACAGTTCGTTCTCCACACCGGCAAAACCTGGATTCATGCTCCTCTTCAAAACAAAGACCGTCTGAGCTTTATCCACATCGAGGATTGGCATCCCGAACAGGGGGCTTGAGGTGTCATGGCGGGCTGCTGGGTTGACCACATCGTTGGCGCCAATGATGAGTGCTACTTCCGTTACCTCAAACTCAGGATTGATGTCATCAAGGTCAAACAGTTTATCGTAGGGGACGTTTGCTTCGGCGAGGAGAACATTCATATGCCCAGGCATCCGGCCGGCGACAGGGTGAATGGCGTATTTTACACTTACCCCCTTCCCTTCAAGCACCTTTTCAAGTTCAGCCACCATCTGCTGCGCCTGCGCAACGGCCATGCCGTAACCGGGGACAATGATTACCTGCCGAGCGTTCTCAAAAATCACAACCGTATCTTCGGGTTCATATGACTTCACCGCCCGGGACGGATCGGCCTCCACCACAGCGCTGCCACTGTCATCGCCGCCCACCGCGGCAAACAGTACGTTCCAGATAGTTCTGTTCATCCCCTTACACATGATATTCGTTAGGATGATTCCACTGGCTCCCACCAGCGAACCGCTTATGATGAGTGAATTATTCACAAGGACAAATCCGGTGGTCGCTGCCGCCAGGCCGGAAAACGAATTGAGGAGAGAGATGACCACCGGCATATCGGCCCCGCCAATGGGAAGAACAAAAAGGTATCCCAGCAACAGAGAGAGTCCTATGATGATCAGTATTACCAGAGACATCTCCATCAATCCTTGCACCACCAGCATGGCCAGAACAATGATTATCACTGCGATCATCCCGCTTAGAAAATGCTGTCCGGGAAAAGTAACAGGTGCCCCCCGCATGATCCCCTGAAGTTTTGAAAACGCCACAAGGCTTCCGGTCAATGTGATTCCACCGATGAAGATAGAATTTGCGATGGCCGAGAAAGTAAAAACGGGCGTCTGCATCCCGAGTCGGTAGAACTCGGCCGTTGCCACTAGCAACGACGCACCTCCGCCCAGTCCATTAAAAATGGCCACCAGCTGAGGCATGGATGTCATTTCCACACGCCGAGCAGCCACCACTCCGATGAATCCACCAACGACAACTCCAGCAATGACGAGGTGGAAACTGATTACCTCTTTCACAAGAAGCGTGGAGACAATGGCGATGAACATCCCCAAGGCTGCGGTGCTGTTGCCTTTCGGCGCGGTTCTTGGGTGTGATAGCTGTTTCAGCCCTAAGATAAAGAGGACAGCGGATACAAGGTACAGCACCGGAATGATTACAAAATGGAGCACTGATCTACCTCTTGAACATTTTCAGCATTCGGTCTGTTACCAGGAATCCTCCAACCACATTGATGGTGGCAAAAACGATCGCAACGAATCCCAGAATGGCGGTGATATTAAGATCACCCCAGAACGTGGCTATCCTGATTTCGCTGGAGCCGGCGGCGATGATGGCCCCAACAATCGTGATGCCTGAAATAGCGTTTGAACCGGACATGAGTGGTGTGTGAAGTGTCGGAGGAACCTTTGTTATCACCTCGAATCCGACAAATACAGCCAATACGAAAACGTATATCTGAACAAGAAGATCAGTACTCAAGGAGTGTTTTCCTCCCACTCTTTTTTCCTTCCCAATAACTCCTGAACGTGGCTGTTTATGATCTTTCCCTCATGGGTGAGGAGGGTTGCTGCAATTACTTCGTCATCCATATTGATAGAGATCTCACCTTCCTTGATCATCTCAACGAGGAGGGCCGTCACGTTCCGGCTGAACATCTCGCTGGTGTGGTAAGAAAGTGAGCTGGACAAGTCTGACAGTCCATGAACAATGACGCCGTGGCGTTCTACCGTCTGCCCTGCAACGGTCAGTTCACAATTGCCGCCGTTCTCCGAGGCGAGATCTACAATTACCGCACCAGGCCGCATCGACTCCACCATCTCGCTGGTGATCAACAAAGGTGCACGTTTCCCAAAGATCTGCGCGGTGGTTATAACAACGTCTGCTTCCGCAATGTGTTCCGCAATTATAGTCTGTTCGTGGCGGTAGAAATCTTCCGACATCTCAGCAGCGTAACCGCCGGCTGTTTCAGCTTCATCTGAAGTTTCAAGTTCGATGAAATCGGCACCAAGACTTTCTACCTGCTCTTTTACGATAGGGCGTGTGTCGAAAGCTTTCACCTGAGCCCCTAAACGCCGCGCCGTTGCAATAGCCTGCAGTCCCGCAACACCCGCGCCGATAATTAGCACTTTGGACGGAGAAATGGTCCCTGCAGCGGTCATCATAAGCGGGAAAAACTTATTGAGCGAACTGGCACCAAGCAGAACTGCTTTGTAACCCGCCGCCGAACTCATGGCGCTCAGGGCATCCATCCGCTGGGCCCGCGAGATGCGCGGGACCAGCTCCATGGAAAAACAGGTCATATTCTTCGTAGCCAACGCTTGAACATTCTGGATATTCTTAAAGGGGTTGAAAAACCCGACTATGACAGACTTGGGTGGGAACGGATCAAGAATCTGCATCATGCCGTCCTGAAGACAAATACAGTGCACCTTCAGAAAAAGGTCTCCCTCAGCAATAAGTCGGTCGTAGTCTGAAATGATAGTGGCGCCGGCTTCTTCATAAGCCACACGACGGAAACCTGCTGCCAACCCTGCTCCTTCCTGAACCAACACTTCCACATCGCGCTTCACCAATCGTGAAACGCTTTCAGGAACAAGGGCAACTCGCTGTTCGCCTTCAGCTGTCTCTTCTAGAACTACTACCTTAACCACTGTTTCTCACGCTTGTTTTGTGTCCTCCGGGAGACTCGAAATGCCGAAAGCGAAGTTAGCAGGGATGTTCCTGTTTTCCAATGTGATCGGAACGTTTTCCCCGTCTTACCATGAGACGGATATTTTATTCAGGCCCGAGTGGAACAAAGGAGAAAATTGTTCTCGGATACGTATCGGATATGAGGAGGAAGCCTCGGTCATCTAACCTTACTATCCCCTCCCAGTTTCGGGCCTTCCCTTCCATAAGTGAAAGCTGAACCGGCGGTCTTTCCACAAGTAGGAGGCCATCTTCATGAAAAGACAGTTGTAACAGCCTTTCAACTGTCTCCTCTGTCGTGTGGGTTGGTCCTTGTCCGTACCGATCCGCGATGGGATCCACCTCTGGCCTCAATCTTTCCTCACGGGGATAGAAGTAGTTGATTATCCAAAAAGTCTCATCGGGAGCGACTGCTGTCGCATCGGTGATTCGGTATTCCACTGAGGGAAACGGAAGGTTCTGAAGCTGGTTCAGCTCTCGGTCAAACACCGCTGCTTCCGGAGAGTCAGATACGGGTCGACCGTTAGCCTCATAGATTGCAACCAATGAATTTTTCCACAGAATCAAAGATTCGAACGACATCTGAGGCATGAAAAGGTCAAAGCGAATTTGTTTCAGAGATAATCGATTCAGGTGAACTTTACCCAACTTCCAATCCGCCGTACCGGAAACAATATAACCTCGGCGTCCTTCCCCCTCCTTTGCCTCGATGGTGAGAAAGACAGAATTGCCGTCAATGAATAACGCTTCGAAGCCCTCAAAGCCGGGTACAGCCCGCAATACCCTGTTATCATTGAACGCTATTTTATTCGGGATGATTGGCGTTACGTCTTTTCCAGTAAGATAATCCTCAATCCTTTTCTTAGGAATGGAGAGAAGATTCCCCCCCTGGCTCCCTGGAAATCGATCGGGGAACTGCGGAAGTATAACAAGATTCTGACCAGCCCAGGCCATGCCTGAGTATTCCGGTTCGTCAACGGTGAATTCATTGGCCAGTGAGATCTCCACCGGGCGATATTCGTGCACCGTACCGCATCCGGAAAACAGAAATAAAAAAGCGGGGAGAACCGTTAAGAGCAACTGCATAATTGCGCAAATCTCGCGGAGGTGAAAATCATATGCAAGCTCCTTGTGAAAGTGGAAAATCAATCCTACTTTTGATCATCGGGATCGAAAACCATAAATGTTCGCCAATTGAGTAAGCTGATCTGGATAGCTTGCTTGGTGTCAACATCGCAAGTTGCGGGCCAGAATGAAAACGACTATACTAAACTCCGTAAGAATATGATCGAAAACCAGATCGTCTCCCGGGGTGTGACAAATGAAGATGTCATCTCAGTCATGACTAAAGTGCCCCGGCACCTATTCATAGACGAATCTCAGTGGCCCATTGCCTACAGTGACGGTCCCCTGCCCATCGGTCATGGGCAGACCATCAGTCAGCCTTACATTGTTGCCTTTATGACGGAACTCCTACAGCCTGATTCGCATCACGTGATTCTCGAGATTGGCACCGGTTCCGGCTATCAGGCAGCGGTTCTAGCAAAACTGGTGCACCATGTTTTCACCATAGAGATTGTGCCGGAGTTAGGGAGCACAGCCCGGCAAACACTGAAGCGCCTCGGCTATGAAAATGTTTCTGTCCGGATTGGTGACGGTTACAAAGGTTGGCCTCAAGAGGCGCCCTTCGACCGCATCATCGTCACAGCGGCGCCGGAGAATGTGCCGCAGGCGTTAGTGGATCAGCTCAAACCTAACGGAAGAATGGTCCTGCCTGTTGGGCCGCGGTGGTGGGGACAAGATCTTCTTGTGATAGAGAAGGATCTGACAGGAGAGGTGATGAAGAAGAA
This sequence comes from Fidelibacterota bacterium, assembly GCA_036338335.1. Classification (GTDB taxonomy): domain Bacteria; phylum Fidelibacterota; class Marinisomatia; order Marinisomatales; family S15-B10; genus S15-B10. Next base: position 43,696 of record JAYZCL010000002.1, read on the forward strand.
GACGATTCCCGTCAGATTTGTGCCGATGCTACACGAGAAAGAGCGGAAAAACTAACTCTCTTCTTTAGGTACCAGCGCCGCATATCGCTGCCAAAACTCAACTGCTTCGGCCCACTCTTCTGAACTGTAAGAAGCCTTGGTTCCCCCCGGAAGCTCCAACTGATTCCTCATCATGGTAACCGGCCCCATTGGGAGGTGATCTACTCCTTTGGGCAAGGCGTGAATGGAGATCAGCTCCCATTCGGCATCGGTGCACTGTTCATCATTTTCCGCAAGTACGTCATGGTGATAGAGGATAAACTCCACCTTTCCCGCTGAAAAAGGAGAACCGCTTGCGGCCCGGATTTGAATGTACGACTTTTCTCCATCCTGCCGCCGGACCCATTCCACCCGCAGATCTATGGTCTCATCAATTTCCACAAACGGACAGACGAAATGTGCTGACATCCTCTCAGCCGCTTCCACGATTATCACGCCGTCCCGGTACCCTTTCCTGAAGTGTCCATCCTCAAAACGCTCTGCTGCGTGCTCGGCAATTTCCTCGAAAGTCAGATTGGGAGAATATGTCTTCCCCGACTCTTTCACTTGCCGTCGGACAAAGTCATTCACGGCAACTTCCTTCAATTTTCTTCCCCCGGACGATAGGCACTCTCAAGATTGGCTTTGATATCTTCAAGCTTCAGCCAAACCGGCTTCAGCTCCTGACGTGCAAAAAGTCGCGACTGATCATCGTAATGGGGAGATGACTTGTCCAAGGTAGCGCTGCCGAAAGGGTGGCCGCTGAATGAAGTCATATTTCCATCCCTGTCCCAACGAACAGCAAGTATATAGCTGTCGCCGCCTTCTCCTACGAATTGGCCGTTCCCGTCAGGCCGCGAATAGATCGCCCTCAGCACGTCCGGCCCGCCGGCCAAGGGATGGTTTTCATCACCCCGAATGTGTCGTTGAACCACTCCATACGGAACATCCAGTCTGCCATGATCCTTTACAAGGGACTGGGCAGCAGTGCTAACAGCTTCTTGCATCGTATTTACATTCGGCAGATCACTCCCCCTTCTGAGGTACGAGCTGAGCTCCCTAAGTGTAAGGATGCTGACAGCCGCCTCGCGGCTGTCAATAGCCATTCTGCGATCCCATTCCACCATCAATTCCACCGCCTCACGAATGAGCGGATCATCGCTTTTGACTTCGGCGACAATTCTCTCTATCAGCGCCAAGTACCTCGACTCAGGAGAGTATGAAAGATCATACTTCGCATCAAGGAATTCAGAGAATGTGAGGGCATCATCGGCAGTGAATATTTCCTGCGCCCGTAGCGACCGGTTCGTAAAGTGTGTCTCAATACCCATCGTGTGTGAGAAGAGTGATGAATCGGGATTCTCGCTGTCACCAGTCGACATGAACGGCGTATGATTGCAACTTTGCACGAATCCAGACGCGGGATTCAACACTTGAGGAATCTCTGTCAACGGGAGAAACTGATCCCACACCACAGCCGAGGTATCGCCAGGAAGAAGCCCCCGCCAGTCAAATGATTCATCACGTTTCGGGAAGCGGCCGTTGTAAACGTAATAAATGTTGCCGTCTCTGTCACCGTACACGGTGTTGAAACTGGGGATGGCGATCATCTCCATAGTTTCCCTGAACTGTTCCAAGTTTTCAGCCTTGTTCATTCTGAACCACTGATCAACGGCCCTGATGTCTTCCAGATTGACGTATCGAATGGCGAAGGTTCCAAAAGGGCGGCGGACAACAGGTCCATGAACTGACCACAACCCCTCCCTTCTCGTTGTCCATTTGAAAGGCCCCCACAACTTGATAGTGATCGGGATTTCGAACAGCTCCAGTTCCCGCCACTGACCATCGTATCGGTACTGATTCTTGTTCAACGGATTGATTTCAAGTTCATAGACATCGATAAGGTCAGGGTGGTTTACGGTGTGAGTCCACGCTTTGTTTTCGTCGTGCCCTACACCAAACAGCGGCATTCCCGGAAAGAGAGCACCGGAAGTTTTCCATCCCTCCTCACTGTTTACGTGGGCTTCATACCACGCCAGTGGCCCTTTCCATGGCTGATGGGAGTTGGACATGAAAAACGTCTCTCCATCGGCAGTTCTCTTGGGTGAGATGGCAAAACCGTTCGACCCCAACGGCACAGAATTGGAGCCGTAGGCGAGACGAACTTCACTCTCACCTGAAGCAATGCTTTCCGGCCGCTCGCTGCCCATGAGGCGACGCATTACACCGTCAAGACCAAAGAAAAACGTCGTCTTCAGAGAAAACCCTGCCACCACATCCTTTCCAGAAATCGGGTAGAGCTCAATGGCAACTTCATCAGGATGGCGTGTGGCATAGTAGTTGATACCGTCCGCGTACGCCTCGCACACCCGCCTCACTTCGGAAGACAGATCTTTCTCATATTTCTCAGCCACAATCGCATTCAGCCTGAAAAGCTTTACGATATAATCAATAGCCACATGCTCTAAACCGTTATGGGAGGCCATAATTCCCCGGGCCGCCATTAGAGAAACTTCAATGTTTTCCAGATCGTCTTCAGCATGGGCATAGGCGAGACCAAAGGCCACGTCAGCATCCCGTTTCCCATAAATGTGAGGGACACCCCATGAATCACGGTAGATGGTTGTGTCATACTGGTCAATGAGATTGGGCGATCCCTCCCATACCGAGACCGATGCACATGAGAAAAAAATGAAACCCGTTAAAGGAACAAAAGCTAAGCGGCTGATTTTCTGCATCACCATTGATGGTATACCGGATGCCCCGGTTTAACCTTTACGAAGGTTCCCAAGCATGTGGCACAAACCCTTCCATCGGCCCTCTCATTTTGACGGAATAGTCGGCTGTGACAGTTGAAGGGAACTCACCACTCCCGCTCTCTGACATAAGGTAGTGGGCCGCTGCCCAGTGGGAGTCGAAGTCCAGCAGCAATCCATATAATACCACCGTTCAAGACGCCTGCGAATACCTCGTGGTGTCTGCTTGCCCGCCATTTACAAACATAGGTGTCTCCTTCTATGGAACTGCGAATTCTTAACCTTCTCACATTAGCAGGACCGCAACCGAAATAGATGCTTTCCGACACGTCTCTTTCCTGAAGGCTCTTCCCGACAGTCATACTACGCTCCTTGAACGCGCGGAGCGGCGCTGACGCTCACAATTGATTCTGGGCTGGTCAGTTCATCGCTTCTGAGTTTACGGAATGTCGAGACAAGCCAGATCGTCGCCACTACTGCTGAAACAGCGACCGCCACAACCTGAGAAATCCACACCCATTCCATGCTCTTCCCAAGGACAAAGACAAAATAGGATGCGAGGGCGACACTCAGCAGAAGTACCCGCATGAATGTGAGGATCAGCATCGGCATCCCTTTCCCCAGCCCCTGGAGAACTCGCCCGCTGATCATGCTCACCGCCACGAACGGATAGCCGAAGACAAAGTACCGGAGATATTGGGAGCCGACATCCCGAATAGCTGGTTCACTGCTAAACCCCTTCACAATCTCCGGCGCCAAAACAAAAAACAATCCTCCGATCGCCACGGCCACTAAGATACAACTCTTGATCGCATAGCTTGTAATCATCCGCACAAGATCCAACCGTTGTGCTCCATAAAACATTCCCACAAGGGTGACAAGGCTGGTAGAGATGGAGATCGCCGGCATCAGGAAAACATGGTCCAGACGGATGCCAATCTGATATCCTGCCACCGCTTCACTGGAAAATAAAACAAGGATTCTGTTGAATGCTCCGCCACCAATAGACATGATAATCATGGAAAAAGATGCTGGGAGGCCGATAACGAATATCTTTTTTAGGATCGCTTGGGAGAAGGAAAAACCCCTTAGAGAGAAAGTGATATAACTCTGCTCCTTCACGATCATGAGATAGGCGAATATCAACGCAACCAAACCCTGACTTATCACTGTGGCAACAGCCGCTCCCTGTACACCCATTTCAAGCCCAAAGATCAGGATAGGATCGAGAATGATGTTCAAAACCGTTCCCCCACCCTGGATAATCATGGGCGTTTTCATGTCTCCCTCACCGGAAAGTACTGACCGGAAAAAAATGGAAAGGACGAGAAACAGATAGCATGTGGCGATAACGCGAAAGTAATCCCAAGCAAGAGGAAGAATGTGCTCCGGCGTTCCGAGAAGCGAGAGCAGCTCTCGACCCCAAACTATTCCCACCAGCGTAAGAATGGTTCCCAAAAAGACCCCCAGAAGGACAGCGTGTTCGGCGCTGTTGTCTGCGTTTCGCTTATCCTCTGCGCCAATGTACTGAGCAATAACTGCCGTCACTCCCGAGCCGAGCCCAAAGACCAACCCCAAGCCAAAAAAGAGGAGAGGGAGGTTGAAAGCGAGGGCTGTGAGGGCGTCGCCACTCACCTTCCCAACAAAGATCATATCGACGATGGTGTAGATCGTCTGAACCATCATACCGATCATCATTGGGGTGGCTAAGGTCCACATTGCCCGTCGCGGATTGGCGGTAAACTCGGTGAGCCTCGATTCTTTTTCAGGTGAGATAGTCACTGGCTAGATGGTTTGGCTGATTGCTTACGGAGCTTAAGAAAGATCGGTGAAATGACTGTAAACAATTCTACAGTTTAGCTCTAGGACGTCCGGATGAAAACCCCTTTTTGGAAAGGAACAAGGGGCTTGCTTGATCAGAAATTCCGTGAAAATCCGACCCCCAAACTTGCGCCGCCGACCCCGCTATTTCCAACCGCAAAGCCGATCGCCATCCTCGGCATTTCATACCCAAACCCAAAAGAGACCCCGGAAGCGATATCTCGCCACAATTCCCCGGTCTGAAGGTCGCCCCGCAGTGAACTTGATCCGAACTGCAGAAAGAACCCCTTTGAGAGTGAAAACTCACCGCCAATTCTGAAAAGGCTTCTTTCCTTCCACCAAACGCCATCCAGCGAGAGGGAGAGTGGTAGATAGGCCATTCTTCTTGTTAGCCCTATGGCCACAGATGTCGGAATCTCTTCCGTGTGGGAAGTGTAGCTCTCCGCGGTTGTTCCTAGATTTCGCACACTGACACCAAGGGACGCGGCGAATTGTGGGATCGTCACCCTGCCGCCGATGGATATGAGCCCAAGCATTGCCTGCACATCGCCGACTCGACTCTGGAAAAGACCCGCCGATAGACCAATATCAGCAAGGGTTGACAGTTTTTTCGCCATTGCGAAAGAGAGCCAAGCGTCGCCTGCCGAAAAATCCTCCAGTTCGCCTCCTTCCCTGTCTCGCTCTGTAAAATCGCCGTAGCTCACGCCCCTAAAGGTTGCCGACAAATGCAACCCCTTCCATTCGCTTCGCCATTCAACGTATTGCGATTGGATTGACGCTGGGTACCGAACTGCCGAAACGACTAGAGTTTTTCGGGCCCCAGAAAGGAGAGCCGGATTAAGGCTGGAAACATCCATTGCCAGCAGATCTCCCACGCCACTTCCAGACATGCCGACAGATCGGATGTGGTAAGGAATTTCAAGAGATGTATACGCCGTCTGGCCAAAGAGCAGGCATGTGCAGAACAGCGAGGGGATGAAGTTGCGTAACATTTTATAGTAACGAAATCGGATCTATGTCGATGGTCATCTTAACTCCCGATTGAGCCTGTTTCCCACCCCCATCCCCAAAATGGTAACGGAGGAAGGCGTGAAAACGCTCACCATTCTTATCCTTGTTCTTGGGTGATTTCAGGATCACCTGATACCGAAACTGCCCCCTTATCCGCTCCAAAGGACAGGGAGCCGGCCCGATTATTTCTATCCCCTTCGGTTTATCCTTTATTTGATTCACAAAACTGTCCGCTCTTGACTGAACTATTGCTCGATCTTTGCCCGACAGTTCTACACGGGACATCCAACTGAAAGGAGGGTACATAAGTTCCTTCCGCTCATTGAGGCAGATATTGTAGTAGGTGTCGAAATTAAGCTGGGATGCTGACTTGATGGCTGGGTCATCACCATGGCTTGTCTGTATGACAGCTTCACCCGGTTTATCTCCCCGGCCCGAACGACCCGCCACCTGGTAGATTAACTGAAACGTCCGTTCCCCGGCACGAAAATCCGGCAGGAAAAGCCCCGTGTCGGCGTTTACAACACCCACCAACGTAACGTTTGGAAAATCTAGCCCTTTAGCTATCATCTGAGTTCCAAGGAGAACATCGTACTCACCCCTAGCAAACTTATTCAAAATCGCGGCGTAAGTTCCTTTCCTGCGAGTCGTGTCAAGATCCATTCTCACATATCGGATATTGGGGAACTTACGAACCAGAATTTCTTCAACTTTTTGGGTGCCCGTTCCACCGAGCCGAAATGCTCCTCCGCACTTTCCGCAGCACGTCTGTACAGATCGGTTGGCATCACAGTAGTGGCATTTGAGGAGATGATCAGTTTTGTGAAACGTGAGTGAAATCTGGCACAGTTTACACATTTCCGTTTCACCACAATCTCTGCAGATCACTACTGGCGCAAAGCCACGCCTGTTTTGCAAGAGGATTACCTGTTCCTTTTTGTCGAGGCGTTCGGCAATCTTTTCACTAAGAAGCCTTGAGAGTATCACGGAATAATCTTCTCGAACTTCCCTTTCTTTTTTCATATCCACCACGTGCACCTGAGGGTATATAGCGTTCCCGAATCGTGAGGTCAGCCTGAGATAGTCTAGTTTTCCCATCGACTGATTATAGAACGATTCCATGCTTGGCGTCGCTCCGGCAAGGAGTGTGACGGCTTTGCTCAATTTACCCCGCATGAGCGCCACATCACGAGCATGATACCGGGGCGCTGGACTCTCCTGCTTATAACTGCCTTCCTGCTCTTCATCCACCACGATTAGCCCAACATTCTTTACAGGGGCGAATATCGCGCTGCGCGCGCCCACAACAATTGAACATTTCCCCTCACAGATTTGCCGCCAGGTCCAGCCTCGTTCTGCCACCGTCATTCGACTGTGCCAAATAGCAACCTTGTCACCGAATACGGAGCAGAATCGGCCCGCAATTTGGGGAGTGAGAGAAATCTCCGGAAGTAGGATAATCGAAGTCCTTCCTAACTTTTCAGTTGTTTTGGCAAGGTGGATATACACTTCTGTCTTTCCGCTTCCAGTCACGCCGTGAAAGAGAAATGCTCCATAATTTCCTTTCATCAAAGGAATGCTAATTACATCAGAAATCTGCTTCTGTTCCGCCGTAAGTTCCACATCCTTGCGGGCGGATTCCACCTTAAGCTCGCCCAAAGATGGTTCTCTGACCACCGCTTTCAATTTTACGAATCCCTTTTGCTCAAGCGCCCGGCAGACAGCTGACGCCCGGGAGGAAACGTGGGAAAGGTTCCGTACCAGAGCATTCCCTCCCATATCAGAGATTTTGGTAAGCAGTTCGTATTGCTTTGGCGCTTTCTGTTTCAATTTCTGAATTGCCGCGCTCGTGACCTCAAGAGTCGAAACTTCCAGAAGTTGTTCCGCTTTGTAGTTTTTGGTAAGTCGAGATGGAACTGCCGATCGCATGACCTGTCCAATCGGAGTTAGATAATACCGGCTAACCCAACTAAGGAGTTGCCATAATGTTTCATCGATAAGCGGAACATCGTCAACGACCTCGCTGATGGGCTGGATACGACCTTTAAAACGAGCTTGTTCTTCAAGTCCAACCACCACACCCTGTACGTTCTTCCGACGCCCCAGAGGCGCCCTGACGCGACTTCCGATCTGGATGATGTTCTTCAGTTCTCCTGGTACGCTATAGGTGAAAACCTGCCAGCTGGAGATGGGAAAGGACACGTCGGAATACATGAAGCGAAGATAGACGGGACGTTACGAATCTGCAACAAAAAACCCCCGCCGAGGCGAGGGTTTTCCCGCAATACGTGATTAGCTGTTCTACTACTCTTTGATCACATAAACATTGATTTCGGTCTCAACCTCGGGATGGAGCTTTAAGGGAACGGCATGTACCCCGAGTGTTTTTATCGGTTCTTCGAGATGGATCACTTTTCTGTCCACCTCATAGCCTTGCTCCTGCAATAGTTCACTAATGTTGATGGCAGTCACAGAACCGAAGAGGCGGTCATCTTCCCCGACCTTCACCGGTGCCGACAGCTTAAGCTTGGAAAGTTTATCAGCCAGCTCCCTGAGGTGTACAGTTGCTTTCTTTTCCCGGCTCGCCATTTGATCTTTCAAGACCTCCACCGCCCTTACGTTCCCGGGCGTCGCTTCCACAACAAGTTCTCTCGGAATCAAGTAGTTCCGGGCATAACCATCCTTTACACGAACCACGTCGCCCACATCTCCAAGCTTGTCAATTTTCTTTCTGAGAATTACTTCCATGGCTTTGTATCTCCTGTCCGCTAACCGCTGAATTCATTCCCGGTGTAAGAGAGGAGTGCAATATTCCTCGCCCGCTTGATAGCACCCGTCAATTTTCGTTGGTGGCTCGAACAGGTTCCCGTTACTCGTCCTGGGATAATCTTACCTTGATCGTTGACATATTTTCTGATCAGTTTGACGTTCTTGTAATCGATATTGAGGCTGCGGTCTTCGCAAAACTTGCAGACGCGGCCACGTCCCATAAATGCCATCAGTTAAACCTCCTTAACTTCTTTCATTTTTTCAAGTTGCTCCGGTCCTTCCCCTGAAGATTCCCTGCCGTTGCTCTCTTCCCGGATGACAGGAGCATCATCAAGCTTTGTGGTCAAATAAGCAAGAATCTGCTTTTGGAGTTCCATCCAGCTATTAAGCTCATCAACAAACGGTTCTCGAACCGAGTACTGCAGAATCATGTAAGTCCCATATCGGAGTTTATCCACTGCATAGGCCAGCCGCCGCTTGCCCCAGACGTAGGAGTTAACAATCTCCGCCCCGTGTTCCTTGACTCGCTCGTTAACTGTATTTTTCATTTCGTCAAGCCGTGCATCCTCATAATCAGGATGGACGATATAAAGTGTTTCGTAGTATCTCATTCCAACTCCTTCGTTCTATCCGATCAGTGGTGCAATAACCAGTGACACAACAGACATCAGTTTGATTAATATGTTCAGTGACGGGCCGGCAGTATCCTTGAACGGATCACCTACCGTGTCGCCAACGACAGCCGCTTTGTGCGCATCACTCCCTTTTCCCCCATGGGCGCCGCTTTCAATATATTTTTTCGCGTTATCCCACGAACCACCTGCATTCGCCATAAAAATGGCGAGGAGCACGCCGCTTACCATCACCCCGGCGAGAACGCCGCCTAGCATTTCAGGGTCATTCAAAACAAGCCCGAAAAAGACCGGAGTAATGACAGCTAGAAGGCCTGGAGCAATCATCCGCTTGATGGCTGCCGCTGTGGCGATATCCACACACCGGGCATAGTCAGCCTTGGCGTTGCCTTCAAGTAACCCCTTAATTTCTCTGAACTGCCGGCGCACTTCTTCAATCATTTCAAACGCCGCTTCACCAACAGCTTTCATGGCAAAGGACGAAAACAGGTACGGTAGCGCCCCGCCGATCAACAGGCCTGCCATAACCGTCGGTTGCATGATATCGATTGCTCCCAGACCAACTGTCGTCTGGTAGGCACTGAACAGCGCCATTGCCGTCAGAGCGGCCGATCCGATGGCGAACCCCTTCCCGATGGCTGCTGTAGTGTTACCAACAGCGTCAAGTTTATCGGTTCTTCCACGGACTTCCGGCGGGAGTTTGGCCATTTCTGCACAACCGCCGGCATTGTCGGCGATGGGGCCGTAAGCGTCAACAGCCAGCTGAATGCCAGTAGTGGAGAGCATACCAAGGGCCGCAATGGCGATGCCGTAGAGACCGGACAGTTCATAAGCTACCACAATGGCCAGAGCAATGCTGAGTACAGGAAAGGCCGTTGATTGCATACCGTTGGCGAGACCGGAAATAATGTTAGTTGCCGAGCCAGTTTCACTCGATTTTGAGATATTCCTAGCGGGAGAACGGGATTCAGCCGTGTAGTACTCCGTAAGCGTTCCAACGAGAATTCCCGCCACTAAGCCTGTAATAGTCGAACCAAATATGTCAATCCCGCGGACAGCCTTATCTCCGAAATAGACAGGACTCGGTACAAAGTAATCAATCAGGAAATAGCTGACGATTAGCATCAGCAGACCGGCACCGTAAGTCCCGATATTCAACGCTGCTTGAGGATTTCCACTCTCTTTTGTCCTGACAAAGAATGTACCGATGACAGAGACAAATATCCCGGCACTGGCAAGGTAAAGAGGAAGCATAACAAGGTTTGTAACGCCGGCCGCCGCCGCCAACACCATTGCTCCGATGATAGAACCAACATACGATTCAAAAAGGTCCGCTCCCATTCCCGCCACGTCACCGACATTATCACCAACGTTGTCAGCGATGGTGGCAGGGTTCCGAGGATCGTCTTCCGGAATTCCTGCTTCAACTTTACCGACAAGATCGGCACCGACATCCGCAGCTTTCGTAAAGATGCCGCCTCCGACGCGGGCAAACAGCGCAATTGAGGAAGCACCCATAGCAAATCCCGACAGTAACGTCATCACCCGTTCGAGGTTTGCATTGGCCTCGAGTCCTCCGTACAGATAGAACAGTGAGCTGAGCCCAAGAATCCCAAGACCTACAACACTCATCCCCATCACAGAACCGCCGGCAAATGCAACAGAGAGGGCTGCGTTTAGGCTCGTCCGGGCGGCTTGTGTCGTCCTGTTATTCGCCGCGGTGGCCACTCTCATTCCGAAAAAACCTGCCAACGCGCTGCAGAGTGCGCCCACAACAAAACTCACCGCCACCATGCTCATACCCTGAGAAGCGTTCCCCCACGCCAAGAGAGCCGCAACAGCAATCACAAAGATCGCAAGCACTCGATATTCCCTTGACAGGAATGCCATGGCACCTTCTCGCACCGCCGATCCAATTTCAATCATTTTTTCATTCCCGGGATCCTGCTTGTTCACCCATGATGACCTGACTAGCGCAAAGCCGAGGGCCACAATTCCGGCCAGAAAAACAATACCAAAAGTTGACATTACTGAAATAATTCCTCTCTGTCTAGTCGATTAAACTCGATCATCGTTTTTTCAAGCCCATTTCTCAAGATTTCTTCCACCGCGTCAGCACCCCGTTGAACCATTTCCAAGACCAGCGGCTTATCTGTTTTCCGAAATGGTTTAAGCACGTACGCTTCCGCCGGCCTCATCTGTTCATCCGTCCCGATTCCCATCCGAATTCTCGGGAACTCCATGCTTCCCAGCTGGTAGATTACCGATTCCAACCCCCGGTGGCATCCGTCCCCTCCTCGAGCACGAATCCGCATAGTGCCGAGCGGAAGGTCAACATCATCCACAATAACATAGAGATCTGACTGATCAACCTCCAACCGCCGGTGGACGTCACTCACCGGCACACCGCTTACGTTCATTCCGGAGGTCGGCTTCACAAACAGAAGGTTTGTATCGGGCCCTGATTCGGCATAGACATAATCACCTTTGCCGGGGCTGAACGATAGATTTTTCCTGCGGGCGATCTCATCCACCACCCAGAATCCGAAGTTGTGTTTGGTTTGGGCATACTGATCACCAACATTTCCCAGTCCCACGAATGCAATCACTTGGATTCACTCACCTTACTATCATCACCTTCAGCCGATTCTCTACCTTCTTCCGCAGCACCCTCTTCACCTTCCGCAACATCGCCTTCTTCACCTTCTTCAACTTCTTCCTCTTCAAGAACAGGTTCTTCAATCACCTCTTCTCTTGGAGCCTGCACTGAAACCACGGTGATGTCCGGGTTGGTGAGGATTTCTCCATCTTCAATTAAGAGATCGGCGACATGGATACTGTCTCCCAATTCCAACTCTTCCACGTTGATATGGATAGCATCGGGCACTTTCGTAGCAAGACATTGGATTTCTACTTCCGTGATATTTTGGTTCATGATTCCGCCGGTCTTCACACCGGAAGCTTCTCCCTCCAGAATAACAGGCACAGAGAGACTGATCTTATCAGTAAGACTTACGCCGAAAAGATCAACATGAATAATTTCCTCTGACACTGGATGATATTGAATTTCTTTGAAAATGGCGTGCAGTTTTTCCCCGCCCACACTAACGGAATAGACGTGGGATTGGGAATGTAGCGCATCATAGAGATGTCGTTTCTCGATGGAAAAAGTGACGGGCTCATGTTTCGTTGAATAGAACACTCCGGGTATATTCCCTTGTTGCCTCAACTCTTTAGCTGCTTGATACCCAACCTTTTCCCGTTTTCCCAGTTCAAGTTTGAACTCTGATGCCATTAGTACCTCCAGTTAGACGTTGAACAATGCACTGACAGATTCACCGCTGTGGATATTCGCAATAGCGTCAGCGAACAGTCCCGCGACAGAAATCATCTCTAGTTTGTCGAAACTCTTTTTCTCGTCCACTTTGACAGTGTTGGTCACAATTACCTTTTCTATAGGTGACGCGGTTATCCGCTCGGGGGCGTCCGCGGAGAAGAGACCATGAGTCGCCAGAGCGACCACTGAAGAAGCGGCGTTCCCGATGGCCGATTCAGCAGCGCCGATCATACTTCCTGCCGTATCAATCATGTCATCGATCACAATTACCTGTTTATCTTTCATATCACCGATAAGATGCACCACCTCAGCTTTGTTTGGAGAGGTACGACGCTTATCGATCAGTCCAAAACCGACCCCTAAACGCTTGGCGTAAGCCCGAGCCATCGGCGCTCTGCCCACATCCGGAGCGAGAATGACAGTCTTCTCCGGATGCAGATCAAACTCACCCAGTTTCTTAAACACCGTCTGTCGCGCATAAAGGTGATCAAAGGGAATATGCGTGAATCCCTGAATCTGCGCTGAGTGGAGGTCCATGGTAAGTACGCGTCCCGCCCCCACGCTGGAAAGCATATCCATAATGACGCGGGCAGAAATCGGAACTCTCGGCTGATCTTTTCTGTCCTGACGGGCATAACCGTAGTACGGAATCACGGCCGTAACTCGGTCTGCCGAAGCTCTTACCGCAGCGTCAATCATGAGAACCAGCTCCAAAATATTCTCCGCCGGCGGATGGGTAGACTGGACGATGAAAACGTCCTGTCCCCGGATATTCTCCTCAAACTTCACCCACAACTCACCATCGGAGAACTGGCGGAAACTGACCTTGCCCATCTCAATGCCGAGATGGTTCACAATCTCAGTTGCCAAGGGTTCGTTCGAACTTCCGCTAAAGACTTTCATCTACTATCCTCATTCTGTTGCCGGGCTTGGATTCGAACCAAGATTAACGGCTTCAAAGGCCGCGGTCCTGCCATTGGACGACCCGGCAAGCCTTCTCAAAAAAACACCATTATGGTGATCCTTCATGGCTGGGATGGTAGGATTCGAACCTACATCGTCCCGGTTAACAGCCGGGTGTCATGCCGTTAGACCACATCCCAATTTTAATGGAAATCTGAAGAGTCTGTTACGGGAAAAGCTACGTAGGATTGAAAGGTCGAGAACTGTTGGCGCGCATGTTCCGCTACAACATGATCCTCAAAAATTCCAAACACAGTCGAACCACTACCCGACAAACTGGCAAAATCCGCCCCGGCGCTGATAAGCCGTCTCTTCAAATCACCAACCTCTGGATATGTCTGAAAAACCAAAGATTCAAAATCGTTCTCAAATAACACCCCGGCGGAATCCCACGATATGCGGGACCCCAATGGGGCGGGGAAGTTACCGGAACTAAACCCGCAGGACAAGGCGTTTTTCACTTCTCCATACGCCCATTTTGTTGAGACTCTTTCGGGTGGGAGCACAAGCAAGACAACTCCAATTGGTGGTAGAGTCACCGGGACCAGTTGATCGCCGATGCCCGTAGCGTACTGACAGCCGCCGTCCAAGAAAAAAGGGACATCGGCACCTAACGACACCGCAACTGCTTTCATCCTATCCGGACTGAGTTTCAGATCAAACAGTGTGTTAAGTCCTTTCAGCACCGCGGCGGCATCGCTCGATCCTCCCCCTAATCCCGCTGCAACAGGAATTCGTTTTTCAAGATGAACTGATACACCAAGTTCATGATCCACCTCTCTCTCAACGGCCTTGACCGCTTTCATGCAAAGATTGGTTCCATCCAGAGGAAGCGATGGGTCGGAAGAGGTAAATGTTGATTCTCCCACCCCTATGTCGAGAGTAATCTCATCAGTAAGCGAGATTTCCTGAAAAATGGTTTCCAGTGTATGATAACCGTCCTCTCGTTGACCGGTTATCTTTAACCCAATATTTATCTTTGCCCTGGCGTAGGCGGTGAGTGCAATGAGTCTTTCTCCTAGATAGTGGTCAGTGTGGCAATGGCCATGGCGCCAATCCCTTCTCCACTCCCGATGAATCCGAGGCCATCGGTAGTGGTCGCTTTCACGGAAACAGCGATCGGTTCAATATCCATTTCCGCAGCAAGAATCTGTCTCATCTCTTCGAGATAACTGCTCAGGCGGGGAGCTTCAAGGATAATTGTAGCATCAACATTGGAAATCTGAAATCCCGCATCTCTGATCACTTTCACAGCGTGAGAAAGGAACTGAAGACTCGAGGCTCCCTTCCATCTCTTGTCATCACTGGGGAAATGGATCCCTATGTCACCACAGCTTGACGCACCTAATAGCGCGTCCACGATAGCGTGTGTGACGATATCTCCATCAGAGTGCCCCACTGAACCCCTCCCGGAGGGAATAGTGATACCACCCAAAATGAGGGATTCTCCCTCGGCAAGACGGTGCACATCGTAACCAATGCCGGTTCTAATCATGAGCATCCATCGATAGAATAGCCTCGGCGAGGTCAAGGTCACGCTTCGTTGTAACCTTAAGATTGAATGGGCTCCCTTCTACTATCGTCACTTTCCCACCGACATTCTCCACCAACTGCGCTTCGTCAGTACACGTAACACCGTTACGTTTAGCTTTTTCAAAAGCCGCACTCAAAATGTCCACTTTGAAAGTTTGTGGCGTCTGAGCCTGCCATATAACGGCGCGATCGATAGTACTGTCAATCACGCCGTTCCGAAAAGATTTCAGTGTGTCGGTAGCACGAAAAGCAACAATAGCGCCGTCATATTCTTTCACCGCTTCAATGGTTTCCTCAATCCATGAAGGTTTTAGGAACGGCCGTGCAGCGTCGTGGATTGTCACCACCTCAATGCTCTCTCGGATGGCTTCAAATGCGTTGCAGACACTCTCCTGTCTAACTACGCCCCCAGCAATTACTTCAAAATCGCCACCGTCAAATTCCGACTCTACAAGCTCTGTGCAATTTTCAACGGAATCAGCGGGGACAACCAGTATCGTTTTATCGATGAACGGGGAGGCGAGAATACACCTGAGAGAATGAATGAACAGCGGTTCTCTTCCCAACAGGGTAAACTGTTTCCTCACTGTTCCTTCGTGGTTGGAAAACCGCTGGCCAGCACCGGCGGCGGCTATGATCGCTCCAACGGACACCGAGGTCAGATGATCAGCATGGAATCTCCATAGCTCAGGAAGCGATACTTTTTCTTAAGGGCTTCCCTATACGCCTTGAAGATGAATTCCCTATCAGTAAAGGCACACAGGAGCATAAGCAGGGTGGATTTCGGCTGATGGAAGTTTGTCACAATGGCATCGGTCATTTTGAAATCGTAGGGCGGATAAATGAACTTGTCCGTCCAACCCCGTTTGGGTGTCACCTGAAAGCCTGAAACAACCACTGTTTCCAGCGCTCGCACAGAAGAAGTTCCAACGGCAAAGACACGCTTCCCTCGCTCACGTGTTTCATTGATGGCGATGGCGGTTTCGGCGGGGACTGAGAAGTATTCTGAATCCATTTGGTGGCGTGTGAGATCTTCCACCTGAACGGGTCTGAAAGTGCCGAGACCAATATGAACAACCACGGGCGCCACGCGGGCTCCTTTTGCTTTGATCTTCTTGATGAGGTCATCGGTGAAGTGGAGACCGGCGGTAGGCGCAGCTACCGCTCCCCTATCCTCAGCAAAGACAGTCTGGTAGCGCTCCTTGTCTGTCGGATTATCGGGCCGCGTAATGTATGGTGGGAGAGGGGCGTGGCCGATCCTGTCAATCACCTGATAGAAATCGTCCGTGTCGTACTCAAACCGAACAACACGGCCGCCGGAGACGGTGTTATCAATGACATCACAGTGAACCTTATCGGTGAAGTGAAGTTTGTTTCCGATGCGCACTTTTCTTGCCGGCTTTACCAGCACTTCCCACAGGTCGTTTTCAAGCTCCCGCAAGAGGAAAACTTCGACCCTCGCGTCCGTCCTGTCTTTCACGGCGAAGAGGCGGGCCGGAAACACCTTTGTCTGATTCACGATGACAAGGTCATTCTTCTTGAGATAGTCTACTATATTATGAAACCGCTTGTGCTCAATCTTCTGCGTATCTCGGTGAAGTACCATCATCTTGGAATATTCGCGCCGCGGCCAGGGTTCCTGAGCAATCCTAGTCTTCGGTAGCTTGTAATCAAAATCCGTCAATCGGAGCTTTACACGCTTTTCGAATAACATATAATCCTCCTACTCAAAGAGTGTGGGTTGGTTTTCCGGTCTGTCAATACCGAGGTACTTGAACGCTCTGGTTTCTGCGATCCTCCCGCGCGGTGTACGCTGGATAAAGCCTTCCTTGATCAGGAACGGTTCATAAACATCCTCAATTGTTTGGGGATCTTCTCCAATAGCAATGCTTAAAGAATTGATTCCTACCGGACCGCCGTCAAATTTTTCTACCAGTAACGAAAGGATTGACCTATCCATATCATCGAGCCCATGGCCATCTATCCCCAACTTTTCCAGCGAGCGCATCGCTACTTCCCTGGTGATCACCCCGTTAGCTTTCACCTCAGCGTAGTCCCTTGTTCTCCTGAGGATACGGTTCGCCACCCGCGGCGTTCCACGGGATCGGCATGCCAGCTCAACAGCCCCTTCTTTTTCAATTTGAACAGAAAGAATCTTCGATGATCTCATAATAATTTGCACCAAGTCCGATTCTTCATAGAAGTCTACCCGAAGGACTACGCCAAATCGATCCCGCATAGGAGAGGTAAGACTGCCGAGGCGTGTCGTGGCGCCGATGAGTGTGAACGGCTCTAGGTTCAGGCGAACACTTCGGGCGCTAGGCCCTTTGTCGATCAGGATGTCAATTGCGTAATCTTCCATGGCGGAGTAGAGATATTCTTCCACCACATTGTTAATCCTGTGAACTTCGTCAATGAACAGGACATCCCTGCCCCGGAGGTTGGTGAGGAGACCGGCTAGATCGGCGGCCCGCTCTAACACGGGGCCGGAAGTCTGTTTCAGATTAACGTTCATCTCTTTAGATATGATATGCGCGAGGGTTGTCTTTCCGAGCCCCGGCGGCCCAAACAGGAGGACATGATCCAGAGCATCTTCCCGCTTTCGCGAGGCTTCAATATAAAGTTTCAGGTTTTCCACCACATCAGACTGTCCGACGAATTCGTCGAATGAGATCGGTCGAAGAGTCTGGTCAGCAACCAGATCCTCCTCCTGAGGTGCAGGCGCGGTTATGTGAGTCTCAGTCATAGAGGAAAAAGTTGATCACGCCATTACTTCGGCACTTTTTAAGTGCCAATACGCAACTCCGAATTTAATATGAGGGTGAAGCGATTGCAATTGAAGTCTCGTCAGGAAAGAGGAATTATACTTCTCAGTAGTAATACTCGCCCTTCAGCTGATCAAGAGGTTTAAATGGTAACTTCTTCATACACTGTTTATCCGTTCTTTTACTTTTTGGATCACGCTGGGGACGCTCAGTCCTAACTTATTCATCACCGTATCTCCAGGCCCTGAAGCACCGAAGCGGTTTATTCCTATCACCGACTCCGCGTCTCCTGCATAACTACCCCAGCCCATAGAGACTCCCGCCTCAATGACAATTTTCGGAATCTTAGAAGAAGAGAGAAGAACCGCTTCGCGATAGTTCTCAGCCTGTTGCTCGAACAGTTCTCTCGAAGGCATGGAAACAACGCGTGTCCTGATCTCCTCTTCGAGTAACGACCGCTGCGCTTGCAGAGCAAGGGAAACTTCTGAGCCTGTGGCAACCAGAACCGCCTTAGGGTTATCGACATCACTGAGTACGTAGCCGCCGCGGGGAAAACCGTCGATCATCATCTCCTTCGATTCTAGAACGGGAAGTTTCTGACGCGTAAGCACCATCGCAACAGGGCCGTTGGCCGTCAAGGCAATTCTCCACGCTTCAGAAGTCTCGTTCGCATCAGCAGGCCGAAGGACGGTTAAACCGGGGATCAGCCGCAACGACATAGTTTGTTCAACGGGCTGGTGCGTCGGGCCATCCTCTCCTAACCCAATACTGTCATGCGTAAAAACATAGATCACATGCACCTGCATAAGAGCGGCCAATCTTATGGATGCGCGCATATAGTCAGAGAAAATGAGGAATGTCCCGGTGTATGGGATGACACCGCCGTGCAGAGCCAATCCGTTCGCAATACCACCCATGGCATGTTCTCGAACTCCAAAATGAATATTTTGGCCAGACCCTTTCTTTGAGGCGAAAACAGGTTTCCCGATCTGAAATGTTTTATTCGACGGTTCAAGATCGGCAGATCCTCCCACAAGGTTGTTAATCACCTCAGCTACTGAATTCAAAACCTTCCCTGATGAGGCACGGGTGGCCATTGGTCCATCTTCTTCGGTGAAGGAAGGCACTTTGCCCTGCCATCCATTTGGTAGTGTTCCTGCCATCATTTGTTTGAATTCTGCCGCAAGTTCTGGGAATTCTCTAGCATACCGTTCAAACAGACTGTTCCATTCGCTCTCAACTTTGCCGCCGGTTTCGCAGGCGTTAAAGTCAGCTGTCGCTTCATCGGGAACATGGAACGATTCTCCTGTCGGCCAATCGAGTGTTTCTTTAGTCAACTTAAGTCCTTCTTCTCCTAGTGGTTCGCCATGGGCTGAGGAGGTTCCCTGCTTCGGGCTTCCATACCCGATTTCTGTTCTGACTATAATCAATGAAGGCTGATTTGTTTCAGCGCGAGCATCGCTGATGGCAGCTTCAAGCTCGTCGATATCGTTCCCATCTTCCACACGGACGACATTCCAACCATAGGCGTCAAAACGCTTGCCTACATCTTCACTGAAGGCAAGAGAAGTGGAGCCGTCAATGGTGATCCGGTTGTCATCATAAAGGTAAATCAGCTTACCCAGACCAAGGTGCCCTGCCAGAGATGCCGCTTCGGAGGAAATCCCTTCCATGAGGTCTCCATCTGAAACGAGTGTATAGGTATAATGATCCACAACAGGATAGCCCGGCTTATTGAACTTCTCTGCAAGAAACTGTTCAGCCATGGCCATGCCGACACCGTTGGCGAAGCCCTGCCCCAACGGTCCGGTGGTCGTTTCAACGCCCGGCGTATGTCGGAACTCAGGGTGCCCTGGTGTCTTGCTCCCCCACTGCCGAAAGTTCTTCAATTCATCCAGCGAAAGATCATAGCCGGCCAAATGCAGAAGAGCGTACAGAAGCGCCGAGCCGTGCCCCGCCGATAGTACAAACCTGTCACGATCGAGCCAGGCCGGATGGGAGGGGTTATGTTTCAGGAACTTTTTCCAGACCACATATGCCATAGGCGCGGCGCCGAGTGGCAGGCCCGGGTGTCCTGAATTGGCCGCCTCAACCGCGTCAGCAGCCAAGAACCGAAGAGTGTTAATGGTTGTTGTCGATATGCTGCCGTTAACCATACTGCTGTTTACCATTCAAAATAGGTTTGAGAAACTGTCCGGTGTAGGAAATTCTGTTCTTCATGAGCTGCTCAGGCGTCCCTTCCGCGATGACGGTACCGCCGTCGTCACCACCTTCCGGACCTAGATCTATAACCCAGTCGGCAGTCTTGACAACATCAAGGTTATGTTCAATCACTATCACGCTGTTCCCTTTTTCCACGAGCCGTGTCAGAACATTGAGCAACATTTTCACATCCTCAAAATGAAGCCCCGTTGTTGGTTCATCCAGTATGTATAAGGTGCGGCCCGTCCCCATCCTCGACAGCTCCGAGGACAGCTTTACCCTCTGCGCCTCACCCCCTGAGAGGGTTGTCGCTTGCTGACCAAGTCGAATATAACCAAGGCCCACATCGCGAAGTGTCTCTAGTCTCCGCCTAATCTGAGAAATGTTCTTGAAAAATCCGAAAGCTTCTTCCACGGTCATCCCTAGCACCTCAGCAATCGTCTTGCCTTTGTATACAATTTCGAGTGTTTCTCGATTGTACCGGGATCCTTTGCATTCCTCACACTGAACATAAACATCAGGAAGAAAATGCATTTCAATCTTGATAATCCCATCACCTTTGCACGCTTCGCAACGCCCTCCTTTCACATTGAAGGAAAAGCGTCCCGGTTTATATCCTCTCAGTTTGGATTCGGGGAGTTTGGCGAAAAGTTCGCGAATATGAGTGAAAACACCGGTATATGTGGCGGGATTTGATCGAGGCGTTCTCCCAATGGGCTTTTGGTCAATGTCAATTACCTTGTCGAGGTAGAGCAGTCCTTCTATACTGTCGTATTTGAGGGGTGTTTTTCTGGCACTATGGAGCTGTCGGGCGAGAATTGGGTAGAGCGTTTCGTTGATCAGGGTACTCTTCCCCGAACCCGAAACACCCGTCACACATATAAACCGGCCGAGTGGAAAAGAAATATCAAGGGATTTAAGGTTATTTCCGCAAGCGCCAAGAAGGCGGACTTTCTTGCCGGATCCATTGCGCCGCTCCTCAGGAATTTTTATCTCTCTCTTTCCCGATAGGTATTTCCCCGTAATCGAACTCCTAGATCGGATCATTTTAGCCGGCGTTCCGGAGAACACCACTTTTCCGCCGGTCTCACCAGCGCCCGGTCCCAAATCAATGACATGATCAGCGGTTTCGATTGTTTCCCTATCGTGCTCCACCACAAGAACGGTGTTGCCCAAATCCCTCAGTTTTTCAAGAGTGGCTATAAGCCGCTTGTTGTCCCGCTGATGGAGGCCGATTGACGGCTCGTCTAAAATATACAGCACTCCTACCAGCTGGGATCCTATCTGCGTCGCCAACCGAATTCGCTGTGCCTCTCCGCCGGAAAGAGTGGTAGCCGACCGATCCAACGTCAGGTACTCCAGTCCGACATTCTCCAAAAAGGAGAGTCTCTCTCTCACCTCCTTGAGGACCTGTTTAGACACTGTCGCTTCATTCTTCGTCAACTTGATCTTGCCAAAAAATGTGGCTACCTCACGAATAGATTTTTTCGACAGTTCACCAATGTTCAGCCTCCCGAGTGTCACTGCAAGGCTCTGCTTTCGAAGGCGGGCTCCCAAACAGTCGGGGCACGGTCGCATACTCATAAACTGTTCGATCCATTCGCGGATGCCCGCCGAATTTGTCTGCCGGTAGCGCCGCTCAAGATTATGTATAACTCCCTCAAAACCCCCAGAATATTCACCGGAGAATCGTTTCGATTTGTATTGCATTTTTACCTGTTCGTCGCCCGTTCCCCTGAGCAATACTTCCTTCGCTCGCTCGGGAAGCTTGTACCACGGTGTGGTAAACTTGAAATCGTAATGTGCAGCAAGACTTTTCAGGATGGCGCTGTACCAGCTCCCTCGGGGTTGTTCTCCGAGAGGGACAATGGCACCTTGGATCAGTGATTTCTTCTTATCTGGTACGAGATATTGAGGATCGATCTCCATCCTTGAACCAAGACCGTCGCAGGTCTTGCATGCACCGTAGGGAGAATTGAAAGAAAACATTCTTGGGGACAGTTCTTCCATACTCACTTCACATTTGGGGCAGGCGAAATGTTCGCTGAAAAGATGCTCCATATCCGAAAGCACATTTATGATGACAAGTCCAGAACCAATTCTCAGTGCCAGTTCAATCGATTCAGTCAGCCGATCTTTTAGACCCTTATTGAGAATGATCCTGTCCACCACCACCTCAATATTGTGCCGACGGTTCTTATGAAGAATGATTTTCCCAGAAAGATCTCTCAGCTTTCCGTCCACCCGGACTCTAACAAATCCTTCACGACTGATCTCCCTGAACACTTCTTTGAACTGCCCCTTCCTCCCCCTCACCACAGGCGCAAGGACCTGAAGTTTTGACTCTGAGGGAAATCTTAGAACAGCATCGACAATCTGCTGAACTGTCTGTCGCCGAATGGGATCACCGCAGTTCCAGCAGTGGGGTTTTCCGATCCGTGCATAGAGGAGTCGGAGATAATCGTGTATCTCGGTTACTGTGCCTACCGTTGAGCGAGGATTCCGTGAAGATGCTTTCTGCCCAATAGAAATGGCCGGTGAGAGACCTTCAATATAATCGACGTCCGGCTTCTCCATCAGGCTGAGGAACTGCCGCGCATAAGCGGAGAGGGATTCAACATATCGTCGCTGCCCTTCAGCATAGATTGTGTCAAAAGCGAGAGACGATTTCCCGGAACCTGAGAGGCCCGTTACAACTACAAACCTGTCACGCGGAATTTCAACGTGTACATTTTTAAGGTTGTGCTCCCGGGCACCCCGGACAATGATTTTATCAGTTGAACTTCCCATAGTGACGAACTAGGTAAGTTATTCTTCTTCTTAATGCTTTCAAACATGAAACTCGAAGTTTTTGGCTTAAAAATCTGCGGGGGACTTCAGATAGAGCGCCGTGGGCTCTTCTTGCCGACAGCATTCAGCATTAGTGCGGGAAAATCTGAAATGAGACCATCAACTCCTTGTTCCAACAGCCACTTCATGGCAGGCAAATTGTTCACCGTCCAAACGTTGAGACGAAGATTCTTACGTTTGACCAGGTGGAATACCGATTCGTCAACAAGATGATCTGCGGGATGGAGCATATCGGGATGCACGAGATTGATAAAGCGAGGTTTCATAAGAACCGGCGGGACATTTTCGTTACTCCAAAGATATGCCGTAGGAATGCAGCGGTTGAGCATTTTTACACGCCACAGGACGAGTGGGTTGAAACTTGAGATCAAGACCCTCCGAGCTATGTCATATTTCTCAATGAGATTAACTACTTTCAACACAGACCCCAGATCTAAGGCGGACAGCGATTTTACCTCAATGTTCATGATGCAGTCATCGGGAAGGGATGAGATGACTTCTTCGAGACTGGGAAGTGAACAGTGGGCAATTTTCTTGAATCTGGCACCAGCGTTAATCGTCTCAAGATCAGCATACAAAGTCTCGTGGATGTAGCCGTAACCGTCCGTTTCCCGCTCAAGGTCGTGATTGTGAGAACAGACAACCTTTCCATCGGCGGTGCAAAGGACGTCCATCTCAACCGCCCTGAGGTCGCTCTCCACAGCCTTTCGAAATGATTCTATAGTATTCTCCGGCGCTTCCTTGGGTGAACCCCGATGGCCCATAAGAAGAGGCCCCTCTCCATAGAGATGACTCACATCCATTGGGGACCAGAAGAAAAGGTGTTTCACCAGAAGAGCACCGGCAAAAAACAATAGGAAAAGAAATGTGGTCAACTGTCTCGCCGTGACGAAGGGACAAGGAGAAGTTTGCGAAACCCGGAATTCCTGATGGCTGTCTCATCCATGAGCGTTGTCCGGTAACGCCCGGAATTGTAAAGGTCCGCCTGATCCGAATAGTGGGGACTGCCCGGCAGGCCGGACTGGCCTGTGGGAAGGATGAATTGTGTACGGTTCATATCCGAGAGATTGACAATTCTTCTGAATGATGCACCGACCACCTGCCGGAACGGTGCCGACAGAGAATACTCACCATTGTTGATAGTTGTGCTCGAACCTCCGTTCTCGAACGGTCCCACATTGAATCCAAAGATGCGATCGAGAAACGGCATTGCACCACCGATAGAATGGTTGTGGGAGAGGATATGGAGTCTCCCCCACCACCAGCCAGAGGGTGACGGTCCGAGCAGTTCTTCCAGCTCAATCATGGAATTCTCAAACGCGATTGTCATAAGCTCGTCCAGATTTTCCACACGATTCGTCGTTCTTATATCATCCACCCAGGAGGAGCCGCCGTTCAACAAGACAGCGCGGAGATTCCTAAGCGGGATACCCCAGTTTCCGCTCGCCCCCACGGGACCGATCCATCCAATGTAAAACTTCTCCCCCAGCAAAGCCATCTCATCGGCATAGATAGCCTCCAGAAGATTCGAAATCATGCTGCTGAAAATGAGGGCTCCCGCTGATCGAGAACTGAAATCTCCTTCCCAGCGTGAGAGGTGATCGAGAGCGACTTTGTGACTTTCACGTTCCAAAGAGATTCCGGCCAGGGCCTGAACAATCTGTTTAGATATCTCACGGCCAAAAGGAGAAACAACATCATTCTGAATCTCCGCCAGATCGTCAACTGTCAGATTGGTCCTCTCCCCCACCAATTCTACGATTCTCTCATGGCGAGACTTGTCGTGCCAAAGACTGGAAACATAATGAGGGAAGTCGTTGGGAATTGTCCGGTTGTTCGCTGTCGCGATAAAGCCCCCATCCGGATTAAAAAGATATGGTAAATCAGACAGCTCAACATAATCTTGCCAGTCATATTCGCTCGTTTCTCCGGGAAGAGGGACAAGTGTCTTCCCCCCTTTGCGAATCGGGACACGAACGGCCGGCCGCCATCCGATGTTACCAGCTCTGTCGGCGTAGATGATGTTCTGTCCCGGAACGGTGTAACTCGCGACCGCCTTGGAAAATTCAGACCAGTTCTTCATCCTGTTGAGACCAAGGAATGCCTTAACTTCATTGCTCATGTCGTGGCCAGTCCAGCGAAAAGAGATAGCACTGTCCAATTCCTTTGAGAGGGGATGAATATCTGAAATGACGGGACCTCGGTGTGTGGCACGAACCGTGAAGGTATGTGTTTCACCACCCTTTATCTTGAACGTCTCTTCTCTCACTTCCATCTCTTTCCATTCACCATCGTAGAAATATCTGTCCGGATTATGCTTATCTACCGTTTCTTGATAGAAATCCAGATCATCGGTCATAAGGTTTGTGAAGCCCCAGGCGGCATCCCGGTTCTGCCCTAGCACCACGAACGGCACCCCAGGAAAAGAGGCGCCACTCACATCATAATTTCCCCCCACAAGATGCATTTCGTACCAGACAGAGGGCTGCTTATAGCCAAGATGAGGATCGTTGGCTAACAGCGGTTTACCCGATTTGGTTCTCGAACCAGAAATTACCCAACTGTTGGAGCCGAGGTGCCCTCCGGCCGTGCCGAGCAGACTGCGGACTTTCTCATCAGCGGAGGAAATTGTATCCCAAATTGACGCCAGATTGGTCGATACCATAGGAAGAGACGCCGGTTTTTCATCCGGTGCCACAGGCCATAGCTCCAGCGCCTTCTGTTCGCCGAACATGTACGCGACTTGTCCCAAGAGCATTTCAGGGTACCACGATTGGGAGAGGGAGTAAGCCATCAGACGCGCGTAACCCGTGGCATGTTTCGGCTCCCACCGAATCGGCCTTATTCCCAGCAATTTGAACTCAACTGGCAACCGGCTTCCGAGTTCATCAATATAGGCGTTAACACCTCTGCAAAAAGTTTGCACCACCTCTCTTGATTCCGGTTCAAGGTAGTCAACCAGTTTTTCCGCAGTCCTCGGGATTCCCCACGTCCTCAGAAAAATGTCGCTTTCCAGCTGACTTTCTCCGAACAGTTCAGACAGCCTCCCTTCAGTAGTGGCGGCGTTCACCGTCATCTGGAAGAGTCGTTCTCGGGCCATGAGGTAGCCCATCGCAAAAAACAGGTCGGTCTCGCCTCGGGCATAAACGTGAGGAACAGCGTAGTCGTCGAAGAAAACTTCCACGGTCTGAGACAGTCCCGACAGTTCCACCTCTCCTTCATACTCTGGCATGGGACTCTTCAGATAAAGCCGTGCGGACATAATAAGGGTTAGGAGGACCACAACTGATCCCGTTAGAATTCTCTTCCTACTCATTTCTTCAATCTGGTTTTCTCAACCTTGTATTTCTCTTCCTTTCTCTCATTCTGTCAGGACGGTCAGTTTTCCCACCGTCACCGGCGTGTGCCCGAAATCATCTTCCACCCGTCCTTCAATAATGTACGGTCCCCGACTTCGAATAAGCCCTCCAAACTTACGGTCTGCAACAGGAAAAAGTACCGCTTCGTACATCCCTGTAAGGTCTTCGCAGGAGAGAAACTGCATCATTTCGCCTAGCTTTGTTCTGGTGCGGCGCGTAGTGACCATCCACCCCACCAGTGTCACTTTTCTCCCTACGTGCCGATGCAAATCACAAGCATGTGTAAACCCGCCTACTTTGTTCGCATGGCGCTGAAGTGCTTCTTTCCAGATCCAGAGCGGATGTTTCTCTATCGTAAATTCTATCAATTCCAGTTCGTCCCGCAATTTTTTCTCCAACGGATAGTCTACTGCCGGTACGGTGGACGACAACTTTACAGCATCGGGGAACAGCCCTTCTTCGCTCATCTTCATTCTCTCGCAGAACAGTTTCAGTCGCCACAGGTGCTGGGGGCGGGTGTATCCAAATGAGTCAAAGGCACCGCACCGGATGAGTGCTTCTACCTCCCGGCACGCCGGTTTCACGCGGACGCAGAAATCCTCTAGTGATTCGAAAGGACGCTCTTTTCTCTTCGCCAGCAAGTTTGCAAGTGTCCTTTGAGTCAGCCCCTTTATCTGAAGGAAACCGATTCGAATGTATGGCACCCCCTCCTCTGCCGTAAAATGAAGTTCAGCATGGTTCGCATCTGGCGGGCGGATAGTGATGCCAAGCCGGCGAGCCTCCTCCAGATAGCACGACGTGTGGTAGAAGCCACCATAGTTGGACATGACCGCAGCCATAAACTCCGCCGGAAAGTGCGCTTTCAGCCACGCCGACTGAACAGAAATTACCGAATAGGCTGCTGAGTGGGCCTTGCAGAAAGCGTAACCGGAGAAGGTTTTCATCTGCCGCCATATTTCCAGCGCCGCTTCCACATTCACCCCTCGCTTCACTGCATCCCGTATAAAATGATCCCTATGTTCAATGAATGGTTCTTCGACGCGCTTGCCACTCATGGAACGCCTAAGTTTGTCCGATTCATCCAAACTCCATCCCGCAATCGCTTCGGCGATCTTGATGACATCTTCCTGATAAAGCATAACGCCATACGTCTCCTCCAGCAATTCTGTGAGAGAAGCGTGCACCGTCTCCACCTCCTCTTTGCCGTGGTGGCGCTTCACGAAGTGTCGAAGCATTCCCGAATCGGCAGGACCGGGACGGATGACCGAACTGGCGGCGGTGATCATTTCAAAAGTATCCACTTGCAGTTTTTTCAGAAGTCCGCGCATCCCCGGCGACTCGATCTGGAACACGCCCATGGTGCGGCCTTCACGAATCAGCGCTTTTGTTTTCTCATCCATCTCGGGCATGGTGTGGCGGTCGAATGATACGCCGTACTTCTTCTTTAAAGTGTCGGCCATCTCCGCCACCACCGTCAACGAGCGCTGCCCTAAGAGATCGATCTTCACCAGTCCTACCTTCTCCACACCGTGCATATCGAACTGTGTCACCATCGGCCCCTTTGTGGATCTCTGAAGCGGTACACAGTCGGTGATCTTCTCCGGTGAGATAACGATACCACCACAGTGGATTCCCATATGTCTCGGCCTCCCCTCAAGCTGCCGCGCCAGACGGAACACCTCGCCGTACTGCGGATCACTCTTCCCCTCTCTCCCATTCCTCATCTGTCCTCTTCTCCGCCTGACCGGCGGGCAGGCATCGCCTCTTTCTTCATATCGCAACCGATTGATTTCCCGCTCGGAAAGCCCCATAGCCCTCGCCACATCCCGCAGTGCGCCCCTGAAGCGGTAGGTGTTGAACGTGGAAATCATGGCGACACGCTCTTCCCCATAGCGCTCATAGACGTACTCAAGTACCTCATCCCGCCGTTTCCAGCAGAGATCCACATCTATGTCCGGCGGTTCTTTCCGCTCGGGATTAAGGAAACGCTCAAAAATAAGCTTGTGCTTGAGCGGATCCACCGGTGTGATTCCCAAGAGATATGACACCATGCTCCCGGCCGCTGAACCGCGCCCCACTGTGGGAATGCCCCGTCTGTTCGCCCACCGCACAATATCCCAGACGATGAGAAAATAGTCGGCGTAACCCATATCTATGATAATGTCCAATTCATACGTCAGCCGTTTCAGAACAGCCGTGGTGATCGGATCACACTTCTCCAACAACGCCCGGTTACAGACCTTAATCAAAAGATTTGCGGAGCGCTTCGAATCAACACTTTGCGAAAGAGTGGAAAGGTGTGTGATAGTGTTCATATGAGAAAGTCTATGTGTTCTCTGTTTCCTCATACCATAAATTCTCCCTGTGAAGATTGCCGTCAGCACAGATGAGCGAACACCCCTTGTAGAGACGCTCCTTAACGAACTCAAGAGGCGGAATCACCATGTCATCTACTTTGGCCCGGAGGGGGATGAGTCCGTGGACTGGCCCGTGGTGACGGAACAGGCGGCGGTTCTTGTCGCCGATGGGACAGCCGATGAAGGCATTGTCATGTGCTGGACAGGCACTGGCGCTTCCATTGCCGCAAATAAGGTAAAAGGAATCCGCGCCGCCCTCTGCCGCGATGCCAAAACGGCCAAAGGGGCCCGCACTTGGAACCACGCGAATGTACTTGCGCTGAGTCTTCAGGCGATAGATGATACAACACTGAGGAAAATCCTAGGCGCCTGGTTTTCCACTCCCTATAGCGATGACGAATGGAATCGAAAGCAGATTACCCGAATCGATAAGCTGGAGCAGGCACCTCCGTCAAAATCTGACGGATAAACGGAACATTTTCCTGCACCACAACTCTAGAGGACCATGATCCTCTC
Organism: Fidelibacterota bacterium; assembly: GCA_036338335.1. Classification (GTDB taxonomy): domain Bacteria; phylum Fidelibacterota; class Marinisomatia; order Marinisomatales; family S15-B10; genus S15-B10. The sequence continues at coordinate 72,585 of JAYZCL010000002.1, forward strand.
TTCTCTAGCAGCTATCTTCGGGCTCATCGCTCTCGGTTATTTCCTTCGGCGGTTTGTTCTCAAGATCCCCTGTGGGGACAAGCGGAGCGGATCACCTACTACTTTCTCTTACCTGCGCTGCTGGTTTCCAAACTGGCGCTGAACGACACCACCGAAACACCTCTCGCTTCCATCGCCACCGTGGTGTTCCCTCTACTCGCAATCGGGACAGCGGTCATGTTCTTGCTGAAAATCTGGATGCACTCCCCTAACCGGGAATTCACATCAATTTATCAGGGCGGAATCCGGTTTAACTCCTACGTGGGGCTCGCAGTGGCACAGCGGGTGTTCGGAGATAAAGGGCTCACCACTAATGACCTCTTTCTTTATGGATGCTCACACCCATCTGATGATACTGGTTGATATGATCAAAAAAATTTTCAGGTCAACTTTTACATACTTGCCGTTATCATCTTGAATAATTACAGAGCGCAAGGATCTTACCACTGTTCCTTTATCCGGCTTTCATCTGTTAATGAGTCTTCGTATTTGTAGTGAGCACAGCCAATAAAATTGTTAGAGGGAAGATCTTCTCCTTCTAAATATTTTATAAAAGACCGAACTGTACCAATAGCCATCTTACGTGGAAACTGCTGCGGTGAATCGTAGAGTTTCTTTTCATACACCGCTTGCTTTCCAGCCGGTGACGCATCGAAACCGATAATAGTAATCTGATCTTCTTTTCCCGCTTTAACCACTGCCGAGTGAGCCCCTAGCGCAGAAGGATCGTTGATTGCAAAAATTGCCACTATGTCCGGATGAGCCTGAAGAATATCCGTGGTGACAGTATAGCCATCGTCTCGGTTTCCCTCTCCCGACAGCTCAGCCACGATCTCGAGCATGCTGTTGTTTTCCTTCAGGTAGTCCTTAAACCCATTAACACGGAGAATACATGATGTGATCCTAGGTAAGCTCAGGATAGCAATCTTACCCTGATCTCTTGTCACTTCCATCATGCTTTTGCCGGCGAGTCGACCGCCCTGAAAGTTGTCGCTTCCTATATGAGACTGAATGAGTTTGCTTGCTTCTTCATCTGTCACTTGAACATCAAAAGTAAAAACAGGCACTCCAGCAGCATGGGCGCGCTTAACACCTTCACCTGCTGACTTCGAATCGACCGGGTTCAGGAAAATGGCGGCGTACCCCTGCGCCACAAAGTCAACCATCTGGTTATTCTGCTTCGCTGCATCCTGATCCCCGGAGAGGGGCACCAGTTCATAGCCGTATTTCGATGCTTCTTCTTGCATAACCATAGCGATGAGTTTGAAAAACGGATTTGTTAGATCCATGCATGTCATCCCGATCTTCCCTTTAGAGCTGGAACTGTTCGATGAACAAGCACAGAATACCACGAGGACTGATATCCGCAAAGCGGTGGAAAGAAATCTGTTTAATCGAATCATTTGTCTTTATTCCCTATGATGTTTCTTCGTGAAAAAAACCCCGAAAAAGTGCCACCGCTCCGTGCTTTATCCAAGAGAACGGCAATCAGGATTACAGATCCGAGAACCACTTGCTGGGTATAGCTCTCGAGCCCGAGCAGGTTCATCCCGTTCTGGATAACTGAAATAACGAATACACCAATGAGAGTCCCCAGTATTTTACCACTGCCGCCGGACAAGCTTGTTCCACCCACCACGACCGCGGCGATCACATAGAGTTCATACATCAGTCCCATATTGGGTGTACCTGTGTTAAGTTGCGACGCTTGAATACAACCGCCAAGGCCCGCGGCGAGGCCACTAATTAAGAAAACAAACGTAGTTACAAAACCAACTGACACACCGGAAAGGCGTGCTGCCTCCTCATTGCCTCCAACAGCATATATGTATCGACCAAGGCGTGTATGTGACATGAATATGTGCGCCGCAATGTAGAGGAAGACGAGCAAGACAACTGTATTGGGGATTCCAACTGTCTTTCCTTGCCCCAACCAGGTAAGGGCCGGAGGCACCTGGTAAATAGAGAATCCTCCGGTGATCATGAAAGCTAGCCCTCTCCCCATAAGCATGATCCCCAGAGTTGTAATGAAAGGCGGAACTTTAAAATACGCTACGATCAGACCGCCCACAGCACCTATCAACCCTGTAAACAAAATCCCAACTAGGAAACCGATAAGTACTACGAAGCTCGACGCCTCAAGTCCTCCCATAGCTTTCATGATGGATGTCCCAACGACGGCTGAGACAGCTATGAGACTCCCCACGGAAAGGTCGATCCCTCCTGTTATGATCACCATGGTCATCCCAATTGCCATAATAGCAATAACTACGATCCGGTCCACTACCGCCAGTAAGTTCGACTTTTTCAAAAAGTTTGGCCAAAGGTAAGATTCAGGAATTACAATTTGTGTCTTCTCCGACCCGGGGTATTTCTCCAATAACTGCTCAAATAACCTCCATTTTGACACATCCTGACTGGGAACAATAAAGTGAGGGAAACTGTTATCCGTCTGCATTTCATCCAACACCGCACGCAAATCCTTCGGAGTCCCTACCACGCTCCTAACCGAATTAAACCCTTCCTCTTTAAGAAAAATTTCCAACTGCTGTGCCAAAGTTGAAGAGCCTTTATTGGATGAACCAATTGTCAAAACAGAGGTCTTCTTATTGTTTTGTTTGCCAACAGCTTTAAGGATTTGATCAGCAACCCTGTTACTTTCGGGCATTTGCTCTTCAAGCGTTAGGACGCTGAAGACAATACATAGACCAAGAAGGACGAAAATCATCCCGTAGTCTCTCAGAAGTCTATCCATTTTGCTTACACATTGGATTTGATCCTCGCGGAAAGTTGCTTTCTATCATTGAGACTTACGGCGGGCTGAAGTTAACGGCCATTAAAGACTCTGTCTGAACATAGGAATGGCATCTGTTCCATTCTGAGAATATAATGACAAAGCGCTCGATCATCTTACAGCGGTTTGAATTACAGCCATAAATTGTCTTTTTGTACAATCAGATTATATATTTGGCAATTGGCTTCGGCTGTCTAACCAATTGGGAACAGGAATCTGAAAACATAGAAAACGAAGGGAGCTACACCATGAACCATCGACTCTACAAAATCATTATCGTACTTGCCATAGGATCCCAAGCTTTTGCCGAAGTGCTTGTCGTTCCAAAAGACTACCCCACCATTCAGGATGGGCTAGATGCTGCCCAAGAAGGAGATACAGTAATTGTTGATGAAGGTGTCTACAATGAAATTATTGATTACTATGGTAGAAACATTGTCCTTGCCAGCAGGTTCTTGGAGACGGGGAATCCCCAATTCATCGCCAATACAGTCATCAAAGGATCTGTCAAAGGCGGAAAACGTAGAGGATCTGTGGTTACGTTTTCGGGCGGGGAAGATTCCACTGCAGCGCTCATCGGTTTCACCATTACGAAGGGCCGTGCTTCCATAGGAGGTGGCATCTACTGCAACCTAGCAAACCCACGGCTTCATAATCTTGTGATCAAGGAGAACCGTGCCGAGAAAGGGGCTGGAATCGGTCTATACGAATCAAGTCCTGAAATTGTCAATGTTGCAATACTTGATAATCTTGCCCGCTGGAGTTCGGCGATGCACATTACCAATTTTTCTTCCCCAACACTAACCAATGTTCTAATTGCCAACAACATTACGTCCTTTAACACAGGCTGGATTTACTGTGAAAGTTTCTCGAGCCCTAGTTTTAACCATGTAACCATCAGTGGGAATTCCCCACCAGGCCCCGAAGATGACGCAGGTGAAATTCTGAGAAGGATGTCGGACATTCAAAAAGCTCGATTAGAAGGCATTCACATTGCCAATGGCTCTCACCCTGTTTTCCGTAATTCCATAATCTGGAACACTACCCAACAGGAATTCTTTGTCAGGGAGTACGGCGAACCAAGTTCAATCACCATCGCTTATTCCA
>JAYZCL010000003.1:0-28949 GCA_036338335.1 Fidelibacterota bacterium
GTGTACCGCCCCCATGCGAGATGAAAACCAACTCCACGCCGCCGTGGTTGAACTCGTGGCCCACAAAGACGCTACCATCAAGTATTCCACCGTCCAAAACTGGTATCCAGGCGATCCGAAAACAGGTAAAGGTGGCATCTATAATTTTGTCACGAAGCGCGGCTCATGCTTAGAAGACAATGCAAAAATATCGTGGACGCAGGTGGAGACGGGCTCGGCCATCACATGGAAATACCCAAGCGTTATCCTGAAGGGGGATAACAGTGTAGGTGAATTTTACTCCGTGGCGTTGACCAATAACTTTCAGCAGGCCGACACCGGGACGAAGATGATTCACATGGGGAAAAATACATCGAGTACCATCATCTCAAAGGGAATTTCCGCTGGAAAGGGGCAGAACACCTACCGCGGCGCCGTCACCATCCAGAAAAAAGCGGACAACGCCAGAAACTACTCCCAGTGCGATTCACTGTTGATCGGCGATAAGTGCGGCGCTCACACCTTCCCGTACATTGACGTGCGTAGTCCATCAGCCCAAATGGAGCATGAGGCGTCCACCTCTGCCATTGGGGAAGATCAGATTTACTACTGCAACCAGCGGGGCATCAGCACGGAGGACGCCGTCTCCATGATTGTGAACGGCTTCTGCAAGGAAGTGTTCAGAGAACTTCCCATGGAGTTCGCTGTGGAGGCACAAAAGCTGCTGGAGGTGAGCCTGGAGGGAAGCGTCGGCTGACCGCTTTTCCCTATCCTAGCAAGACCTTTAAACCGAATAAAACTTTAGGAGATTAGCTGAATGCTCGAAATCAAGAACCTCCACGTGAGTGTTGAGGACAAGATGATCCTGAACGGGATTGACCTTACGGTGAATGCCGGTGAACTACACGCCATCATGGGGCCGAATGGGTCGGGGAAAAGTACACTGGCCCATGTGATTGCTGGCCGGGAGATTTTTGATGTCACGGAAGGGACAATCGTTTATAACGGAAAAGACCTCCTTGATATGGACCCTGAGGAGCGTGCGCTGGAAGGAGTGTTCATGTCCTATCAGTATCCAGCTGTGATCCCCGGCGTTAATCTCGCCTATTTCATGAAGGCGGCTGTCAACGCCGTCCGGAAGCACCGGGGTGAACCTGAGATCGACGCCGTCGATTTCCTCAGCTTCATCAAGGAAAAATTGGACGAGGTGGAGATGGACGAGGCGTACCTGAAACGAGCCGTTAATGACGGCTTTTCCGGCGGTGAGAAGAAACGGAACGAGATTCTCCAGATGCTCACACTCGATCCATCCCTCGCTGTCCTAGACGAGACTGATTCAGGCCTCGATATTGATGCAGTAAGGATTGTGGCTGACGGTGTTAACAAATTCCGCCGGGACAACAAAGCGGTGATGGTGATTACTCACTATCAACGCATACTCCAGTATATGGATCCGGATGTGGTTCACGTTCTGATGGATGGCAGAATTGTCCGCTCCGGAGGTAAGAATCTCGCCCACGAACTGGAAGACAAGGGGTACAGCTGGCTCCGGGAGGAGACAACTGTCTAGCTGTATGAAACATTTCGAGGAACAGTTCGCCACCCTTTCCGTCGCCGACCACGAACCACCGTCACTACAGCAGATGCGGCAGATGGCATTTGACCGGTTCAAGGAGATCGGTTTCCCTCAACAGAGCTGGGAGGCGTGGAGGTTCACCAATGTAAAAGAGGTGCAAAAGAGTGATTTCCGACTCGCCGCGGGAAAGGATCTTCCGGCAGGATCCAATGAGGCCGAAGATAGGCTTCAGATTCCGACACTCCTGTTTGTGAATGGCCACTACCAACCGGATCTCTCCACAGTGCCGAGAGGACTCACGGTCAACACACTGCTCGAAAGCTATAAGGTAGACGCCAAGCTGGTAACAAACGGATATGAAGGAGGCACGAGCCCCTTTGCAGTTCTCAACACAGCTATGATGAACAGCGGGCTTCATTTACACTTTTCTGACGCATTCGACGCCGATTCCGCTGTCAGATTCCTTTACCTCACCACGAAACTGTCCGAACCCATCATGAATCACCCCCGTCTTGTAGTTGATGTGGCCGAGAGTGCACAGGCGACTATCATCGAAGAATACAGAGGAGATGATGAATACTCCTATTGGAACAACGCCCTTACTATCCTCAGGGCCGGCAGGAACAGTCAACTGAATCATATCCGGATTCAGAATGAATCGACTTCGGCCTCTCACCTTGGTACAACATTCTATAAAGTTCCGACGGATGGCACTGTTCATGGCTCATATCTATCATCGGGTTCCACCCTTCACAGGCATGATGTGAATGTAACTCTCTCCGGTCAAGGGGCAGACGTCACCCTGAACGGCCTCTGCCTCACCAGAGAGTCACAGCACGCCGATCATAACATTATCATGGATCATGCTTCCGAGAACGTCACCAGCCGAATGCTCTTCAAGTACATCCTTTCTGATAAATCATCAGGAGTTTTCAACGGCCGTGCAGTGGTGCGTCAGGATGCACAAAAAATTGACGCTAACCAGGCTAACAATAACCTTCTTTTGAGCGGCGATGCACTCATGAATTCCAATCCTCAGCTCGAGATATACGCCGATGATGTCCGCTGTACGCACGGCTCCACTACGGGACAGATCAGCGAAGACGCCCTTTTCTACCTCCGTTCCCGCGGTTTGAATAGCCTTTCAGCTAGGGCGCTGCTAATCAACGGATTCGCCAACGAGGTTATCGAGGAGATCAAGAATGATTCGGTTAAAGAGTTTACTCGAAACCTCCTTGAATCGTGGCTTGATGGTGTGACCCATGGATGACCTTCGTGAACTTTACCAGGAAGTGATCCTTGATCACAACCAGAACCCCCAGAACTTTGGGCAACTTGAACCGGCCACTCATTCGGGAGACGGCTACAACCCCCTCTGCGGTGACAGGCTGTCTCTCACACTTCATTTGGATAATGACACAGTGACCGACCTCCGTTTTAGCGGTTCGGGATGTGCCATCTCTAAGGCGTCCGCCTCCATCATGACTACGGTGGTGAAAGGGAAATCCGTGGCACAAGCAGAATCACTGTTTGATGCATTCCACACGCTTGTCACAACAGGTGATCCGGGCGATGGAGAACTGGGCAAGTTGGCCGTAATGGCTGGCGTTCATAAGTATCCGGCCCGCGTGAAGTGCGCAACTCTGGCGTGGCACACGCTGAAAAACTGCATCTCGGGATCAGAGAAAATGGCGAGAACAGAATGACGACGCACTCAGATGAACTTATCACCCTCTCACGGGATTGCGAAGCGACGCTGATCCCATTCGGAAACGCTATTACGTTGAAAAAGGGGGACGAAGTCCGTATCACGCAGGCGCTTGGTGGGAGCTATACTGTCATGGCGCGAGGCTCACTGTTCCGGATCGATGGAAAGGATGCCGATGCCATCGGAAAACAGGTTGTCGAGGAGGAATCAAAGAAGGAAGAGATATCGGGTACAGCCAGCGAGTCAGCTATCTGGGACGTGCTTAAAACCTGTTACGATCCTGAAATTCCCGTCAACATGGTGGATCTGGGGCTAATCTACTCCTGCGAGCTGACAGACATAGAATCAGGAGGATCTGATGTTGACATCAAAATGACCCTGACGGCACCCGGTTGTGGTATGGGGCCCATGATGGTGGATGAGATGAAAGCGAAAGTTGGCGGCGTTGCGGGAGTCAGAGATGTCACTGTAGAACTTGTCTGGGATCCGCCCTGGACGCAAGACATGATTTCAGAAGCGGCCCGGCTCGACCTCGGAATGTACTAGATGATGGAGACGGCCACACTCGAATCCAGCGTCACTCAGGCTCCTCCGCTGGATGTAAAGCACATCAGGAGCGACTTTCCCATTTTCCGAAACAGGTCAGCTGAAAACCCGTTCACTTACCTCGACAGCGCCGCCACATCTCAAACACCAAAACAGGTCTTTGAGGCGGTAGAAGCATACTACACACACTATAACGCGAACGTTCATCGATCCATTTACTCAGCGGGAGAGGAAGCCACGGAAGCGTATGAGTTGGCTCGGAGGAAAGTTGGCAACTTCCTCAACGCTGACGACTCGTACGCCGTCGTCTTCACGAGAGGTACCACCGAAGCCATCAACCTCGTGGCCTATGGGTGGGGACGTCACAACCTGAAAAAAGGAGATGAAATCCTCCTAACGGAGATGGAGCACCATAGCAACCTCGTACCGTGGCAGCTGGCAGCCAAGCAGACCGGCGCAAGCCTGAGATTTATCCCTTTCGGAGAGAATGGTACTTTGGAAAAGATCGAGGCGTGTTTCAGTGAAAAAACAAAAATTGTTTCGGTCATTCATCAATCCAACGTATTTGGAACGGTTAACGATATTCGTCAAATTGTTTCCTTGGCAAAGGCTGTCGGTGCCGTAACCCTTATCGACGCTGCCCAGAGTGTTCCCCATCTGCCGGTGGAAGTGACTGATCTCGACTGCGATTTTCTTGCCTTTTCGGGCCACAAAATGCTCGGCCCGACAGGTGTCGGTGTCCTTTGCGGTAAGACGGAACTGCTTCAACAGATGGAGCCGTTCCTCACCGGCGGTGAGATGATTCGAACGGTCTCCCTCGAGGCCTCCACATGGAATGATATCCCGTGGAAGTTTGAAGCGGGGACACCCAACATTGCGCAGGCCATCGGTCTCGGCGCCGCTGTTGATTACCTCTCCGAGATTGGTATGGATGCCGTCCACCAGTATGAGAAGGTTCTTACCGAGTACGCACTTAGGAAGCTCGGGGAGATGGATGAGGTGACTATCTACGGCAAACCGCCTGAACGAGGTGGTGTGGTGGCATTCAACGTGGACAGTGTTCATCCCCACGATCTCTCTCAGCTGCTTGATAGAGATGGCGTGGCCGTCCGGGCTGGACACCACTGCGCACAGCCTATCATGGATAAGCTTAATGTCTCGGCTACGGCGAGAGCAAGCTTCTACCTGTACAACGATTATGAGGATGTGGATCGTCTGGCGAAATCAATCAAAAGATCGCTGGAATTTTTGACTTAAGGGCCTTGACTGAGACTAACCGACACTGTAAGTTGACACACTTTCTGAGGCAATCATGCTAAAACTGACAAGAAAAACTGAATACGCCCTTATCGCTCTGCGTCACCTCAGATTTGTTGGCGCTGACTGCATTGTCAGTGCAAAAGAGATTGCTTCTCAATACAGCATTCCTCAACCTCTCTTGGCTAAAGTGTTACAGGAGTTGTCACGCCGGGATTTCATTGCACCTGTCCAGGGCCCACGGGGTGGTTACAAACTAAAAGCCAAGCTGGACACTATCTCTATGACTGAATTCTTTGAAATGATGGAAGGGCCTCTCGGCATCATGGATTGCTATTTTGATTCCAACTGTGAACTCGTGAATTCCTGCAATATCCGCTCTCCCATTCAGCGGTTGAATGAAAGCATGAGAACCATGTTCAATAATATGACCGTTAATGATGTAACTCACTAGGTGAAATGATCGCCAAAGAAAAAGTTATCGAAGTCCTAAAACAGTGCTACGATCCTGAAATCCCGATCGATCTCTGGAACCTTGGTCTCATTTACAAAATCGATATTCAGGAAGCATTCGATGAAGTAAAATCTGACATAAATATTGTTATGTCTCTCACCACACCGGGATGCGGCATGGGACAGCATATGGCTGATGATATCCGCAACAAACTTGAAGGTCTTGATGAAGTAAATCAGGCCTTCGTGGAAATCACCTTTGAGCCGCCCTGGACCCCAGAGAAGATGAAGGAAGAAGCGAGATCGAAGCTCGGCTTCGATCCGAAAACGCGGGAAGAAGAACAGCCTGAAAGCTGGGAATAGGATGACCAAAGTCCAAGAAGAACTTCTTGAGGAGGTCATCCTGACCAAGGAGGCGGCTGAGCGGCTGATACAGATTCGTACTGACAAGGACGGAGACTACCTTCGCGCCTCGGTGACGAGCGGCGGATGCTCCGGCATGAATTACAACCTCGGCTGGGATAAGAAGCTGGGAGAGTTTGACAAAATTTATGAGCACCACGGTGTGAAGTTGGCGATCGATCTTAAATCCTTGCTGTACCTCCGGGGAATGACCATCGATTTCTCCACCGATCTTCTCTCCGGCGGCTTTCAGTTCGTCAACCCCAATGCCTCTCGCACCTGCGGCTGCGGCACCTCTTTCTCTGTTTAATGGAAACCATACACCTCGATGACTTCCTTCACGGAGGTGTCATCAGAGAGAAAGTTTTTCGTGAAAAAGTCGCCAAGATCAACTGGAGCCAGTATAGGGGAAAACGGGTACTGATCCGCGGATGTGCTGATGTTGTGATCCCGACCTGGGCTTTTCTCATTCTCACAGCTCACCTTGCTGAACATGTGGATCGAATCTATTTCGGCGAACTCAGGTCGGCGGTCAAGATTTTTGTGAAAGGCTCTCCCGGCGCATGAGCGAGGAAAGAGTCAGTTGGGAAAAGTATTTCATGAATATTGCGACGGAAGTTGCAACTCGTTCAACCTGTGACAGAAAACATGTGGGGGCGGTCATTGCCCAGGATAAGACGATCCTGGCGACAGGTTACAACGGAAGCCTCAGGGGATTGGATCACTGTGATGAGGTGGGGCATGAAATGGAAAATGACCACTGTATCCGGACGATCCATGCTGAGGCGAACGCCATTGTGCAAGCGGCTCGTCACGGTGTCAGAATCGAGAGCAGCGAAATCTACGTAACAGCATCGCCCTGTTACGATTGCTTTAAAATGATTGCCAATGCAGGTATTAAAGACATTTACTACGCCGAGTTCTATCGCGATGAGCGAATCAAAGAACACGCCGCCGAACTAAGCATAAATCTTATCCATTTAAAGTAGAGAATCGCCTCGAGACTACCGAGGAGGCGCATCTGCTTAGGCCTGGAACCAGTAATTCAGTTTGATAAAGAGTGTATTGGATTTGGTGGGAGACCAGCCGTCGTCAGTCGCTGAAAAGTAGTTCCTGTCATTCATATTGTAGACAAGATAGATAATGCTGCCGGGAAGATACTCCCACCGTGTAACAAAAGTGCCAATGGTATTGTCCATGATAAAGCTGCTGTCACCGCTGTAACCAAAAGCGTTGTAATCGCGAGTCATGGGCGACATCAGTTCCACATAGTCTGAATAATCAACTTTCGCCCTGAAGGGCTGGAAATAGGTCTGAAAGGAAAGGTCCGGGGAAAAAGCATAGCTGAGGCGAAGCGTGATTTCATCTGTTAACTGCCTTGCCATACCGTAGATTCGGTGATCACCAGCATCATTGGAGACCAGGCCGACCCACTGCTGGGGCGTTTTCCTGAGCTGCTGTGTAATGTTCAAACTTGCGCTGAGACGCTGTGAGGCCCGAACTGTAGTCCCAATATCGTAGCGGTTACCGCCGTAGCCGTTATCTTTCCAGCCGTAGCCGAGACCGAATCTTAACGAAAGTGGTTTCCTGCTGTCCGTAGATAACCACGCACCGCCTCGATAACCGGCTGGTTCCTCTCTGATCCACGCCCTCGAATCGCGAAACAGGTCTTCATCAGAGTACGACGGAAGAATTTGACCATGATGAATCCCGAAGTTCCAATAAGATAGCGTCGTTGTCGATAGACTTAATTTCAGCTGCCGTCTGATAACGACACCATCAGCCCGGCTGTTGTGATCGTAACTGATGCTAAAACTGCTTTTGAGGAGCCGTCCCCAAGGGTCCTGCTGGCGAATACGGAAGTCAACATCCCACGAAGATACCCCTGCCCTTCGAAGATAGCCCATGTCATTGATGTCGAATGAATCGTCGGAGACCTGATAGGTGGCGCTGGCGCTCCACCAGATGGGATCATTGTAAGAGAGATGAAAGCGCCCCGCATTTCCACTTTTTCCACCTGTCGATGAAGATATCAGCTGTCCCGCAAAGGTAAGCCTGTTGTCCACCACTTTAACTCGCCAGTCAGCACTCCCCACGGTGGCAGTATGGCCCGATTCCCTTCGCTGATCTGTCACCATAACACCAACGGCGGAGAGATCATTGATGACGCTTTTCCTGACCCTACCGGCGAAATGATTCGTGTACGGCTCTAGGAGAAAATCACTCGTTTCCCCGGCGTCCGACTTTACAGAGGCATATTCGCGATTTGTCAGAGCATCCACCACCGCAAACTCGAGCCCCGCGTCTGTCCTGCCCAAAACTTTGGCAGCGCTGAGGATATTCGTCGCGTCTGGCCGACTCACAATCGAACCACTCTCCGGTGAGTAGTAACCGGGTCGGGTTCCAATCCGCCTTGAGTGAAAAAGATTTCCTTCAAAATCGTGGACAGGTGATTGAAAAATGGACATACCCTCCACAAAGAAGGGCCGCTTCTCGGCATAAAAAGTTTCAAAAGCAGAAAGATTCAAGATAGAAGGATCAGCTTCCACCTGACCAAAATCTGGGTTGACCGTCATGAAAGCGGTGGTGTTCGTGCCTACACCGTATTCCATATCGACACCGGCACTCTGAGTGAACCGTTCACCACCGTTTGCGTGGTATCCTCCGAGCGCATAAGGCGTAAATTCCATCTGCTTCGGAGGCGGGATCCGGTCAAGTCCATTCATTACACCGAACCGTGATACATTGCCCTGGAGCCCTCTCTTTTTCCCGGGCCATTCCAAATGTTCCTGCTTTCGAAAAATGAACCTGCGAAGTGATAATCCCCAGATCTGCTTCGTTAAATCAGAAAAATTGAAAAGTGAAAAGGGGAGCCTGAACTCTGCGCTCCACCCCTCATCCGATCTCTGAACCTTAGCATCCCAGACACCATCCCATGAGGAATCATATCGGCTGTCATCGTAAATGTATGTATCAAGCTTGGATCCTGCCGCATTGACGATGAAGCTATATCCGGTAAGATTGTCATTGCGAGAATCAACCGCCACTCCCACCCAATCCGAATTGTTGATGCCGGAGACCGAGCCTCCACCCCTCCCTCCGTGACTGTGGGACCACGCATCCCGCCTGGCAAAACGAGAAACGATGGCATCAGGATTGGAGTCGAAGTTCATGAAAGCGATATAGATGTTCTCATCATCATAGAGAAGTCTCACTTCGGTTTTTTCCGTTGGTCTTGAGAGATCTTCCGGTTGAGTCTGAAAGAAGGACGCCAGGATCTCAGCCTTTCCCCAGACATTATCTGAGACATCCCCGTCAATCTTCGGCGGAGTTTGAGTTCTCTCAGCAAGGACTTCTCTTAAAGATAGCATGGCCGGATCAAAATCTCCGCCGTAGTCGTCTTCTACTGCAAATACAAGCGACAGCACAAAGAGATTCAGCACAAAGAGCCTTTTTAGCATAGCACTAAATTTAGCTTTTGTGAATATGAAAATTGAAAAAAACGAGCTACGGCTGAAACCAATAGTTCAGTTTCAGGAAAAAGGAATTTGACACGTTTGAAATCCATTGGTCAGCTGCAGCGGAATAGTAGTTTGAGTCATTCAAGTTGTAAACGGCATAAAGAGTACTTCCGAGAGAGTATTCCCACCTCATAACGAAAGTTCCGACCGTATTCGTTATCTTGAAATCGGGATCGTAAGGGATCGACTCTAGCATATCAAAATCGAGTGTTCCTTCCTCTAAAAGTTCCTTGAAATCGTAATAGTCCCCGCTGGCCCTGAAAGGCTGAGCGAAGAGTTGAAATGATAGGTCCGGGGAGATCGTCAAACTGGCACGTAGGCTGATGTCGGTCATGGTCTGAGCAAACGAACTGTAGACGCGGGCAAAGTCAGAGTCAAGATGGGAAAACATCAGCTCCTCCCGGGGGATAACGCCCACATATTCTTCCTTCTCCAAATCTTTCCAGTATTGGCTCTTCACAGAAAAGCTGAAATAATCGGTAGGGTTCACAGTTATGTCCAGCATAGGAATTACTCCATTGCCGCCCGTTTCCGACCTGCCTCCGGCAAGTGCAGGGTTCAGCACCAACCGCTTTCTAGGATCAGTAGAGAAGAAAAGCCACGCACTCCATCCTGGAGACTTTCCAACCATCCAGGCATTCGAGTTCTTGAACAGGTCATCGTCATCAGTTGAAGAGAGAGTTATCTGACCTCCGGCGCCAATCATCCAAAAACTTTTGAACATATTCATTATATTCCAGTTGATGGATCGCGACAGAGCAACGCCGTCGTTTCGGGCGTAGTGAAAATACCTTACACTGAGGTTGTTACTTCTAAAAGGTCCCCAAGGATCCTGCCTTCTGATCCCGCCTCCAGCTCGGACAGCCCTGACTCCGGAGCGCGTCAGAAAGCCTAGGTCATTATTTGAGAAGGAGTCATCGTAGAATGTGGCAAGGAGGTCGGCGTTCCACCATTTGAAATTGTCGTACATCATATAGATCCGACCGGCCCCGCCCTGCTGTCCCCGTGCATCGGACATGGCAAGTTGGCCGCTGAAGTCAAACCGGTTATTGAAGAATCTCAGTCGCCAGTCGACACCTCCAACAGAGGCTTTCTCGCCTCCGGCACTCTGCATATCTGTAAGTGTGGCGCCCATAACCGATGCGGTGTTGAGCACGGGCGATTCTACCCGACCGATAAAGTAGTTGGTCTTTGGCTCCAGAAGAAAATCATTACGTGTCCCGTCATCCGCTTCTGATATGCCATATTCTTCGTTCGTAATACTCTCTATAAAGCCGTAGCTGATGCCCGAAGGCGTCTTGCCCAAAACTTTCGCAGCAGCAAGTATGGTCGTCGCTTCGGGACGGCTGATGATAGAAGAGTTCGCCGGTGAGAAATGTGACGGTGCCCTGCCGATCCGCCGCGAATGAAACAGCTTGATGGGGCTCAACATGAACGAACCCTTTTGCCACGTCTGAATCTGCTCTCCGAACTGGGGCGTGAAGAAAGAACCGCCTTCCACAAAGAATGGACGTTTCTCAGGATAGAATGTTTCGAAAGCAGTGAGGTTCAGAACTGACGGATCAGCTTCGACCTGACCAAAGTCCGGGTTCAGGGTGATGGAAACAGACGTATTGGAAGAGAGACCGTACTCCAGATCCATCCCGGTACTCTGGGAGCTTCCCTCTTTATTCCCTATTCGGTGCCCGCCCAGAGCATAGGGGAGCACCTCGAGTTGTTTAGGCGGAGGAATATCGGCCAGACCGGTCAGTCTCCCATAACGAGAGACAATCCCCTTCACCCCTCTCGGTTTCCCCGGCCATTCCTGCCATTCCTGTTTCCGGTAGATAGCCCGGTTCAACTCCAAACCCCAAATCTGCTCACCCTTTGAATCGAACTGAAAAACTGAGAAAGGGAGCTCTATTTCAACGGTCCACCCTTCGGAATCGATGGACACTTCCGCGTCCCACACTGCGTCCCAGGAGCCGTCGTAGTTTTCATCATCGGGAATGAACAGATCTATTTTCACACCGGCGGCATTTACAATAAAGACGTATCCGGTCCGGTCATCGTTTTGCGGATCGAGTGCCACACCGACCCAGTCTGCATTATTGCTACCCGCTTCCATCCACTGATCCCGCCGGGCAAGGCGCCGCATGATTCCGGCCGGATCGGAATCGTACGATCGGAAAGCAAAGTAGAGGGCGTTGTCATCGTAGACGATGCGAATCTCCGTCAGCTCCGTTGGCGGGGTTAGATTGTCCGGTTCAACCTGGATCATATTCGAAACCGGGAGCGCGCTCTCCCATGCGGGATCATCGAGACGGCCGTCAATGACAGGCGGAGTATCAACACGAACCGCACGGGTGGATTTGGATAGAAGGGCTTCTGCCGTCGGTTTGGCCTGAGCCTGAAGATAGGATCCTCCGCAGATCAGGGCTGTAATGAGCAGTGTGGCTAAACGTGTCACGATTGTGGGAAACAAAAAGGAAGAAATTACTGCGACCACTGTTTCCGTGAAATGATTGAAAGGATGAAAAGTTTCTTAAATTAACGAGGCCCGTCCGCAAGCGTTTGTAAGGTTCAACGATGAAGATAGCAGTCCTAGTCAAGCAAGTTCCCAGTGGCGACTCTCCACTACGGATTGCCGATGACAGCCTCTGGGTGAAAGAAGAGAATGTCAGTTTCATAACCAACGAGAGCGACAGTTACGCTGTGGAGGAAGCGCTTCAGCTCAGGGAAAAATCGGGTGACGGAGAAGTAGTGGCTGTGAGCCTCGGCCCCGAACGGGCCCAGCGGGCTATCCGGGAGGCACTCTCCAAGGGAGCTGACCGGGGAATTCATGTGCAGCAATCCTACCCGTACCATTCCGATCCGCTTGAGATCGCAAGAGCCCTCGCCGCTGCAATGGCCGGGGAGAAGTTCGATCTGGTCCTCTCCGGACTGCAGTCGGACGATTACGGCTTCGGTCAAGTGGGTGTCATCCTTGGGGAGAAGCTCGGAATGACCACCGCCACGCTGGTGATGGCCACCGAACTTTCTGACGGTAGGCTGATGGTCAAGCGTGAGCTGGAGTCAGGATGGTTCCAGTGGGTTTCGCTCACCCTTCCTGCCTCCATCAGCATCCAGTCAGGGATCAACACACCCCGATACCCTTCTCTTAAAGGGATTATGGGTGCAAAAAAGAAAGTGATTGAATCTGTTACTCCCGAAAACGGTGACAAACCTGCGCAGTCAATCTCAAAAGTCTATATCCCCCAAAAGACAAAGAGGACGGAAATGATTGAAGGGACAGTGGACCAGCAGGTGGAGCGGCTCGTGCAAGTGCTAAAGAAAGAGATAAGAATAATTTGAAGATTATTATGAAGAATCGAAGCAAGAAGATGGCAGCGATACCTTCGCGCCTTCGTGGTAGTAATATATGAGCATACTGGTAGTCATAGAACAAAGCGACGGCGGTGTTCACCGCATGAGCCGCGAGGCAATCGCGGCGGGGCAGGCCTTAGGCCGCGATCTCGATCTTCCCGTTTCGGCTCTCTTACTGGGTAACGATCTGTCGAGCCGCTGTGAAACTTTGCAATCAATGCAGTTGCATGAGATACTCAAAGTGGAGCACCCTCTCCTCCGGAGTTACAGCAGCGACGGTTTCTCCCAGGCGCTAGCTCAGGTGATCCAGAATGAATCACCAAAGTATGTCATCGCTGGACACACATACATGGTCCGGGATTTTTTCCCACGCGTAAGTGCGAAACTGAACATCCCTTTTCTTGCCGATAATATTGCCTACAGAGTAGATGGGGACACTCTCATCTTAAACAAACAGCTTTTTTCAGCGAAACTGGCAGCGGACTTCGTTCCCTCCGATGACGGCTCCTGCATTATTTCGTTCCAGTCCGCGGCGTTTCAGGAGGACGATGTGGCAACCGGTTCGGAGGTAACCGTGCGAGAGGTTGCTATTACACTGGATGACAGTTCAATCCGATCCACTTCCGAGGAGCCGTTCCAGGAGATAGCTGGCGCCGTTGACCTCTCCAGCGCCGAAGTGATCGTCTCTGTGGGGCGAGGAATTGGCAAAGAAGAAAATCTTCCGTTGGCAAAGGAGCTTGCCCAAGCCCTGGGCGCCGAACTAGCCTCCTCCCGACCGGTGGTGGATGCGGGATGGCTGGAGGGATACCATCAGATCGGAAGCTCCGGTCAGACCGTGGCGCCAAAGCTCTATTTCGCACTGGGCATCTCCGGGGCTATCCAGCATGTGGTGGGAATGAAAGGCTCCAAGAATATTTGTGTTATAAATAAGGATCCTGAAGCACCTATTTTTGAACTGGCCGACTACGGTGTCATCGGAGATCTGGTTGAGATTGTTCCCAAACTGACGGAGACAGTTCTGGGAGTCAAGTCCTGATCTATCGCTTAAAACTGCGGGGAAGGGGCAGTGTCATAATGATGAGTGCCTGGCCGAACGTGGCCTGGAAAAAAGGGGTGGGAATCTTCTCTACTCACACTGAGCTTCTAACAAAAGAGATTGAAAATGCCTGAGCGTGAGATCCTGGAAATTGATATTCTATTCGTCGGGGCGGGGCCGGCGAGTCTCAGTGGTGCCATCCATCTAAATCGCCTCCTCAGAGAAAATGGGGAGGAAGCCTCCATAGCCATCATTGAAAAGGGAGCTGAAGTCGGTGCTCATTCTCTGTCGGGTGCTATTGTCGATACGAGAGCCCTTCAAGAACTGATCCCAGATTATATAGATAAAGGTGTGCCGTTCGAATCCGAGGTTGCAGAAGAACACATGTATTACCTCACCTTATCCAGGAAGCTACCCTTCCCCTTCATTCCAAAGTCCATGTCTCACCATGGGTGCTATGTCGCCTCTCTGGGAAAAGTCACACGTTGGCTGGGCAACATCTGCGAAGAGGAAGGCATAGATATCTTCTGCGGTTTTTCGGGGTCTGAACTCTTATATGAGGATGACAGAGTTGCAGGTATCAGACTGGGAGACCGCGGAATTGATAAGAACGGGCAGCCCAAACCCAACCACGAGGCGGGCGGGGACATCCGCGCGAAAGTCACTGTTTTGGGGGAAGGAACACACGGAAATCTGACGAAGGCACTCATCAACAAATTTCAGCTGAGCGCAGGTAAGAACCCTCAGGTGTGGGCGTTAGGCGTGAAAGAGTTGTGGCAGATGCCTCCAGATACAGTCCCACCAGGTTATGTAGCGCATACCATGGGATTCCCTCTGGGGCATGACATTTTTGGCGGCGGTTTTATCTATGGCATGAAAAACGATATTTGGGATTTAGGGATCGTAGTAGGACTCGACTACTGTGACCCGAACGTTGATCCTCACCATGAACTTCAGCGCCTGAAGACTCATACATGGGTCAGGTCACTCCTTGATGGGGGCGAAATGATCGCCTATGGCGCCAAAACTCTTCCCGAGGGAGGCTACTTCTCCATCCCAAAGCTCACGGTGGGAGGTGCCATGCTGATTGGTGACTCCGCCGGTTTCATGAACGGACAACGATTAAAAGGTGTCCACCTCGCCATGAAATCTGGAATGTTGGCAGCAGAGGTGATTATGGACGCCCTTGAAAAAGACCAGTTTGGTGAAGAGATCCTCAGCTCTTTCGAGACGAAAGTGGAGGAAAGCTGGATCCGTGATGAACTCTGGAAAGTGAGGAACTTCCACCAGGCGTTTGATAAAGGACTTTTAGCGGGCCTCTTCAACGCCGGCGTTGGACTGGTGAGTGGAGGCCGAGGATGGGGGCTTTTCAATCGCCTTCCATCCAAAGAAGGGCACCTCCATTTGACCAATCTGGAAAAAACTGACCCCCCCAAGGGGAAATACCGTGAACGCTATGCAGACCTTCAGTTTGACAGAACGTACCTGTTCGACAAGGTAACAAATGTCTATCACAGCGCTACAGCACACGATGAAGATCAAATCCCACATTTGCACGTCCACGATACGGACATCTGTATTACGAAGTGCGTAGAGGAATTTGGGAATCCATGTGAGAAATTCTGTCCTGCCGATGTCTATGAGATCGTAACAGAAAACAATAATCGTCGATTACAGATCAATTTTTCAAACTGTGTCCATTGCAAGACATGCGATATTATGGATCCATACCAGATCATAGACTGGGTCCCTCCCGAGGGGGGTGATGGGCCAACGTGGATAAATCTTTAGGATGAGAGAGTCAACAGTTTGGTGTGAAGGGGTTGGAGCCTTCTTCACTTAGGCAAAACGAAGTTTCTGTTTTCAACGAAATGTGGGTCAGATCACACCAAAAACACCGTTAGAAAAAACTGTTGCCAACAGTCCAAAAAAGTGTCTATGTTTACACGTGTGTGGGGGTGAAACCTCAACATCTCTCGAAAATTAGTACACCTATGAAGGAGCATACAATGAAGTCAAGAGTGATATCAATTGCAACATTCCTTCTCGCGCTGATGGTGATTGGTGAAGCCCAGTCTATAACAGGGACCTACCAAATGCACTCGGTGAGAGTAGTTTGGAGAAACTTTGTCCGGGATCATACACACGCCGATGATGCAGCAATCGATGGCGTTTACAATACCTGGGTTGTTCCTTTCGGTGGAACCTATGTGGCCGTGGATGCGGACTTGGATGGCGTGGCCGATCTCAAGCTTCCTGCTGCCGGCGGTAGCATTGGTGCCCAAATTCCTGTCAATTCTTTCCCTGAGGCCAGGGATCCTTTCTGGCTGATCAATGGGCTCGGCATCGATTTAACGGTGGCGCTGGATCAAGAAAACGGGGTAGCCATCATCCCCGGCGACCCCACCAAACCGAGTACATATCCCACAACAGCTACGACGAACTGTATTACTACACCAGTCATTGCCGCCGTTAGCGATAACCAAAAGAACATCTACAGCGAACCAATCCTTCTTGACAATGGCAATCTTGTCTGGGGATTTGGCATTCAGGAATCGACAGTCTTTGACTGGTTCAAACCGATCAATCCAAAGGTACACTATCCTAAGCCCAACAATAATCGGCCTCCATTCCCCGGAGCTCCCGATTCATCCTGGGGCATGATTGTCGGCCGGGACGCCACTGAGAATGATGATGGTACCATGCGGTTCAAACGGGCAGATATCCGTTGGCACGCCCTTGACGGTCCGTACGTGACAGGCGGTTCTGAAAGCGGTATTGATGATGATGGCGTAATCAATCGCCAGCTCGGTGTCGCCGTTACCGCAGACGAGGTAACAATCCCCGGTCTGGCTGCCTGGGGCGCTGAAAAAACTGGTGGCGCTGTGATCAATGTTGGCAACTATCCTATGATCGGCGGCAACGGGTTCAATCACGATAAACTCTCCTTCACACCCGGCCAGCAGTTACTTACACATACATCTGTTGGCGGAACGTGGGATGGCGTCGGTTACATCTTTGACGCAAGAGGCGGCGACGGAATCCCCTTCTCAGGCGACGAACCTTTCCAATTTACCGGCTATTACGTGACGGCAAACTTTGCCGCAGCTACAGGCGCGTTTAGGACTGCACTGAATGCCGCTCTCGCTGCCAATCCCACAGATTCCAAAGCGGCAATGACAGCGGCGGGCCAGGCCGTGGCTGTGTCATTTGGTCTTGATGCTGCCACTGCTGCGGCAATTGCAGCTGGCTTGGCCGATGTTCTTAATGCCGATTACACTACAGCCGTTACAGCGTTGATAACAGCAGGAATGGATCCAGCATCGGCGGCGGCGGCGGCAGTTCAGCAAATCTTCTGGAACAGTGTGGTGAAAGCCGTTGGCGCCCTTGCGGCGGCTGGCATTGCTGTTAATGACGGGACTCACGATTTCGATCCCCTCAATCCCACAGCGGGCGGACGCCTTCTTTTTGAGGTTGATGCAGGCACGGTCGGAAGCGGAATCTGTGTGCCGGTTCGGCAAAACCGGGACGTTTTTGCCCACTTCACAAATGTTGAGGACTGGGTAGCCCCTACGGGACCCATCAAGCCTCTCACTATCATCTCGGATGAAACGTCGGTGCCGTTCCAGTACGCCCTTCATAATAACTATCCGAACCCCTTCAACCCTGTCACCACCATCAGCTTTGATCTCCCGGAGGAGATTCATACTGAAGTGGGAGTTTACAATATGATGGGACAGAAGGTGCGGACGCTTCACTCGGGCAGTATGACGGCTGGACGTCATCACATCCTTTTCGATGGTGTAGATGATCAGTATCGTCCTCTCGGCAGTGGTGTCTACTTCTATCGTATCATTGCCGGCGAGTTCTTCGCCACGAAAAAGATGATGCTTATCAAATAGACCCTTCTTAGGTTCATTTGACCGTATTTCATAAGTTCAGCCCCGCCTTGTGCGGGGCTGAACTTTTTTTTCGTGAAACAAATTAAATATAACCTGGCTCTCCTAACGATCTCCGGCATCCTGTCGGCACAAAACGGTACCATTTCCGGGACTGTGGTGGACGCTTCCTCCAACGATCCCCTCATCGCCGCCAATGTTTCCATCGATGGAGATGCGCTCTCCGAGCCTACGGGAAGCGCCACGGACAACACAGGTAACTACTCAGTCTCCAACCTCCCCACCGGTACCTACACTGTGAAGGTCAACTATATCGGCTATGAATCAAAAGAGGAGACAGTAAATCTGACGCCGGGACAGAACTTCAACCTTAATTTCAAACTTTCTCCTTCAGCCATCGAATACGATACATACGTGGTTACAGCCTCACGTCGTAGGGAGCGGATCGAGGACGCCCCCGCGGCTATCAGCGTTATCACAGCAAAGTCAATCCGGCGGGAGAGTAACACAAACCTCGGCGATTATCTCAAATCGGTGAAAGGTGTCGACTTCACCCAGTCCGGCGTGGATAGTTACAACCTGAGCGCGCGAGGGTTCAACAGCTCTTTCAGCTCCCGCCTCTTAACACTAACGGACGGCAGGATGGCGAACGTACCGTCCCTCCGCCTCATCGCCTTCAATGTCATCCCCGTCTCATTCGAAGATGTCCAGCAAATCGAGGTCGTCCTCGGACCCTCCTCCGCCCTCTACGGTCCCAACGCCCACAGCGGTGTCCTGAACATTATTACCAAAGCGCCAAAAAATTCGCTGGGCACGACCGTGAACGTCCAGACGGGATTCATGGGCCAACCCAACGGGAAGCCACTGAAGAAGATGACTTTTCGTCACGCCTTTGCCTGGAAAGACTTCGGCATGAAGGTATCAACAGTGGCATTAAACGCCTATGACTGGGAGCACTATAACGATGATGAATTTGAAGGACATGATCCCGCTTTTCTTGGCCGGCCATACCTTATGCGGGACGGCATCGACAACGGCGGTTCCAGTGCGGAACTGATGAGCCCCAAACTGACCGAAGCGATGCTGACAGAACTGGTGGTTGGCGAAATACCCAATAACGGCATCGATGATAACGGAAACGGTTTTATCGATGAGACCATGAACATGGCAGGGCTTGCATACGGTGATGGCATGGTGAACTGGCTCCCTTTTGGTACCGAGCCTAATTCTCCCGCCGTCACCGAGCAGATGGTCACCCAAGCGGCAAGCGACCCTTTCAACCGTCTCTGCGTCAGCAACGGAATGATCAGCTCCTTCGGCGCCAACTGTGACGGTGTGGTTCTGTGGGGCGTCACTTCCAGCATGGTGGGCAAACGTTATAAGGACGGTCTGGACAATGATGGCAACGGCGCCATTGACGAAGGAATAGACACGGGTATTGATGGAAGTGATGAACTTTTTTACGATGGTGTAGACAATGACGGCGACGGACTAATTGATGAAGACGATGAAGCGGTGGCCAACTTCTGGCTTAACCGCTTCGGGAGCTATTCCAAAGGCGACACCACCAAGGCCGATCGGTACGGCTTCGGCTTTGGCGACTACCAGTACGACAATGACGGCAATCTCCTCTTTGACACGGATAAGGACGGCAAGTACGGCGGCCCTGACGATTTCCGCATTGAACGGGGAGACCTGAGCCGCTGGACGAAGGACGCCAACGGAGATGGATATGAAGACTTTCCCGATTTCAATGTGGAGAACTACCGTTACGATCTTCGCCTTGACTACGAGCCAAATTCCGATTTCAACCTCAACTTCTCCCACGGTTACGCCAGGGCGAAGAATATCAACATCACGGGCATTGCCCGCTATCTTGCCGATGGTTGGGTCTATCAGTATTACCAGAGCCGACTCCGTTACAAGAATTTTTTCTGGCAGAGTTATCTGAATTCTAGCATGTCTGGGGAATATAATCCTGACTTTCCTCTCGCCCACTCGCCCACCCGCAACCTTGCCACCGGCGGGACCATTTATGACCGGTCAAGGAAATTCAGCAGCCAGATCCAGCACGCTATGGAGTTTATGGACGATGATTTCAGACTTGTCTGGGGCGCTGACTATTTCCTCACAATGCCCGATACAAGAGGGACCATTCTTTCCGACGACCAACTGGTGAACGGAAGAGACGACAACGGTAACGGAGAGGCGGGATCACCCGTGGCGTGGGCGGACTTTAACGACAATACACGCCATGATAGGGGTGAGATGTATACACGATGGGCCACAGACAACGGTCGCCAAAACGGTGTGATCGGCACTACGGATAACGTCAAGGGCGCCGTGGCGGACGGAATTGACAACGACGGCGATGGCCTCATTGACGAAGGGATCGACGAAAAGGCGGAAGATAACCGGTATCTAGTGAATGAGTTTGGCGCCTATTACCAAATCAACTGGAAGTTGAATACAAAGTACGAGATAGTTCACGCCACCCGTTTTGACGCCCACGACCGCCTTACGGACTTTATCGATTTCAACAACTATGACTACAACTACAGCCCCACCAACTGGAAGCTTAATCTCAGTAAGATGGAGGGAATGCAAATTTCTCCCAAAATCGGCCTGATCTACAGACCAAAGGAGAACCAGAACTTCCGTCTCACCTGGGCGAAGGCGTTTAACACACCATCGAATCAGGCTCTATTCCTCGATATTTTTGTAACGAGGGTTGCCACTTACAAAGTGTATGCCCGCGGCGCCCATCAGGGTTATGCCTATCCCCGGAGTCCCGATGGAGATATCTTCTGGAAGAGTCCCTACAACGCCTTTGAGGTAAATGAATTTGATTCGACTACACACGTATTCTTCTTCCCTTCCACCGATCCGAAGAACCGGGGCTTTTTCAAGGACAACATCCCAGATCAGGGAGGCATCTACCCTGAAACAGTCCACACCCTGGAACTGGGATACAAAGGGCGCCTGACCCCAACCCTCTACGGAACAGTCGATATTTTTCGAAGTAATTACAGTTCATTCGTCAGCGCCATCACCTTTATCACCCCTATTGTACTTGAAAAGGAAGTCCTCATGACCGACTTCAACGGTAACGGGATTATCAACATGGACCCGGACGATATTCAGGATGAGGAAGATCTTGACGAATCTTTCGACACTTGGCTCACCTACCTGGAAGGTGTCGCTTCCATGGATACAACCTCCGGCTTCAATCCTCCTGTTGTGGTGGGCTACCTCAATTATGGCAATGTAAATATGGGCGGTCTGGACATGAGTCTCTCCTTCCTGCTGAACCGATCGTGGACTGCCGACCTCACTTACTCTTATCTGAGCATGAGTGATTTCATCAATCCGATCACGAGATCGAAGGATCCCATTAATGCCCCTAAACACAAAGGGAGCATCAAACTGCAGTACGGTCCGCCGCAGTCAAAATTTGCTGCTACGCTGAATGTGCGATACGTGGATAAGTTCCCGTGGCAATCGGGGGTTTACTTCGGTTCGATTGGCCCTTACACTATATTCGACCTCCACGGCCGCTACCAACTAATGGAGAAAGCAGCGCTGCTGATGAGTGTCAGTAATCTCTTCAATGATTATCATGTAGAGATTCAGGGCGGACCGTCTCTGGGCCGTCTCGTTATGCTTCGGGTTGAGGCCAACCTTTAGCACTCCACCTGACGCTATCACCCCGACTGTCCGCTGTGTGAGGTAAATTTCTTTATCTCATGACGGGTCACTTTAGTTCTCAAAAAGCCCTCAAAACCGCCGCCGTGTTGCTGAGCGTAACCTTCTTCGCCGAGCTGTTGGGTGGGATTGCCTTCGGAAGTCTCAGTCTTGTTTCCGACGCTTTTCATGTAATTGCTGATCTCGGTTCTATCCTCATCGCCTCCTTTGCCATCTCTGTTGCTCATCGACGGCGACCGACTCAGCAAATGGCCTTTGGTTACCACAGGCTTGAGGTAATCAGTGCTCTGTTCAACGGTGTTGTACTCAGCATCATCTCGGCCATTATCTTCCTTGAGGCGTGGGAGCGGTTCAAAAATCCCGGCACTGTTGATACAGCAGGTGCCCTTCTCATTGCTGTTATAGGTCTTGCGGTGAACATTATTGTTATACGCTTCTTTCACCATACACCGGACCGCCACCATGACGTCAATATACGGAGCGCTTACCTGCATATCCTCGGTGACATCCTTGCTTCTGTCTCGGTGGTGGTGGGCATCATCGCTATCACAATTTTTGATCAGCCCGTTATCGACCCTATAGTCGCCGCATTTGTCGCATTGCTTCTGCTTGTCGGCGCCGGCCGCGTTCTCTATACCAGTGCGGAAATCCTCCTTCAGAAGTCACCCCAGGATATCGATAGGGTTCGTCAGCGGGTTATGGAAATCGACGGAGTGAAAGATTTTCTCGATGTACGGCTCTGGCAAGTCTGCTCCCACCTAACGGTGGGAACGGCTCATGTGGTGGTGTCGGTCGATTCACTGGAAGCAACCGAAGCGATAAAGAAGAATATCCGCTCAATCATTCAGGAGGAGTTTGACGTGAGAGATATTACGCTGGAGTGCGAGACGGAGCGGAGCGCTGAAGAGCACTCACACCGGTTCGAGCATCATCACTAACTGGAACGCTTTGGCCTCACTATCCACGCCACCGCCAGCATCAGCCCGAAAGTAACAACAATGGCCGCTCCTGTCGGCACGTCCAAGAGGAGTGAAAGAAGAATACCGAGGATGCTACCCGCCACGCCGAATGTCCAGCCAAATGTTAGTCGGGAGGAGATGTTGTCCACAAAAAGCAGGGCTGCCACCGCGGGAATAATGAGAAATGAAAACACCAGAAGCACACCGGCAATCTTTACGGAACTGGTTACGACAAATCCGAAGGTGATATAGAAGAGAAAGTCCCACAACCGTCTGCTTGAAGACGGTCCGCCGCCGCCCTCCTCCTTTGATGCCTCCAGAAACTGAGTCCTGAAACGCCAGTGAAAAGCGCCGATAGCGGCGTAAAGGGCGAATGTCTGTAGTATCTCCTTCGGTGTAACAAATAGGATGGAACCGACCAACAGATGGTTAAGATGTTCGGCACCTTCAGGAGACTTGCTGAAGAGAAGGATCATTGCGGCAGCGGAAACAACGTAGGTGATTCCGATGATGGCTTCCTGCGGCGCACTCTCATTCACCGAACGCGTGTATGAGAACAGTAATGCGCCTAAAAAAGTGAACCCCAGCGCCAAAAAATACATGGCTCCCGCCTCATGCTCTAGGCCAAGTAGAACGCCCACTGCCATCCCCAGGGCTGCCACCTGTGCCAGCGCGAGATCGACAAAAATTACCCCCCGTGTCACCACATGGAGTCCAAGATAGACGTGAATCCCCGTCAGTACGAACGTAGCCATCAGCGGCCATACGATAATATCAAGATACTCTAGGATCATTTCAGCGCCTCCTTCAGCACCTCGAGGTTGTAGTCGATCATCTCAAGATAAGATGTGGCCGCCGTCCGAGCCCCCACGGACTGTGCCATTTTAACAATTTTTATTCCAGTTTTCTGCGCGAGGTACTTGGGCACCTTATCGCTGAAGTAAGGCTCCATCGCAACCAATGTGATCTGCTGCTCCATGATGATGGAGATGAGTTTCTCCAGATGTCTAGGCGTCGGCATGATCCCTGGCTTCGGCTCGATGAACTGCACAACGTCGAGACCGAAACGGCTGGCGAAATAGGGCCAAGTGTTGTGGTAAAAAATCAGCTTACCGCCCCGCAAACCGGAGAACTGTTCATCCCACATCACCAACCGTTCATCAATCCTTGCGGAGAATGCACGCAGATTTTCTTCATAGAACTGCATTCCTGCTGGATCGGCTTGAGAGAGTGCTTCAGTAATGGTAGCCGCAATGATCTTTCCGTTTTCCGGATCCAACCAGTAGTGAGGATTGCCGTACCGGTGAATATCACCCCTGCTGGCATCAATCTTACCGATGGGGACTTCTAAACGTGGAATATCTTGGGAGCAGTCCACAACAACAAGCTTTCGGTTACGGGAACCGTCGATAATCTGTTGGACCCATCGGTCGAGTTCCATCCCTACCTTGAGATAGATGTCCGCCCGTTTTACCTTAATCATGTAGGAAGGTAGCACCTCCACGTAGTGAGGGTCTTGCGTCCCCCGTGCAATGCTCACCACCTGAATGCGATCTCCCCCCACCGCCGAGGTGATGTCTGCCAGATCGGTGGTTGAGGTCACCACGGACAGTTTCGCCGAGAGTGTCGAGAAGAGAAGAACTGCTGTAAGTGTAGTGTTCTTCATCGGCTCAGAACCGGTGGGGCTTGTGGGGACCAAGTGACCAAATGAGCTGCCCCACCACAGAAAATACAGGGTCTTCATTGCCGTGGTATTCCTGGTGGAGGCGGAGACGGAAGACAGAGGACTCTTCGACAGGACTGAAGCCAAAAAAGAAACCGAACGACTTGTAAGGCGCTTCATCCAGTTCACTGGCGTAGTCCACGATCAACCCGGCATTCCACACCTTGTTGATTTGCATATTCAGCCAGCCGTAAGCAATGGTGGTACTTTCTTCATGTTCTTCTGAAAGATGCTCTTTGTGGTGTTTCTCTTCTTCGTGTTCCTCCTTTCCGCTATTCTGCATGACCTCCCCCTGAACAGTAAATGAACGATACTTATCCGGCCGCCATTTGAACTTCATGTCCACACCTGAAACTGTCCCCTCTGACTCATTGATGGCGCGGTAGTGATTCAGGCCAGTTTCAATATGGGAGATCTCATTCAGCTCAAAAAAGTTGGAAAAACGAAATGCCACGACGCCAGTGTTTCCATGATCTTCCTCCTTTTTCTCTGACCATTTTTTGTCTTCGTACAACTCCCTGTTTTCCTCATTTTTATCATGGGAGTGTTCCTCGTGTCCGTGTCCTCCCATGCCGTTCTGCATGACGCTGAAGGACAGTTTGCTATACCAAGGCAGAGGAGCCAGTGTACTCAATTCCGCTCCCGCCGAAGACCACATTTCCTCACCAAGCAGTGCCTGTACCGGCCGAGATGCTAGGATATAGTGGTAGGTGTGGGCATGTTCCCTGTTAATCTTCCCGAAATCGGGCCTGAACTTGCCGGCCCTAAGTCCCAGATTCAACGGCAATCCTCGCTCCACTGTGAGGAACGCTTCTTCCACATCCAGGGTCCCTTCGCCGTCGTGTATGTGAAGAAACAAATCTGCTCGGGCAAAAGGATTAACGTAACCTTGAGCAGCAATCTCCACCCCCGAGGTTGTTAACGAAAATAAGTTGCTGTCTCCTTTGACGAGAAGATCGCCAAGAAAACTGATGTCGGGGTTGACCGTTGTTTGTGAAAAAGCTGTTATTCCAATGAAAGACAAAAAAACAATAATTCTTTTCATGAATCTGATCTCCAATTTAGGTAAAAATTGTTCGGCCTCCGGAAATTTCGGCCTGCCGAATAGATAGTTAAGGTAAGGAAATCAGGCGAGAGGTGGGGCTCTCGAAGGAGGGAAAAGTGAGACCGACTCGTTTATAATAGGAACCGACAGTTCCGGAAGAAATGTGTCTACACTTACGAAAAACGGAATGTCGTCGATTTCAATAAGTACGTAATCACGAATTCGAACATGAAAGCAGTCCCGCTGAAAATTTGTGACTTTGTGTTCGGAAGTATCACACTGGTCTTCGCAAAAACCGGGGGTGGTAGTCGGAGACCAGAGGTGGTTCTCCAAGTCGTGGGTGATGTGAAAGAATGGCATTGCCGCCACCCAAAGCGCCATTAGAGTGGCGAGAAAGGTGCGGCCCCGGCAACCGCGTGTCATTTGCCGGTAGGGACGACTTCTGTCAGTTAGGAAGTACATCCTCCGGAGTTTTCAGACCGTACTGGTCAAAGGAATCATTCTGGGGAACGTTAATTTCGCCATACTGCTGTTCATACTTCTCAATGTTGTCGGAAAGCGCCTTCTGAAAACTTTTTGCGTGCGAAGGCGCCATGATTATCCGCGAGTTTACTTTCGCTTTCGGCATACCCGGTAGGAGGCGAGTAAAATCCATTACAAATTCGGCCGGTGAATGGGTAATCACTACGAAATTCGCGTAATCACCGCTACCAACTTTCTCGTCCAGTTCGATATTGATCTGCTGTTCTTTTTTCTTGTTCACGATTTCTTCTTTCTCCCTCTACGGGATTTTTTCTTTTTCTTCAAGAGGGGGTTTTCATCTTCGGTCTTGTTCCGGAGATTGAATTCTTCCCAGTCTTCCTCCAGACCTTCCCAGACGTCCAGATTTTCTGTATTGTCTTTCTCCACCGTCTCCACCTCTTCTTCGAACAGCGAGAATGTATCTTTCTTTTTCTCAAAATCCTGAGGGTCCACCTCTTCCTGATCTGTGGGATCGAGACGTTCAATCTCATCCTTATAGATCTTCATGTCGAAAAAATCGATATCCTTCACGATTCCGTTAGCAACGAGGTATTCGATAAAATCGAGATATGTTGCGTTTTGGAGATCGGTCTTGCAATTAAGGCAGACCAGTGATTCCTTGATGTCCTCTTCTTCAAGAGGGGAACTGCACTGGGGGCATATTAGTCCTTCTGAATGCATTGTATTCCTTCTCTTTTCCATCAGCATGGGGGCGTTAATATAATCGGTGCCCTCCCCTACGTCAACAGTATTTTAGCAAAGATTACCGGTTTATCTGATCAGCAATCCAACGGAAAAGTTTCTCTTCCGCCTTCGAAAAGAGATGTCCCCGCCTCTCTTTGGCTGCGATTGCTGTTTCCATGAACTTGTTGATAGCGTAGGCTTTCGATTTCCCATTCACTACCCAAGAGAACGGAGGGATCACCCTTCGCGGAAATCCAGCGGTCACAACATTACACGCCGGGCCGACCACTGTTCCGGTGTTGAACAGTGTGCCTATGGCACTTTTTGAATGATCGCCCATAAATAGGCCCACAAAGAGGCTCCCGGTGTCAATCCGCTCCCCTTTAACTGTTACCTTCACGGAAGTGTAATTATTCTTCAGATCACTGTTATTCGTTCCTGCGCCTAGGTTGACCCACTCACCAATGTAGGCGTTCCCGAGAAAGCCGTCGTGCTGTTTGTTGCACCATCCCTGAAGAATTGACTCCGTCACTTCGCCTCCTACCTTGCATCCGGGGCCAATGGTGGTCTCCCCGAATATCTTTGCTCCTGCCTTTATGAGAGAACCATCCCCTATAAAAACAGGACCTTCGATGTACGCACCAGGCTCAATGGCAACATTCTCACCGATTATCACAGGACCGGATTCGGCGTCTAGAATCACCCCTGCCCTCATGCGGGATCCTTCCCCCACCGAGATTTCTCCTCGATTTATCATGTGAACACCGTCATCAATCTGTCCCTTAATTTCACTCAGAGAAAAATGGCGGGAATCTTCCCGAATGGCGTCTCCGTTCTCGTGTACGCAGTCCCAGAGATAGTCAACGACCACCACATCTGCTTTTTCTTCCGATACGGTCGGCGGTTCCTCAAGCAGCCCGCCGGCGGCGAGCCATGCTTGAGATTCCTCCGCAGACAGGTTGGCCCCCAACATACGGCCTCCCCTCGAGATTGCCGTACCGGGCTGATCTTCCAACAGTCGTAGTGAATCATCCCGCCAGAAAACGCCGCCGTCCAGCCAGATGCCGCCGGAGGGAGTGTCCGGATTGACACTGCAGTCCGGCAATCTCTCCTGTGTCACATCCGCCAACTCCGGGCGAACGTAGAGAGTAACGGCCGCTTCCGGCCGTAAACGGCGGACTCTCTCCAAGAATGTAAAGGTGCCGCATCGAAGGTCGAACACCGGCCGTGTTAGGGCAATGGGCTCAAGCCTGTTGGCTGCAACTCTTGTTTCAAATAGGGTAATATTCACAGGTTCAGCAGTTTTTGTACGGCGAGATAACTACGTTCAAGAAACTCGCTTTTTGAACTGTCAATCTCCACATTGAAGAAATGTTCCGAAAATTTGCTGGCGAATCCCACCCTCAACGGAACGCCGGAAAGGTATGTCAGATAGGCCGACGGCAGGTTGAAATCCGGGTGCATGTCAACCACCGCTTCGTATTCTCGATCAAAGATTCTTGCCACCGCTTCCGGTCTCGGAACATTAAACCAGTTGAAATCTTCGTTTTCATACACTTTCACCCGCTCGGGAAGGGAGTCCTGAAAGGTGCGGTAGAGTGACCTGTCCATCAAAAAATCTATTTCTTTTTCGGCGGTTTGGTAGATCGATTTTAGGAAATATCGTGCTATCCTGGAATTGTTACGCCCTTCGGGGAGAATAATGAGCGCTGTCTTGATCCCCTCTCCACCCTTCCGGATAGCACCGGTGAATTCAGGCTTCACAAGTTTCCGTCCTGATCGAAACCAAGCCACGGTGGCGCATGTTTTCCATTGCTCTAGCTGTTGGTGCATCCTTCCAATATAGGAAATTTGTGAAAAAATCAAACTTTTTAGTTACTGTCACTGTGAGTGAGAAAGACGTAATATTTCAGCTACCAATGATCTGTCTAATGAGACAAATATGCCTGTAGGGAAAAAGATTCTCTGGAGCGGCCTCGGCTGGGTACTGGGCGGTCCCATGGGAGCACTTGTCGGCTTTTCGCTCGCGAACCTAGCGGAGTTGTCCGGAAAGCCGGCCTATTACACCACCCACCATGGTCCACGGAAACACCCCGGAGATTACCCCCGTACCCGGCCTGGTGACTTTGCCATCTCTCTGCTGGTACTACTGGGCCATGTCATGAAAGCGGACAAAAAACTGCTGAAGTCCGAGCTGACATTTATCAAAGGCTTCTTGACGCGGCATTTCGGGGCACAGAATTCCCGGGACCTAATGATGGTGTTCAAAGATATTCTCAAGCAGGAATATCCTCTCCAGGAGGTCTGCCATCAGATAAAGAAAGAGATGGACCATGCGGCGAGGTTGGAGCTAGTTCATGGCCTGTTCGGACTGGCCCACGCCGATGGGCAACTCCACCCGAAGGAAGATGAAGCCATCAGGAAGATCTGCGGTTATATCGGCGTTTACGCAGCGGATTTCGATTCCATGCGGGCCATGTACGTTCAGCAAGCCGCTGCCGCCTATACCATCCTTGAGATAGATCCCTCGATCAGTGACGATCAAGTCAAACGGGCCTACAGAAAGATGGCAGCCAAATTCCACCCTGA
>JAYZCL010000004.1:0-39531 GCA_036338335.1 Fidelibacterota bacterium
GGCTGGAGAGGACGGTAGCTTTTTTGATGACTTCGATTTCCGCCTCGCTCTTGATCAAACGGAGCTGATCTAAAATTGGCGTCAGGTCTCTGATTTCAGATCCCGACATGTGGGTCTATATATTCTTTATGAAATCCTTGTACCGGGGAATGGTGTGATCCCACGGATCATTTTGAATATCGCCATCGTAGCGAAGCAACAGATCAGATCCCGGCTCTATTTTCCGTGCCAGTCTGCTACGCCTGTCTTTGAACTCTTCGGCCGAAAAATATCCTTTGGCCGAAATAAGGTTTAATGAGATTGTGACAAGGATCAGGACTTTTGCTCGCATAGTTACCTGAAAAAATGAAACTGCCCCGACAACATTGCTAAGGCAGTTTTATTCAAGGTTGGTTTTCCCTAAAATCCTAATGGTGATTATTTGAACGGTTCGGTGACGATGTCCGGACCTACATTTTTCTTGGACTCAGCCACGATCCGCGCCACTTCCCGCATAAGGTTTTTGTTCTCGAAAACAACGCCGTCCTTGATGGTATGAATGATCCCCTGCGTCCGGTACATCTCCTCGGTTTCGGAGTCCATGTTTATGGCGCCGAAGGGGTAGAGGTACCGGAAGTTTTCAGCAGGACTACCGTCCACCACAAGGATATCGGCGATATACCCTTTCTGGATCATCCCAAGTTTCGGTTCAAGAATGGTTTGGGCGCTGTTGTACGTGGCGCTGCGCAGTATCTCCAACGGATGCATTCCCGACTCCAGCACAAGCTGGAGTTCACGGATATTCCCGAAGCCGCCAGTAGACCACTGGTAGTTGTCATCGGTGCCATAGGCGACGCGGCCGCCCCGCTTGTTGAACTCAAAGATCAAGTCTCCCCACAGGTCGTACATGTAGTGCCACCGGTATTCATCCAGCGATGACCAGTTATATTGGAACGAGGCATGGGCGTGGGGGTTGGGGAGGTGCATCTCCCAAAGTGCTTGATGGGTGTATTTCTCGTGCCACGGCAGACCATGAGCACGGATGATATCCCGATTCGCTTCGTAGGTGGCTCTGTTGGGTTGCATGGTAACACCGTAATAGACGAGTGAATCGGCAATATCGTTCAGGAGGCGGTAGCGCGTTTCGGGATTTTCACCTGCCTCGATCCACACCTGTGCCGCCTCGCGGAAACGTTTATTCTCATCCAGATAATTGTAGTTCACCGGATAGTTTTGCACACGCCGGTTCAGCGCCGATTCGGCGTAGCCATAATGGTGGACGATCATAGTGACACCAAGCCGTGCAGCGGTCAGCGCATTGATCTGAGATGTGGATGAGGGTTGAATGTGTACAGCCGTGATGCCGCCTGCGGCCTCGATAGCTTTTGCCGCGGCGCCGAACATCGTGGGGTTCCAGCAGAGATTGTTTAGGTAAACCTGTCGGACTCCGTTACGGATCATTACCTTTGCAATACGGTCCGCATTTTCGGGATTCATCAGGTAATCTTCGTCGAAGTCTGTCTTACTCCCCCAGCCATACAGCGGGAACAGCCGCGGCGCTATGATCTCGTTGTTGCGCTCCGCCTCCAGCTGTTTCTGCACACGATTCTGCTCAGCGGGGCCGATGGATGTTACACCGGTAGCGAGCTGAAGATAGTAAATGTAGTCCAACGGCAGATCCTCGCCCCGAAGGTGCAGGTGCAAGTTGAGCATCCCCGGCATGACGTAGAGGTTCTCTCCTTTGATGACACGATCACCCTCCATTCTGTCAGGTTTCTTCGGATTGTGCCGCTGGAGTTTGGCAATAACGTTGCCCATCACCAGGATGTCATAGGGACCGGTAGCCGGTCCGCCGTGTCCGGGAATTACCATCACATTTCGGATGGCTAACTGTTTGTATGGCCCTGCGCCAAGATCCCCGAAATCGACCATCTTCTTGGGATCAGGTTTCGCCTCCACTTTTTCAAGCTGAGCTGAGGCTGGAACTGAAATCAGAAAAGAGGCTAATAGAAATATTCGAAAACTGAAGGTCGGTTTCATCTGTTTCTCCTCACAATCTCGAGATAGTTGTAGAATGGAGTTGGCTAATTTTAGTCAAGGATTTCTCCACGTTAGTTGGCGACTCAAAGTTCACTCTTTGAAGCGTCATTAACAAGCGTTCCGCCCACGTATGATTTTTCTACGGAAGTTTGTCTTAAGTTCTCTTCAGGAACCGATAGAATATCGTCTGACAGCTAGTACCTTTCCACTCTTTACAGTCAGAGTAAAATGAATAGAGGATCCTTCATCAGCTGTGATAATCTTGCCATTAAACAGGAGTAGGTCAGCACTTTGTCGGGACAATAAGCGGCAGCACAAGCAGGAAAAATGCCCTACTCATTTTATAATAATTAATGCTTGGTCAGCCAGTAGACGGGGATAATGCCCGCTACTAAATGCATAATCTCAAGAAAAATAATCTGTGAAACCGGTACATTCTCGATTCGGAAAGGAAGAATCGACATGGCAACAAGGATGATCCCGGCAACAACCCACATCGCTCTATTGGCAATCTGCCGCGGAAGGAACTGGATGAGCATAAAAAATCCGATCATGGCTCCGACGCCTCCGAGCATGGTGTTAAATATAACCGGCGCCACTGTGATCGGGATTCCCATTGGCGTGAGCGCACCCTCCGGGAAGGTGAACAGTTTAGCCACTGAGTAAATGAGGGCGTTGGTGATGGAGGAGACGAAAGTTGCATTCATGCCGGTTTGAAACACCGTTACCGGCGAAGGCTTGATCACAGAATCCTCTTTACTATCGTCCATGATGCCGGAATTTCGCCTCTGGGAGGAGCGTGGTCAAGTCGTAATATCAATCCATAGATTAGTGAGGAAAGAGCAAATATTTTTGCGATTCCATTGCTTCCGGTGGATTGAACTCATATGGCCCTGGACCGCCCTTGTAGTGAATGACTCCTTTGTGCAGAATGTAAATCCGCTCCGGCCATGCAGAAAGAATTTCAGCGGCACTATTGTCCATTCCGTCAACGATGGTAAGGATAGTAAGACCGAGCTTTTCGGAACAGAGTTGCGCGGCGGCGATTGGTTCTTTTCCATCCTTCAACCTTAAAAGACTAAGTTCCGGAACAGGATCAACGGCCTCGAAAGTTCCCTTCTTTTGGTGGGTGCCGATAGTACGAATGATGATTTCTCGCCGTTTAGGATCACTCTTGGAAGTGATCTCCTCCATGTCCCTCGGTTCGGTCTTTGCACATTAATGTATTTTATCGTTCAGAGTCTCGAAAAATTAGGCTTCACAGAGGGCCTATGTCCAGAATTGTTGACGGACTCTCCTTTGTCGATTATTCACTGCGTCTTAACTTTCCACGCTTTAAGAGGCGGAAAAATGTCAAAAGTTTGTGAAATATGCGGCAAGGGTCCCCAAACGGGCAACAGCGTCAGCCACGCCCACAACAAGAACCGACGCCGCTGGAACCCCAACCTTCAACGTGTGAAAGCTAAGATCGACGGCTCCGTGAAAAGGATTCGTGTCTGTACAACATGTCTTCGCTCCGGCAAAGTGCTGAAGGCGGTTTAGTCCTACCTTAACAAAAATCTAATCTCATAGTGTTGTACATTGGATACAGAAGTGTTCTTTGTAGAGGAATGCGCTAGCCCGGGATGTCCAAGAGTTGTATCACTGATTATGACAACTGGCGGATTGTTGAAACTCTGTAGTGCTCTTTCTCTTGAGAAACTAACGTTCTGTTTATAAGTTCAAAGTCGCCGGATTCAGAAGTCATGTATCAGGTTTTCGCAATATGACCAAGAAAAAATCACGCCCCTCTCTGGCATCGGTGGATTCAGATGCAATCCTGAAGAACGTCTCCGCCAGAGTGCAAGATTATGTTTCGCTGTTAGAGGAACAAATTGAGCATCTCAGTGACATCGGCCTTGCTCTCTCCAAGGAGAAGGACATGCCCGTGCTGCTGGAGATGATCTTGGAGGAGGCTAAACGAATAACCAACTGCGATGGACGGACCCTCTATATGATGACTGGCAATCAGCGACTGGAATTCGAAATCGTCAGAACCGATTCTCTTAATTTCCATATGGGTGGGTCGAGTGGTCAGGAAGTCCCCTTCTATCCGGTGAAGCTATACATGGATGACGGCAAACCAAACCATAACATGATTGCAGCTCATGTGGGTCTTACCGGGGATACGATTAATATTCCTGATGCTTATGAAGCTGAAGGATTCGACTTTACCGGGACAAAGGCGTTTGATGAAAAAACAGGTTATCGTTCCAAGTCATTCCTGACAGTTCCTCTCACGAACCATCTAGACGAAATCATCGGCGTTATTCAACTCTTGAACGCACAGGATTCTAATTCAGGGAAAGTGATTCCTTTCTCCGAAGAAGCACAGAAACTGGTGGAGTCGCTCTGTTCACAGGCAGCGGTGGCAATCACCAACAAGCAGCTTATTAAGCAACTGGAAGAATTGTTCGAGGCGTTCATCAAACTCATTGCCACAGCAATCGATAAGAAATCGCCCTACACCGGTGGTCACTGCATCAGGGTGCCTGTTCTCACGATGATGCTGGCCGATGCTGTTGAGAATGCGAAGTACGGTCCCTATAAGGATTTTAGCATGACCGAGGAGGAGCGGTACGAGCTTTACATTGCGGGGTGGCTCCACGATTGTGGTAAAGTTGCGACGCCTACGCATGTTGTTGACAAGGGGACGAAGCTGGAAACAATCTTTGACCGAATTGAAACGATCAATACGAGGTTCGAAGTACTGAAGAGGGATGCAAAGATTGAATATCTCCAAAAACTGCTTGAACTCAAATCTTCAAAAAACGAGGAAACGAAAACCCTCGAGCGCGAGTACCAGACGAAGCTTCGGGAAATCAGGAAAAACCAGAAATTCATCCAGGCGTGCAACATCGGTGGAGAGTACATGGCGAAGGCACTTCAGGATAAAGTGATCGAGATAAGCAGTTATCCATACCGTCAGGATGGGAAGAAACGGCCGTTTCTCACTCACGAGGAGGTGCGGAACTTGAACATTCCCAAGGGAACGCTTCTGCCGGAGGAGCGGCAGATCATCAATGACCATATTGTGATTACCATCGATATGTTGAATCAACTGCCGTATCCGAAGCACTTGAAGAACGTCCCTGAGTTCGCCGGGGGGCACCACGAGAAACTCGATGGGACGGGCTATCCGCAGGGATTAACCCATGACGAAATGTCTCCGCAGGCAAAAATCATGGCTATCGCTGATGTTTACGAGGCACTCACCGCTGCCGATCGGCCCTACAAGGACGGAAAGAAACTATCTCTGGCTATGCGAATCATGGGCTTCATGCGCGACGATTATCATATCGATCCGGATCTTTTCGAAATCTTCGTAAAAGAGGAAGTTTATAGGCAATACGCCAAGGAGTACGTTAAATCAACTCAGATTGATGACGTGCTAGAGGATTCGCTTCTCGGATGAAGACAAAGAGACTGACTTTTCTAGATAGAGAAGGGCTGAAGAATTACCTTTTCGAGATTCAGGACCACATCGATGCCAAGGTGGAAGACGGTCAGGACATCGATGACTTTTTGGACAACACCGACATTTTTGACGAATTTGAAGAGGTACTTCCTGATGAAGAATACCCTGTTTTCGTCATTACGATTCTTAACAAGATTCGCACCGACTACATCATTAACAGACTGCTCGATGTACTCGAAAACTTTCTCAGCAGAAACGCGGTAGGCCATTCAGCCTGAATAGCTCAGCTAACAAGCTGTTATAGAGTCATGATCGGAGAACCTCTTATCTTTGCTGCCATAATTGCTGTGGCCCTCTTTCTTTTCGTGAAAGAGGTGTTCCCCATGGATGTTACCGCCCTCGCACTGCTGGCTGTTCTGCTTGTCACCGGTTTTCTGACGCTGGATGAAGCGATCTCGGGTTTTAGCAATAAGGCAGTCCTGACAGTGGGGCTGATGTTTGTCCTCAGCACAGCGCTGGTAAAGACAGGTTTTGTGGAGGTAGTGGCGGACCGACTCAGTGTGATAGGTGGAGGAAAATGGGTGAGCATCGGTCTGTTCCTCATTACCACGAGCATTGTGTCTGCCTTTATCAACAACACCGCCGCGGTAGCTATTTTCATTCCGCTGGCTTTGAACCTGAGTAGCCGCTTTAAGATTTCTCCATCGAAGATTCTGATCCCTCTTTCCTATGCTGGTATCTATGGAGGCACCATGACGCTGATCGGGACATCCACCAATTTGCTGGTGAGTTCCATGGCCGAACAGCATGGAATTGTACCGTTTACAATGTTTGAATTCTTCAGGATGGGTGCAGTCTTTCTCATTGCAGGGACTCTTTATAACATTACCGTTGTTCCGAAACTGCTACCTTCCCGCGCGGGGATTTCATCGCTAACGCGGAGTTATCACATGTCGCCATACCTCACTGAATTGAAAGTCGCGGCAGAATCACCGCTTGTAGGAACGACGCTTCTCGACCGACAGGTGAACATGAAATATGATGTGACGGTTCTCGTTATATTACGGGAGAAGGTCCGCTACGAGCAGAACCTGCGGAATTTTGTCTTGAAAGAAGGGGACATCCTTTTGGTGCGGGGAACCCTTGAGAATTTTATGTCATTCCGGGATCATGAAAAACTGCTCCTATTAACTGATATGAAGATGGATCAGACAGAACTTGCCGGGGAAGAGAATACCATTGTGGAAGGGCTTGTTACACAAAACTCGCTGGTGATTGGCAAGACACTAAAGGATCTCGATTTCCGGAAGTCGTTTAATGCGTTTGTCCTTGCCGTTCGTCGGGAAGGGCGGACGCTTCGGGAGAAAATTGCACACATTTCACTTCAGTTCGGTGACACGCTTCTCATCTTCCTCCCAAAGAACAGGCTCGAATCCATGGTTAACGATCCGGATTTGGCTATTCTGCAGGAACATCAGGTGGAGCTTCACAAGGTCCGTTTCTGGTGGCTTGCCGTAGCTGTGATTCCTGCCATCATGGTAGCGGCGGCTACGGGGTGGATGGATATTCTCCAGGCATCGCTACTTGGCGTGGTGATATTACTCATGGTCCGCAGCATCACGATTCAGGAGGCGTATCGTTCGGTAAACTGGTCTGTGATTGTCCTTATTTCCGCGTTTGTTCCGGTGGGCATTGCCATGGAGCGATCCGGCGCCGCAGCGCTTCTAGGAGTCAGTATCGCCGGTGTTGGTTCACTTTTTTCACCGGAGACAGCGCCGACAGCTGTCCTATCTATTTTTTTCCTTATCGCTGTCGGACTGACAGCAGTTATGTCCAACAATACTGCCGCTATCGTACTGGTTCCGGTAGCACTGGCCGTTGCTAACGAGTTGGGGGTTGATCCCCGGAGCTTCCTCTTTGCAGTCTGTTTCGGCGCCTCTACATCCTTCATGACGCCCATGGGGTACCAGACTAATCTCATGGTTTACGGTCCGGGACGGTACCGCTTCAGCGATTTTCTCAGGGCTGGAGCGCCACTCAATTTCCTCTTCTGGATTCTCGCTACTTTTCTCATTCCTGTCTTTTGGCCGTTCTGAAGATTTCTTAACTTCCACGGCTCAGGAAACAATAATGGTAAAACTGTCACCCTCCATCCTTGCGGCCGATTTCTCTAATCTGTCACGGGTGTCAAATCAGTGCATGGAGGGGGGCGCTTCCATGATCCACGTTGATGTGATGGACGGATGCTTCGTTCCAAACATCACCATGGGACCGGTGGTAGTTGAAGGGCTACGGAGAGCCACCGACTTACCCCTCGATGTGCATCTGATGATTGATAACCCCGATCGACATATCGCTGACTTCGCAAAGGCAGGCTCGGACATAATAACTGTCCACATTGAGACATGCACTGATGTGAAGGGCGTATTCAAGTTGATTCGAGACGAGGGAGCTAAGCCGGGGATTACGCTTAAGCCCGGTACACCGCTTGATGCCATCAAAGACTGTCTTGAGGATGTCGATCTGGTGTTGGTTATGTCGGTAGAACCGGGATTCGGTGGTCAGTCGTTTATCCCTGAGATGATAAACCGGATTACAGAACTGAGGGAGTTTTCTGATGGCTTGGGGGATGTCCGCCCGGAGATTTCGGTTGACGGTGATGTAAAGCTTCAAAACGCAGCCAAAGTAACCCGCGCGGGCGCTGACATCATTGTTTCTGGCACGGGTGTTTTTTGTACGCCCGATCCCGTCAAAACAATGAAGGAGTTTGCAAGCATTGGTTGAAATATTTACCACTGAGGCTGCGGAATATTCAGGAATTGATAATATGCACTCATCGCCCTCCGAGCAATCCGGGGAGAGTCAAGAATGAAAATACACTTGGCCACTGATCACGCCGGCCTTGATTTGAAGAATGCCATTGGCGATTACCTCAAGCGAAATGGTTACGAGGTAGTTGATTACGGTGCTCATAAATATGACGCCGAAGACGACTATCCCGACTTCATTTTTCCCTGTGCGGAAGCTGTCGCCGCTGATTACGAAAGCAGGGGGATAATTCTCGGCGGCTCAGGACAGGGAGAAGCGATGGCGGCCAATCGCGTCAGGGGGGTCAGGGCGGCGGTCTATTACGGTTCCGAAAGTGAAATTCCACGCCTTTCCCGGGAGCACAACAATGCCAATATTCTTTCCCTCGGCGCTCGATTCATATCCGAGGCGGAGATCTATTCAGTGATAGATATATGGCTTGCTGCACCGTTCGTCGGTGGGCGCCACCAGCGCCGTATCGAAAAGCTTGACAGGTAAGCTTTCAGTCAGCGAGCGAGTCCGAGCATCACATTTATCCGTTCCCGCAATTTGACGCCTGCAAACAGAGACTATCTCCGCCAGCGGGGATACGGCCTGTTTTATCGAGGATTCCATTGAGTTTTAAACTGGCGATGGAAGGACCATCTTCCGTCATAGTCACCAGTGTAACGTGATCGAATGACATTGGATCATTTATATTCTGTCCTCCTCCCGTGGTTCCGAGCATGATATAGTCCCGACCATGCCTGACCGTATGCGAATAGCTATGGAAGTGGCCGTTGAAGAGGGTGTATGGGCGATTAGAAAGTGCTGATTCGATGGCGGAAAAGTCAGACTCGTCATCCCTTAGCCAGACGGGCTTATGCATGAACAGGAAAGTCCACTCCACGTCCGGATGATCGGCCAGGGCGTTTAGGAAATATTCGGACTGTTCTGAGCCGATCTCACCAGTGCGGCGTTCTGGAATGTTCATGTATTCCATTTTCTGAACCTGCTCCAGCGTCATGCTTTTCCTTTTGTTGAGGTAATCAGCGCGGGCCAGATAGATTTCACGCATCCGCTTATTCGAATAATCCTCGCTGTCCAAAATCAGGAAAAGAATTTTCCTGTAAACGAAGTGGTAATACTGGGCGCCGTACCGTTCTTCCCAGACTTTCCTCATGGTCAGATTTGTCAGGTCATGATTCCCACCCACATAAAAAACATGTGCAAGAGTAGCGGAGGCCCTTTGATCAAAGAAATCCCATTCATTTGTCAGTGTCTCTCTGTTTTCTGTTCCGCCGTCAATGAGGTCCCCAAGACTGATGATGAACTCAGGACGTAAAAGAGAGAGCTGCTCCATCGCTACTTCAAAGACCTTTTCCCGCTCGCCGCCATTCAGATCTGAAAACAGCGCGAACGTAAACTTGTCCCCGGAACTGTCGAACTTGTTGTCTGTCCATGGTACTGGTCCACTCTGAAGGTGGTGGTGAAATGAAGAAGAATCTTTTCCTGAACAGTTCACTATGAGAAAAAGCGAGGCAATTGTCCTCATCACGAAAGAGGCTCTTATTTTGAAATCGTTCATTTTTATTCTCCTTATAGTAAGGTCTGAACGGGAGATCATTTCCTTGTTTTACAAGTGCTTCCGCAAAGTCTAATCGTCCAACTGAATTCTGATCTTTTCCCAATCCGCTTGAGTATTCATATTGAGGAAAACTTCTTTAACCTCATTCATCTCCAACATCAGAAAATTTCTGCTGTCAGCTAGATCAGTTAGGCTGAAAGATCCACGATCGATGGAGTCAGAAACAATTTTGTCTAATCGGCGATGGTATAGGGCACAGGTCACTTGAGGGCGGCCATTTGCCTCCGGAACGATGATGTCCGCATTCTCATCCCTTTCTTTCCAAAGTTTTCTTAGCACTTCTTTCGTGAGGAGGGGGAGGTCGCAAGAAAGAAGGAGGTTCCAATCGTGGACGCTGTTTTTCAGAAGTGTGTGGAGACCAATAATTGGTGCCTGAATATCGGACTCATCTATGAGAAATGGCTTATCCAGATCGGCCGGTTTCTCCTTTCCGATGACGACTTTCTCCTCAAAATCACCGCATTTCTCCCACAGCTGATCCAAAATAGTAACGCCGCCGATTTCAGCCCGCCACTTTGGTGAACCAAAACGACGACTCCGGCCACCGATGAGGATGCCTGCCGTGGCGGAGATTGGGTGGGGCTTTTCCATAAGAGGGAAAGTACGAACAATCAATTGTTGAATCCTTACCTCTATTTCCTCTTGACTTTATATAATAAAATTACTTTATATCTATCACCGTATGGAATAATCTGGTGGCAATTTGGCATGCATAATCCTCTTTCCGTAGCTTTCCTAAAGCAGGCTTCCAATGTAATCAAGCCTCTGGGACATCCTCAGCGTCTTAAGATCATTGAATTTCTTGAAGCGGTGGAGAAATCTGTGGGTCAGATCCAGAGGCATTTGAATGTTTCCCAACCGTTGGCGTCACAGCATCTGCGTCGTATGCACCAACGAGGAATCGTGAAATTGAGGCGTGAGAGTACAACCTACTTTTACTCAATCGCGAATTCATTTACAAGATACTAGACGGCGTCTCAGAGTGCCAGAATAAGGTGGAAAGCGGTAAATGGGAGCTGACAACTTGTTGAACAACCAACAGTAGAGAGACAACAATGACCGAATTCAACATCGATTCTCAGTTGGACTGCTCAGGACTCAACTGTCCCTTGCCGATCCTGAAAACCAAGAAGGCGATGGATACGCTCACTTCTGGGCAGGTGCTCAAGATGGTTTCCACCGATCCCGGGTCGATGAACGACATCGCCGCGTGGGTAAAGCGGACGGGGGATGAGTTGCTGGAATCCATTGCTGAAGAGGGCCAGTTCACATTCTACCTTAAGAAAAGTTAGAAAGAGAGATATGGCTGAAGCAAATGGACAGAAGCGAATGGGCCCTTATCGCCTCAAAAGGAATACTTGACTGGGGCCTATCCACCCTTCATTCTCGCCTCTACCGCTGCGGCCATGGAGATGGAGGTGGGCGTCTTTTCCACATTATACGGACTGACGCTTCTGAAGAAAGAGATCAACCCGAAGGTGGCACTCCATGCTAACCCCGGCATGCCCATGAAGATGCCGTTTGGCCCGGACGGTTTTCAGAAGATTGAGTGGCCCATGCCCAACGTTCTCGTGGGAAACATTCCCGGTTTCAAAACGATGTCCACCTCTGTTATGAAACAGACGTTCAGAAAAAAGGGTGTCGCCACCATCGAGGAGCTTCGGGACATCTGTCTCGAGAGTGGTGTAGAGCTCATCGGATGCCAGATGACCATAGATGTTTTCGGTTTCAGCAAGGATGATTCTTTGGATGGTGTGGATATCGGGGGTGCTGCCACTTTTTTGGAATTCGCCGCGGAAGCTGATATTCAGCTGTTCGTTTGATATAATTGTCTTCCGCTCCTCCTCCGTTCACCGCCGAAGAACTATTTAGCGTTCTTTCCGGTAAAGTCGATTTTCACCTCCTAGATGTGAGGAACGAGGACGACTTCAAGCGTTTTCAGGTGGAGGGACCGTTTCCTTTCAATATGTCTAACGTTCCTTATCTCGATTTCATGGAAGAGGA
Source organism: Fidelibacterota bacterium (assembly GCA_036338335.1). Taxonomy (GTDB): domain Bacteria; phylum Fidelibacterota; class Marinisomatia; order Marinisomatales; family S15-B10; genus S15-B10. The sequence continues at coordinate 11,916 of JAYZCL010000004.1, forward strand.
AGAGGAGTCTGTGGCTAAGTTACCGAAAGGGAGTCCTGTCAGGATCGTATGTGCCAAGGAAGGGTCAGCGCAATATGTGGCCGAGATTCTAGCGTCTCACGGTTTCGGTAATGTAAGTTATCTCTCAGGCGGGATTAAGTCGTGGGGCGAACTGCTGACGCCGGTGAGGATCAATCCGGAGAATGACGGATTCGGCCTTTACCAGTTCATACGGCCTGGGAAAGGGTGCCTCAGCTACGGTATAATCTGCGACGGTGAGTTGGCGATCATTGATCCTTCTAGAAATCTCCAGTTTTACCGAGGATTTGCGCGGTTACATAACGCAGTCATCACAAAGGTGATCGAGACACACGCCCATGCCGATCATCTTTCCGGTGGGCCAGAGCTGTGCCTGTCACAGGAGACGGTAATGATGGCCCATGAAAAGGACTTCCCTGATTCGCCTTTCAACTTTCGGCTACTGAGAGATGGAGAGACGATTCCTCTCTGCAAGAATGGTCCCGGGATGGGGCTATCTCACACACCGGGGCATACTGAAGGAAGTGTCACCTGTCTAATTGACGGGCGGTATCTTATCACTGGAGACACACTGTTTATTGTTTCGGCCGGCCGACCGGATCTTGGCGGAAAGGCAGAAGCGTGGGTTTACGATTTGTACGAGACTCTCCTGAAAAAGTACGCTCAATTCCCAGGCGAGGCGGAAGTGTTGCCGGCCCATTATGTATCTTGGGACGAGGCAGATGAATCAGGGAAGTTTGTTGTTTCACTTAAAGAATTGTGGAAGGCAAACCCTATCTTTTCGTTATCTTCTGAGAAGGAATTTGTTCAATTTATTTTCGACAATATGCGCGAGTCGCCGGAGGTTTATATTGATATCAAGCAAATCAATCGTGGGCTTATGCGTGTAACGGAGCAGGAGGCGGACATTATGGATCTTGGAAAGAATGAATGCGCGACGAGCCACTACAATGTTGATTGACCAACAAAGACTATCTTCGATTCTCACTGGCTTATTCTTATTCATTCTTTATTCTTTTCCATCCATTTTCGCTATGGGGCAAGGCGTACAGCCTTACATACTTATTGGCGAAACAGGGAAGGATTTCGAGGGCACCGAGGAAGCGATTATTCAAAAGTTTTTTATGAACGATGCTGAGATTATCGGAGAATACCGCCCTGTTGGCGATCCTGACCGCTACATGTTCTTCGTCACCACGAAACAGTTGAAGAAGGCGTCCCGGAATGGTGGAGATTATGGAGTTTTTCTGGGTGTTCTCAATCTCGCTGTAGATGTGAGGGGCGATATGGTTTATCTTTCTGTGCCGAATATCGACTACTGGGGAAACCTTTTTCTCCAGTCCGATTTTGACAGGGTGACTAGGGCAGTAGGTGAATTCAAAACAGAGCTGCAACGACTGCTTCCAAAACTGAGAGGGAGGTTTCTGCGCCCGTTTGGATCGGCCGAGCCGCTCTCCGTTGACCGTCTTCGGACGTATCAATACATGAAGCAGATGCCGACACGAAATGATATGATTGAACTGGGACAGTTCGAGAATCATGCCGAAGCGATCAAAGCGATTGAGGAGCGTCTCAAGCAATCGTCCAATTTGACGAAACTGTTCCGCTATGACGTGCTCAGGAAAGATGCCACGCTGTTCGGTGTCACGATTCCCCAAGAGAGAGAGATTGCCGAAATTGTCGATCTTGGTGAACGGAAGGCTACTCCATTCTATCCGTGGAAGATTGCGGTTGTGAACGGCCGCGTTTTTACGCCGTCTCCCCTTTTCAATATTCCGGTTGGCTTTCCAGACATGACACTTGGCCAGCTGTGGAAGCTGAGAAAACTTTCGAGATCAATTGAGGCTTCATTGATGGAGCTTGATTAATGGAGAGTGATGACTGTTCGATATCTGAGTTGCTACTATAATTCTCCAACGCTCCGATTTTCCAAATCGCACACTTAAGGCATGAACCTCGGCTTTCTCATAGATAACCGTAAGTGCATTGGATGCCACGCCTGCACAGTGGCGTGCAAATCGGAGCATGAGGTGCCTATTGGAGTGAACCGGACTTGGGTGAAATACGTTGAAACAGGTGAGTTCCCCGCTACCGAACGGCTTTTCTCTGTACTGCGATGCAACCACTGTGAAGCTGCCCCATGCGTGGACATCTGTCCAACCAGCGCCCTACATTACCGTGAAAATGGGATTGTCGACTTCAACACAGAGCGGTGTATCGCCTGCAAGTCGTGCATGCAGGCATGTCCTTATGACGCACTATATATTGATCCTGACGATCACGTGGCGGAGAAGTGCAATTTCTGCGCCCACCGGATAGAGATCGGTCTTGAGCCATCATGCGTGGTGGTCTGTCCAGAGGAGGCGATTGTTTTCGGCGATCTCGATAGCGATGAGTCAGAGATTTCCCAACTCGTGAAAAATCAGAAGACCACCGTCCGAAAGCCTGAGAAGGGAACAAAGCCGAAGCTCTATTACATCGATGGAAAACGGGCGTCGCTCGATCCTTCCATTACGAAGCCAGCTGATCAGTACCTTTGGAGCGAGCAGGCGAAGGGTGTGGGGCACTTTTCACACTTTGCTGAAGAGAAGTCCTCGGAAAATGACGCCGGCGACCTGCTTATTCAACTGGCCATGGAAGCCGGATCAAAAACGGAGAAGAGAGATTTCGGACGAAAAATAGCTGAGACACTCCGCTCTGGAGATCCCCGGACAGTTTATGACAGTCCCAGTAAAGGCGTGCTCTGGGGTTGGGAAGTGTCAGCTTATGTCTGGACTAAGGCGATCTCCGCGGGACTTTTTTTGATGACCTTCCTTTCCAGACAGTTAGGTTGGGCGGAGATTTCATCGGCGACGAACACCGTATCACTCTGGAGCTCGATGGGATTCTTGCTTGTGACGGTTGCGCTTCTCGTGAAGGACCTAGATCAACCGAAGAGGTTTCTATACGTTATTCTTCGTCCGCATTGGAGATCGTGGCTGGTGAAGGGGGCGTACGGGCTTGTGACATACGGCGGCGTGCTGACGCTTCTTCTCATAAACGCGTATTTGAATCTTTCTGACCTATGGTGGGTCGAATGGATTGGTTCTGCACTTGCGCTTTTTTCGGCGGTCTACACCGCGTTTCTTTTTGCTCAAGCGAAAGGACGGGACTTCTGGCAGTCGCACCTGGCGCCGTACCAGATGGCCGTCCATGCCATGCTGGCCGGAGGGGCGGGTGTGATCATATTAACAGGCAGTATCTCAACTGAACTTGTCTTCACACTTTCCGGACTGTTGTTGCTGAATCTAGGAATGTTTGCGTTCGAACTGACTTCGTCACGACTGACGGATGATGCTCAGAAAGCGGCGGAAATGATTCTCAGCGGCCGTTATTCTGTGCCTTTCTGGACTTCAGTCTTTCTTACACGTGTTGTTCCCCTTGTCATTTTTTTCACAGGACTGACCATCCTACCAGACCAGATTTTGGCCGTGGCAATGCTGATTGGAATTCTTGTTACGGAGCACATCTGGATTCGAGCGCCGCAGTTGATTCCGTTGAGTTGAAGTATGAGTGAGCCGTTGAAAAAATCAATTATTGAAAAAGCCTGTGAGTCTCTCGGAATCCTCAAGACTATTGAACCAGCGGCTGGCGATCTTCCGTTAAGCAAAGACGGATTCTCCAACTATCCTCCCTCTGACCAGTGGCACGACTGGACAGAATATGATGCGGGCTCTTGGCCGAAGAGAGTAAAGAAGAACTATTCTATTGTTCCCACCACCTGTTTCAACTGTGAGGCGGCCTGCGGCCTGCTCGCTTATGTAGACAAAGAGACGGAGCAAGTTCGCAAGTTCGAAGGGAATCCCCATCATCCTGCCAGTCGTGGCCGGAACTGTGCCAAGGGACCGGCCACCATTAACCAGATAAACGACGCGGAGCGCATCCATTATCCGATGAAACGGAAAGGAGAGCGGGGTTCCGGCCAGTGGGAGAGGGTCTCCTGGGACGAGGCGGTATCGGATATTGCAGGAAAGATGCATTCTTCTTTGAAGGCAAAGCGCCACAACAGTGTTGTCTATCATGTGGGGCGTCCTGGCCATGAGGGATATGCTGAGCGGGTAATCCAATCTTGGGGAGTGGACGGCCACAACTCCCATACGAACATCTGCTCCGCCGGCGCCCGAACCGGCTATGCGCTGTGGCACTTCTATGATAGGCCATCGCCCGATCACGCCAATGCAAAGACAATCCTCCTCATCAGTTCACACCTGGAGACCGGCCACTATTTCAATCCTCACGCTCAGCGGATCATTGAAGGGATGATGAGCGGCGCCAAGCTCATCGTCATGGATCCTCGCCTCTCAAACACCGCTAGCATGGCGGATGTCTGGCTCCCGACCTATCCGGGCTCGGAAGCTGCTGTACTGCTCGCGATGGCGAAGATAATTCTTGATGAGGGACTGTACGATCGCCGGTTCATGGAGACGTGGGTCAACTGGCACGATTACCTCGTTGCGGTACATCCAAGTGACGAGGTTTCCTTCGACAATTTTATTAAACGTATTAAGGTGGAGTATGCTGAGTTCACACCTCAGTTTGCCGAGACCGAATCCGGTGTGGAAGCGCAAAAGATTGTTGAAGCGGCTAAGCATGTGGCGGAAGCGGGTAGCCAGCTTTCCACCCACAACTGGCGTGCGGCCGGAAGTGGTAACCTTGGAGGGTGGCAGGTGGCGAGGTGCCTCCATTTTCTGAATGTCCTTACCGGAAGCATTGGTACGGAAGGGGGGACATCGCCCAGCGGATGGAACAAATTCAAGCCAACTTTTTTTGATGTACCACCAGCACAGAAATTTTGGAATGAACTACAGTATCCCATTGAGTATCCTTTGGCGCACCACGAGCTTAGCTTTCTTCTTCCGCATTTCCTGAAAGACGGCCGCGGCGAGTTAGATGTTTACTTTACCCGTGTCTTCAATCCCGTCTGGACGTATCCTGACGGTTTCAGTTGGATCGAGGTCCTCCGAGATGAGAGTAAGATTAAATGCCACGTGGCGCTGACGCCTACATGGAACGAAACGGCATTCTGGGCTGATTACGTACTTCCCATGGGCCATGCCAGCGAACGCCACGACCTGAATTCGTACGAAACGCACTCATCGGTCTGGATCGCCTTTCGACAGCCGGTGCTGAGAGAGTTTGCGCGACGGGATGGGAGAGAAGTCGAGTTTACGCACGAGGTAAATCCTGGCGAAGTGTGGGAGGAAGACGAGTTCTGGATTGAGTTGTCGTGGAAAATGGACTCAGATGAATCCCTAGGTATCCGTGAGCATTTTATATCGCCTTACCGCGCTGGTGAAAAGATTACCATTGATGAATATTATCGGTTCATATTCGAACATGTCCCGGGACTCCCGGAGGCGGCTTCAGCAGAAGGGCTGTCACCGTTGGACTACATGCGCAAGGTCGGTGCCTTTGAGGTAGAGACGTCTGCCTATGGGAAACATCTCAAAGAGATCTTAACTGAAGGGACTGAACTGAACCAGTACAGCCAGTATATAAAAGAGGGGAAAGTAGTGGCCGTTCGGGACAATGGTCGAAAGGTAACGGGTTTCCCGACGCCGTCTCGAAAACAAGAGTTTTATTCAAAGACGATGGATGATTGGCAATGGGGTGACCAGACGCTCCCGGGCTATATCAAGAGCCACATCCATCCAGACAGTCTCGATAGATCCAAGAATGAATATGTCCTTGTTCCAACCTTCCGTCTTCCGACACTCATTCACAGCCGGTCGGGGAATGCCAAGTGGCTGGCCGAAATCTCTCACCGCAATCCTGTTTGGATACATCCGAAGACCGCCAGTCACATCGGTCTGACACAATCAGGCGATCATATTAAAGTTGAAACTGACATTGGCTATTTTATCGACAAGGTGTGGATCACAGAAGCGATCAAGCCGGATGTGGTGGCCTGCTCTCATCACATCGGAAGATGGCGACGTCAGCACGATCCCGTTGGGAACAGCTGGATGACAAGCACGGTACAGATAGAAGAGAAAGGAGAAGGGAGATGGAAGATGGGACTGATGGACGGAGTGGAGCCGTTCGATAGCGGCGACTCCGATTCGAAGCGAATCTGGTGGCGGGATGGAGGTGTCCATCAGAATATAACATTTCCGGTTCATCCTGATCCTGTTTCGGGGATGCACTGCTGGCACCAAAAGGTGCGGCTGTCAATCCCGTCAAAAAATGAACGGTATGGGGACATCGAAGTGGACACGAAAAAGGCCCATTCAGTTTACAGAGAGTGGCTCGAAATGACGCGCCCAGGGCCCGGACCAGATGGTCTCCGGCGTCCGCTCTGGATGGCGAGAACACTGCGGCCCACCGATGAAGCGTATTACTTTGGAAATGAAGAATGAAGAATACGGAATGTTGCTAGCTTTCTTTCCTGACTTTCGTAACTCCATATTGCCCATTTTATGTTAGTACTGTGTTAGTAGACATCATCTATTGGGCCACGCAGCGGAAGTGGCTTCTCATTGCGCTCTTGTTTGGCGCAGTCCTTTATCTCCTCCCGACGCCTCACGGTCTCACCTCGAACGGCTACCACACACTGATCATTGTCTTGATCACTATCCTTCTAATTATTTATGAACCGATTCCTCTCCCGGCCGTGGCGATGCTGATTCTCATTTTTCAAGTGCTGTTCGGGATCGCCACACCTAACGAAGTAGCTGCCTCGTTCATGAGCGACGCCGTCTTTTTCATCATGGGTTCACTGATGTTGGCAGTGGCCATTGTCTCGCAGGGACTGGACACGCGTCTCGCTCTGGGGATCATCAACATTACCGGTCACAAGACGTGGCGGATCGTCGCCGGCTTTGTAACTGTCTGTGCGGTTCTTTCTTCATTTATCGGTGAGCACACAGTGACGGCCATGATGATGCCGGTTGGGCTCACCCTGGTCCGACACACCAGTAGTGATCCGAAAAAAATCGCAAGGCTTACGGCACTCATCCTGTTCTCCATCGCCTACGGAAGCGCCATGGGGTCCATCGGCACACCTTCCGGCGGCGGCCGTAATGTGATCATTATGGGCTATCTCTCTCAGTTCGGAATGGGAAGTCTCTCTTATCTGCAGTGGATGAAGTACGCCTATCCCGTGTTGCTAGTTGAGATTCCGCTGGCTGTGATGCTTCTGTGGTGGACCTTTCGTCCGGAGAAGACGATTCTTGATTCGGCGGTGCGAAAACTCAAGGTACAGGTAGCCAAGTCTGGAAATATTACTGGTAGGCAGTTAGTGTCTATCGGTGTCTTTGTTCTCGTATTCCTCGGATGGGTGTTTCTAAGTCCAACCATCGGTCTCGGGATTATCGCCCTCTTCGGGGTCGTCCTTTATCTCGCTTTCGGTCTTGTGGAGTGGCAGGACTTGAACCGGAACACAAACTGGGGCGTAATTATGCTGTTTGGTGCGGCTATTTCGCTGGGTCTTCAAATGAAGGATACCGGTGCCGCTCTCTGGGTCGCTACGAAAGTGATTGAGACGCTGAAAATCGTGACTGGTGATCTTGATATTATCCGTTCTTTTGTCTCCATATTTCTTACAGCGGGTCTGACCAATTTTCTGAGCAGCGCGGCGACGGTAGCTGTCCTCGGCCCCATTGTGTTGAACATGGGTGGTGACGCGGTCATTATCACACTTGCCACAGCATTGGCATCGGCCTTTGGCTACATGACAGTAGTAGCATCTCCAACCTGTATGATTATTCACTCCAGCGGACTGGTAAAACCGTCCGACTATTTCCGGGGCGGTTGGAAAATGACTCTGATGTCCATAGCCGTCCTGTTTCTTTTTATCCATCTGTTTTGGCCCTTACTGGGTTGATCGTATATTGACGTTGTGAAAGAGGAAAAGGTGTGAGCAGGCAGACGGATTTGAAGAAGTTGGTTAAATGATGAATTTCCTTCTGGCTGTTAGCAGTGAAGAGTATTCCAGTCCAACGCTCCGAATGGGGTCACAGATTGCCAAATCGTTTGATGCGACTCTTAACGTGGTTTACGTCGGTCCGAAGCCGAAAGAGCTGTTTGCCGGGCGCGTTTCTCTTGCAAGGGATTCGCTTGCGAAGTGGGAAATCTATCACCCTGGCATTGAAGTACTTCGGTGGGCGTTCCATGATCTGCAGGCTTCTGGATATCTTGAGAACAGTGGGGAGAACGGTTTCGACCCTTTGAACATGGTAGAGGAAAAGGATCGCTATCGACTGGTACTTCCGGGTAGCTACGGTCAGGAGATCGATCTCGTACTTAGGGAAGGGGAGATTATTGATGAGCTTCGGAAAGAGTGCGGTGAAGAAGACTATACACTTTCCATCATTGGCGGGAGCAAGGGTCGCAACATGGCTCACGATCTGTTGCAGTACCTACCGACTTCGGTCTTGGTGATGAAGAATGTGGATATAGATAAGAGTTACAAGCTTCTGCTCTGTGTGGATGATTCATCTGCAACAAAGCGTGCCGTACGGTTCGGCGGAACTATCGCTAAGCAGATGGAGATGGCGGTGACGTTGCTGACAGTCTCCAAACACGACAAGTTCGGCGAAGGATATACCGCCGCCGCGAAATCGGCTTCGCGGTATCTCGACACGCTCAACGTCCCTTATGAACAGAATTTTCTCACGGGCGATCCTGTCACTACTTTTATTGAGACGGCAGGTGAAGATCATCTCATTGTGATGGGGGCATCAAGCCGGTCACCACTGACAAAATTCTTTCTCGGAAGCAAACCGATGAAGACACTTGAAAAAGCGAATTGTCCGATACTAATAGTGAGGGGAGAGTAATGGCGGAAAGCAGTTGGAAAGAACGGTATGGTGAATGGGCGCTAGTGACGGGCGCTTCGGCTGGGATCGGTGAAGAGTTCTGTCATCAGCTAGCCATGAAGGGAATGAACATCGTTCTCGTTGCTCGGCGAGGAGATTTGCTAACGACACTGGGCGAACAACTCACTTCGGATTATGGCGTCAAAACCCGAGAGGTTGTGGCGGATTTAATTCAGGCCGACACTGCTGACAGAATTGAAGAGGCTGTTTCTGATCTAGAGGTTGGTTTACTGGTGAACAATGCCGGATTCGGACATCTGGGAACCTTTCATAAAAAAAGTGCTGAGAGAGATGAAGAGATGATCCGTTTGAACTGTCTCGCGCCAGTAGCTCTGTCGCACAAGTTTCTGCCAAAGATGGTGGAGCGTGAAAAGGGAGGCATAATCTTTCTGGCGTCCAAGGCAGCCTACCAGGCGACGCCCTACTTTTCCGTCTATAGTGCCACCAAGGTGTTCAACCTTTTCCTTGGCGAGGGCATGTGGGAAGAGTACAGGGGAAAGGGAATCGACGTGATGGCGCTTTCGCCCGGCTACACCAACACCGACTTTCAAAAGTCGGCGGGTCTGACAGAGGATGTGACTGGACTTCTATGGAGCACACCTGACAAAGTTGTTGCCACAGCGCTGAAGAGCTTCGGAAAAAAACCATCGGTGATTCACGGTGGATTGAATTGGTTCCTAGCCTTCGCGGCGCGGTTCGCTCCAAGAAAACTGAATACAATTGTAGCGGGGATTGTTACCCGATCGAACCCTTAAGTCATGTGCCGGTTTCTTGCTTACCGTGGCTCCCCGGTCCTAATGGACAGACTGCTATATATGCCGAAGAATTCGCTTATCAACCAAAGTTTCCATGCGAGGGAGCGTGAGGAGCCGCTTAACGGCGACGGCTTTGGCGTGGGGTGGTACGTACCGGAGATTGAGGAGACGCCGGCGGTCTTTTCATCCATCCAACCGGCATGGAACAACAGAAATCTCAGAAACCTTTCACCCAAAATCAGATCGGGGGCTATCCTTGCTCATATCCGGGCCGCAACAAACGGGAGAGTTTCCGAGGCCAACTGCCACCCTTTCTCTTACGGAAAGCTGCTCTTCATGCACAACGGCGCCATCTCCGGTTTCAACGTTATCAAGAGGGCACTCAGGATGCGGCTGTCTGACAGCATCTATGATTGGATCGAGGGAGACACAGACTCGGAACACTTTTTCGCGTTGATCCTGCAACACCTTGATGCCCACACTAGTCTGACCGTAGAGCAGTTGAGTGATGCGTTTTTCAGAGCGCTTCGGGAACTGACCGAACTGCTGGACGAACATGGCATCGATCAACCCTTCACCATGAATGGTCTCCTTACGGACGGTGAGCGAATCGTGGCAAGCCGCTATATCTCCGATGAGAGTGCAGAGGCACGGACGCTCTATCACTCCGCCCGGGGCGCCTTCGACTGTGTCGATGGTCAGTGCCGAATCGTGCCAGGAAAGCCCGATGAGGATTGTGTCCTGGTAGTGTCGGAAAAACTGACGGACACGGAGGAAGATTGGCATCAAGTTCCCGCCAATCATCTGGTGATTGTGGAGCATGACCTCTCAATTAAAATTCATACCATAACGCTCTGATGTTTCCGTGGACACTCGATAATATTCATCTTCTTTTCATTCATTTTCCTATAGCGCTCTTTTCAACGGGGTGGGCGTGCGATCTCATCTCTGTCTCGCTGAAAAACCGTTCGGCGGAGGATGCGGGATGGTGGTGCCTGCTGTTTGGAGTAGTAAGTTCGGTTCTCGCTGTGGCGACAGGTTTCCTTGCCGATCGGCTATACGGTCATATGTTCCTCCCGTTCCCGTTTTTCACGACGCACGGCGCTTTGCAGATTGCCACCTCACTCGTTTTTCTGGGACTTTTCCTGTGGCGGTATCGTTCCGGCGGAAAGCTCCCAGCAGGAAACGGCCGTCCTCTATATCTTGCAATCGCCGGTGGTGCTGTCGGTCTTCTGTCCTATGGCGCCCACCTTGGTGCACAGCTTTCTGGGCGAATCTGAGGCTTCCGTGATTTTCGATCACATCCTGTGCCACTATTCGGAGATTGGTCTTAAGGGAAGGAACCGGAGTTTTTTTGAAGACCGCCTGAAGGCGAATATCCTTGATACAGTGAAACTCCGCTACCCCAATTCGGTGAAATCCGTGCGACGCTATTACGGTAGGCTAGTGGTGAGGATAGCAGACCCATCGGCGAATCTTGCTCCACTGATTGACGTACTTAAGGATGTTCTCGGCCTCGCTTATTTTGCCCCGGCGTTTGAATCAACCCAGGAGATTGATTACCTCAAAACGGACGCTCACCGACTGCTTTCAGAAATGGATTTCCAATCATTCAGAATCACCGCCCGACGGGGCGGGAACGAGATTCCTCTTAAGGCCCAAAGGGTGAACGAGGAGGTGGGGGCGCATATTGTAGAGACGATGGCAAAGAAGGTGAATCTTTCCGCCCCGGACGCCAACTGTTACATCGACATGTTTGAAAAGAAGGCTTTCATCTATCCTGAGCGAATCATCGGCCGAGGAGGACTGCCTGTGGGCGTTAGTGGCAGAGTTGCGGTGATGCTCTCCGGCGGGATCGATTCACCGGTGGCGGCCTACCTCGCCATGAAGCGCGGTGCGAAAGCGATCTTTGTCCATTTTCATTCCATACCGTACACAACGCCGGCATCCATCGAAAAAGTGCGGGAAATGATCAACACACTCAATCGCTTTCAGATGCGATCGAAGCTGTACCTTGTGGAGCTTGCGCCAGTCCAGAAACAGGTTGTCGAGAAGACCGCCGCCCGTTTCAGGGTACTGCTTTACCGGCGGTTTATGCTGAGAATCACCGACGTCATCGCGCGGAAGGAGCGAGTAAAAGGGGTTGTAACGGGTGAATCGCTGGGACAGGTGGCATCCCAGACACTTGAAAACATGGCGGCAGTAGGGAGAGTGATAAACATGACGATCCTTCGGCCTCTCGTCGGATTCGATAAACAGGAAATCATTGACAGGGCGAAAGATATCGGCACATATGACATTTCCATCCTGCCTGATCAGGACTGTTGTTCACTTTTTGTCCCCAAGAGACCATCTACAAAAGCGAGGACCGAACAATTGGAGAAAGAGGAGGAAGTTCTAAATATAGATGAACTAGTAGACGCTGCCGTGGAAACAGCGTCATCGGAATTGATCGACTGAAGGCTATGGACGAGCATTGCGCCGATTTTCCTGCCTAAGAAAAGTTTGGACATTACTTCCAACTTTTAGTGTAGTTGCTGACTACTCACAGTTAGCTGTCGCCGGTCGCAGAAACATTCTTTATCACCTGCACTTGGGCCTGGATACTCAATTACGGTTTCGCAGGAGCTACAGTTCTGCGGTTTGTATTCGAGATCGCATTACCCCATAACGATGAACATGTTCTTGGCGCAGATTATCTTTCTCATGGTACTCTATCAGGTGGAGTTAGTGGTCTTGGACTGTTATTCTGGAGACAGATAAGCTCCATTGGTAGCCACTTGCGGGAACAAAGTGGCGAGAAGTCTCCGTAGTATAATGAGTTTGAGAAGTCTCTCCTGATTTTTCTCTGATTAAGGTTTTGTCTTTTGTCGGTTGGCTTTCGTGGTTGTCACTCCGTGGGAAGCCACCGTTATCAAGACGATTACACCGCCCACGATGGCCCATCGGCCGGGCATTTCGCCGTAGAGCAGGAAAACCCAAATAGGATTTAGGATGGGCTCGAGCATGGTAATCAGTACCGCTTCGAAGGCGCGGACTTTTTGAATCGCCTTGGTATAAAGGACGTAGGATATGCCAAGTTGGAAGACACCTAACAGAATCAGCATAAGAAGCCCATCAATTTCGGGAAGCTTCTCGGAAAGTAAAAAAGGGAGTCCGATGATGGTGGCGAGGACGTTTCCAAGAAAGACCGATTCGGTCGGTGATCCACGCTTCTGCCGCCGGAGAAAAAGTGTCATCCAAGCAAAGGTCATTCCGCTCAGAACCGCGAGGAGGTTGCCAATTAGTCCCTCTGTAGAGAACCGGTCGAAAAAGAAGATAACAATTCCGCACATAACGGCGCCGACTGCCAGCCAGTCCCTGCGCGTAGCACGCTCTCGAAGGAACCAGGGCCCGAATATAATAACGTAGATGGGGGCAGTGTACATGAGGAGCACAACATTGGCCGCTGTAGTGAGTTTATTGGCAAGGACGTAAAGGATCACCGTGGCCGTATAGCAGAGTGCACCGCCTAGTTGGGGAAGTGACCAGGTCAATTCCGGCTTCTTGATGAGGAGAAGGATCACCGTGGCGGCGATAAAGCTTCGCATTCCCGCAATGGCTAGTGGGTGCCATTCAATACCCTTCACGAGGAAGCCGCCGGTACTCCAGAGAACGGCGGTGATGATCAGCATGATGTATGGGGGAGGGGATTTATGCGATCCTGTCGTCATGTTGTCCCTCTCAATATATGAAAACCTGCAAAATAGCGTAAATCGAAATTCGTTTATATTAAAGGCAATGGTAAATTTGGTGGTGACTTTTCCCCATCATCAGCCTAAATAGAAGGGAATCTTTCTGTGAAATGGGATAAGACCAAGTTTGTTTCTGAGTTGAGGAAGAAAGCATCACGCGAAGTTGCGAAGATCGGAGAATCTCTCTGCGATTTCGCCGAGAAGGACGCCGATGAAGTTTCTTGGGGAAGGGGTGACGAATACGGTACAATGACCTATAAGTCCAAGTCTGACTTTGGACTCATCTCAGTATTCCAGATAACATCAAAAGGACAGATTAAGTTCTGCCTCAATCTTTTCCGTCAGAAGGGAGTGCCCAAGAATATTCTCCGCGACTATCTCATCAAACTGGAGTCAAACTTCTTGAGAGATTACGATCCTAAAAACTACCCAATCGACAGTCTGGAAGATATGGGGGAGCTGTTTTCAACTGGTGCCCAGCTGGATAAACTCATTCATTGCATCGAAGGAATTGCTTATCGTTTGCGGCAGTGAGTCTACTGCTTTATCCGATTCTTTCGGCCCTTCTGGCTTCAGCCGGTTGGGCCTTTTCATTTTATTTCTTTAGAGTAACGACGGGGCGACTTAGCCTTGGTAGCTGGTGGATACCTCCATTTTGCCGAATGTCCGAAGGGAGCTGTCAAGTGTTGGTTGAAACGCCATACGGTTCCATACTCGGAAAACCGAACGCTTTCTGGGGAACGCTTTACTATCCGTTCCTCATTCTGGTAATTGCGTTTACAGGACTTGGGATTGTTGATATTGAGCTATTTATCGGGCTCACTTTTATCGCAATGATAATCTCGCTATATCTGCTGTGGGGGCTCTATATTTTGAGGACGGCTTGCCCAGTCTGCTTTGTCACGCACTGTGTAAATCTGCTCATTCTGGTCACCGCCATAAGCTGGAGATCAGCTTGACTTATGTTCTCTGGATATTCTTTTTCCTGATTATTTTGTTTTTCAGCGGTGTTTTTGTCTGGACTCTGAAAGGGGAACAAAGCACTGAAGAATCAGAAGCATCAGATTTGGAGGAGTGGGTTTGCCCTTCCTGCAGCTTTACCGTCCAACTCGGTACAGAGTGCATTTACTGCGGGGAGAAAAAGCCGACAAAAGACGAATCTGAATGAAACGCTTTCTTCATGAACCGACAACGTTTCTGACGAATCTTCCGATGATTGCGGTTGGCGTTCTCTGGGGTGCGGAGATCTGGGAGGTGTACAGCATAACTCTGCATTCCTTCCATTCTAATCTTGGGTTATCATTCTATACGGTGGCGGGCGGATCGGTAGCAGGAGCGATATTTCACGGCTTCAGGCATCATTTCGCAGAAGCTAATCACCAGCGGATATGGAAGGTAGCGCTCATGGGAATTGGACTTACGCTATTTTTCAATCTAATGGCGGCGGTGGCGGCTGTTTCTTCGCCAGTGAATTACCAGCTCTGGCGATGGGTTCTTGCAGCCGGCCTGGCTCTTTTCGCTTTGCAGACGGTGAAGTTTCACGGATTTGGTCATTCGGTAAAATTTCTTTCTATCGGATTCGTTGTGACAGTTGTCGCGTTCGGACTTTTTGCGTGGCGTCAACCTGCGGCGGGACCCGTCTATATGTTCCTCGGTTCCCTTGTTACGGTCGTTGCAGGAGGACTCTGGGCCACAGGATGGTCTTTACACGAAAAGTTCAACCACAATGACCTGTTTCACATGATCCAGTTAGCAGGGTTGTGGCTTCTCTATCAGGGAGCGCTCCTCACCACCACAGCTCAACTTCCCTGATCTGAGAAAAAGTGTCTTTAGATTTAAGCGAGAGGTCGTCGTAATTTTGTGACGCGGATATTTCAATTGTGAAAACAAGTTTAAAAAAAATCAACGATTTTACTCAGAAGATCACTATCTCGGTGCCGTGGGAGGATCTGGAATCTGCCTTTGAAGATCATATCCGGCGCTTCACCAAGAAAGTAAAACTTCCAGGTTTCAGAAGAGGTAAGGTCCCTAGGAAGGTTGTCGTCCAGAACTTTGGCCCCGATCTCGAGGCCGAGTTTGCCCAGAACTCAATCGAGCTGCACTACGCCGAGGCGCTTCATGAACATAAACTCGTCCCTGTGAACAGGGCGACAATTGAGGATCTTCATTTTTCAGAGGGAGAGACCCTGAGCTTTACAGCAATGCTTGAAGTAGAACCTGAGGTAAGCCTATCTAAGTATCGTAGAAAAATGAAGGTTAAAAAGAATGTTTATTCCCCAGATGAAACCGATATCGATGGTTATATAGAAGAGGTCAGACGGCAGTTTGCGGAGCTGAAGACGGTGGAGTCTGGCTCGGAGAAAGGTCATCTTTTGCTTGTGGATATGCAGGAACTGGATAGTACAGGCGTTCCAATTATAGGAAAGAAGGTAGAAGATCGATACCTGGTGGTGGGGGAAGGCATTTTCGGGGGGAACAATCTGGCGAGGCTTACCGGTCTTAAAGCAGAAGATACGGCAGTGATCGAAGCGGAAACAGGAGGTGAAGAGGGGACAGCCACCAAGTACCAGGTGACTGTAAAAAACGTGCAGGAAGAAATCTTTCCTGAGCTGGATGAGGAGTTCATAAAGAAAGTTGATAGTCAGGCAACCGACGAGACGACATTCAGGCAGAACGTCCTCAAGCAAATCCAGGAACGACTCGATCGGGAATCTGAAGGGCAACTTAATGAAGAGATTGTGGATTATTTCATTCAGTCCACAAAACTTGAGCCGCCGCCATCCATGGTGGATAATATAATTGACAGCGCAATCAAGCAGGCGAAATCGAACAACGGCAAGACTTTCGACGAAGAGGAATACAGGACAGAATCACGACCCTCCGTAACGAGGAACGTCAAGTGGTACCTCATCCGTAAAACGCTTATAAAGGCGGAGGGCTTATCGGTTAAGGATGAAGAACTGGACAGCCATATTGAAGAAATCCTTCAGTCGTCCAAGGAGGAACAAGGGCAGATTCGAAGCTATTACAAAAAGTTGTCCAACAGGGACCGGTTGAGAGATGACCTTCTTGATGGAAAACTTTTCGAAAAACTGAAAGAATATGCAAAGGTTAGCAAAGTGCCCATAGCCACAAGCGACCTTCGCAAACAGCGTGAACTTGTCACGGAAGGAGCTTAGTTCAATTATGACTGAAAGATCTCAGATTGTCCCCATTGTTGTTGAACAGACGGGCAGAATGGAGCGTGCCTACGACATCTATTCCCGCCTGCTCAAGGAACGAATTGTCTTTATCGGAACGCCGGTTGATGACATGGTCGCTTCGCTGACCATCGCCCAGCTTCTGTTTCTTGAAGCGGAGAATCCTGAGAAAGATATCTCGATCTACATCAACTCTCCCGGTGGATCGGTGACGGCGGGCCTCGGGATTATGGACACTATGAACTACATCAAGCCTGATGTTGCCACCATATGTATGGGGCAGGCATCTAGTATGGGGGCGGTGCTTCTTGCTTCCGGAAAGAAGGGGAAACGATCAGCTTTGCCGAACTCCCGCGTTATGATTCATCAACCGTGGGCAGGCATGCAGGGGACTGCCAGTGACATCCAGATTCATGCACAGGAACTGCTCACCATGAAGGATCGGTTAAACAAGATTCTCGTCACTCAGACGGGACAGACACTAAAGAAAATCTCGTCTGATACTGATAGAGATTTCTTTATGAATGCGGAAGAGGCGAAAAAATACGGCGTTGTGGATGCCGTACTTGACAAACGGTGATCTCTGTCACAACAGTAGAATCCAGACTTTCTTAGATTCTCGGGTCAACCAGTCGTTCGAATGAGAGCAGTATTCATTACCTTCCTAGGGCTTACCCTACTGGGGTTAGGAGTGGCTCAGCGGCCGGTCCCAAAGCGGATGAAAGGGGAGGCTCAATCCGCTGAATTCAGGATGCCTAGGGAAGGGAAGCATATAAGGATCGGAACCGGTGGCTCTACAGCGTCTCCCAGAACCTATCGTGAAACTCCCAACTCTACTGTTATCCTCGTCGATTCATCAAGTAACGGCTACGGCCTCATTTCGGGTTTTACAACGCCCCTATCTTACAATCCTGAAGAAGGGTTTATTATGGCATATCGGCAGTTGCTCCCGGACGATCCCGAAAAATCGGGTTATATCGGCGCGGCATTTTCAGAGGATGGAGAGTTGTTTACTTCTTACTCAGAATTGAACATCATTGAACCGGCCGAAAAAATGGGTCGATATCCCAGCGCAGTAGCCGGCAGTGATTATCCATACATTGTTTGGAACGAATATACTCAACCCCAAGGAGAAGGTACTGGGGGTGGTCTGTATGGTGGCCGGCCAGTCTACAGTTGGGATGAATTTTATTTCGGAGGCGGTTCTTTTTTTTCACCTCCATTAGATATCAACAACGGCTGCAGTCCGCTGCCGTGCGACCCACCAGACAACTGGGTCGGTTCTGTCTCCCTGACCCATGATGGCACCACGCCGGTACTGAATGCAGCTTATAGCCAGTGGTCAAATTCCCAACAGGAATCTTCAAGCAACAGGTGGCTTTATCATTCCATTAATAATATGTCCGGTTACTTTACTTTTGACGATCCTATATTGCTTTTTGATGAAGCCGATTTCATATCTGGTGGAAATACTTCAAATGTTGTTGTAGATATGAACGAAAGTGGAATCGGCTACGTCGCAGTTTCAAGCTATTTCAAGGGCCAATCACCCGATTCATCTCACACCTTCATGATTCGAAAAACGAACGACTATGGAGAAAGTTGGAGTGGTGAGGGTGGAACTGGAATGAACGGAACCGATTATTATTTTATTCCCGAATCGGTCCTGAAAGATCGATTCTTCAATGACGGTCTTATGGTTAACGGCTACACAGATTCCTCTGGGGAAACTGTTCTTTTCGAGCGGCCATTTATTACCTACAGTGTAGAGCTGCTTACCAGCTTCTCTGGGGGGATTCATCTGTTTGCCACGGTTATCCCGGCGACGTCTGGCTATGTTTATCCCGGCATTGATGAATCTTGTGGCATTTATCATTTCTATTCAGACGATCCTTCCGATGCAATGAGTTGGAAGGTGAATTTCGTCACCTCGAATCAAGTTTCCTTTTTTTATGATGAGAACTGGCGAAGGCTTTACCCGTCAGCGGCCGTGAGTAAGGATAATCCCGACATTCTTTATGTTTCTTACATGGGTGTGGCAGACACATCCTCAGCGTCATTTAATTACGATATATTTGTTCGGAGATCTTTAGATGGAGGGGATAGTTGGGAATCGCCCGTAAATGTGACCCAAACAGCCGGTTTTGGCGAAGACGAAGTTTATCCGCAGCTCGCCTCCGTGGCCACCGATGACGAAGCATATCTCATTTTCGAGAGCCCGGACTACAATATTCAGACCGTTACGCCTTCTGAAGGTTTACCTTTACAGCCTGATTTTATGAATAGAGTTTACTTTGCAAAGGCGAAGTTCAAACCGCTCGAAACGGAGACCCCGTCAATTGTGCCTGCGCAGTTTGCACTCGAACCAAACTATCCCAATCCTTTCAATCCAGCGACCGTAATCACATTCACACTGCCGAAAACTTTCGAAGTGGAGTTGAAGATTTACGATCTTTTGGGAGAGGAGATGGCTGTGCTTTCCAGTGGACGCTACGATGCCGGACGTCACAACGTCACTTGGGAAGCCGGTGCTTTCCCGGCCGGGATTTATCTTGCCCATCTGCAGGCCGATGGTATAGCGCAGACGCGAAAGATGATTCTGCTGAAGTAGCACTAATTCTCGACTTCCCTTGGTCGGAAGGTCGAAGAAGGGCCGAGGCGTGCCACTGTTTATTCAATTCAAGATTACCTTATGATAATCGGAGGAACCATGAAAAAAGTGTTAATACTGTCCCTCTGTTGTTTATTCGCATTCGCATCGGACCTTTCCGCGGGAGACCGCAAAGCGGAGAAAATAGGGCGGAAGGCAGTCTCAAGCTTTCAGAGTGTTTCCGGGCGTTTGCCACAACGCACAACTCACCCTTCTTCCATGCCCGACACAAGCACAATCTTTTTTGATGATCTCGAATCCGGAACCTCTGATTGGACCCTTCAGGGGAAATGGAGTCTGAGCACTGAAACTGCCAGCAGTCCTACACACAGTTTCCACCACAAGGTGGGGACCGATGAAAAGGATACACTCTTCAGCCCCATCATCAAACTCCCTGACATCATCGAGGAACTTGAGACCTTTTACTTCTCCTTTTCAGTATGGGCGGAGATGCTCGATTCGGATGGCGATGGAGACAACAGCTTGGAAGACTACTACCGCCTCTGGCTGAAAGACCTTGACAGCTCCACCCGGGGATATTCCAATGAATGGGTCGATTACCTCGACACGCCAGATATAACTGTCACTGGTGGTGATTTTAAACTGACATTCAAACTCTTGTATAGGTTGGAGTCTAAAGAGGGCCTACCTCATGATGATAATGGTTGCCAGGTGAATGGATGGGACGCGGCGAATGTTCAAATATCAACGAATGGAGGTACTTCGTGGACAACGCTGAAAGGAACTCCCACCTATAACTGTTCAAGCTGTTTCGGCTTTCGCTATAATCTGAACGAGTGTGACGTTTCCGGCTGGACTGACGCCATCGACGACTGGGTTGACGCCGAGTTTGATCTCAGTGATTACTCGGGGGATACAGTGAGGGTTCGATTTGCCTTTGCCTCTGATCCAGGATGGAGCACCGCTGATGATCCTACTCAATACCGAAGCGGTGTCTACATTGACGAGGTTCTGGTAGCCAACAGTTCGGACACCCTGTTTTACGATAATGCTGACGATAAGGTTGAACTACAACCTGTCGGAAGTTCACACTGGAATAGGAACGAGTACAATGGTCACGAGAGTACCAAATCTTGGTGGTCGGGGGCCGAACTGAATGCTACGTCCTACAATGTCACATATGATTACGGTACTGATGGCCGACCGGGGACATTGGGATGGGAAGTGTACGGTCCTGGGAGCGCCTTTAACGAAGATACCAACTATATGCTTAATCTTTCTGAATATGCTGGAAGGAGAGTGAGGATCGGATGGGAATTCATCTCCGATGACAACCATGACGGTGACCCTGGTAACACGAGCATGGGACTATACATAGATGACCTTCACGTTTGGAAAAAATCACTTGCCGAATCGGCGCCTGTACCTACAGGATTGAGCGCCTCCACAGGCGGTGGCATAGTTGACCTCACTTGGAATGAGGTTTCCACTGGAGATTTGGTCGGCGAGGTTTTTTATGATGACAATAGCTTCGAGGACGCCATTTTCATGACCGGCGGAACAGGTATTTGTGGTACCGTGTTTGAGATGCCGTTCGGTTCATCCACAACGGTGACAAAAGTGAAAGTGATCAGTCCGGATGAGGTCAGTACTGCCACCATTTACGGTTACGAGGTGAAGGGCGGAGAGCCCGCTGCTGAGCCGACCTACGATACAACCATGGCAAGGGAGTTGGATGTATGGAGTGAGATCGAACTGGACTGGCAATTCAAGGGTGATTTTCTCATCGGTCAACAAATTGATTCGCTCCGCCGTGTGGCTGTCGATGCCGATGCCGTACCAAGTGAACACTCCTGGACAAAGATAGGCAGTGGTTCATGGCAGACCTGGCGAAACATTGCTACGTCCAACAACCTGACGGATGGTGAATGGGGAATCAGAGCTGAAGTGACCGCCTCCGGAGGTGCTGATGCTGTGTATAATGTTTACCGCCACGGGCCCGGAGAGTCGTTCTCCGAGCCGTTGCCGGACGCTCTTTATCTGAAGGAAACGAGCTTCTCTGATTCCCTCGTTCTCGTTGGGGTGGACTATACTTACGCTGTCACTTCTATCTTTAACGTGGGAACAGACGAAGAGACGGAGAGCGGTTTTTCATCTACCGTTCTGGTTCGGCCGAGATCGGACACCGTTCGAGAGGTCGCCTATGATGACGGAACATCCGAGACCGGGGCAACATCGCTGGGGGAGAACGGTTGGTATGCCGTCCACTTTCAATCGAATATCTTTCCAATTACCCTCATGATGCTAAAGTATCACGCCCGCAAGAGTGGCGGCCTAACCTATCTTGTTATCTTCGATGATGATGGGGAAGATGGCCTTCCCGGGAATCACATCGGGGCTACGCTGATCTTTCCCACAGTTAATCAAGGGTGGAATATCAAAGATGTTTCCGGTGCGGGATTGACCATCACGGAAGGCGATTATTATGTTGGGTGGGGAGAGACACCCGATTCGCCCCCGCTCAGCATCGACACAGACAGTGACCCTCGGGATCACAGTTATTTCTATACGGAGACCGATGGCTGGGGTCCCATATCTGACCTCGGGTACAAAGGGGACCTCCTCATACGGACCGCCGTCGATATCGAAGGGGCCGACGTCGAAGAGAAAATAGGTCTTCCCGAACAGTTCTCCCTCAGCCAGAATATGCCCAATCCTTTCAATCCCGAAACACTCATCAAATTCGATGTAGCAAAGGAAGGGCGTGTTTTTATTCGCCTTTTTGATATTCGCGGAAGAGAGGTGAGTATACTCCACGACAACCACATTCCACCTGGTAGCTACACCTATTTCCTGGATGGGCGCCAGCTTGCGTCCGGTGTCTACTTCTACAGGATGGAGGCAGCGGGTTTTACTGCCACGAAGAAACTACTTCTGGTTAGATAGAAAACGGTTGAAGCACTCTTTCATCGGTCTCTCTTTGATCCTTGGTGTCGCGGCTGCTCAGCCGGGAGTGCACCAGTATCTTGACAATAAGGTCAGAGTCTATTTCGCTGAAGAGGTCAACACAGAGGGGATCATTCAATCGGCAACTCAAACGGGGATGCCCGAGATCGATGAGATTTTGGAACCTTACGGTAGTTTTCTGATCAGTCAGTGGCTTCCGCAGGCGACAGAGAAGGATAGGGTGGATGATATTCTTTTGAGCCGATTTTACGACATAAAGTTTAGGAATAAGTCCATCGATCTTGCCACTTTGCGAACGAAACTTGCTGCTCAGCCGTCAGTCAAGATCGCCGAATATGTTCCCCGTTACAGGTTTGATTACAAACCGAACGATCCTCTTCTGATGAGTCAGTGGTATCTTCGCAAAATCAATGCGGAACAGGCGTGGCAGTTGTGGGATACCGCCGCAGGGGAGGTACCAGGAGATTCATCAATCGTTGTGAGCATTGTTGACAGTGGGTGCCAGTGGGATCATCCCGACCTCGTTGACAACCTCTGGAACAACCTGAAGGAAGACGCTGACGGAGACGGTCACACGATTGAACTGATTGATGGCAAATGGCAGCTGGATCCCGGTGATTTGAACGATGTGGACGATGATGAAAACGGCTACGTGGATGATCTGATCGGCTGGGACGTTGCGGGAACCACCTCCGGTAACGATCCGGACAATGACCCCATGGCGCCGTCCGATCCGGGATCAACGGGAGGTAACGTCCATGGAACGCATGTTGCGGGAATCGTTGCTGCTTCCACCGATAACGAGATCGGTATTGCCAGTATCGGTTTCTCTGTAAGTCACATGGCGGTAAAGATCCAGTATGATGAAAATCCGTCAGACTCCACTTTCGACGGCGGCGGTTCGAAGGGAGTCCTCTACTCCGCCAAGGCCGGAGCACGTGTCATAAACCTGAGCTGGGGACACGGCGGTCGGTCTGTCTCCGAAGAGGCGCTTTACAATAATGTTAAAAACAATTATGGCGTAATTGTCGTGGCTGCGGCAGGCAATGAGAACTCAGACGAAGTACACTATCCATCGGGATACTCCTCAGTTGTGGCGGTGGCGGCATCCAATTCCAATGACAAGAAGAGTGGCTTTTCCAACTACGGAACGTGGGTAGATATCATAGCTCCCGGCTCCGGTATACTTAGCACGGTCTATGATGGTGATTACCAGTCGTGGAGCGGTACGTCCATGGCGTCCCCTCTGGTGGCCGGCGCCATCGGACTTCTTTGGTCTTACTATCCCAGAGAGTCCGACGACCGAATCTTGGAGATGCTTCTTAAAGGGACCGATAATATCGATGACAACAACTCAACCTATGCGGGGAAGCTCGGAAGCGGCCGCCTCAATATGTATCGCGCAATCGCCAGTGGAACACTTCCTCAGCTGAGGGTCGCATCTTATTCCGTTCAGGCTGTGGATGATGATGACGGCGTGCTCAATCCTGGAGAGACGGGACTATTGAGAGTAGTTTTGGAGAACGATGATGGGTGGGCCGACGCTTCGAGCGTGACCGCTGAGCTTTCCACCGATCACTGGGCCGTGACACTGATTGACAGTGAAGCGGTCTTCCCGAACATTCCTTCAGGGAACAGCGGTGTTAATGTGACCGACAGGTTCAAGTTTCGGATAGATCCGGCTGTGACCCCGGAGGATGTCCCGTTCACTATGGTCATTCGAGCGAAAGGGGCGGGCACGGCACTATATTATGACAAGATTGACTTTTCTGTGAAGGTATCTCTCGATCAGGCGGGTTTCCCCTTTCCTGCGGACAATGTGATCAGAACGTCGCCGACCATCATTGATATAGATGGAGATGGCGAATTGGAAGTGATCGCGGGTTCGGATGACCATAAACTATATGTGTTAGATCCTGACGGGGAAATCAAGTGGACGTTTGAGGCAGAGAGAAACATCCGTTCAGCGCCAGCCGTGGGCGATGTGGACGGGGACGGCTCCATAGAACTGGTATTCGGTTCTATGGACAACTTCTTGTACATCCTGAGCCATGATGGTACACTTAAAACTGCATATCAGGCGGACGGAATGATTGTCTCCTCGCCGGCGCTAGCCGACCTTGATCACGACGGAGACCTTGAAATCATTTTTCCTGTTTTTGAGGAGAAGCTCTATGTGATTCATCACGATGGTACCGATTTCTCCCCATTCCCTCTTCCACTGGAAGGGTCAGTTTTCTCAGGGGTGGCCATCGGCGACGTAGACGCGGACGGTGAACTAGACATTGTTGTGGGAACCTGGGACAATAAATTATATCTCTTAATGAGAGATGGCACCATTCCCAGCGGTTTCCCTTTCACTACGGGCGATCGGATCTCTACTGATCCTGCATTGGCAGACCTTAACGGTGACGGGACGCTCGAAATATTTATTGGTACTGATGATAAGAAGTTGCATGTGATTGACTGGCAGGGCCAACAGTTGGCAGCTTACAGCGCCGGAGGACGTATTCAGAGTTCTCCAATCGTGGATGATCTCGACAGTGACGGCATCACAGAAATCATCTTTGGTGGCGGCGATGGGAAACTCTATTCTGTCCAGTACAACAGTGGTCAGCTCACAGATTTAGAGGGGTGGCCCGTGAAACTTGGCTCGACGCCTGTCAAGAGCTCTCCCGTGGCGTTCGACTTGGACAATGATGGAATTGCTGAAGCGATTGCCTCTTCGACGCGGGGAGACCTTTTTGCCGTTAGAATCGATGGAACGATAGCTCCCAATTTTCCCGTCCCTCTGGCGGGGGCCACGGAAACATCCTTTACCGCTAGCGACCTGGATGGCGACGGTGATTCCGAAATCGCTGCCGCGGCATCGACAAAGCTGACTATCATCGATGTAAAAACTCGCGCCGGCATGGGAAAGCACTGGCGAATGTACCGGGGTGGCCCCCATCGTATAGGGGTGATCTACGAGCCAGCCCTGTACGTTCAGGAAGACCTCACCGCGCTTCCCGAGGAATTTTCTGTCAGTGACAACTACCCGAACCCGTTCAATCCAATCACCTCAGTGAGGATCAGCCTGCCCATGAAGGTATTTATTTCAGCGGAAGTTTATGATTTAACGGGAAAGCTGGTAAAGCCCCTTGTGGCAAAGGAACTGTCTGCAGGCATCCACTTTCTTACCTGGGACGGGTCGAATGAGGATGGAATCCATGCCTCCACCGGAATTTATTTCCTTTCTGTGAGGGCAGGAGACCGGCGCTACATCCAGAAAATGACGCTGCTGAAGTAATCGATCGATTTTCGTTTTTTGTCGCATCGGGATGTAGATTCCGTTATTAGCACTTGGGCATCAGTGAAACAACTGCTTTCAACAATTCTTGTCGGTTCGGCATTTGCGGCCGAAATTGACTGTCCTAACGAGACAGCCTATCACGTCGACCTCGACTCCACAAGCCTCACATTTGGTGAGACTGTTGCTACCGGACAGTGCGGATGCCTCGGTTTTAACTCCGAGGTGGTTGGAACAGATTCAACGCTCGTGCTCCAAGTAATGGTTCTAGATAATGAGCCGTTGAGAGGTTTCCAGTTCACACTGATGGAGGAATCTCAGAAAGCTTTAGAGTTTGAGTGGGCTCGCGCGATTGGTAAGTCAGACGGGTGGCAAGTTTGGGACATAAGACATCCTGACGGCTCGGTGACACTGTTCGGATTCGATATTGATGGAGGTGAGACTCAGGCCGGTACAGAAGGCGTGTTCCTTGAGGTGATGTTTACTGTAGCCAAGATGCTCCCATCGTATGTTTCATTCTATTTGGGAAAGGAGAAGGAGGTTATCCTCTCAGACAACGATGGCGAAAATATTATCTGCAGCTATCCGGACAGGGACAATCCATTGACTGTGGAGGTTAACTGGTTGGAGAATCAGATTGGCATAGAGTTGATACCGCCGAGATTCGCACTGCACCCGGGATTTCCAAATCCTTTCAATCCATCGACGACGATACAGTTTGACCTACCGATGGATTCCAACGTTCGAATTTCGGTGTATGACATTGCCGGACGCGAAATCGCCGTCTTGACAGAGGAGAGGTTTCGATCCGGGAAATACTCAATTGAATGGCGGGGCATCACCGATTCCGGACAGTGGGCACCAAGCGGCATATATTATATAAAGCTTACCACCGGGGAGTTTTCTCAAACACACAAACTTACTCTTCTAAAGTAATCTCATGAGACGAGTCGTTATCCTGCTTTTGATTCTCACCCTTGTTCTCTTTCCGGAGCTCAAGGGCCAGACAACTTACGGTACCATAGCGGATCTGGAGGAGCAGTGGCGGAAGTATACATCATACCAGAAAGATGAACTGACAAACTTCTGCGATTTCCTTTTTGATGAAGGGCACTTTGAGCGGTGCATCGTCGCCAGTTTTCGGTACCTGTTTCTTTATCCTGATGATCCCCTGACGCCCAACGTATACTACAAGATAGCACGAAGTTATGAGGAGCAGGGCAACTTCCTGCTGGCTAAGGAGTACTTCCTGAAAGTCCAGAACGAAGTGCAGCCGAACAGTTCGGAGTTTCGGGCGGCGCGGTACCGGCTTATCTACCTCAATCTTATGCAGGGTGATCTTGATTCGGTCACCATTATGGTCGGCACTACTCAAGACCCATATCTTATGACACTCGACGGATTCGCAAGATTCAACGATCTGGAGTTTGAAGTGGCGAAGGGTCGGTTCGATCAAGCGCGGCGTATTTTCAAATCCAGAGATCATCGCCGGAACCTCACCGTACTGATGAGAGCTTGTGACAATGCGGGTAAACTCCCGAACCTTGATCCGGTTCGCACAGGTCTGTTTGGACTTTTTCCGGGCGGGGGAAGGGTCTATCTTCAGGAATGGATACCGGCCGCTGGTACATTTTTTTCCACAACTGGATTGGGAATTCAGTTCTTCGTCAGCGGACCCACCTTCATCGCCAAGTGGATCCCAAGATTGACTCTTCTGGGCCTTTACGGTGGCAGTATCTGGGGCTCGATGAAGGGGATCGATCACGCCAACACCCAGAGAGAAATACGGTATACAAAACGCGTTCAGGAACGGTATGGCCCGACACTTTTCCTAGATTTTCCTGAGCCGATTAATCTCACTGTCCGCTAGCTGATACTCTAAAAAATAGTTTGACTTCGACAGAGAAAGGTATCTAACTTTGTTTGCTCGAGTAGTTTGGATTTCAGTCCCTTACTTTAGCGTTCCGTTTTTTGACAATTGGTATGCGTATGGTGATGAGCGATAGAAGGAATTAACCTCGACAAGAGTGTTAACAAAAAAACAACAAACAACCCTAACAATGGAGAGTTTGATCCTGGCTCAGGACTAACGCTGGCGGCGTGCCTAACACATGCAAGTCAAGGAGAACGTCCCGCTTGCGGGACTATTAAACTGGCGGACGGGTGAGTAATGCATAGGCAACC
>JAYZCL010000005.1:0-51158 GCA_036338335.1 Fidelibacterota bacterium
ACAAATGGCAATAAGATTGATTTAACTCTCTGTTCTTAACCTTAATTGAATGGTTTTGAAAGCTCTACCATCTCAATGTCGGCCTTCAAACAGTTAACTTAGCGATCTCTTGTAAGTCTCTGGAGTAAAAGTGTGGCCTTCTTGCTACGATATTGGTTTAGCCGATCAATTTCAGCGTCATAGAGCTTACCGGTAAATAATTTCTTAAAGCGGTTATCTAACTCTACGGAACGAACCAGTAGTTGCTCCAATCGATTGACCGCCTCATAGCTCTCTTTTTCACTGAAATCAGCCGACTGCACCAAATATTGAATTTCACGAAATCTTAAATAGTATTCACGGAAGTCGATTTGCAAACGATAATGATCGAACTCTTCTAGATTTTTCTTTGGCATAATTTTGGTCAATGCAGATTGTAATTCTCTTACCTTTGCCAAAGTAGCACTTACCACACGTTTGTTATCAGGAAGTCCCTTTATACCAGATAAAGGTGACGAACCGATGATAACTTTTTTGTTCAACGATTCATCGGTAAGAATATTCCAAAGCTTCTCGGATTCCCAAGAAGTCAATCCAAAACGTTGCTGAGCGTATTGATAGGCAAAGTCTTTGGGCTTGAATGTTTTTTCTTGTTCCACTGCCTCAATAAATCCGAGCGTATTCATTCTAAAAGCATCATTAGGATAGGCATGAGGATATACTTGGCGAAGAGGGAAAATCTCAACTACTTCAGGCCAAAACCATTCATAGCCATATTCACCCGAAGTCGACCACGAGGTTAATACCATACCTTCGAAACCAGATTCTCTTGCATATGAAACATAAACATCCTGATTTTTCATATGCTTACTCCAAGAGGTAACATGATAATCATCAGGAGATGACCTTATTGAAGAAGCGCCCCAAAATTTCAGCCCGTACTTCTTAATAAGTGTGCGTGGATTTTCACCAAAACGATCAAAATTCCAACCATAGTTCCAGTCAATATAAATTACATTCTTTGGCATATCCGCTATTGCATTGGGGTGAGCTAAAATCATATCCGCCCATAACAAGGGCGTTTTTCCTTGTGCAATAACAATCTCAGCAATCATTGTCATGTATTCAACATACAGTTTTGACTTGCCTAATTCTTCACCATCATCGCCCCACTTTTCTTGACAGCGATTACAATCTAAAATTCGGGTTTCATCGCCACCGATGTGCACGTATTGTGATTGATGCGTTGATAAGATATCGCTATATAACTCAGTAAAAAAATCTCTAGCAGCACCCAATTGAGTAGGATCAATTTGAGATAAATTTCTTTTGTCTGCCCGTAAATAAGCATAACGTTCATGCATTAAGATATATTCCGCATGCCCTAAACTTTGCTGTAAAGGGATCACATCAAGCCCTAAACCTTCACTATAATTAATGAATTCCGTTAATTCTTCCCGGCTATAAGCATAGCGATTCGAAATAATGCTATGTTCTTTATAAGGATAAGTCGCTTCCCACTCCATGATAAGGGTATTAAAACCCAAAGTATAAATTTCCTTTGCTAGTGCTTTAAGGGTGGGCATTGGCATTATTTGTACTCGTAAATCAACATGGTATGCAACAACAGAAAAATTATCACTTTTACTTGTTTTGTCGTTGGCATCAAATCCATGGAGAGTGATGGTTTTTTGAGCAGATACGAAGCTGAACAGCAGGAGCAATATGACGATAGGCTTTTTCATTTATTCATCCCGACCGTCCTCCCTTCAATCTCCGACTCCACAAAGATACTTATTGAACGGAGCTAAAGCGGGCAACGGTCCGCCACAGGGTGATGTTCTATTTCGGCACCTAGGGAGACTTTAAGAGAACTAGCAAAAAGGGAAATGCGAAAACGACAAAGAGGCCCATTATGAGACCCGAAGGATATTCGAAAAAACATCCCTAAAACCCCATCGAATACATCATAAAAGAGGGATTGAACCGATAAAACCACCAATTGCCAATCTTTGTGTCTTCCACACTGTCCTTTTACATCACTGTACTTCAGGAATCAAACTCAGACCACCACCACGGTCAGGAGCCTATATCAATCCACAACCTTGTACACCTTGTCTTTTTTTCGGACCTTGTTCTTCACCTTAAGACCTAAACTATCTTTCTTTTTCACTTTGTCCACAGTTTCGTGTTCGATCTGCATGGAAGCGACAGTCTCTGAAAAATCTGTGCTGTGTCCTTTAAAGTGTACAGTATCGCCCGTTTTCAGAGTGCCCTTTGTCATCTCTATGATTGCAACTGATATGTTTCCCATAAAGTTAGAGACATAGCCGATTTCCTGCTTTTTCATCTCAGCTTCCTTACTTTGGACTTTCCGACGTTTGCCAGCAAGTATGTTAATATCTATGCCTAACTCTCCAAACTTACGAATTGTGGGGTGCAAACAGGATTGTTTTCGAAGTGAGCATATGGTGCTGGATCAAGTTACTATTCTGAGAAGGTCTACTCTCAGTCCACGCTCGTCCTAAGGATGAGAACGTAGGACTGCGTGCCTGAGCGGGGTCAAGAGATTTCCCCTTTATCGTGTAGTAAAGAAGGGTGGACGCTATAGGATTCGAACCTATGACCCCCGCCTTGTAAGGGCGATGCTCTGAACCAACTGAGCTAAGCGTCCAAAAAACTGTCTGTGAAGACTTCCCTCCCAACAAGGAAGGTTTCGAGACTAAGCTTCGGCAATTTGGGCTGAAGCAGCGGTGGCCCGTTTCTTTTTAGGTTTTACGGGCTTCGCAGAAAAAGCGTGGTTGATCACTTCACTCAAATCTTTCACAAAGTGGAAAGTCATGTCCTTCACCACCTTTTCCGGAATCTCCTCCAAGTCCTTCTGATTGAAGTGGGGAAGGATCAATTCACGGATACCTGACCGGTGGGCCGCAGTCACCTTTTCTCGAATACCACCTACGGGCAACACAGCTCCCCGAAGAGTAATCTCTCCCGTCATGGCGAGGGTATCTTTCACCGGTTGCTTCGTTAAAAGTGAGATGATTGCGGTGAATATGGCCGTCCCCGCCGAGGGACCGTCCTTCGGGATAGCGCCCGCTGGTACGTGAACATGAATATCTGTTTTCTCGTGAAAATTTGGCTCAATGCCAAGCTTCTCCGCATTGGCCCGGACATAAGAAAGCGCCGCTGTGGCCGATTCCTTCATGACCTCTCCCAATTTTCCCGTAAGGGTAAGACCCCCCTTCCCGGGCATTCTGGAAGCTTCAATAAAGAGAATATCGCCGCCGACTGACGTCCATGCGAGACCAATGACAACACCGGCTTTTTTCATCCGTTCAGCCATCTCCGCATAAAACCTTGGTGCCCCGAGATATTTGCCTACCGCTTCCTTGGTGATCTTTGCCGGTACAGTCTCTCCCTCTGCCCGTGCCCTGGCTACTTTCCGCAGAACATTGGAGATCTCCCGTTCAAGGCTTCGTACACCCGCTTCACGAGTATAAGAACGAATCAACTCCTTGATCCCCGCCTCGGTAAATTTACAGTCCTTCTTTGTTAGGGCGTTCTCCTCCAACTGTTTTGGGATGAGGAATTGCCGGGCGATCTTGATCTTTTCCTGCTCGATATAGCCGGAGAATTCAAGTATTTCCATCCTGTCCCGAAGCGCGGGCACGATGGGATCTTGAAGGTTCGCCGTCGCAATGAACATAACGTTGCTCAAGTCGAAGGGTACTTCCAGATAGTGGTCGCTGAAGGAAAAGTTCTGCTCAGGATCGAGCACCTCCAGTAGAGCTGATGACGGATCACCCCGAAAATCGGCTCCGACTTTATCAATCTCATCCAGCATAAAGAGCGGATTGTTCGTCTCCGCTTTTTTTAAACTTTGGATAATACGCCCGGGAAGGGCGCCGATGTATGTACGCCTATGACCTCTAATCTCGGCTTCGTCTCTGACGCCACCGAGAGAAATTCTCACAAACTCCCGCCCCATGGAACGGGCAATGGAGCGGCCCAGGGAGGTTTTCCCTACTCCCGGTGGACCAACAAAGCAGAGGATCGGACCCTTCACACGGCCATCCTTGGTCTTTTCTTCCTTAAGCTTTCTAACGGCAAGATATTCTATGATCCGCTCCTTAACGTCATCCAAGCCGTAATGATCTTTATCTAGAATCCGTTTCGCTTCCTTGGTATCAACCCTATCTTTGGTCGACTTGCTCCAAGGAAGATCCAATAGCCAGTCCAGATAGGTTCGTGAGACGGAATACTCCGGCGACTGGGGGGGAATTTTACCAAGGCGGTCAAGTTCCTTGAGTGCAATCTTTTCCGCTTCTTCGCTCATTTTCGCGGCCTTGATCTTTTCCTCCAACTCGGAGAGCTCGGCTGATTCATCCTCTTCCCCAAGCTCACGCCGGATCGCTTTCATCTGTTCTCGCAGATAGTATTCGCGCTGTGATTTCGATATCTCGTCCTGTACTTCAGTCTGAATTTTTTCGCCAAGATTGATCCGCTGAATTTCCCTGTTCAGGAGCACCGTCACTTTTTCGAGACGCTCCTTCACATCCATCTCTTCAAGAATTTCCTGCTTTTCCTGCGTGGGGATGGTTACTAGGGAAATGACTCTGTCAGCGAGCCTACCCGGTTTTGTAATAGAACTGAGGACGCCGGAATGCTCTTCAGTGAGGTAAGGCGCAACCTTAACGAGATCACCAAAAGTGTTGCGGATCGATTTCGCCATCGCTTCCGATTCGATCCCTTCCAACTCTTGATCTTCAATTCTCTGAACGGCCGCTTTGAAATAAGGCTCATTTTGAAAAAAGGAGAGGACTTTGACACGATCCACTCCCTGAATGATGGCGGACTTACTGTTGTCGGGCATATCGAAAACTTTCAGCACCATCGCAAGAGTGCCCCAGGCGTATAACTCATCAGATGAAGGGTTCTCCTCCGCGCCATCCTGTTGTGCCACCACTACAATCATCTTCTTTCCTGACGGCAGCTCATCAATAAGTTTAAGGGAACGCTCCCTTCCGATATAAGTGGGAATCACCTGCTGGGGAAACAGGACCGTGTTCCTGAGAGGCATCACCGGATAAGTTTCCGGCGGATTTGAAGGCGAACCGTTGTTCTGGGGCCCTTTGGATTCCATCTCGTCAGTCATCGATTAATCCTTTCATCATAATTTACGGACACAACAATGGAGGACAAAGAGCGTGCCAATGGATCGATGTGGTATTATTTGTCAGAAGACTATGCCAATGTGTCCGCTTTACCTCGATGCGAATTGAAGAGTGCCGATGAATCGGCCGAACACTTCTGCCCAATCTTCAACGGTAACTTGGGATCCCACGAGCTTGAAATAGTAAACATCGGCGGGACTCTCAACAATTGCAGCGAGCATGCGAAATTCACTTTTTTCAACCCTTGGAGACATGGGCATCCCACCTCCGGTAAATGTCCCCGTCAGGTCTGCGATGGTAGTGTTCATACCGCCTACGGTGAACTCCCGAACTCTCGCCTTTGATTTGGAGTCTGTTCCGTCTGGCTGTTTGAACTGACCGAACCACCTGTTGAGATTATCCTCGACCGTGCCCCCGATACCGGAGAAGACCGCCAGTTCGGCATCTTCTCCGCCTCGCCTCTGGGTTGGTAAACGAAACTGGGCAACACGCATGGAAGAAGAGGGTGATTCCCGTATCCAGCCCGGATCGACTGCCGCTTCCAATTGGCCGATCTGAACCGTAGTAACATCACTGGGAAATGATAGTGGCTCTAGATTAGCGACCGAAGTCCCGGCCGGTGCCGACAGGCGGGCAACCATCCACGCCATCGCAATACCACCGAGTGCGATGGCACCATAGGTCAGCAGCTTCTGTTCAGACATGGAGTGGAGTGGCGCTCATGGTCGCCTGTTCATCTGCATGGTAAGAACTGCGCACGAGCGGCCCCGCTTCCACCCAACCGATTCCCATCTCGAGGCCGGCGTTTCGGTAAACCTCAAATTCATCGGGGTGAACATACCTGTCAATCGGTTGGTGACGCTTGGTCGGCTGGAGATACTGACCGATAGCCAGAACGTCGCATCCCGTTTCGGCGATATCTTCCATCAACGGGAATACCTCCTCCGACCGTTCGCCGATACCCAACATGAAAGCTGTCTTCGTTCGAAGGCCAAACAACTTCGATTTGCGGAGAACATCCAGAGACCATTCATATCTCGCCTGGGGCCTCACCGCGGGATAGAGTCGTTTCACCGTTTCCATGTTGTGGCCCAAAATCTCAGGCCACGCCGAAAAAACCTTGCGCAGAGGAACATCATCGTTTCTCATATCGGGGATCAGCACCTCAACTGTGCAATGGGGCGTTGTCTTATGGATTTCCCTTATAGTCTCCGCCCAAATTCCGGCACCACCATCGAGAAGTTCATCCCGGTTTACTGATGTAATAACGCAGTGTTTCAACCCCATCTGCTTAACGGCCAGAGCTGTCCTTCGTGGTTCATCGGGATCGTGCCAGTCCGGCCGGCCTGTTGCGACACCGCAAAATCCGCAGGAGCGTGTGCAAACATCACCAAGAATCATCAGCGTAGCCGACCGCCTTTCCCAGCACTCGTAGATGTTGGGACAGAGCGCCTCCTCGCAGACGGTGTGGAGATTCTCCTCCTTCACCAAGTTTTTCAACTCTCGAAAGTTTTCACCGGTTTTGATGGTGGTCTTGAGCCACGCCGGTTTCCTGCCCCGGTGGGGACTTTTCACATTTTCCGTTACTGTCTCTGTCATCGGACTCCTATAACAATGCCGAGGCGTTTATACTTTCAAGGAAAGTGACAATGGTCTGCAGATACTTACCACCATCGGCTCCGTCCAGAAGACGATGGTCAATGCCGATGGAAAGGTTACAGATCGAACGGATGACTACAGCGTCACCATGCTGGGTCTCGCGGACGACAGGCTGTTTCTTGATGGCTCCAACACCGAGGATAGCAGAGTTAGGCTGATTGATGATTGGCATCCCGAAAGTGTTTCCGAATACACCAAAGTTTGAAACAGTGAACGTGGAGCCTTGGAGTTCATCCGGTGAAATCTTCCCATTTCTTCCCCTAACGGCAAGATCCTTCACCTTTCGGCACAGTCCTAGGAAATTGAGCTCTTCGCAGTTTGAAATCACCGGAACCATAAGTCCCTTGTCCATGGCCACCGCCATGCCGATGTTGATATTCTTCTTGAAGATAATACTCGTCCCCTCAAGAGCCGCGTTGAACTTTGGATGGGCCTGGATCGCTTTCACTGCCGCCAGAATGAAGAACGGGGTATAGGTCAACTTGAACCCTTCTCGTTGAAGAAAGGCCGCCTGCTGATTGTTGACGTATTCTACCACACTGGTCACGTCACATTCGGAGACGAGATAGACATGGGCCGCGGTGTCGATGCTATGGCGCATATTCTCGGAAATCATCTGTCGCATTCGATCCATCTCTTCAACGCGGTCGTCCATTGCTACTGGCAGTGTCTGCGCCGAGAGTGCTGGCCGCTGCGGTGTCACTGCCGCAGGTTCATGAGGCGGTGCGGTGCCCCTTGTCTCGAGGTAAGCCATGATATCCCCTTTGGTCACACGGCCTGCCCTACCCGTACCGGTGATGGCAGAAAGTTCATCTTCAGATACCTCCTCACGCCGTGCGATTGCTCTTACCAGTGGTGTGTAAAAAGTTCTCCCACCGTCCTGTGAAGCGGACGGCGTCATCGGCACCGGTGCGATGAGAGGAGCAGGAGCCTCGGGGATCAGTTCAGGAGAAGATGCCGACGAAGGAGAGTCTTTAATCTTCTCTTCTTCGACTGCAGGCGCCGCTACGATGGGCACACCCGCATCACTTTCAATTCGTGCAATAACCTCATTCACGAGAAGCACGTCGTTGGGCTTCGCTAGGATCTCCTTGACTACACCGGCAGCGGGAGAAGGAATCTCCGAATCAACTTTGTCGGTTCCGATCTCAAGGAGTATTTCATCCATTCCCACAGACTCTCCGACTTCCTTGTGCCATTGAATGATGGTACCCTCGGTGATAGATTCACCGAGCTTCGGCATTATTACGTCAACTATCATTGTTCACCCTCTTGGTTAGTATTCAAGTAGTTCCTGCGCGACTCGAACAATCTGCTCGCTCTGAGGGAGGATCGCATTCTCAAGATAAGGACTGAATCCCACATGACTGTCCTTTGACGCAACTCGGCGGACAGGGCCATCCAGCGATTCAAAGAACTGATCAGCGATCAGTGCGGCAATCTCAGCACCTGGCCCGTTGGTCAGATTATCCTCATAGACCACAATCACTCTATTTGTTTTCTGAATCGACACCCGGACCGTTTCCATATCTATCGGGTTCAAAGTCCGAAGATCTACAATCTCTACCTCCACGCCGGTAGAGGCAGACAAAGTTTTTGCCGCTTCAAGGCTCTTATAGACCATCATTCCGTATGTTACGATGGAGAGATCGTTCCCCTCCTTCACAATACGGGCACGACCGAACGGAAGGAGATAATCGTCACCAGGTTCAGTGGTGGTCGCCGGAGCGTATCGGTAAAGTCCCTTGTGTTCCATAAACATAACTGGATCGTCCATTCTGCATGCCATCTTTAAAAGACCCTTAGCATCTTCAGCGTTAGAAGGATATGCGATTCGGATTCCCGGCAAGTGGCAAAAATAGCCGTCGATAGATTGACTGTGATATGGCCCGCCGTGAATGTACCCCCCCACCGGCACTCTGATAATCACCGGGCAACTCCAGCTGTTGGCTGAGCGATATCGAATCGCCGCCAGTTCGTTCCGAATCTGCATCATGGCGTACCAGATATAATCTCCAAACTGGATCTCTACCACCGGCTTCCAACCTACACATGCCATCCCAATGGCCGTTCCTACTATGGACGATTCAGCCAGTGGGGAATTGAATACACGATCCTCGCCGAACTCTTCAGTCAGTCTTCTAGTGGTAGTAAAGACCCCTCCCTTCTCGCCAGCTACGTCCTCCCCATAAATGACCATTTTCTCGTTGCGGGTCATTTCTTCATGGAGCGCGTGATTGATCGCATCCACCATTACTATCTTCTTAGCAATGATCTTTTTCTCCCCAGAAACAGGGAAAGGAACATTACTATAAACATAGTCAGTCGCAGTTTCTGGCGAGGGGTGCGGGCGGCTCTCAGCCCAGACCGCATCCTCATCTACCTCGCGGGCCATTCGCTCATCAATCTCTTCAAAATCCTCTTCCTTGATGATTTCATTAGAGATGCACGCTTCCCGCAGTTTGAGTATGGGGTCCCGTTCACGATCAGTCTCCAGCTCCTCCTCACTTCTGTATTTTCGCTGGTCATCCGAAGAGGAATGAGACAGCAAACGCACTACATCAGAGACAATGACACTGGGGCCCTTCCCTTTTCGGGCACGGTCCACTGCTTTCTGAAAAGCAAGGTGGCTTTCGAACAAGTCTGTGCCGTCAACCTGAAAACGGGCGAGGTGGTTGTATCCCGCAGCAAGATCATAGACCGATCCTGCAGTCTGCTCGGATATGTGAACCGAGATAGCGTACTTGTTATCCTGGATATGAAAGATGACCGGAAGCCGTTCACGACTTGACCAGTTCAACGCCTCATGAAAGTCTCCTTCACTCGTGGCGCCCTCCCCGGAGGATACATAAACAATTCCATTTTCTCCCGACCGAACTACCGCCATGGCCGAACCGACCGCTTGGAGATATTGAGTTCCCGTAGCGCTGGATTGTGTCACAATCCGAAAATCCTTGTGAGAAAAGTGCCCCGGCATCTGCCGTCCACTGGAATTGGGGTCTTCAACACGGGACAGGGAACACAAAAGTTGTTCACGTCCTGTCATTCCAAGCCCGAGACAAAAAGCAGAGTCGCGATAATACGGATAAGCCCAATCCTTTTTAATTTCAAATACTTCGGCCGCAGCCAACTGGGTCGCTTCGTGTCCCGAACCGCCAATGTGGAAATAACTCTTCCCTTGCTTCAGAAGAGTGAGTGTTTTTTCATCAAGCCTTCGGGATTGGACCATCAGTTCATAGATATGGAGCAAACGTTTCTTGGTAAATCCGTGAAGCCTAGGCATTGGTCATCTCCGAAGAATAAAATGCAAACTTCTCCCGGAAAACAGCGGTGAATATCGACATGACCTCTCCCATCTCCACCTCGTGACCCAGCAGATTCGCCATGGAAGTGACATCGTATTCAAAGATTCCGCAAGGGATGATCCCATCATAGAATCTGAGATCGGTGTTTACGTTGAGAGCAACTCCGTGCATCGATATCCATCGTGACAAGCGAACGCCAAGGGCACCAATTTTTTCCTCGCCCACCCAAACGCCCGTGAGGCCGTCACGGCGGCGACCATCAATAGCAAATCGGGCCAGTGTCTTAATTAGAACTTCTTCGAGAGAATGAATGTACCAGCTTACACTCAGCCGGTGTTGATGAAGATCAAGGATAGGGTATGCCACGAGCTGTCCTGGGCCGTGAAAGGTAACGTCCCCGCCCCGTTCAATCTGGTAGACGGGCACTTCACCGTCCCGGGAATCAAGAAGATGGTTCTCATCGGAGTTTTTTCCTAGGGTATAGACGGGATCGTGTTCAAGGAGAATCAGCGTGTCTGGAATGAAAGCGAGGTGCCGTTCCTCAACCAGCTCCTTCTGGAGTTCCCACACTGAACCGTAATCACGCCGCCCCAACTGCAGCACATCCAAAGTTCGATCTAATTCAACTGATTGTGATTCGGTTTGGATATGGGCGCTCATCACCTAAATGTGGATCGCCTCACCATAAGCATCGGCTACCGCTTCCATGAAAGATTCCGAAATTGTCGGATGAGCATGAACGGAATTCAGAATCTCTTCGTGCGTTGTTTCAAGAGTTCGTGCTATGCCTGCCTCAGCAATAAGTTCGGTCGCTTCAGGACCAATGATGTGACATCCGATCAGTTCACCATACTTAGCATCGAAAATCACTTTCACAAATCCATCAGTCTCGCCGATCGCCATCGCCTTTCCGCTCGCTTTCATTGGAAAGTGGCCGATCTTCACCTCTAATCCTTTCTCCTTCACCTTCTGCTCCGTCAGTCCGATAGACGCCACTTGTGGGCGGCAGTAGGTACATCCAGGAATGTTGCTGTAATCGATGGGCTTCGGTGCCCCGCCGACAATATGCTCCGCCGCAACGCGTCCCTCCGCCGACGCCACGTGGGCAAGCCATGGAAGTCCGATTACATCGCCAATAGCATATATGTTGGAAACAGATGTCTGATAGAACTCGTTCACCTGAATCCAGCTTTCCTCAACATGGATGCCGTGATGTTCCAAATTCAACCCTTCTACGTTCCCTTGAACGCCAATGGCCACAAGGGCCGTTTGTGCTTCAAGAATCTCACTGCCATCTCCTGAGGTGAGATGAACCTTCACTTTCGTCTTCAGCTTGTCAATTCTCTCGACCTTAGCAGAGGTGTGAACCCCTATTCCCCGTCCCTCAAACAACTTCCGCAAAAGAGCCGATACCTCGCTGTCCTCCACCGGAAGCAGATCGGGAAGCATCTCCACAATATGTACCTCAGTTCCGTACTCGTGGTAAAAACTGGCAAACTCGATGCCGATAGCACCGCCACCGATGATAGCCAAACTCTTCGGTACCTTCTTCAAGACCATTGCCTCTTTGGATGAGATCACTTGCTTGCCATCAGTCTCCAATCCCGGAATCTCTCTGTTCCGTGCTCCGGTGGCGATGATGATGTGATCGCTTTGAATCACCACCTTTTTCCCATCGCTGTCGAGCACTTCCACCTCATCGGAAGATTTCAGCGAAGCTGTTCCGGCAATATGATCAATCTTGTTTTTCTTCAGGAGAAATTCGATCCCTTTCGACATCCTCTTTGCCACCCCTCGGCTCCGCTTCACAGTGGCACCGAAATCGACAGAGTAGCCGTCAATCTTGATTCCATGTTTGTCCGCCTTTTTGACAAGATGCAGCGCCTCAGAATCTTTCAGCAGTAATTTGGTTGGGATGCAGCCCCAGTTAAGGCAGACGCCGCCTAGTGCCTCCTTTTCAACCACCACCACAGCCTTACCGAGCTGTGCAGCCCTGATGGCTGCCACATAACCGCCCGGACCACCGCCTATAATCAGGACATCGTATTTCTGTTTCATCTCATTATTAAGCAGGTTTCTTGGTCCCCTCAAGGGCTCTCAACATTTCGATTTCCACTGCATATTCGGAAGGATCATTAATAGGCGTTTCCAGTAACATCGGTAGGTTGGAAAACCGCTCATCGTTCACGAGGCACCAGAACGTTTGCATCGTGAGCAGTCCTTTTCCGAT
Source organism: Fidelibacterota bacterium (assembly GCA_036338335.1). Lineage (GTDB taxonomy): Bacteria > Fidelibacterota > Marinisomatia > Marinisomatales > S15-B10 > S15-B10. The sequence continues at coordinate 12,348 of JAYZCL010000005.1, forward strand.
ACTTTCGTGCCGATCAACTCGGGAACCGAGCTCTTTCTTGGAATCGTTGACGTGGAACGCTTTCAACCAATCCAACCCAACTACGGTGTCAAACTCGCTGAAAGTCTCCTGCCACCCGGCTTCCGTTCGAATATCGTATCCCGAGGAAAAACCGTGCTGCGTATCGAAACAGACACCCAATCGATCTTGCCAGTCGACGCCTTCAATAATTGTCCTGAGGTGTTGGAAGCGATAACCAACATTTGTCCCCTGTCCAGCGGTGTTTTCCAGAAGGATCGTGACAGCACCATCGGGCCGTTTAGCAAGGCAGTAATTGAGACTCTCAGAAATCCGTTGAAGGCATTCGTTCTCGCCCGTCTTCATGTGTGAACCGGGATGGAAAACCACGTATTCAATACCGCAGGCATCACACCGGTCCAGCTCGTTGAGAAATGCCCGCCGGGACATGTTCAGCTTTTTCTCTTCCGGCGATCCCATATTCAGGAGATATGAAGCGTGGCTAACACACACCTGAGGCCGCTCTTCTTCCATAGCCACCCTGTAACCGTCAGCGTTATCTTTCTGAGGTTCTTTGGGAAACCACTGGTTCTGATTGGCAGTGAATATCTGAATGGTGTCGGCGCCAATGTTTGTACCTCTGGCGGGAGCATTTTCCACCCCTCCGGCAGCACTTACATGAGCCCCTAGCAGTCCCATTAGAGTCTCCCCTTTCCGATGATGGCGAGAAATTCTCCCCGCGTTTTCTCATTTTCACGAAATGCTCCGCGAACGGCCGAGGTGATCATGTAAGATGATTTTTTCTCTACACCCCTCATCTGCATACAAAGATGCTCGGCCTCGACCACAACGGCAACACCTTTTGGTGTGAGCACGGACTGCAGTGCATCAGCGATCTGCTGAGTAAGACGTTCCTGCACTTGAAGCCGGCGCGCAAATACTTCAACGATCCGAGGAATCTTGGAGAGTCCGATGATCTTCTCTCCGGGAAGATAGCCCACGTGTGCAATCCCTTTGAAAGGGAGCAGGTGATGCTCACAGAGAGAAAAGAAATCGATATCCTTCAACGCCACAATCTCATCGCACTTCTCAGTAAATACCGCGTCCCCCACCACATCTTCCGGCACCTGTCTGTACCCCTGAGCAAAAGTCATCCATGATTTTGCGACACGGCTTGGTGTCTTCTTCAGACCCTCTCTTTCTGGGTCTTCACCAATTTCAATCAGAAGGTTGGAAATTACTTCCTCAATCTTTTCCAGGCTTTTATCGTTCATAATGCCTCCTCCGAAAAACGTCTGTACCCCCACACCTCACCCGGATCGTCGTGGACTTTAGGTTTCAAGAGCCAAACCCCGAGATACAAAAAAGGAGTATCAAACAGTGCGAAAAAGAACTTGAACAAGTATGAATAATAGATGAGTGGAAGCAGATCACCAAAGCTATTTACACTATCTCCCAAATTGTTTGCATAATACAATATTGTCAGGATCGCCGTCGTGTCCACAAGTTGACTAACCGTCGTGGAAAGGTTGTTCCTGAGCCAGAGATGTTTACCTTTTGTGAGCTGTTTCCAGAAGTGATAGAGGTGGACATCCACGCTTTGTGCTACAAGATAGGCAAACATGGATGCGAGGACATTTCCCACCATGAATTTGTAGACCGATTCAAAGGTTGATGTTGCACCGGACACGCCGCTTGCGTCCGGAAAAAGATTGCCCATGGTCATAAGCCCCAACATAAAAAAGTTCATGGCAAACCCTGTCCAGACAAGCGCCTGGGCTCGAGCTTTTCCGTAAAGTTCACAGATAATATCCGTGGCAAGAAAGGTGAAAGGATAGGCTAGTACACCAGCAGGAACCGTTAGACCGAAAACATTAACAAACTTTGTCGTCCCAACTATATTCCCTAGGACCAGAGCTGTGATGAAGATTCCGCTGAGGAAGAGAAAGAGCTTCTCTCTGAAGCTCATTCGCCGTCGGGACCGAAATAGTCGGTGTAAATCGTGGGCGTTTCCCGCAAGCGAATCCGATGAAGCTGAACCTCTCCTAACTCAGGTTCAATCTGTTCCCATATCCAGATGACCATCAGTTCGGTTGACGGCTGCCGGTCGGCAAACCACGGTATGTCTTTTTCAATGGTAGAGTGATCAATGATGTCGAGCACTTTTTCCTGGACAATATTTTTCAATTCCCCGAGATCCGCCAAAAAGCCGGTTTCTTTATTTATGGAACCGGTTACTGTCACCTCAAGATCGTAATTGTGGCCGTGGAGGCGGGCGTCATCGCCAAACACTTCCTCATTTTTCTCTTTGCTCCAGCCCAAGTGACCGTATTGATGGGCGGCGCAGAAAGTGAATTTCTTGGTCAGGAAAGGCATTAAGTCTGTGAGTTATCCCTTAATCATTCAGTGTCCTACAGCAAATTTACAGATAGCCGTCTGTAAGGGAAAAGTAGTTCGGAATCGAAGACGCCACTACACCAGCGATGAAGGGCAAAGATCACTCAAAGAACAGTCGGCACATTGAGGTCTTCTGGCGACGCAGACGTAACGGCCATGTTCTATGACAAGGTGGGTCAGTAGGACCCACTCGCTTTCTCGGGTGATCTTCATGATATCCGATTCGATCTTAACAGGATCTCTCTGATTCGTGAAACCTAGCAGGTTCATGATCCGAATCATATGTGTATCCACCACCACCGCCGGAACTTCAAAGGCCGTGCCAAGCAAGCAGTTCGCCGTCTTCCTCCCGACGCCGGGAAGCGAAAGTAGTGCGTCCATCGCCTGGGGAACCTCCCCACCGTATTCATTAACGATAATCAGGCTTGCCCCCTGTATGGACCGCGCTTTTTGATTGTGATAGCCGGTTGAACGTATATCCTTGGACAGCTCGTTCACATCGCAGTGGGCGAAGTCCTCCGCCGTTCTATACTTACGGAACAGATCTGGCGTCACCAGATTGACCCGTTTATCAGTACACTGTGCGGAAAGAATCGTCGCCACGAGAAGCTGATGCGCATCACGATAGTTCAGGCTGCATTTTGCATCGGGATAATTTTCCCTGAGGCGGATGATCACTTCCGCCATCCGATTACTCTTCGATTGAATCGCCCGCACCATCACTTGATACTCTCCAACACCGAGGACAGATTCTTTGGGAGAGATGATTTGGTAAAGACCCAGCTGCATCCTGCATCGATTGCGGTACTCCTCAACGCTTTGGAAATACGGTGGGAGGTTCCCACCACAGCCGCGTCCGCGTTCTCTGACTTGATTTGCCGAATCAGATCGGTTGGATTCAAACTGTCATCATCGAGATCGACAATGACCATCTCTGCAGACCAATCTCCACCCTCTCCAAAATCTGGGAAAAAACTTTTGTTCCCATCAAGTGCTACCGATTCCGCAATGCGCGTTCCCAACTGGAAATCGCGGGTTAGAATGGCAACCTTCTTCAAAGCAGTTTCTACCGTTCGGCAAGCTTAGCAGGCTTTAGCCGGGGAACAAGACTCCAGTCGAAATCGGCAGGCTCATCGATGGCGTTAATTTCCCTACCACATCTCTCAATTCCCTTAATGAAGGTGGTTGAATCCATGCCGCGTTTTGGCGAATTCCAACGCCCATCATTCGGTCCTCGATTGGTCAGTTTGTCTAATGCCCTCTTCATGAGGTTCCTGGAGCCCCGAAGATTCCCCGTACCAAGATGATAAAATGAGACAGTCACCTGGATTATTCCCTGAATAAAGAGGCGATCAGGAAGGTTGAATTCTGACCACATCTCCTCCCAAGCCTCATGAGCATCGTAGTATTCGCCACGGTTGAAAAGCCTTCGACCCTCCTCTAACAAATGATTTACCCTTTCGTCATCAGTCAAGCGTAAGTTCCTCTTCGATTCGAAATCCGTTGTCATCGGTGGTGACTTTGACCGCTTCGCAATCCGGATCGTGAGCGAGAACTATTAACCACCTCTCATCTGATGCCTGTCGTAATACTTCCTTCTTCTCTATCAGAGTTTTGAGTGGTTCATTGTCGAACGCCATGATGCACGGGAGGCGAAAGTGAAGCCGTGTTGGAAATAGGTCGCCGGCGAAAAAGAGAGTCGTGTCCCCCTTCATCAGGATTGGATGCATCTGCCCTGGCGTGTGACCGCAGGTAAGCCGAAATGAAATATCGTCGAAGATTTTGTCTTCCCCTTCAATATAATCGAACATCCCATTTTCGGCAATCACTTTCCAGTTTTCCGATCGATAGCTTCCTCGATCTTTCTCTGTCGGTGATCTTGCCCATTCCCAATTATCTCTGTGGAGGTGGTAAGTTGCGTTGGGAAAAGTTGGCACTGTCTCGGCCCCTTCCGTCCGTGAGTTGCCTCCCGCATGATCGAAATGGAGGTGCGTGCAGATAACGTCCGTCACATCATCGGGAGTGACCGAATGATTAGCCAAGGCGCCGGTGAGGTTAGTTTTATCTGGATTGATGACAAGAATCTCCCTCATTTTGTCCTCCCATTTGTCGCCGTTTCCCGTATCCACCAGAATGATTTTCCCATCACCGCGGATGAGAAGGGAACGGGTGACAAGAGAAATCCTGTTGTTGCCGTCGAGTATCGCCCCTTCACTCCAGATACTCTTTGGAATCACACCAAACATGGAGCCTCCATCGAGAGCAAAACGGCTCGTCACCAAAATATTTACTTCATACCTCCCGATGTGCATCAGATTAACCTGTCTACTTCAACTAGCCGTTCCGCAATCAGCGGCAGGAGACTAGCCGGAGCAGTTCGCGAGACCGACTGCAGTGAATCGAGGAAAAGAAACCTCGAACGTTTGCCGCTGGCTAATTCTATCCACCGCTCTGCAACCAACGTGGGCCATGACCAATCGTTCTGAGCCCGTGCTTGTGCGACCGCGCTTGAAAGCTTTGAAATATTTCCTTCATCCAAAGCTGTCATGATACTCACCTGTGCGGATACTCCATCGGTTGAGCCGTTGTGTTCCAGTTCCGCCGATGCTTCGAACATCTCTTGCGCCCAGACCAAAAGCCCCTTACGAAAACCAGGCTGTCGTACACTATCGACACTCCACAGCCGGGCGGCGGTGGCGAACTGACAGAAAGCCGGATCATCGCCCCTCCTGAGAACGTCTTCCAGGTAAGGGGTCAAACTGGAAGTGGTATTCCCCTCCACTGGAGCCAAGGGCCACGGTTCATCGGTCAAAGCTGAGAGCAGGAGGATTAAAAAATCTCCTATAGCGTCTCTTCCGGAGAACGTTGCCGAACGATAAACGCTATATGCAAAGGAGCCGATCCGTTCCATGTGGTGCGTGGCAATTTCCATCACGATCTCAATGACGACGGACGGGTTGTCCGAGACAGCCAAAATCTTTGCTGCCTCGAGCACTGCCTTCTCTCTATCTGCTTCGGCAACCGCCCATATGAATTCCTGTGTAAACAGTGGCTGATTTAACATTATCGGCGTTGGATTCTCCAATTCGAATTCCTGCTCAAATCGATCAACCTTCAGGCAGATTTTCGTTACCTCTTTCACAATTGAACGTGATGGTGAGTCGAGCCTCAATGCCGCTAGGTTCTTGAGAGCATTAAGGTCTGTCAACGGATGAAGCGCCACGCCGTCAGAAGACCATTCGCACCGGTGATTTTTCGCGGAATATTTGAACAGTTCTTTGAAGAAATCTCGTAGTGAAGAGCCGTCGGAGGCGGCTTTCGCTACCACTCTTTCAATGGCCGTTTCATCCCCGCTATTCAGTGATGATGCTAGTACATGAGATTCAGAAGTCGATGGCATTCAGTAGAGGATAGCGGAGTTTGAAACGAGTAAAGAGGAGGTTGAACTACTGTTCTTTCTGCTCTTCAACTTCTTCAGTCTTAGCCCCAAAGGGGAAAGTGACCCTGAGGGAAAGTCCCACAAGGCGAGAATGTTGCGTGGGCCAGCCGCCCGGAGAAACGTGGGGAACAGTGAACCGGCCGTATTTCGCTTGATTTTCTTCTTCCTTGATGTACTCATTCCAAGAGGGGACGTATATCTTTGTGAGAGGCATACTGGCGAAATCGTGAAAATATCCAGCCTCAATTCCGAGCTTACTTTTCAGGAACATCCCCATGAGAAAACCAATACGGGTACTCTGACCACTCCCTGAGTAAGAGCCGTTAGGGATGAGCATCGCCCTAAACGCCCAGTACATTGTACTCCCTTTCTGTCTCCCGTCACGAAACTTGTAGTATGTAAAATCATAATTGGAATTTGGTGAATAACTCCACCCGAGATTCAATACGTCCCGCTTTTTCCCTTGCTCAAAGAGAGTACGGGAGTAATCAATTCCAGAACCGTAAATGGGAACGCCGAGCCTGAGGCCGATGTCACTCACATCAGAAAGACCGTATCTGTAGAAAAGTACAGGAAACAGATTCTCTGTTGATAGAGAATAGCCAGCATATTCCTCACCTTTCTCGAGGGTATGATCTGCAATGGAAGGGTGGGCCGCACAACCGAGGTACAGCATTCCGGTGAGAATCGGTGCGAGGAAACGACAGTTGCGAAAAACGCTAACCACCTTCAGCGCGAATCTGTTTTCTTAAGGGACTTGGAGGAAGATTGAGCACATCCTGAGAAAAATACTCGGCAAGATGACGTACAATATCGAGAACACCTATCAGGCCAACCGGTTTCCCATTCAAATCCACAACTGGGATGTGACGGTATCCACCTTCCGTCATCCTGTTAAGTGCAAATGCAATACTGTCTTCTCCCAGTAGGCTCTCCGGAGAAGTCGTCATATAATCGTCTACAATCTCATTATGATAGTCGAGACCTTTCCCAGCAAGTTTCATGATAACGTCTCTCTCTGTAAAAATCCCTTCAAGAGAGTCATCTCCAATCAGAACACATGCCACCCCCTCTGCCTGGAACTGCTCAATCACCGTCTGAATTGCCGTCCCTCTCGGCATCACGATCATTTTCTGAAGGGTCAAAGTGTTGATGGAATCACCAACGGAAATGGCTTCTTCCATCTCCTTCCCTTCTTCAAACTCCATTTGATCCATCTGCTGGGCTTCTTCGTCTATCAAATCACTCATGCTTTTCTCCTAAGACGGACATCCCGTCTTTCTGTTTTTTTCAAATCTAAGCCCCGCTCCGCTGAATCCCAAGCAAGACCATTTACGACCCCAAAACGAGATCAACAAGCCTTACGACATCGAGAACGTTAAGTTCTGAATCGTGGTTCATGTCACCTCTTGCCCTTGCTTCTTCCGTCCCATCACCAAGCCAGATAATCAGGTCAACAAGTTCAAGGATATCTGTCATGCCCACCAGACAGTCACCGTTAAGATCAGCAGCAGAAAGTTCAGTCCCGGAATAGACCATCAGGCGAAGTTCGTCAAACTTGAATCCGTCTCCTTCGACACGCTCATCTGCACGAAGTACAAATCGGATCGAAACGTCATCCAACCCCTCGAGATGAGACAGGTCGATCGATTCCTCCACCCAATCTGTCTGAGTCCCTTCGTAGACAAATGTCCCTTTCGGCTGGCCTTTTCCTCCTCCCGTGGCCTTCTGGGTATAGCGACCGCGAAGGGATCTCCACGGCCCGTCGTCGCTCCTCGCTTCAATTGTAACGCCGTCGTAGTTCTCTTCAATATCCCATATTGCCCAGAACTTGAGCAGAGGATGTGACACATTTGAGAGATCCACGAGCTCTTTAATGGTCAAGACGGTGGTCTGCTGGGGACTGTATTTGCCGCTGGGACTGTCTGTAATGGAACCAGAACCTGTATAAGCGTCACTGTCGACTCCCCAACCAGATGTTTTCCACTGGCTCATGTCCGACTCGCCATCCTCATGAAAGGCCACTTCAGGTTCACCGATAATCAGTGGAATCGTATCGGTTGTTGTCTCGTAACTGTCATCGAAGTGGAACACAATCCCGCCAGTGCATCCACTAGACGCACCGGAGCTGACGGTCATCGGGATGTTGAGCGTATCACTCAGCCGCTCACGCCCTTCAACCGGACCGAGATTCCGCTGAAAGAATGTGCCAATCTCTATAGTGCTATTCAAAGAGCTGACTCTAGCCGAAACACTTCCAAGACTCTCCCTCAGCCCGTTATTGGTGATCGAAATGGGCACAGTCTGCGTCTCTCCCGGTAAGAGGTAATCACCGTCTGAAAAGTCCACTCGGGCATCCAAGACCGTCCCGGCGGACCGGGCAAAAACTATATTGGCCCAGAGATTCTCTTCACAGAGATGACCAACCCTCCCCACGGCGGGCCAGAAACCGTCTTCCCAATCCCCCACTTCCGGTGTAAAGGCAATCATCCCTTCCTCAACATAGGAGTAGTCTACCGCATCGCCGTTGACGGTGTAACCGACAGTCTCGATACCAGTGCCCACATGGTATTGATTAAACCACGTCATTTCGGAGCCGATTTCTTTGAATGTTGAGAAGTCGGGCTCATCAGGATAGGAACCATCACCGTAGGGATGTATAAGAAGATTCGTGTACGAGTGATAGTGCAGTACATTCCTGAAATTTCTGCTCGCCATGAAGTCCCTCAGGGCGGCCGTTTCAGGTTCGGAAAAGGGAGATTCGCCGCGATAAGTGTTTGCACACGGTTCAGGGCTTGAGCCCTCATCGTTCGCTCCCCATCTGTAACCATAGTTCCGGTTAAGATCTACTCCCCGGGCAGTGCCCGAACCACATCCAGTGTCCTTTCTGTTTTTCCTGTGCATCCCTCCTCCATTGGAAGCAATGGCCTGGTTGTACACATACCCGTCAGGATTAACACATGGGACAAACCACATCTCCCTGGATTGTAGCAGTTCAGTGGGTAATCTTTTCAGCCCGTAGTTCTCACAAAGATTCTGGATGAAATAGATAAGATTCATCATACCAACTGGTTCCCGGGCATGGGTAAGGGCGGTGTAAAGCACCCGAGGTTCGATCTCACCGCCTCCGTTCTCATCGACGTCCACGTTATCCGAAACTTTTACCGCCCAAATGTCCCTCCCCTCAAGAGATTTCCCAATCGACATTTTCTTACTCACGAGATCGGGGTAGAGGATATGAAGCGTATCCAGCTCGGCTTCCAGTTCGGCCAGGGTGTAGTTACCTCCCATGGAGCCAAGTTTGAAATCGCCGTACCGCCGTGGACGCCGCTCAAGACGAGCTTCATAGAACTGCTGTAGGTTTGGCTCCAAAACCTCTATCTCCAAACCCCGCGCTTCCAATGCTATCACCTCAGCTTGACTGGCCGTCAATTCGATATACGCCCCCCGCTTGTGGCGTACATGATCCAGAGGCACGCCTGAGGTAGCGATGGAGCTTAGTTCCCAGGGATTGGTATAGTGCACACGGACAAGCTGGTAGATATCCTCTGCGAAAGCAAATTGTATCAGAAGTGAGAGAGCGACTAGCCTAAAGAATCCTTCCATGACGAATAAAATTACCCAACTCCCATCTGATTTCAAATCCGGCTAGTGAGAAGATTGACTTGGATACTATGGAGAGCTACATTCCCTGCAATGAGAGCAGTCCGTGTCAGCAGCAACTGGATCACGCGCCGCAACTACGATCTCCTCTGGTATGTCGGGGCGTGCGTAACCAGCTACGCCATGATTTTCTTCAACATCGGTCTAGGCGTCTCTACAATGATGCTCTGGTGGATTTGGATCGTCTCTTTCGACGGCCCCCACATCTTCGCTACCATCTCCCGCACCTATCTCGACCGGGAAGAGTGGCGGTCGAGAGGGCCCTTGCTTATGGGCAGCCTGCTGTGGTTCGTTCTCGGACCGATGGTATTGGCTGCTTCGGTCGCTTCATCCTCAAAAATGCCCTTCTTCATTTTCCTAACTTTTGCGCAGCTGTGGGCGTACTGGCATGTTGTGAGACAGCATTACGGTTTCATGGTGCTCTACCAAAAAAAGAACGGAGAGTCGGCTGGAAAGGAGAACTTTGTGGATTACTGGTTCTTCTACATCTTGATGCTTGCGCCATTTTTTTCCTTCATCCTACGGCATCCTGAAGCCCGTAATCAGGTGGGTCTTCCGGTTTCGCCTGCGACCGCGGAAACGCTAGTTCTGAACGGACTTCATGGCATCATTTTCGCTGCCATTGTTCTATATGCCGGAAAGCAGATTCTGAATCTCGGAGATGGCGGGAAGCTGAATCTTCCGAAGAACCTCTTCTTCCTGGCGTGCATACCGCTCCACATGGTTATCTTTCTCCACCCTTATATATCGACTCAGATTGACATCCGCCTCTTCACCGTCTTCGTCACCGTCTATCACAATATCCAATACCACGGAATCGTCTGGTTCTACAACAGGAATCGCTACGGCGCTGACATCACGGGCGACAGGTTCGGCCTCGCCAGCAAAGTCAGCAGGAGTTTCCTCACTTATTACATGGCGGGAATTCTGTTCACCCTCGTTTACCGCTACGCCGACTGGACCTTCATCGGCGCCATGGTCCCTTTCGGAATCGGACCGAACCTAGTGAGTGAGTTCCCCCTTGGAAGTCTTTTCTCAATCTCCGACCTCGCCATCGGACTCTGGTGGGGATTTGCTTTCAATCACTACTACCTCGATCAGAAAATCTGGAAGGTAAGTATTGACAGGCGGTTGAACAGAGACTTGAGACTGGAAACTTGAACATTGGAGCACTGGAGAAATGGATTGCCAGAAATCAGCCTCAGCTAGATGCCGAAAGCTATCGATAAAGCATCACGTACACCAGAACCCCCGTGACACTGACGTAGATCCAGAGCGGTAGTGTGATCTTCGCGATCTTCCGGTGCTTTCGGACGTTCATCGTCCAGCCACGGTAGAGAGTCATCATGGCGAGTGGCAAAATCACTGCTGCCAAGACAATGTGTGTAATCAGAATGAAATAGTATACCGCAGGCCATTCGCCTGCGTAGAGGGTTGGGCCACTCTTGAACCAGTGATAAACCACATAGGTGACGAGAAACAGAGCTGATGTCCCAAAGGCCGTCAACATGGTTTTCTTATGCAGAGCGATCTTTTTCCGGCGGATGAAGAAATAGGCAATAATCAGGAGCACGGTGGTAATGGAATTCAAGATTGCATTCACCATCGGAAGAGTGGAGACATCTATGGCACCCTCCATACCAGCCGGTCGCGGACCGAATATCAGGTAAGCCACCGCCACGGAAATTACACCGGAAAGGATATAGATGATCCTCATCCAGAACTGATCGCCCCGGGCAGCAAGCGTCGTCACAAAGAGACCTCTGCTAACAGCTCCACATCCCGCCACAGCTGTTGCATCTCCTCCAGTTCGGAGCTGATGTAATACCCTCTGATCTTCGCCTGACTATCAAGGAGAATAAACCGCGTGCTGTGGAAAATGGGGTCTTCGATGGAGCCCATCTTGAAGCCCTCCACCGCAAGTTCGTGAATCCTTTCCTTCTCTCCCGTCAAGAAGCGCCACCTTGTATGGTCGGCGCCGTAGCGGTCTCCATATTCCTTTAATATCTCTGGCGTGTCGTAGTCAGGATTTACCGAAATGGAAAGAAGACGGAAATCAGACGCATTGGCGAACCGGGACTGTAGCTCTGTAAACTGACCGGACATAACGGGACACGGGCCGGCGCATGTGGTAAATATGAAGTCGGCGACCCACACTTTTCCCATCAAGTCCTTCCGGCTGAAATGATCACCGTCCTGATCTGTCAACTGGAATTCGATGAGTTCGCCCAACACAGGTAAGGTTTCCTCCTCGTCATCAATTCTACCCATCATTGCCAGAATGATAATCACGCCAAAACCAATGAAAAGCCAGAACCGTCGCTCTTTCAGAATAGACATATTTTGATCTCCTCACAAAGTATTGAACTGTACCATACGTCCTCACATAAAACTTCTGTCAATTACAAGAATCAGCATCAGCATCGGAAGATAAATGATGGAGCCCATAAGTAGCCGGCGAGCCCTGCTGTGATTCCACCCTCTCGACGCATCCACCGATAAACCGAGAAATGTACCACCCAACAGAAGTGATCCCCACAGAAAAACCTGGCCTGAGATTCCATTCACATGTAACAGCGTTGTACATGTTATCAAAAGTACACTGAAGATTATGCAGTACGCGGATGTCTTTTTCATAGTCGATTCCACCACAGGCAGCATCTGAAAACCGGCTCTTGCATAGTCCTTTCTGTAGAGCCACGCGATGGCATAGAAATGAGGAATCTGCCACAGAAAGAGAACACCGAAGAGCAGCCAGCCACCTAGATCAAGATTCCCGCTAGCCGCCAACCAACCGCCCAGAGGGGGAAGAGCTCCCGGTACGGCACCGATAAGCGTGTTCCAGGTTGTTTTCATCTTCAGTGGTGTATAAACGCTCAGGTAGAGAAATATTGTCAGAAATGCCACCAATGCCACTGAAGCAGTCACCACAGTCAGCAGATAGATGATTCCTGCCGCAGAAAGGGCAATACCGAATCTACGGGCTGTCATGGGCTTGACTCTCTCCGAAGGGATGGGCCGTTTACGTGTTCTTTTCATCTGGCTGTCAGCATCCCGTTCGATATACTGGTTCAGCACCCCCACCCCGGCCGCCACAAGAACTGTACCGATGAGCGTATGGATCAACGGCCAAGGTTCGGACAAGATCGGCCGGTTTGCTTCCACGGCCCCGAGATAGAATCCGATTGTGGTCGCCACCAGGACCAGCCAAATAATCCTCGGCTTAGTCAGTTCCCAATAGGCCAAGGCTGCTCCTCTCCAACCTTCAGCCGTAGAAAGCAGGTCAGGATCTCGCTGGAAGAGAAACCAGAACTGCTCCCTCGGGACAAACATCCGGACTGAGCGTAAAGAGAGGAAAAAGGATATACCGAGAAGTAGTGCGCCAGTCCAGACATGAAACGTGGTGATGATGGGCGCCTTGGCACTCCAGATTACAAACGCCGCGAGGAATATTTGAGTTATTAACAAGAGATCGAAGAAGAGGACGAGAAGGAAGAGCCTGTCCTCAGTCCGATAATGCTTGAAGGCCTGAAGAGTGACTACGGTTGCCACGCCCATCACTAGAACAGCACCAAATCTGTGAAGCAGATGAATAAAGACATGACTGAGTGTCACCGGCTCTAAACCAAGATCAAAACGTGCCCAGTTGATCGCGGAAAGAAGCCTATCGTTGAGCGCGGGAAACACCGCCCCGCTCACCAACGGGAAGTCCACCACCGCGAGGCCCGAGCCCGTATGACGCATCAATGCACCGAGAATCAGCTGGACGTAGACCGTGCCGGTTAGAAAAATAGTCCACCTTGCAAAGGATATCTCTATCAATTCATTTGACGTTTCTGAACGACCCCACTCCTTCGAAAGAAAAAAGGCGAGAGCAATGGTGATGCAGAAAAATGTCTGAGCAAGAATAGCGTGTGTCAATGAGATAGCTGTGGGGAGAAGAAAGAGGACAGTAAGGCCTCCCAGGATACCTTGGGCAGTAACTGACGCCAGTGCGATCCATCCAACATTCGTCACCCAACGGCGAGGCTCAGCGCGCCAGAGCCATATAGCAAGCACTAGCGTCAAGAAACCGACAAAGGAGGCGATAAGGCGATGCAGATGCTCATAAAAAATACCTCCGACCCATTTCGAGAAGGGAAAGGCAAACATGAATTCACCATAAGTATTGGGCCAATCGGGGACGGCCAGACCGGAGCCAGTGCTTGTCACTAGCCCGCCGACAAAGATGAGCCCGAACGTAGATAAGACGGTGAACTTGGAGTACCACCTAAGCCATTTCTGGGAGTTTATTTTAAAAATAAAAGAGAAAGCCACCATTAGAGAGGTGGAATATTAATTGAGTATTACCACTCCTCGTCCCACTCTTCATCATCTCCTGACTCTTCTTGCTCTCCTTTAGCGGCTTCAGCCTGAGAAAGGGCAAGAAGCGTCAGTTCCTCGGCCTTGGATTCGTTATCGACTTTGAGCGCGTCAAGGACCTTTTTCAAAGTAGCTTCGGCCTCGTAAGTATAATCGTAATCATTCACCTCCTGAATGACAGCCAGCGTTTTTAAGTAAGCTTCATATCCTTTTTGAGTATGAACATGGACATAGCCTTTCATCTCGTAGTGGCTGTTGCCGCATAGCTGGGCACAGGCGATCTCCCATGACCCTGTTTTCGTTGGTGTGAACCATGTAGGAATCCGGAGTCCGGGAATGGCGTCTTGCTTGACGCGCATAACAGGTATCCCAAAACTGTGGATCACATCCCGAGTTGAGATTTCGATAATGATCTCTCTGTCTACTGGCAGGTGAAGATGACCTTGAGTCGGAATAATGTCATCCACTGCCGCTTCATTCTCCCAATCCAACCCAATGAAATTTAGTGCCTGATCATCGATCAGATCAGAGGCTGTTCGACCAAAAACTCCGTCTTCACCGGGATAATGAATGTTCCATTTAAACTGCTGCCCAATCACGCGGATTACCTCCGAATCTGCCTTATCTGGGATGTTCTCCACACGACTGGCCCAAACCGGGAACGAGAAAACAACTAGTAGGATGATCTCAAAAACAGCCACCGATGCCTCTGAGTAAGTTGAATAATGGTTCCTGACTCCGATAGGATCAGCCTTTGGATTCTTCTTCCGACGAAAGCGGATCAGCGTATAGATGAAGAAACCACCCCATCCCACATACAACACAAGCATCAGAATATGTACCCATGACATGGCACTATCAATCGCAGGCGATTGTGCCGAATATCCTTCAGTGAATCCAATCTTTCGGAGCAATTCAAGCATTAATGCGCTCTCCCATTTCCATTGGATGGATCATACAGGTTCATGATTTGGTTAATTCTTTTGCCCCTTCGGACCATGTAGATGAAAAAAGAAACCACGCCGCCGAGAACAGTACCAGTCACCCCGATAAGCATCACAATCGCCATATCCAAGCCTTGAGTAATGGACTGCTCTGACGGCACACCAAAACAGACAGAGCAAGCTTTAGATACCTGCGGAATCAAGAGAACAGCCAGCGCGCCACAATACGTAAGAATTCTATTCATAGATAGCTCACATCCCGGAACTTCCTGAGGAATTTGATTGTATAGACAATCAAAGCCACGCCGGAAAGAAATGAGAGCATCCCGTAACCCGTGAACGAACCACTCTCTTCCGCGAAGGCCCACGCTCCAAAACCAAAAGCCATCAACGTAGAAAGACTAATGAACGCCAGATGAAACGCCTTCAGGGACAATTTCTACTCCTACTTGATCGCCGATAGTACCGAAGGTAATGAAAAAGAGTGACAACAGGAACACCAGCGTAATTACCAACATTAGATAGATCAGTTTTTTCTCGTGGGCAAGGTGCATGAAAAAGCTTGCCACCAGAGAACCTTTTGTCGTGGCTATGATCATGGCGATAATAACAGCCAGTCCAATACCCACATCCAAGTAGGCCGCCGCTACCGTCAATACTGTCAGCACCGCCAGTGTGCCGAACACTTTGATATAAAGATTGATCTCTTTCTTGATGTCGGGTGTTGAATCCATTTATGACCTCACAAGAGATAGATGGTTGGAAACAGGAAGATCCAAACGATATCCACGAAGTGCCAGTAGAGGCCGGCGACTTCGATCCTGTTCGTAAAACGTTCCGGCTCTGTCTCCCACATTTTTGCCCCCGGGCCCCAGAGATAAGCGTTGAGGACGAGACCACCAATAACGTGGATGGCGTGAAGTCCAGTTAACACAAAATAGATGGCGTAGAAATTGTGTGTACTGGGAACATCATGATGTTCGATTTTCGGAATATATTCGAAAAGAACCTTTACCAGTAAGAAAACGAGACCAAGCAGAATGGTGAGTCCCATGTACATCTTGTACTTCTTCAGATCGTTCATCCTGAGAGCAGCCCAAGACATGACTACCGTCACACTTGACACAATAAGAACCATAGTATTGAACGTGCCGATGGGAACACTCAACTTTTCCGATCCAACGTACCATGTACTGGCACCCATTCTGAGCAGGATATACGAAGAGAACAATGCACCGAAAAGCATCACTTCGGAGGCGAGAAACAGCCACACACCAATCTTGGCGTTGTAGAGTCCTGTATCTGGACGCGGTTTAACTGTGTAAGGAACTTCCATGGAACTAACCCTTACTCTCTTCGTTTTGAGGTATAAAATCCGGCTGACCGTTTCCGCCACCATTTGTACTATACTCATAGGGACCGTGGTAGACATCGGGAACTTTCTCAAAGTTCACGTGAGGAAGAGGTGGCGATGGTGCCGCGGCCCATTCAAGCGTAGTGGCATCCCAAACATTGCTTGAGACCTTCTCCCCCTTCGCAAGGCTCAAAATCAAGTTCACAATGAAGAAAATTTGAAAAAAAGCCAGTCCCAGTGCGGCCATTGTCATGAACTCATTCCATTGAAGGACAGGTTGAGCATGAAGATATGTTGTGCCTCCATCATAAAGCCGGCGAGATACACCAGCCAAGCCTTGAATAAACATTGGCATAAAGACTCCATTCATACAAATAAATGATCCAAAAAAATGGGTTTTCCCCAGAACTTCGTTCATGCGTTTACCAGTCACTTTGGGAAACCAGTAATAGATTCCAGCGAACAATGCGAAGATCGTACCCGGCGCCACAACGTAATGGAAATGGCCAATCACGTAGTAGGTGTCATGGAGGTGAATATCCGCCGAAGCCAACCCAAGAGGCAGTCCGGTCAATCCCCCTATTCCAAACATTGGAAGAAACCCAAGAGCGAACAGCATTGGTGTAGTAAATCGGATTGAGCCACCCCATAGCGAAATGAATAGCGCCGAAAGAATAATCACGGATGGGATGGAAATAATCATTGTCGTCGTCTGGAAAAACGCAGCCATAGTAGTTCCCATGCCCGTCAAGAACATGTGGTGTGCCCAGACTACGAATGACATAAAACCGAGAAAAATTATCGAATAGACCATTGACCTGTAACCCCAGAGTGGCTTCCGCGAGTTATTCGCTAACACCTCCGCCACAATACCCATAGCCGGCAGAATCAAAACATAAACCTCCGGGTGTGCCAGGAACCAGAATAGGTGCTGCCACAGAAGGGGCGTTCCGCCTCCGGCCACATTCAGAACCTCGCCCCCTACATACAGCCCAGAAGGGAGGAAGAAACTTGTGCCGGCGATGCGATCCATCAGCTGGAAGAAAGCGGCCGCTTCAAGTGGAGGGAAAGCCAAAAGGAGCAGAAACGCAGTAACAAACTGCGTCCAGACAAAAAATGGCAGTCTCATCCAAGTAAGACCATTAGCCCTCAACTGAATCACTGTGACAATAAAGTTTACGGAGCCGAGCAACGAGGAGGTAATCAAGAACACCATACCGATTAGCCACATAGTTTCGCCTGTTGTCGCAATCACTGACAGCGGTGCATACATGGTCCATCCCGAACTGGCAGTCCCTTGAGGCATAAAGAAACTGGCTAGCATACACACCCCGCCAACGAAAAACGACCAGTAACTGGCCATATTAATCTTTGGAAAAGCCATATCAGGGGCGCCAACCTGAAGAGGCAGTACATAGTTTCCAAATCCACCTACAGCCAAGGGCACCACACCAAGAAACACCATGATTGTGCCATGCATGGCGCCAAAAGAGTTATAGCCGTCCGGAGTAAGCATTCCTTCCTCTGATAGGAGCTTTCCAACGATCGGGACTGCCTCTTCTGGATAGGCAAGGTTCCACCGCATGATGAGCATTAAACAGAACCCGAACAAGAGAAAAACTAATGCCGTAACAGCGTACTGGATACCGATGACTTTATGGTCAACTGAAAAGATGTACTTCCGCCAGAACGGTTCTTCGTGGTGGTGATTAGTCACAGAATTCTCCTGGAAATTTCTTGAAAAACTATCTTGAGTTTATTCTCTTGCTTGTCGGGAGTCACCGAGACCAATTCTCAGTCGACAAAGCGTGGGAAATTACCGAATCCCCCTTTAGACAGCCAACAAATATTTGACCCCGGTGACTGATTCTGTATCGAATCAGCCCGACTTAATCCATTATAAGTCCAGATTTTACTTGCCAGCTTGAATCTCCTGCAGTTTCGCATTCGTGTCTCTGATCCTGCCCGACAACAGCTTGATGATCTGCTGCATAATCTCCGAGTTTCCGGACATCAATTCATAGAAACCATCTTGAGAGATTTTCAGTAGCGTGGAGTCTTCTTCGGTGGTGGCGTCTGCTGACCGCGGCTCTTGATCGAGAAGAGCCATTTCTCCAAGGCAGGCCCCCTTTCCCAGAGAGGCAATATGCTGCTCCCCTTTGTGAATCCTGACATTGCCATCTACTATCACATACATCGAATTACCAAAGTCTCCTTCCTTGAAAAGAGCGGAGTTTTCCAGCGGCCGTTCCTCCTCTGCAATTTGGGCGATTCGCGTCAGTACGTCGCCTGGAATGTTCTTGAAAAGATCGACTGACTTCAGAAGTATCGTTTTTTCGAGAATGGAATACATCTGCTTTCCCCCTTCATTTTTTGTCTTCTCAACAGGCTGCATCTCCTTGAGATGCCCTTCACTGTCCTCGATTCGCTCAAAGAGTTGATTCACAAAAATCGATTCATCTATCCTACTCCACTCAACTTTTTCAATCAGATCATTTCTCCCTGACGCAACAAAATAGTTCAGCGCTATGGCAGTCTTCCACTGGTGGTTGGAATATATCCACTCCATAAGCAACTCATCAAAATCCTTAACAAGATCACTGAACAGTTCGTCAGCAGCCTGCGAAATTTCAACCTCGTTGTCAATCAGGGGAAGTGTGTATTTTTTGTTATCCTGAGAAAAAGTTGTGTCGACGAACTCAAGTACAAAGGGGACCAGCTCAGGGTCTTTGCTTGCAATATACTGAATGTAAGTTTCTATGGGGGTATTCGGTGTCTGGAGTACTCCAAGCTTCAGAAGGATACCCACTGTCCTCCTGATGTCGCTATCCACATGGTCGCGCAGTAGCAGACCGTTTTCATCATTCGGGAGTACCGCCTTAAAGAGGTTCAACTGATAAGCGCTTCTGGATAGGTTCTTCAGATCGCTTGAGACTTCAGTGAGGAATTCTTCCGAAAGATCGGTTTTTCTTGCGACCCCCAAAATGGAATCCACAGTTTCGGAAAGAAAAAGGAGTTTGTCGTGATGCAGGAGAGAACTCAAAATTCGGGCGCTCCTTTCGTCACCATAGTGCCTCAAACACCTAATGATACCAAGCTGAAAGAAGAAATCTGTATCACCGTCCTTAAGCAATGATTCAAGTACAACAAATACATCCTCGAGATCGTAGGCCGATAGAGCATGCCTGGCCTGCATCGCAGTTTTTGGGAAGGCGAGATTTGAAATAATTGGTTGGAGCAGCGTCTCGACGCCCCTGTTTCGTGCAATAACCAAGGCCGATTCTCGAATCCTGGAATGATCGTGCTTGAGAAACTGAATGAGCAGGTCGTCACTGAGAACGCCCATCGGTTCCTGAAGGTAGTTGAGCGCCGCGATAGTCGCTTCCTGAGATGAACTCTGAAGCATATCCAAAAGCGCCTTCTTTGACTCCTCCCTGTGACAATCCATTTCAAACAGCGCTATAGCTGACGCCGCACGCAATTCGAAGTTGTCACTAGTCAGGTTTGAAACCAGTTGAGACTCTAGCGATTTCAACCCTCTGCCTCCCGCAAAGGCGATCGCTTTGGGTGAAAGGTCACCCTTCCCGGTCGCAATCTCAGCGATTGACTCATCACTGAGCACTGACGAATCTTTCCCCGCAAGCTCCAGTACCTCCCGCCGGATGGTTGGGGTGCCATTCTTAAACAGCTCGGCGAGGGTCTCCTTCCAAGGATCCAGCGGCATGGTTTTAAGCAAGTCAATGCCAAAAATCTGTTTCAATTCATCTTCATCCCGCAGAGTCTTTTCGATGGTTTGGATGATATGATTATCCGTCACATCGAATTCCACGTCCTCAAGATCGAGCTGCCGCTTCTCGATAGCCTTCATGAGTGTCTTGATATAACCTTTCTTCAGACGGAAGCTGTTCCAAATCCACGCCACAACGCCAAAGATGACGATGATGCTCAAAAGGTGCAATCGATCAACCGGCACCAGTTTGGATTGAACCAGCAAAAAAATGATGACCCCGACGACCCCCTCCAGTATAGCCCTGACTGCGCTGTCGATGACCGGTTTCGCTTCTTTCTTCCTCTCTTTTGGAACTGGAAGCCAAAGTATTTCCTGAGAAGCGTTATTGATAGAAAACTTGAAAACTTGATCCGAAAATTTTGCAATAAAAACCGTGATCAAAATCGGTGAAATAAAAAAACCTGTTGATCCCAGGGCAAGGGTGATCGGAAGCACCAGAAGTCCCGCCAAGATGCCAAAGCGAGCAAGCACTACACCGGTTACAAAAAACTGCATGATGAGTGTAGCACCGCCTGTCACCATATAGTAGGTGCCGAAGAAGCTGACAAGTTCATCCTGCAGTGGATAGGTTTGGACAGCTGTCATTTTGAACTGGTAGTCGACGATCTTGGAAATAAAGGCGGCCAGCCCAATGAAGAGAGCAATGGACTTCAGGTATGGGTCGAACTTGAACTTGCTCTTCCCTCTTACCCTTTTTTTCGGCTCTGTTCTTACTTGCTTCTTCTGATCCGCTGTCCTTCTGTAGCCTTTAACCAGATTCGCCAGTATCACCGAAAGGAAAATAAAAACAATGGTTAGGTAGAGTAGCTTCTCCGACCCAAAAAGTTTAACGAAAGGTTTGAGCGAATAGCCGGCAAGAATCCCCGCTACCGAGCCGCCGGCCCCGAGTATACTGAAGAGCCGTTTCGCCTGTCGAGGGTCAAAGATTTCGCCGGCAAGCATCCAGAACTGAAGTATGGAAAGGGAAACAATGATTTCCATCCAGACAAAGAGTGTCGGGATCACCCACCCCTGAAGTTTCAGTTGTATGAGATAAAGTGTTGAGGCAAAGAAAAGTCCCGCAGCAGTAATTACCTGGACAGAATCACGGCCGTCCGTCAACCACTTGTAAACAGTAATCACAATCACCATCGTGATTGCAATCGCAAAAAACATCAAAGGTAGATAGGACCTGTCAAACAGGTTTAGAAAGAAAGCGTCCCGAGCTGAGCTCCCGGTGATGCTGATAGCTACAATAGCGAAAAACTGAAGGAACAGGAGCAGAACCGGAGTCCGCTCATCCCGTCTTACATTAATAAGGTTCAACGCCACGGCAACGAGAGATTATTCAATAAGCCGGAAACTTTCAAGCAGTAACATATAGGAACCATCCAGCTCTAAACAAAAAAGCTTGCCACAATTGGCGAGCTTTTTTTCAGTCATCTTCGGTTCGAGACAATCACTGTCTCATCAGTTATTACTACTTCTTCTTTTTGGGAGGTCGCTTCAGCACAAAATCGGCGGTGGCATCACCGTCCGCTTTAACGGTTACAGTAACACTCTTCGCGGGCAGACGTTCGTGCCATGCCGTCACTGTGTATGTCCCTGCCGGAAGTCCCTTAATTTCAAAGTTCCCTGCATCATCGCTCACAGAAAAAAATGGATGATCCAGCACTCCGATAAAGGCGCCCATCCAGGGGTGAACGTCGCATTTAATCCGGACCATTACCTCTTTCTCATCGAACTGCTTGGTGATTTTTTTTCGAGCGCCGGGCATCGCTTCGTTAAAAGCAACATTGTTCTTCACCTTCGGCATGGCGTGAACATTGTGGAGTGTTCCGTCGCTGTTGAGAATGTCGATCTTCTGTCCAACCTGAACGCCCGTAACGTGGGGTACATAAATACACCCATTTTGGTCAATGGTCGCCGTAGTTTTAGGTGTTTCGAATGTCTTTCCTTCCAATCCCTCCTCGACGTAGACGAATACATTCTTCAACACACCGCCTGAACCGGCCAAGAGCCATTCCGCTCGCGCAGGGCCAGTGGTGTGTTTACCGTCGCAGATCGGATCCGCAGCCATTCTGATCGGTTTCATCTTGGGGATTTTACCTTCGTACTTTACCGTTCCTTTGATCCCTCCGGCTGACAAAACAGCTGAAAGTGCAAACAGCACTGTGAGTACGCCTGCCTTAGTTACGTAACGCATTTTGTAACCTCCTTCGGTTTCGTTTTCAGGAGCAAAACTAGTCTTGCCATTCCTCTTCTTCCCACTCTTCGTCCCAGTCATCAGTTTCTTCTTCCCCCTCAAGAAAACCGTAACCGTTCTCGTTAAAAAACGCTTTTATTTCTGCAGAAATATCGGTCTTTCCGGGAATCGCATAGATATAATCGGTCAAGCCTCTGACCATAGTTTCTTCATCACCGGCCAGCCTCATGAGATCAGTTCCGTAGATCTCTGACGCGTCCGCTATCGAAAGTTCCTCCTCTGAAGGAATATATGGTTTGGGCATCTTGGTTCCCGGCATAATGCTCTGGGGATCACGCATCCAGGCATCTACCCAATCCGGCCTCAGGCGCTCCTTGGTAAGTGCAAGGTTGGGAGCCCACGTTTGAGGATCCTGCAACGGCTGAATGGTTCCGTAGTAGTGACAGTTGTTGCAAGCCCCCATCTCGTGGAGCTTCGCTCCAGCACGAAAAGCTACACTATTTTCCCGCTGAGAGTAGTCGCCCTCGTATGGGGTAGTTTGCCCATCATAGTATTGAAAATACTTAATAAGGTTGTTCCATTTCTCTTCACCCAAATGAAATGAGGGCATCCGAACCAGAAGATTGGGTCTGACTGACATAGGTTTCTCAAAGAAATTCAGAAGCCAGCGTGGCTGTATTTTCTGGCCTTCGGTATTAAGATTCGGAGGCGCATACTCCGGCGCTATGTAGTTTACTAGGATATCGCCACCTCTCTCTTCAATCAAGTGGCACCCCATACAATTGTTCTTTTTGATAATCCACTGCCCTTCTTCAACAAAACTCCTAGCAGCAGAAACAGGCTTCTCCCGGTTGTCATTGGTGTTTAACGCCAAAATCACCGTGACAATTTTCTCTACCTCTTCATCAGTAAGACCGAAGTCAGGCATTTTCAATCCGTCGTAAGGCCCGGCCACTTTGTTCAAGTCGAAGCTACGAGGATTCTTGACTTTCTGAGTAAACCAGTCAATCTTCGTGTGCGGAATGGATGTGTACCCGAAATCGAGTTTTGTGAGCGGTTTGCTCCCCTCACCATCCAGTGCGACGCCGATCCGTTTAGCATCCTCGAAACCTGGAATCAAATGACAGCCCGCACATCCGTAATATTGTAGCAGTTTTTCGCCGTTATAGTCCAGCATCTCCGCCAGATCCATGGAAGCCAGAGTCTCCCGAGCGACCCTGTCACTGTTCATCTTAGTGAGCAACTGGAAAGCTATATCTGACTGTATTTCTTCATTCACTGGGGAAATTGGTGAAGCCATAAATGGATCATTACTGAAGCCGTGGAGATAGTTGGAAAGGTCTGCTGCTTCAACGTCAGATAGCCTGAGATTAGGCATAGGTGTTCCGGGATGATACTTCTTAGGATCCTTGAGCCAGCTGAAGAGCCATTCTTGTGATGTTTTTGATCCCAGACCAGTTAGGTTTGGGCCGTGCTCCTGTCGGAGAGATGCCAGCGTGTAAGATGCCGCCTGTTCAGGCTCCGGTTCAAGCTTATGACACCCTTTGCATCCGAGATTGTTAAAGAGGTATTCGCCTCGCTCCACGTTTCCTAATCTCGGCATGGCCGCCAGATCAAACGGAGCACTCTTGTCAAAAAGATAATCTACTATTGAGTGGATTTCCTGGTTAGCTCTCGCCCGATCTTCCTCGTCATCCCAATCGGCAACATTAAAGAAATGCGGCATCCAAGTATTTTCTCTGAACTTGCGAGGTGCCTCTATCCATCGGTAAGCCCACTCCCTCGTGGTCTTGGAAGCCAAATGAGAAAGATTGGGACCAACCCTCTGAGCAAGTTTACCTTCGTACCGCTCGACGAGATGACATCCGTTACACGACAACTTTTCGAATAAAGCCAAACCGACGTTCAGATCACCTGCACCGGAGATGTATGGCTGACTAGAGTGACATTTAAGACAGCCCGCCTCAGTATACTGGGATGGATACATAGGCGTTTCCCAATGGTGCATCTCATTCCAATTATATTTCTCCACCCACTCTTCCTCTTGCTCGTGGGAGCTGGGCGAGTGAGACGCTGTAACAAAATCGGTCCCGCGGCCTCTCCCGGCGTGACAGCTCGTACAACCGTATTCTTCCATGGGATGGGCAGACGAACTGGTGAGAAACAGATCGAGATCAGGGTGCGTAGTGTACGGCTGAGGAGCATCTTCGAATCCCGGTTTGTCAATTCCCAAATGACATGTGGTGCAGCGGTCAACCTTCGGCATCTGAACAAAATTCATATCGTCAGTGATGTCAGGAATGATAATCTGATTAATCTTGAGATATGGATTCATGAAGTCGATTACGGGCAGGTCTCGAACCGCAGTCGCTACACGATTTCCGATTGTCATGGAACCGGGATCGATGGTGGTGAGCTTGCGAGAATAAACCTCAACCTGACGCTCAAGCGAACTGACGGTCTTCTCGGCCACATCCAACGCCGATGTCATTGCTCCTATTTCCTTCTTCTTTTCTGCGAGCTGTGCTTCCGCTTCCTGGACTGCCAGCGTTTTCTGATGAACATCCGCTCCCAATTGATCCATTTTTCTCTTCTGCTCTTCGGCATGGCCGCCATAGTGAGAGATAGCGGCTTCGTACTCATACTTCGCAACATCGTACAATGACTTGGAAAAGGCTAATTCCTGCTGAACCTTATAGTATTCCGAATCAATTCTCTTCTGCTGCTCCTCCAGCACTTTCAGGTCTTCTGCCTGCGACTCCAAAACTGCCGTAGCCTTCGTAAGTTCTTCCGAAGCGGTCTGATAATCAGCCGATTCTTCAATTCTTATCTGCTCTTCAGTGCGGAGCTGTGCAGTAAGTTCCGAATCTATCCGCCGGAACTCTCTCTGGTAATCTTTCCAGGTTCTGTCGTAATCGTCTGCGAACGTCCAGATCAACAGTGCAAGGAAGAAAATGCTGGAAATGCCGAACAGTTTGTTCAGCCTCAAAATGTTATAGTGTCTCTCTTGTCTCTCCACTGCAGAACCCTAAATGTTGAAGAAAAACTCCGGGATTGCTATAAGGTATTTCAAATTGAAGATCCATCTCAGGTACATTTTTATCGGAAGTGAAAGCATGCAGAGAAGCAAGAACACAAACACACCGTAACCGAAATTCCCCAGCTTCAGGTAAAGTCTCTTCAAGATCGTCTTGGCAAGAAGTGGTGGGAAAACTAGGAAGTATCCAAAGACAATTATGAATCCAAAAATCTCCCTCACAAGGATGTTACTTGGCAGGCCCGTGTTAAAGAGCTTGATATAGATAATCTCCGAGAGGTTGATATTGGTAAGCGGTTCAAGCTTATGAATGTCCCAGTATTCAAACGGACCAAAGAAATTCCAGTTTGGACCCCTGAGAAATGTCCCTATTATAATGAGAAGTACCCAGAGAATAATCCATCCGAACATGTAGATGGAAATGGCTAACCGCCGGTTCTTGAACTGATAGTAGCCCGACCCTTCAGGGTTGTTGTCCAGATAGGGCATGGCCATAAGTCCGAAGATTATAATCGTCGGAAAAACCACACCCGCAAGCCACGGGTCGAAGTAGACTAACATTTCCTGGAGCCCGAGAAAGTACCAGGGGGCCTTAGAAGGGTTCGGTGTAGAGGCGGGATTGGCCGGCTCTTCAAGCGGCGCATCAAGTCCAATAGACCAGACCAACAGAAGACACGTGCAAAGAATAAGACTGATGAACTCAACATAGACAAGATCGGGCCAGACGAGCACTTTCTCATCAGGATCATGGTATTCGTTGGGCTTTTCACCAACCGACAAAAGGGCATCATTATCTGAAGCCTGTTTCATACTGAGCCACATAAAGAAGTATACCAGGAATATCAGACCAACGATCGGTACATTGTCGGGTTTGAGCATGATGAGGCGGAATTCGTCGTCCTGAACACCCACTATAAAAAAGAGAGTCAGACCGATCATAACCACAACGAGTCCTGCATTCGTCCAGAGCAGATTCAGCCTCAGCCGCCGATTCCATTTTTCCAACCAATCATTCATTGGAAAGAAAAATGGAAAAGTAACCATGGATAGGGTCAGCATCAGCGTCGGCTGAGTTAGAAAATCAATAAAGTTCTTAAATGATTCCATCTGTTCCGAAACGTCTCTCTATGTCGGTCCCGAAATACCGCCGTCTTTTCTGACACGCCAGAAGTGCACGGCCATGAGGATCATTACCACGAACGGCAAGCCGATGCAGTGAAGCACGTAGAATCTCAACAGGGCAGCTTCGCCCACAAAGCGACCGCCCAGGAGGGCGAATTTTGCATCGGCCCCCATATGAACAAAGTTTATATCACCGATAGACAACAATGCCGCTCCCGGCCCTTCATGTCCCGCGAAAGGCGCCGCTCTAGCCATATTCCCTCCTACCGTAATGGCCCACATTGCCAGCTGATCCCAAGGAAGCAGATAGCCCGTGAAACTAAGCAACAGCGTGAGTACCAGAAGGATTACACCGATGGACCAGTTGAATTCCCTCGGCGGCTTGTACGAACCGGTCATGAAGACACGAAACATATGAAGCCAAGTGGTAATAACCATGGCATGAGCTCCCCACCGATGAATCTCTCTCATAATTCCGAGGGGTACCTGCTCACGGAGATCGATCATATCGGTGTAGGCATACTCGGCAGTGGGACGGTAGTAAAACATCAAGAGAATACCCGAAATGGTGAGAACCAGAAAAAGAAAAAATGTGAGGCCTCCCATACACCAGGTGAACTTCAGTTTCACTGCGTGGCGGGGTAGCCGAACAGGGTGCAGATGAAGAAAAACACTGTTGAGAACAGACATCATCCTCTGTCTGCGAGTTCTTGGAACACCAGAACGGAAGATTGATTTCCAGACCTGTGATTCCCCGAAACGCTCGAATATATTCTTTTTGTCGCTCATCTCTCGGTACTTATTTCTCCTTTACAATTCGGCTGAACCCTATACGACCAATAAGGCTTCGGGATCAGACCACTGCCCTTTTTCGTACTGAAATTTTCTACTCTTATCTATCAGTATCTGTCCATCGTCAGCCATTACAATCCGGTACCTTTCAAGTGGTCTGGGCGCGGGGCCCTCGAAGTTAATACCTGTCTTCCTGAATCCGCTCCCGTGGCATGGGCACTTGAACTTATTCTCATTTTCAAGCCAGTTCGGGGTACAACCTAGGTGAGTACAGACAGTTGAAAGTGCGTAAATGCCCTCTGCATTCCTGATGATCCATGTACCATACTTTGCCTGCCAGCGGATATCAACAAGGCCCATTTCATAATCTGCAGGTGGTCCGATCTTGAACGACTGAGGCGGCTCAAACAGAACATTTGGGAAAAAGATTCTGAGGACCATGGTAAGGAAACCACCTGTCGCAGCTGCAAAGGCTACCCAAGCCACAGCAAGCCATGAAATGAATGACCGACGTTGGACTTCCTCCTCTATTGTTCCCGCACCAAC
This sequence comes from Fidelibacterota bacterium, assembly GCA_036338335.1. Lineage (GTDB taxonomy): Bacteria > Fidelibacterota > Marinisomatia > Marinisomatales > S15-B10 > S15-B10. Next base: position 39,976 of record JAYZCL010000005.1, read on the forward strand.
AGATGCTTTCGCCTGTTTGGGAGTTTTCTTCTCTTGCAACGGTTGTTCAGCTTCAGCTGGCATCAAATCTCTCCTGCGGATTTAAGGCTTTTCTGGCCATATCTCTCAATTTTAGGTTCTCGTCCTTCTCGCTGAGCCGCCGTAAAGCTTCATTCACTTCATCATCATTCAACAGAGCGGCGGCCTTTACAGCAACCATCATCGCCTGCTCCTTTTCATAGCGATCAACATCCTCAAAACGTGACAAGTAAGACCTGTCAAGAAGGTTGAGGAGTTCGTTCCGGCCCGAGGCGTCTCCGTGTTTTGCCAGAGATACAGCAGCATTCCATCGGACGTTAGGCTCTGGATCGGAAAGAAGAGATCGAAGGTTATTCTCACCTTGCGCCGATCTCATGGCGCCAAGTGCGATAGCCGTCCTGTTCCGAACAAGGGGTGAGGCGTGCGACACCTTCTCATCGATTAGCCGGGAATTGCCCGCGTCATCATAGAAACTTAGTGCATACACCGCATCGGCGACCACGTTTTCATCCGTCTCCTTCAAAGCATTACTGATCACCTCAACAAATGAGGGGTGGCCGGTCTGGCCCATGGCCCGGAGCAGGTACTGCCGGACACGAGGGTTTGGATCGTTTAACGCATACTCATAGGCCGAAGCCATTTCGGCCACAAACCGCTCGGAGACAGGTCCGGAATCAGGATCCGCAAGCAGTTTCGAAAGTTCATAAGCAGACTGCCATCTCTTGGTGGCCCCGCCTATCTTCACGTCGGCGAGGAATTCTTCGGCAACCTTTGGCTCGTAGGTGAGAAGACTCCATATAAAAAAGAGTAACACACCAAGCGCAGCGATCAGGAAAGGCACCACAAAAAATGAGTGGATTATGACCCTTACGGATGATTTCTCGTTTGCCTCTACCGCCATTTAGAATTTATTACTGCGAAGTCCGTGGAAATTCAGACGAAAAATCTACAATCCTGCTCTTACTGCACAAAAAGAAATCGAAACTGATTAGCCAAAAAAATCATAAATCTCCCATTAAAGGGGTCAGTGCCGCGGAAAGGAGTCGAACCTTCACACCCTAAGGGCACCAGATCCTAAATCTGGCGTGTCTACCAATTCCACCACCGCGGCTCGTTAAAAATAAATAAAGCTATCGGCCGTGGCATTTCTTATACTTCTTACCACTGCCGCAAGGACACGGCTCGTTCCGCCCCACTTTCTGCTCGACATGCACAGGCTGAGGTCTGCCGGAACGTGCCGGCGGCTGCTTCTGTTGACTATCCTGACTGTTTCCAGGTGGTGTCGCGAATCCCATTCCGACAGCCTCATCATGCTGGACTTTCACAGGCGAAGCGGGCCTTCTATCCTGAAGCGTCGGGGCCGCTTCCATTCCATGGAGACGTGTCCGATACAGACGTTGAACAGTATTCTTGTTCACGTCACGAAGAAACTCTAAGAACATGTCAAACCCTTCAGATTTGTATTCAAGAAGCGGATCCTTCTGTCCGTAGGCTCGAAGGTTGATCCCCTCTCTAAGCTGGTCCATACTGTAAAGATGATCCTTCCACATTTCATCAATAGTGCGAAGAACAACGTAACGTTCAAATCCGCGGATCACCTCCGGGGACACGAAGCTTTCGCGGGCGGCATAAATACCTTCTGCCTTTTCTTGAATCGAGACGGTGAGGCTCTCCGCTGTTTCTAGAGCCTTCATTCCATCGTCAGCCTCAATAGTAAATACTGAAGACATTTCGCTCTCAAAGTAGTCCCAGTTCCAATCTTGTGAATCGCCATCCTGCACTGTTCCATCTTCCACAAGCTCGTCTATGTATTCGCCGCGGATAGCATCTATCTCTTCACGGATGTCATCACCATATAGCGCCTCATTTCTCCGGGCGTAGACTACCTCGCGTTGTTGGTTCATGACGTCGTCATATTCGAGCAGCCGTTTTCTGATTGAAAAGTTTCTCGCTTCCACTTTTTTCTGAGCCCGTTCAATGGACCGTGTAACCATGCCAGCGGTGATCACCTCCCCTTCCTCAACGCCCAGTCTGTCCATAATAGAGGCGATTCGATCACTGTTGAACAGACGCATGAGATCATCCTCAAGGCTGATATAGAAGACAGAAGAGCCGGGGTCGCCTTGCCGTCCGGCTCGACCCCGCAACTGTAGATCAATCCGGCGTGACTCGTGTCTCTCGGTCCCAATAATATGTAAGCCTCCCAATTGTTTCACACCCTCACCAAGCTTAATGTCCGTTCCACGGCCAGCCATGTTAGTGGCGATTGTGACCGCGCCTCGGTTGCCCGCCAGCGCCACAATCTCCGCCTCACTCTGATGCTGTTTCGCGTTTAGGACATTGTGCGGTATGCCTTTCCGTTTGAGCATCCTTGAGAGAGTCTCGGAGACTTCAACAGTGATGGTTCCGACAAGTACCGGTTGGCCTCCCTGATGACAATCGGCGATCTCATCGAGAGCGGCGTTATACTTCTCACGCTTGGTCTTGTAAACTAGATCATCCCTGTCATCCCTGACAACTTCCTGATGTGTGGGAATCACAGTTACATCGAGTTTGTAAATTGAGTGAAGCTCTTCCGACTCAGTCTCGGCTGTCCCCGTCATTCCCGCGAGTTTGTTATAAAGTCTGAAATAATTCTGAATGGTGATAGTTGCCAGTGTCTGCGTCTCCCGTTCTATGGTGACATTCTCTTTGGCTTCCAGTGCCTGATGAAGTCCTTCGCTGTAACGACGGCCCGCGAGAATACGGCCCGTGAATTCATCTACGATCAGAACCTTCCCATCCTGAACCACATAGTCCACATCTTTTTCGTATAGTGAGTAAGCTCGCAGGAGTTGAGTAATATTGTGGATCTGTTCACTGCGTGAACTGTGAAGAAGCCGCGCTTCCTCTGCAGCCTCGGAACGTTTCTGAGCATCATCGAAATCGGGATTCGTTTCGAGGTCATGCAGGATCTCACCAAGATCAGGGATGATAAACATTTCGGGATTCTCAGGAGCCAAAGCTGTCCGACCCTTCTCAGTGAGATCAATCACATTACTCTTCTCATCGATAGAGAAATAGAGATCATCATCCACCTCATGCAAGCGTTTATCTCTCATGTATTCTGATTCTACATCGTGAGCAAACTTTCGGGTACCTTGCTCCTGAAAAATCTTTTGGAGTCGGCGATTCTTTGGCGACCCCCGCATCGCCTGCAGAAGCTTATATCCTGCTTCCTGTTCCTTATCCTCTTGAAGAAGTGTTTCCGCCTCACTCACTAGTGAATTCACCAGTGATGTCTGCTGCCTCACAAGCTTTTGCACCAATGGCCGACGCTCTTTGTATTTTGAATCTGTAGGTTGATCAACAGCGCCGGAAATAATGAGGGGTGTTCTCGCTTCATCGATCAAGATCGAATCGACCTCATCGATGATGGCGTAGGCATGTCCTCTCTGCACCTGCTCTTCTTTTGTCAGGGCCATGTTGTCGCGGAGATAGTCGAAACCGAACTCATTGTTGGTACCGTAAGTAATATCCTGGCCGTAGATCTCACGCCGTTCATCGCTGTTCATTCTGTTCAGCATGGCACCGACAGTTAGACCGAGGCGTTCATAAATCCTTCCCATCCATTCTACATCGCGCTGCGCGAGGTAGTCATTCACTGTAACCACATGGACTCCCTTTCCCGTAAGGGCATTGAGATATATCGGCATTGTAGCAACAAGTGTCTTGCCCTCTCCGGTCTTCATCTCAGCAACCTTACCTCGATGGAGCACCACTGCACCGACCAGCTGTACATCGTAGGGGATCATCTCCCATTTGATCGGCTGACCAACCACTTTCCATTCTTCGCCCACCAACCGCCGACATACCTCCTTCACCATAGCAAATGCCTCGGGAAGAATCTCGTTCAATACCACCTTTTCCGCAGCGTGTACTTTTTCTCTGGAATCATCTTTAGAAAGCCCTTCTGCATTGGCCTCTTGTTCTGCCTCAGCTGTGACAGTTAGGACTTTCTCTCGAAATTCACCGGTACGAGCCACGAGGTCCTCATCAGACTTGTCGACTAGAGTCTCACAAATGCTGTTGATCTCTGCGACGGTTGCATAGAGACTCTTGACTTCACGATCGGATTTCGTGCCAAAAACTTTGTTTAAAAGACTTACAGCCATTTTTCAGTTCTGATCATAACCAAAAAATTACCCTTCCATTAGTCAGAGGGAACAGATAATTCTTCCAAAGAATGAAAAACAGAATCGAGGATGCCGTTGACGAATCCACTGCTTTCATCAGTGCTGAATTTTCGAGCAATTTCAACTCCTTCAGCAATAGAGACCTTCGGCGGCACATCATCAAAAAAGACCATTTCAGTGATCATCATCTGAAGCACGAGCCGATCAATGAGAGCAACACGTCTAAGATCCCAATTTTCGAGACGCTCTTCAATCAACGTGCTCGTCCACGCCAACTGTTTCAGGGTGGTGGTAAAGAGCCGGTCCAAAAAAACAGCAGATTCTTCGTCAAATGTGGATCGGCTCTTCAAATCCTTCAGTATCTTATCAGGAGAGTCGTGCGTTATCTCCTCCGCATAAAGTCCCTGAAGAACCAATTCTCTGATAAGACGCCGAGTCTTGATAACGGTCATCAGAAAATATCAACTGGGTAAAGCCAGTCGAAACGGTCTTCGCGGCGTTCAAACTGGACATCAAGGAGAGTCTGCCTCAGCTCCTTCGCCACAGGTCCCATTTCCTTGCTGATCTCAACTGAATCCTCATCGGTGGTAATCCGGCCGATAGGGCAAATGATAACGGCAGTTCCTGCACAAAAAATTTCGTCCGCCGTGAGAAAATCGTCTACGGTCACATCAGTTTCCTGCACATCAAGTCCAAGAATCTCTCTAGCGATTTGGATGGTGGAGTCCCTTGTCACACCCGGCAAAATTGAACCACTCAATCGCGGAGTCAACAAGCGGTTGCCTTTGAGAGCAAAAACGTTTGCTGCACCCAACTCATCGACCAGTGCCTCATTATGAGCATTAAGGTACATCACCTCGTTGAAACCTCGCTCTTTCGCTAACTTGAGAGGATAGAGAGAAGCGGCGTAGTTACCGATGGCCTTGGCGGCACCTGTCCCTTTTTGGGATGCTCTGTGATAAAGCTTAGTCACCTTGATGTGAAGGCAGGGAATCCCGCCACGGAAGTACGGTCCGACAGGTGACACAAAAACAACGAATGTATAGGATGGCGCTTCGTGAACCCCCAAGACGGGGCCTGTTCCCCAAGCAATGGGGCGAACATAGAGAGAGCCCTTATCGGAAGGCGGGATGTAATCAACATTGTCTCTAACTGTCTGTTCAAGAGCGTCTAGGAAAGTCGCCTCAGGGATGGGCGGGATACAGAGCCTCTCCGCTGATTGGAGCATTCGCTGAGCGTTCATTTCAGGCCGAAATAGTACAACTCTATCCTTCTCTGTCCGAAACGCCTTGGTCCCCTCAAAAATACCCTGGCCGTAATTCAGCACTCCGGCTGCCGGGGACAGTTCAATATTTCCATACGGGACCATGTTCCCCTCTTCCCATTCGCCCCCTCTCTCACATGTGGCTAGATACATACTCCTGGCAGGTGTAAGGTTGAATGCCAAGCTGTCCCAGTCTATAGCAGGTCCAATTGTGTCAATTCCCGTCATGCCTCCTCCAATATTGATCTGGCAATCACCAGTTTCTGCACTTCTGTCGTTCCTTCGTATATCTGGGTAATCTTGGCGTCCCGCATCAAACGTTCAACGCCATATTCCTTCATATACCCATATCCGCCGAAAACCTGCACACACTCGGTAGAGGCGGACATTGCCACCTCCGATGCAGAATACTTCGCCATGGCGGCTTCCTTTGAGAACGGCTTCCCCTGGTCTTTCAGTTCCGCGGCGCGGTGGGTAAGAAGTCTCGCGCCGGCGATTCCTGTCGCCATCTCAGCAATCTTCTCCCTCACGGCGCCAAATGAGGCGATGGTCGTACCAAATTGTTTCCGCTCTTTCGCATAGTCAATTGCCCTTTCCATGGCGGCCTGTGCGATCCCGAGGGACTGCGCAGCTATGCCGATTCTCCCTCCGTCGAGAACAGTCATGGCGATAGTAAAACCGTCGCCTTCTTCTCCAATCCTGCTTTCAAAGGGAACACGGCAGTCATCAAAGTAAAGCTCACATGTGTCCGAACTGCGGATGCCGAGCTTGTTCTCTTTCTTTCCGGTGGAAAAACCGTCACTCCCCTTTTCCACAGCGAAGACAGAGATTCCCTTATCGCCCATACCTTTTTCGGTAACGGCAAAGACCATGACGATATCGCTGCTAATGCCGTTACTCACCCAGTTCTTAGTACCATTAATAATATAGTGGTCGCCATTCCGAACCGCCGAGGTGAGAAGGTTCGATGCATCGGACCCCGCCTGTGGCTCGCTGAGGGAAAACGCTCCAAGCGACTTCCCCGACGCAAGTTTCTTCAGATACTTCTCCTTTTGCTGTTCGTCGCCATACTTAAGGAGCAACGCGCAGACAAGCGAATTATTCACCGATACAGGAACGGCAACAGCAGCATCTGCTTTAGAGATCTCCTCAAGTGCCAGACAGTAGCTGACCGTGTCGAAGCCGGATCCGCCCCAAAATTCAGGGATCATCATCCCCATAAAACCGATCTCGCCGAGCTTCTGGATCTGCTCCGCCGCGAACTCCATCTTTTCATCTCGCTCCGCTGCTCCCGGGAGAAGGTGCTCCCGGGCGAACCCGCTCGCCGTTTTCTGAACAAGGAGCTGTTCTTCTGAATAAGTAAAGTCCATCTCAGAGAGCTTCCACAATCAATGCCGACGCTTCACCACCACCGATACAGATTGCCGCAAGACCGAGAGCCACCTTCCTCTGTTTCATGGCGTGAAGAAGAGTAACAAGAATTCGGGCCCCGCTTGCCCCTATGGGGTGCCCTAGAGCTACAGCACCACCGTGTACGTTCACCGACTCGTGGTCAAGCTTAAGTTCCGCAATGGCGGCCATGGCCACATTTGCAAACGCTTCGTTGATTTCGAAAAGATCAATATCATCAAGTTGGAGTCCTGCCTTCCCCAATACCTTTTGAATGGCACCCACCGGGGCAGTGGAAAACCACTCCGGTTCCTGAGCGATTGAAGCTTGGGCGACAATTCGCGCCATCGGCTTAACACCGAGTTCGGCGGCTTTAGCTTCACTCATCAGCACCATAGAGGCACCGCCATCATTGATTTTCGAAGCGTTGGCAGCTGTAACGGTACCGTCTTTTCCGAATGCCGGCTTAAGCCGGCCCATCTTTTCAAAATCGGCACGGGACAGTTCGTCATCCTCTGAAATTTCCGTCGTTTCCTTCCCTCGACCCTCTACCTTTACGGGCACAATTTCATGCTCAAACCTGCCGTTCTCCTGTGCGCTCTTTGCTCTGGTGTAAGATTCTTTCGCAAAGGCATCTTGCTTTTCGCGAGAAAATCCGTACTTCTCGGCGCACATATCAGCGTAGTTTCCCATGTGGCAATCATTGTAGACATCCCACAGCCCGTCAACAATCATAGAATCGATAACCTCGCCATGCCCGAGGCGAAATCCGCCTCGGGCTTTTGGCAGCAGATAGGGCGCTTGTGACATCGATTCCATACCACCAGCCACAATCAGTTCAGCGTCTCCTGTATGAATCGCCTGCGCCGCCAGCATCACCGCTTTCAGTCCTGAACCGCACATCTTGTTGATGGTAAGACACTCAACCGAATTGGAAAGTCCAGCATAAATGGCTGCCTGCCTCGCCGGCGCCTGGCCTAATCCCGCAGACAGAATGTTCCCCATGATTACTTCATCCACCAAATCGATCGCTAAATTTGCGGCCTTGAGCGATTCCTTTATGCAGAGCGCGCCAAGATCCTGAGCGGTTACTGTTGAGAGACTGCCCTGAAAGGCGCCGATAGAAGTCCGCTTGGCACCGGCAATGACGGCATTTCTTACTTCAGTCATCATTGCCGTCACCGCTATACGCTTTTATAATCTGTTTTACCAATCGGTGACGAACAACGTCGGCCTCATCCAAGTAAACAAATCCGATACCATCAATACTCTTGAGAATTCTCTCAGCTTGAAGCAGGCCGGAATCGTTCTTATCTGGAATGTCCATCTGCGTTTTATCGCCGGTGATGATGGCCTTCGAGTTAGGCCCTAAGCGTGTGAGGAACATTTTCATCTGCATGGCGGAACAGTTCTGTGCTTCATCCAAAATCACGAAAGCGTTATCCAGTGTTCTTCCTCTCATGTAAGCAAGAGGAATTACCTCCACAGTCCGTCTCGAAAGAAGTGCCTTTAGGTTCTCCGCCGGAAGCAGATAGTTCAGGGCATCGTAGAGCGGCCTCAGGTAAGGATCAATTTTTTCCTTCAGGTCACCCGGAAGGAAGCCGAGTCTTTCCCCTGCTTCAACTGCAGGTCTTGAAAGGATTATCCGCTCAACCCGTCTGCTTTTCTGAGCGGCCACGGCAAACGCGACGGCGAGAAATGTTTTTCCTGTTCCGGCCGGCCCTATCGTGAACACCATGTCGTGTTTCTCCACAGATTCGCAGAACCGCTTCTGGCCCTCGGAGCTAGGCATTACTGGTCCTTTGCTCGTGTGAAGAATCGTCGGTTTGTCAATCGGTTCACCGACCTTTTCACCGTTGGAGACCATCGCTGCTAGTGATCTTACTTCATCAGCCATCAAACGGTTTTTTCTAGCGAGTGTTTTCATCATTTCACCAAGGGTATCAGCCGCAAGGTTAACGACCGATTCATCTCCCTCTAGGGAAATGGCTGAACCCCGAAATACAATCTGACAATCGAATGATTTTTCTAGAATCTTCAGATTCTCGTCGCCTACGCCGGCGAGTCCGGCGGGATCAAGGTTCTGGAGTTCAATTTGGCGTTTCACTTAATTTAGGATAATGCCGGAAGGCAAAATCATCGAAAAATAACCGGTCAATAACCCCGACACTTTTCAAGTGAAATTGAACCAGTTGCAACACAATGAAAAAGCACAAGCGAAGGTACAAAGAGGGTCTATCTGAGACAAGACGATTGGGGGAGGTTTTAGCTTCGATCCATCGTTTTTTCCAATTAGTTTCCCTCTATGGTCTTAATAACCTTGTCAACACTCATCACTATTCTTGTTTCCATAATTGTTCTTCTCTGCCTGAGGTGGACTGTAGCAATTTCAGGACGTCTGAATTATGATGAGAAACTGGTTGATTATTCAGTATTCGGATTGGTGGGGACTGAACGCTTCGGCATTGGTTTTGAGAAGGATCGAGATAATTTTACTATCTCCTTGGGAGGTAGGCAACGTAAGCTTTTTTCCTTCGACCTCAGTGGAGGTAAGAAAGGGAGAAAAACCGAAAAACTCTCAACAGAGTCAAAACCGAAAAAGAGTAGATACCTGAACTATCTTTCAATGGCTTCCACCTTTCGGCGATCAGTTCGCTGGAAAGGATTGAAGCTAACCGGTGAATTCGGATTCAAGAATCCGGCGTGGACGGGCAAGCTTTTCGGGAGCCTCATGGCTATAGGAAATGGCTTGTATCCCCGCCGCTTTCACCTCAATATTCGACCGAATTTTGACAAACAGATGGCCCGAATGGACGGAACCACTTTGATCCAGCTTTGCCCCGCTCTTTTGGCTTGGCGCGTTGGAAAAATCTATTTTGGCTTCAACCGTTAGGAGGAAAATGAGATGGCTGTTTCCGAATTAATCAAGAATGTAATGAACGATCTCGAGACGCTCATGCAGACAAAGACGGTAGTGGGCGATCCCATCACCGCTGGTGATTATACGGTGATTCCCGTTTCGAAAGTCAGTTTCGGATTTGGCGCCGGTGGAGGGGGATCGGAGAGCGGGAAGAAAGGCGGCACGGGTGAGGGAGTCGGCGGCGGCTGGAGTATCGAACCTCTCGCTTTCTTTGTCGTGGGCTCGGAAGGCGCTCGTCTCTATTCCCTCAACAATGAAGAGACGGTGATGGGGAAACTTTTCGATCTTGCGCCAAAAGTGGCAGAAACGGTGAAGGACTATGTCGGCCAGCGAGGAGAGTCCGCTTCCTCTGAAACGGAGGAAGGCGACGATCAGTAACTAAGCACCGGAGCCACCACATCCTAAAATCAGAAGGCTGAGTCCGCACAAAACAGCATTTTGAATCTGATTCTGTTTCAGAATTTGTTTTCTTTTGCTTTGTTTAGCTTCCTTAATTCGACCATACTACTTTTAGAATCCAAATTGAAAACTGACCATATAGATGGTGGAGTCCTCAACTCCCGGGGAAGTGTTAACTCGCACATTTGGAGCTATGAGCAGACCTTTACCTGGTGAAAAGACGGCACCGGCCATGACATAGGAATAATCAGCGGTACTATCGCTGGAATCCACCGTATATAGATCGTACCTGAAAAAAGCCTGAAAACCATTCCTCACACTGTAGTTTGCGTAGCCGGATGTGAGATTCTTTGTTTCTGCTATCCCATTGTCACCGTATTGATTGTGCTCTGCACCCACTCGGAATTTGTCTTGGGCAAAGCCTGCGAATCCACCAATCAGCGTTTTCGAATAAGTCGCAGTCTGCAGATCGTAAGGTTCCAGAGATAACACCCCGCCAACATTGAATCCATCTCTTTTATCCAACCTCCCTTCGCCGTAAACAAGCTGAAAAGATGTTCTTTTGTGCGAATCATTTTCAGACTTCTTATATCCTGTACCGTTCGTGACAAGTAGCGTTGCTTTCATTTTTTCAGATAAAGAACGTGAGAAGCCGAGGCCAATGTCCGCCGAACTGGAAAACTTTCTGTGATCCATGGCAGATTTTTCCAGGAAACGGTAGCCCCATGTCTTCTCCTGAACGTTGAAGATATTCATCCCCTGCATGCCGATGGATATCTTACCGAAGGAAGATGTCCAATCAACTTTGGCATTCTTCACATAAACATTCATCGGGGAACTTTTATAGTCGAGATCGGACTGGAATTTATACGAAATGCCATCTGAAACCTCTTCCTCATAAGTAAAGTAGACCCGTTTGAAACCAAAGCCATTGACGGCATCCTTATCAGAACTGTGCGTGTAGTGGTAATATGACACTCCGCTAAACTTCCCATCGGCCCCAAATGACATAATCACC
>JAYZCL010000006.1:0-35277 GCA_036338335.1 Fidelibacterota bacterium
GCATCATTCCCACGTCGCCTACTGCTGTACGGAAACGATTGGTCAGGGAAGTGGCTTCCAGCTGGCTGATGCCGCTGGCGTCAAAATCGATAACAGCTACTGTCTGGCGGAAGTCCTGTCCGTAGAGGAGAGGAGTGAAACAGCTGAGGAAAAATATGAGAGTGGCATGCCCGAGGATTGAGGGTCGGTTCCTTCCCAATAATTTTGCTTTATGGGCTTCTTTATCCATACTACGGTCCTCCAAAGACCGTTCTTCTCACCCCGTTGATATAAATATAATGTAAATCCCTCTAAAGTGCTAATGGGAGAAGGTACCTGTGGAGTTTTGTCAGGGAGTGGAACCGCCGTCAAACGGAACCGCGGGGACTCACTTCCTCATATTTTATTGCCCATTTTTTCTTTTTCACCCCTTCTTACAAAAGAGCTAACTTTCTATGCTGTAATCAAATCGATGCAGACTATTTTCGCGCTAATAGACAGACTAAGCAAAGGAGACTATTTTGGCTGTTAAGATACGAATGAAGCGGCTGGGCAGACGTAACAGGCCTTTTTACAGGGTGGTGGTGATTGATTCCCGAAAGCGGAGAGACGGCAAACCCATCGAAGAGTTGGGGTGGTATGACCCTATCCAGCGGATCGAGAAGAATTATGAGTTGAATATTGAAAGAATTGTCGAATGGATCGAAAAGGGGGCCCAGCCTTCCGATACAGTCCGCAATCTCCTTAAACAGGAAGGTGTCCTTTATAGGATGCATCTCAAGAAGAAGGGGATGGATGACAAGGAGATCGATTATGAGATTCAGAAATGGAGCCTTGACCGGGACGAGAGGATGAAGGCGAAAGCCGAAAAATCGTCTCAGAAAAAGGCTGAAGAGGCGGCGAAGAAGAAAGCAGAAGCCGAGGAAGCACCAGCTGAGGAGGAAACAGCAGAAGCGCCGGTAGTGGAAGAGGCCGCTGATGAGAGTGAGTCTGTAGAAGCTGAGGAAGCGCCAGCTGAGGAAGAAACAGCTGAAGAGTCAGAGAGTGCTGAAGAGGAGGTAGCTGAAGAACCGGCTGAGGAAGAAGCTGCTGATGAGAGTGAGTCTGTAGAAGCTGAGGAAGCGCCAGCTGAGGAAGAAACAGCTGAAGAGTCAGAGAGTGCTGAAGAGGAGGTAGCTGAAGAACCGGCTAAGGAAGAAAAGGGTGAAGAAGAGAATGCGGGTAGTGAAGCAGAAAGTGACAAAGAATAATCAGACAAAACGTTTTTGGGTGAAACAGCTGACTGGGACTGATCAAGGAGGCTGTTATGAAGGAGCTATTGGGTCAAATCATCAGGGAACTGGTGGACAAACCGAACGAAGTATCCGTAACTGTGGTGGAGGCGGATAGTACGGTGGTTTACGAGCTTAGAGTTGGCGATGGAGATGTGGGAAAGGTCATTGGCCGCCACGGCCGGACCGCTACCGCGCTCCGCACACTCGTTTCGGCTATCACCCCGCAAAAGGAGGCGGCAAGCGAGCCGTCATGGAGATTATTGAGGATCGCTGATGGCGAAAAGGCTTAAGCCAGCGGCGAAAGTAGTCAAGGCGGTCGGTTTGAAGGGCGACGTGAAAGTTTACCCTCTTGACGTCCGGTTTGAAGACTACGCTGATAAAGATTTTCTTTTGGTGGGTGAAGATATCAACGCCGCGGAATCCCTTCGCCTCTCGCCGGTAGCCAAGAGCGGCAAGTTAATTCGCTACAGAGTAGACGGGAATCTCACCCGCGAAGACGCTGAAGGGCTCGTGGGGAAACTGATCTTTGCGCCTGCTGACGATGATGAGGTTCTTCCTGAAGAGATTATCGGCTTTCTTGTGATGACGGCGGATGGCGAACCGGTGGGCATCCTGAGCGACATTATGCAGATGCCGGGACAGGATATCTATGCCATCGATTCGGGGAAGAAAGAGATCCTTATTCCCGCTGTGCCGGAAATTGTCCGTCAGATCAATTTCGATTCAGAGACCATCACGATTACCCCTATGGAAGGGCTTCTGGATCTCTAATGCAGGTCTTTATTATTACACCTTTTCCGGCCATTCCCGAAGCTGTTATCGGTGAAAGTATTCTCCGTCGTGCCGGCGAGAAAGGGGTCGTGGATTATCACATCATCGATATCCGGGAGTTTGCCGAAGGGAAATATCGCCAGATCGACGACTACCCCTTTGGCGGCGGCGCAGGGATGGTGATGCTGGCTGAGCCGATCCTGAGAGCGGTGGACCGAGTGAAAGAACTGTATTCCGGAAAGGGGGAGCTGAGAATTGTCTTCCCTTCACCGCAGGCACCGGTGCTGACGCAGGAGATCTCCCGGGATCTTTCCAAGGCGAAAGGCGTCGCATTCATCTGCGGCCATTACAAAGGGGTGGATGAACGTGTTAGAGAGTCTGTAGTTACGGACGAAATTTCCATCGGCGATTATGTGGTGACGGGCGGTGAACTCCCAGGCATGTTGATCCTTGATTCCGTGGTGCGGCTGATCCCCGGCGTGCTGGGTGATGAAGAGTCTGCCCAGACAGATTCTTTCACTCATGCGCTGCTTGATCATCCCCACTACACACGTCCCGAAGAAGTGAAAGGGATGAAAGTGCCGGAGGTGCTATTGAGTGGGCATCACGGCAATATTAATGCATGGCGACAGGAACAGCGGGAATCCAGAACAAGAGATAACAGACCTGACCTGTGGGAGCGTTATCAGGAAGAATTATTGAAATGAGGTGAGAGAAATGACACAAGCACACGAATTATCATCAGATTTTCAGCGGGACAATATTCCCGAATTCCAGTCCGGCGATACCGTCGGTGTCAACGTCAAGGTTGTGGAAGGAGGCCGGGAGCGGCTTCAGCGGTTTGAAGGTGTCGTTCTATCAAAAAAGGGTACCGGTACCAACTCCACCTTCACGGTGAGAAAGATCTCCTCCAATATAGGCGTTGAACGGATTTTCCCTCTCCATTCCCCTAACATCGACAGCATCGAAGTGGTCCGCCGCGGAAAAGTCCGCCGGGCAAAGCTCTACTATCTTCGAAAGCTTCGAGGGAAAGCGACGCGGATCAAAGAGAGGCGTTAAGCCTCCTTTTCGAACTGTCCGACCTGACACAGAGGTTCTTCTGCTTAACTTCCGGTGAGGCGCTTCATGTTTACCCGTGAATCAAAAATCATCCTCCTTTTAACAGGGGCGTCTCATTTTTCGGTCCATGTAAGTATGCTGATTTTTCCGGCGATCATGACCACACTTCAGGGAGAGTTCAATGTTGATCTCGATACACTCGGCTGGATGTACATGCTCTCCAGTTTCATGTTTGGTCTCGGGGCGTTGCCTGCGGGGATGTTTGAACAGAAGGTTGGAGGGCGAAGGCTTCTCCTAACCTTTCAGACCGGAGCGATAGCGGGGGGTCTGCTTATCATTTTTTCCCCAGATAAAACTGTTATGACGGTAGGCATGATGCTCATGGGGTTGTCGGCATCCATCTATCACCCCGCGGGGCTCACTATCATTTCACGAAGGATTCGCCAGACGAGTAAAGGGATGGGATATCACGGCATTGCCGGAAGTCTCGGCCTTGCTTCAGGTCCGCTGTTAGGGGCCTGGTTTGCCACCACTCTAGACTGGAGATACGCTTACGGAAGCATGATCCTGCTGTGGATTGTACTGGCTGTGGCCACGGCGTTGCTTATCCCCCCGAGCCACGGAATGGAGGACGCCGAAGGCACACCAGCACCTGCCGCCACAAGACGAAAACCGCTTTTTGCCTATTATATGATTGCTGCCCTCATCGGCCTCACTTTCACCGGGTTTACAACCTATATGCCGATCTATTTCAGCGAGAATCTTGGGACCCTGTTTTCAGCTCCCAACGGTGTCATCGCCGGGGGACTTGCCACCACCCTGGTTCTCATGGCGGGTATGCCGGGGCAGTTCATCGGAGGGAAATGGGGCGACCGTTACCTGAAGACCCGCCTCCTGTTTGTCATTTGCCTGCTTCATATTCCACTACTGCTTGTTTTTCGCCTCGGCTCGGGAGAGACTGCTCTCCTGAGCGGAATCTTACTCGGTTTTTTTCACTTTATGTATCAGCCCATAGGAAACGCTATGATCGCTGAATACACTTCTTCCGCTTCTCGGGGGATTGGTTACGGCTTCTCGTTTTTTCTAAGCTTCGGGGTGGGATCAATCGCCTCCGGTATTGGTGGTGTCATCGCCGTACACTACGGTGTGTCAGCGGTCTTTCTCTCCATCGCTTTAGTTATGGCCGCATCTGCCGCAGTATCACTCTATCTCCATCGTATTGCACAGTGAGGCCGCACTCTGTGAACATGCCAACGACTATTTACTGAAGTCCTAGTCTTACAGTTTCCCTTGATTTTGAACCATCCTTCCTCTATCTTCCATTCATGAGGTGGCCCTGTGAGTCTACGTGACATTCCCTCAGTGAGTGCGATCCTGGATCGGATCGACTGGGGAACTGTCCAACTTCCGCGGCAGGTGGTGGTGAAGACCATTCGGCAAGAACTGGCGGCCGTCCGCGCCTCTGTACGTAACGGGCAAGAACCTTCCTCCCAAAAAGAACTCCTAGCGAAGATCTCTTCTGAGATTCACCGTTTGGGCCGGCCTGGACTCAAAGGAGTCATTAACGGAACGGGGATCGTTCTTCACACCGGTCTCGGTCGAGCCCCGATCAGTCGGAAGGTGGCAGTTGATGCAGTGAGGGCCGCGGCGGCATACACACCCCTCGAATTCGATCTGGAGACAGGAAAGCGCGGCGAACGCCTTAACCATGTTGTAACTCTCATCACCGCTCTCACCGGGGCCGAATCAGCCCTTGTGGTCAATAATAACGCCGCAGCTGTCATGCTGAGCCTCAACACTATCGCGGAGGGGAAAGAGGTGATCATTTCCCGGGGACAACTGGTGGAAATCGGCGGTTCTTTTCGAATCCCGGATGTGATTGAGAAAAGCGGGGCCGTCATGCGTGAGGTGGGCACCACCAACAGAACGCATCTCCGTGACTTTGAGAAAAAAATAAACGATCGGACCGCAGCTCTTCTCTATGCACACACCAGCAATTACCGCATAGAAGGATTTACGAAAGAGGTGACAGTGGCCAAACTTGCTGTTCTGGCCAAACGGCGAAGAGTTCCCCTTATTGTCGACATTGGTAGCGGCGCCCTTGTCGATTTTACCCCATCAGGACTTCCCGCTGAACCGGTGGTAAGGGAGGTGATGGACTCCGGCGCGGGGTTGGTCACCTTTTCGGGCGACAAACTTCTGGGCGGTCCCCAGGCGGGTATTATCTGTGGTAAGAGATCCCTCATCTCCAGACTCCATAAAAATCCGATCTACAGGGCGCTCCGGTGTGACAAGCTGACGATGGCAGTGCTCGAGCGGATTTTACGAGGATACTCTGAAAACTCACCGGGGAAAAACAATCTCGCCTATCAATTGCTGACCACGCCAAGAAAGACGGTTCGAAAACGGGGCGAAAAAGTGCTGTCACTTCTGCCCTTCGCGGTGGTAACAAAACTTCAAATTTCTCTGGCGGAAACCACCGTGGAAGCAGGAAGCGGTTCGCTTCCTGTTCAGTCCATCGAAAGTGCAGCGCTCCGCTTTCATTCCACAGAGATGAAACCAACGGAGCTTGCCAGGCGTTTCAGAATGCAGGAACCGCCGGTGGTGGGATATATCAAGGGAAACTGCTTTACCATAGACCTGAAAGCGATTCCGTCAGATCAGGTCAAAGATCTCGCCGGCGCTATCGGGAAACTGTCGGAATGAGTCAGACGGTAATTGGCACCGCCGGTCATATTGACCACGGGAAGACCACCCTTGTGAAAGCGCTTACCGGTACCAATACGGACCGACTTCGGGAGGAACAGGAGCGGGGGATGACCATCGATCTCGGCTTCGCCTTCCTTTCGAAAAACATTACCATCATCGATGTCCCGGGGCATGAAAAGTTTATTCGCAATATGGTGGCCGGCGTCACTGCCATTGACAGCGCACTCCTGACCATTGCTGCCGATGACGGCATTATGCCCCAGACTCGGGAACATTTCGATATCCTTTCCATACTTGGTGTTCCATCAGGAGTGGTCGCTCTCAACAAGACCGATCTCATCGATGACGTGGAATGGATCGATCTTTTGGAAGAGGAGATCAGGGAATTCCTGAAAGGCTCATTTATGGAAGGGGCTCCGATAATTCGGGTTTCCGGCGAAACGGGGGAGGGGATCGAGGAACTGAGAGAAACCCTCCAAAATATTTCCGTGAAGTCAAGGGGTGACAGGGACAGAGGTTTTTTCAGATTGTTTGCGGACAGAGCCTTTTCCATCAAGGGTTTCGGTACTGTTGTCACCGGCACTGTTACCGGTGGTTCCCTCACGTCCGGCGCCGACGTTGAGCTTCTTCCGGATATTGCCTCCGCCAAAGTTAGGGGTCTTCAATCTCATGGTACAGCGGTGGACGAAGTGACCTTGGGAGACAGGGCGGCGATCAACCTGAGTCAGATTGACAGAACAGTCTTGAAGCGGGGATCCCAACTCGCCGACAAAGGTTTCTTGAAACCGTCACCGGCACTTGGAGTGTCGTTTTCACTTTTGGAGAGGACAACCAGAACCGTAAAACACCAGCAGAGAGTGCGGCTTCATATAGGGACGGAAGAGGTACTGGGCCGGATACTTTTTGTTGAACAGGGGAGAAAGCGGTGCGAAGCAGGCGAAACAGCAACAGCGCTGCTCCGGCTTGAAACGGCCATAGCGGCGGCGGTTGAAGACCCCTTTATCCTTCGATTCTATTCACCGGCGGAGACTATAGGCGGTGGTATGATAATCGATCCCTCTCCCCCCACGCGATTCAAGACGGCACGGCTGTGGCTGGAATCGCTAGCGGGGAAAACTGAACAGGAGCGGATGGAGCTGTTCTTTGAGCACTCGGCGACTCGGCCTCTAACGCTGTCCGGTTGGACACGGCGGTGGCAGGCATCATCAGGAAAGTTTTTGGCAGCGGCACAGCATCTAAGAACTGTCCGGTTCGGCAACTCGGGCGCCCCTTATATTACACTAGAAAGCGCTGTTGAACGACAGCTCGAACAGGTCATTGAGGCGGTGACGCATTCTCTCGAACAGCGTGCCACTCGCCGGGGGATACCGCGGGAAGATCTGCGAAAGTCACTAAGTTTCAGTCGACCGCTGTTTGATTGGCTGATAGAACAGTTGTCGCAAAGCGGGAAGATCCAGGTCGAGTCAGGGAATGTAACTTTGAGCGGTTACAGCGTCACTCTTTCTTCGGAAGATTCCGCCATCACCAAAAAGCTCGCTGACATCCTGAAGCAGAGCGGCTACACTCCACCGCTCATTACTGAACTTGTGGTACAGTCCGGCGCCAACGGCACTGATATCATCCCACTGCTCCATATTCTAAAAGACAAAGGAAAGGCTCTCAAGGTTTCTGAGAAACTGTGGTATCACAGCTCAGTGGTAGAGGAGCTCCAAGGAAATCTGAAAGCAAAGTTTGGGCACGTCGGTGGTTTTGATGTGGGACAGTTTAAAGAGCTGACACATACTTCTCGAAAACATGCCATTCCGCTTCTGGAATATCTTGACAGTCAACGTTTTACCAACCGCCACGGTGACAGGCGGGTTTTCAATTGATGACAAAAAAAAGCGCCACCAACAGTATGACGCCCCTCATGAAGCAGTACTACGCCGTGAAGGATCAGCACCATGACAGCCTAGTTCTTTTCAGGATGGGTGATTTTTTCGAAACGTTTGATGATGACGCCAAAGATGTTGCAAGGATTCTTGGCATTACTCTGACAAAACGGGCCAACGGTGCCGCTGCACAGGTGCCTCTCGCGGGTTTTCCCCATCACGCCTTGGACACCTATCTGCCGAAGTTGGTTGCGGCCGGAAGACGTATCGCCATCTGCGAACAGGTCGAGGATCCGAAACTCGCGAAAGGGATCGTTAAACGGGAAGTGGTGGAGGTGGTGACACCGGGGACAGCCTCTCAGGGAGATGACGGTCAGCGGAAAAACAACTTTCTCTCTGCGGTGATCTTTTCTGGCGAGACGGCGGGCCTTTCGCTCCTTGACCTTTCCACGGGTGAATTCTTTGTGGCAGAAGGGGGACGCGAAACCGTCCGTGATCTCTTTCTTACGTTCGCGCCGAGCGAGATCATTGTTCCGGAGAAGGAGGGAATCGAGCATGAAGAGTGGGTGAGAAGAGTTGATCCTTTCGTAACAGAGATGGATGAATGGGCATTCGATTATGAACTTTCAAAGACCGCACTTTTGGAGCATTTTGGAGTCGCCTCAATGAAAGGGTTCGGATGCGACGAGATGGACGTTGGAATCACAGCTGCCGGAGTAATTCTTCGGTATGTGACGCACAACATCAAATCAGCTGCGGCCCATATCACCCGGATTTTTCCACTGCGACCCGATGGAGAGATGGGTCTTGACAGCTTCACCGTCCGGAACCTCGAACTATTCACTTCACTTTCCACACAGGGGAGACACGGGACACTACTCTTCCTACTGGATGAAACGGTTACGCCCGGTGGAGGGAGGATGCTTAGGAGCAGGCTAGCCCGACCGCTTACCGATGTAAAGTCAATCGAAGGGCGCCTCGATCTCATGGACGGTTTTTTCAGAGACGATCAACTGCGGGCGGATTTACGCCGCCGGCTCTCCACCGCCGGTGATCTGGAGAGGATTCTCGGAAAACTGAGCCGCGGTGCAGGTACGCCCAGAGATATGAGCGGTCTGAAACAGACGCTGCTCCTGATCCCTGACATGTCTCTTTCGTTGAGAGAATCTCAGTCGGCCGCTCTATCCCAATTGTCTGAACGGTTCGCCGACAGTGAAGAGATAACAGTGAGGATCGGTGAAATCCTCATCGATTCACCGCCTTCCAGTATGGTCAAAGGCGATTTTATTTTAGATGGCGTAGATGATGAACTCGATGAGCTCAGAGGAATTGCCCGAGGAGGGAAGGAGTGGATCGCGTCCATGCAGGCTACCGAACGGGACACGACGGGAATTCCCTCCCTCAAAGTCGGATTTAACAAAGTGTTCGGTTACTACCTTGAAGTGACAAAGACGCATCAGTCGAAAGTCCCAGAAACCTACATCCGAAAACAGACACTGGTGAACGCAGAACGGTTCATTACACCGGAACTGAAAGAGTATGAAGAGAAGATTCTGACAGCGGAGGAACGGATTCTTGAGATTGAACAGAGGCTTTTCGATGAGCTGCGCATCTGGATTTTGCACCGTGCTGCAGATATTCAACGGAACGCCGAGTTGCTGAACGAACTCGATCTCACCATCACACTGGCGGAAGTGGCCAAGATGAATAACTACGTTCGACCAACTATCAGTGATGAAACGATCATTGAACTCGTTGACAGTCGTCATCCTGTTGTAGAAACGCTCCTTGCGGTTGGGGAAAAGTTTATCGCTAACGATCTGTCTCTTTCTGCGGAGAAGGATCAGATCCATCTCGTTACCGGGCCGAACATGGCTGGTAAATCAACCTTTCTACGTCAGGTCGGACTTACAGTGATCATGGCGCAGATGGGGAGTTTTGTACCTGCTAGAAAAGCGACCATCGGACTGGTGGACAGATTGTTTACCAGGGTGGGCGCCAGTGATAATCTTGCAGGAGGTGAGTCGACATTCATGGTTGAAATGACAGAGGCTGCCAACATTCTGAACAACGCTACCGGCAAGAGCCTTGTGCTCTTTGACGAGATCGGCCGGGGTACTGCAACCTTCGACGGCCTCTCTCTCGCATGGGCGATTACCGAGTACCTTCACAACAGTGAGGGAGTCCAGGCAAGGACCATATTTGCGACGCATTACCACGAATTAACGGAACTGTCCGACCAACTTGAAAGAGTCGTCAACTTCAACGTGGGGGTGAAAGAGGCGGGAGAAAAAATCGTCTTTCTCAGGAAAATTCAACTAGGACCCAGCGACAAGAGTTACGGAATTCATGTGGCGCAGATGGCAGGCCTTCCGGCTTCGGTTATCTCTCGGGCTTCCGATATTCTCCAGCAGCTTGTTCTGCACGAACCACTCAGAGAACGGAACATTTCGGTGCAATCCTCAAATCAGATTGACCTGTTTGCGGAGAGTGAATCGCGCTTGCGGAAAGCATTTTCGGAGATGGAGACCGATCGAATGACACCCATGGAAGCACTGGAAAAACTGGTGCATCTGAAGGAAGAGCATGGGCTTTAGGGTTTCAACTTTTTTCTGTTGGTTCTTTGTTCTTGGCACGTTCTTCCTTCCCCTAAAAGGTGAGTCGGTTTGGGTAAAATACGGCAATCAGGTGTTCCGTGGCGTTGGAGACGCCAAAGCAATCGCTCTAAGCGAATCGGGCGTGGCTGCCGCCACTGGTCCGCTCTCTATCCTCTGGAATCCCGCACGCCTAAGCAGTGAAACGCCCAGATCTCTCGTTTATGCGCATCAAGAACGGTTTGCCGGCGCTGTTACCTTTGACATCCTGGGTATAGATCTAAAGCAGCAGTCCATCTCCAGCTGGTCCATGGTGGTGATTCGTGAAGCGGTGCAGGGAATCCCTAAGACCACAGACGCCCTGCTCTATGAGACCGGCTCACTGGATGATCCAACGGAACGGGTGCTCTCATCCAATGTCACCTTCTTCAATCAGTCTCAATGGGCAGGCGTGGTTGGGTTCGCCGCAGACAGAGGTCAATGGCGAATGGGAGGAAATGTCAAAGCGTTGCTCCATCAATTGGGAGAATATTCAGGATGGGGTATTGGATTCGATTTTGGCGCCACCAGAAGTTTTTTCCCTAATAACGTCTTCGGTATCTCGATCCGAGATGTAACCACATCCTGGATCATCTGGGATTCAGGGACGATTGAACGGATTGCGCCGGAGGTAAGAGTGGGAGACGCCCATTTTCTATCTCTGGATAACCTGTTTCTAGAGATCAATGCCATGGCAACGGCGGTTCTGTCGCTTGGCGGAAAAACACGGAACGACGATTTCGCCATTGGCTCCATCGGCACTCACTTGAGAACGGGTGTTGAAGTCGTTTACAAAAGCAACCTCCACATCCGCTTCGGGCGAAACCCCCTCAGCGGATATTCTGCCGGCCTCGGTTTTGGTTTTGATTTTGGAGAAATCGATTACGCATTTGTCCCGTCACCACTTGGGACAGTTCTTGGGAGCAGTCACTACGTCTCTTTGAATCTCAAATTTGATGCTCTACATTCTCTTCGATCGAAGCTCAGTCGTTGAGTGTGGACAACTTCTTGATTAATAACCTCTTACAGGAGAGACTCTGTAGCTCATTAAAGGTGAGATTTGAGTAAATTCAACGATGGTTTTTTTCGGAGTCACAGATGATTCGTAGCATGACGGGATTTGGCAGCGCTTCGCGAACCATTGGGAATGTTTTGGTTACGGTAGAGGTGCGTTCCCTCAACAGCCGATTCCTTGATTCTCGATTCCGGCTTCCTAAACAGTTGGAATCGCTGGAGGAACCGATGAACAGCAGAGTCCGGAAATCGTGTGATCGGGGAAGAATCTCGGTGGTTGTTTCGGTAGAACCAAGTAACGGGAAAGTCAACGGCGTTCTGGAACTGGACAGAACAAAGTTCGAATCGTACAAGGATCTTACTGAGCATATCACTGCAGAATACGGCTCTGAAATCCAGATCACTGATCTTGTGGACATGCGCGAACTCCTCGTTGCTCAGACACCGCCAGAGTTTCCTGAGAAGTCGATTCTCGCTGTTCTTGATGAGGCTCTGACCCAACTTCATGAGATGCGCTCCGCCGAAGGGAAGGTTCTGGCCAACGATATAGTGAACAGAGTAAAGCATATGGAAGGTCTGTTAAAAGAAATCCGTGAGAGCTCCGAGGAGAATGCAGAGACCCTGAAGCATGAATATCGCGAAAGAATTCAATCTATGCTTGATGGAATTGACGTTGATGAAACTCGTATCGCCATGGAAGCGGCTGTGCTGTCTGACAAAGCGGATGTGACAGAAGAGTGTGTAAGGTGCGCCAGTCACCTTGAGCAGATTGGTCTACTAGTGGCCGGCGATGATCCTGCCGGAAAGCGGCTAAATTTTCTGCTGCAAGAAGTGGTTCGGGAAATCAACACCATCGGTTCAAAGACGGCTGACCTTACAATTACTAACCGTGTGGTTGATCTTAAGGAAGAGTCGGAAAAAATTAAAGAGCAGGTTCAGAATATTTTATGAACGCCAAACTGATTGTCATCTCAGCACCTTCCGGTGCCGGGAAGACAACTATCGCCAGAAAGTTACAGGAGAGGTATACGTCGTGGAAGTTCTCCGTCTCCTGCACCACACGGCCGAGGCGAAGCTACGAAAAAGATTCGCAGGATTATGAATTCATCACCGATGAGGAGTTCCGAAAACGACAGAAAGCGGGATCACTTCTGGAGTATGAGCAGGTTCACGGCCATATGTATGGCACGCCGTCGTTGTTGGTGGAATCGGCGCTCAGTAATGGAACAGTTCTTATCCTCGAGGTCGATGTGAACGGTGCCCTTGCTATAAAAGAAGCCTATCCTGAGGAGTCGGTGACGGTTTTTGTTCATCCGCCAAGCCGGGAGATTCTGAAAGCTAGGTTAAAGAAGCGCGGATCAGATTCGGAACAGCGGATCAAGGAGCGACTAAAAAGGGCGGGTATGGAGATGCAGAAAGCGAACCAGTTTGATTTGGAAGTAACAAATGTAAATATTGATGATGCGGTTGATGAGATCGTAATGAAACTTGAACAAATGAATGGAGGACAGAATAATGTCAGTTGAACCGGTACATTTCAGAGATATGGACGAAAAATCAGAAGATATCTTTGAAGCTGCAATTGTCATTGGCAAACGGGCACGCCAAATCATCGCTGAGCGAATCGCCCGAAACGAGATCGTAACATTCGACCGAGATTCAGAAATGGAAGAAACGGAATTCTCGGAAGAGGTGGAGCCAGAACACGAGTATGTTGAAATGGAGAAGGCTACTACCGAGGCGCTGGGAGAATTTCTCAAAGATGAACTCGAGTGGACCTACGGCTCAGAGGAGTCTTTATCTGAGTAAAGATTGGTGGGTGAAACGGCATCAATCAATGAATTGGTGGAGAGATACTTCAGGCAAACTTCCGAGCTTTTCGGTGGCCAACTGTATCTTGACACTTTCCGGCCGGTCGCCGCGTTAGATTCATCGGGCACGCTTGAAGATTTCCGTGCCGAAATCTGCGACTGCCTAAAATGTCCGCTCGGTTCCACCCGCACAAAATTTGTGTTCGGTGTCGGTAATCCAGACGCTGACCTCGTATTGATTGGTGAAGCGCCTGGCAGAGATGAGGATCTGCAGGGTGAACCGTTCGTCGGGAGGGCCGGTCAGCTTCTTGATAAGATTCTGGCGGCGGTTAATCGAACGCGAAATGATGTGTACATCTGTAACATTCTCAAATGCAGACCGCCGGAGAATCGTGCGCCTCATCAAGACGAGATCGACCTCTGTATACCCTACCTTGAACGTCAATTGAGGATGATTTCCCCAAAGCTCATCGTGGCTCTTGGCGCTACTGCAGCTCACGCCCTGCTTAACGTCAAGACGCCGCTGGGCCAGCTGCGATCGAAAATCTGGAAATGGCAAGATGTAAATCTTGTGGCGACCTACCATCCTGCGGCGCTGTTGAGGAATGCGTCATATAAAAGGCCTGCATGGGAAGATTTCCAGTGGATCGATAAACTGATGGCTGAGGCATAGCTTGGCACAAAACTCCCAAGAGTTGAACCTCAGAACACCACCGCAGGCGCTGGAGGCGGAGGAAGCCGTACTTGGCGCAATGCTCACTTCCAAAGATGCCGTCAGCCGAGCGCTGGAAATTCTTCTCCCGGAACATTTTTATAAGGAAGCTCACCGGCGGATTTTCGATGCCATGCATGATCTTTTTAATCAGGGTGAGCCGGTTGATGCAGTGTCAATCATCAATGAATTGAAGAAGCGTAAACAGCTGGACGCCAGCGGTGGAGCCTACTTCATCACAGGCCTGTCTGACAGCGTACCGACCACAGCAAATATTGACCACTATGCCAAGATCGTTCTTGAAAAATCTTCCTTGCGGGGATTAATCGACTTGGCCTCCGACTTGTCGAATGATGCGTTCGAGGACCAGGAAGGGTTGGAAGATATTCTCGACAAAGCTGAGCAAAGGATTTTTGCGATCTCTCAAGGCCGGTTGAAGGGGAAGTTTCAGCAGCTCAACCCCGTGCTTCAAGAGACCTTTGAGCGGTTGGATAAGATCCATCAGCGTCCGGGATCGGTGACTGGTGTCCCTACCGGTCTCACCGATCTGGATGAAATCACCTCGGGCTTTCAGGAAGGGGAACTGATTATCGTTGCCGGCAGACCGAGCATGGGTAAGACCGCCCTTGCGCTCACACTTGCCCGCAACGCCGCCATCGAACATAAGATTCCAATCGGCATTTTCAGCCTCGAGATGTCCAACAGCCAGCTTGCCATGAGGCTTCTCACTTCGGAAGCACGGGTGGACAGTCATTTGGTGCGGACCGGAAAACTGCCCAAGGAGCAATGGAAGAATCTTTCGCTTTCTGTCGGAACCTTGGCGGAAGCGCCAATATTCTTGGATGATACTCCCGCCATGGGGATTACCGAACTTAGGGCAAAATCCCGTCGTCTAAAGGCGGAGAAAGATGTGCAGTTAATCATGGTGGATTATCTTCAGATGATGCACGGTACCGCAGGTTCCGAGAGCAGACAGCAGGAGATTTCCCAGATTTCTCGATCATTGAAAGCGTTGGCGAAAGAGATATCTGTTCCCGTGGTTGCACTTTCGCAGTTGTCTCGGGCGCCAGAGGCGAGAAGTGATCACCGCCCTCAACTGTCGGACCTGAGGGAAAGCGGCGCCATTGAACAGGATGCTGATGTCGTTATGTTCCTTTACAGAAAATACGTCTACAGCCGTGATGAAGAGGATCGACGAAAGGCTGAAATCATTGTCTCTAAACAGCGAAACGGCCCAACCGGAACTGTACAGCTTATCTTTGTTGACAGTTACGCAAAGTTCGAGAGCGCCACGATCTTTGATCAAATTGTCGAGGAGCCAGCCTGATGCGCATAGCGGACCTGATTCCAAATGTCACGGGCTCTTACCCAAAGGACTTTCTCATGCTCGTTGAGCTGGTTGATGGCCAGCAAAAAACTAACGGAAACAGTTCAACCGATCTTCTCTGGCCGGCCTATCGGTACAGTAAAGAGAACCACGAAGGTCAGCTGAGGAAATCGGGACGGCCTTACTTTGAACACTGCATTGCGGTCGCACAACTCCTTGCTGAATGGAATATGGATCTGAACACCATCATCGGCGGCATTCTCCATGACTGTATTGAAGATACGAATTCAACATTTCAGGAAGTCAGTGATGAATTCGGTGAGGAGGTGGCTGAGCTGGTGGACGGCGTTACGAAGTTAGGGGGAATCGAGTTTGACAGTCGAAGGGAAAAGCAGGCTGAAAACCTGATGAAGATGTTTCTTTCCATGGCGAAGGATTTACGGGTAATTATCATCAAGTTTGCTGACCGACTCCACAACATGCGAACCATCGAATATCTTCCCCTCATCAAACAGCGGCGAATCGCTGTTGAGACAAGGGATGTCTACTCACCCCTTGCCCACCGGCTTGGCATGTTTGCTATTAAGAGCGAATTGGATAACCTTGTTCTGAGTGCACTTGAACCGGATGCTTTCAAGGAAATCGAGAAATTTCTCAAATCCACAGGGTCAAAGCGGAAGCGAACGCTGAAGGAAATATCTGAGCCAATTGAAAAGCAAATGGCCGAATACAGTATTGACTACAGGACAAAGGCAAGACTGAAATCTCATTCATCCATTCACAACAAAATGGTTGCACGGGAAAAACCATTTGATGAAATCTATGATATTTTTGCTCTCAGGATTCTCGTTCAAGATGTGGCTCAATGCTACACGGTTCTCGGTCTGATCCACCAGGTTTTCACCCCCGTCCACGAGCGGTTCAAGGATTTTATCGCTACACCAAAAATAAACGGTTATCAATCGCTACATACCACTGTTATTTCCCCTTCCGGAAAGATGGTGGAAATCCAGATCAGGACCGAAGAGATGGATCGGACTGCCGAAATCGGTGTGGCGGCTCACTGGAGATACAAGGGAGGAGAGAAACGGGGTGAACTGGACCGGCATGTACAGTGGCTCCGGGACTTAGTGTCCATACTGAGTGATGAGTCGGCCGATCCGGGCGAATTCATGAATCTGCTCAAAATTGACCTCTTTCAGAACGAGGTTTTCGTTTTCACGCCTGCCGGTGATCTAGTTCAGCTTCCTGCTGGCTCCACACCCATTGATTTCGCCTATGATGTACATACCGAAGTGGGCCATCACTGCCTGAGCGCAAAGGTGGACGGCAAGATTATTCCGCTGAATACCGAGCTTAAAAGTGGACAAACTGTTGAAGTGATCAGCTCTGACTCTCAACTGCCTAGCCCCGCGTGGCTCAAGTTTGTCAGGACAACAAAAGCTCGGACGCATATCCGTCGATTCCAGAGGCGATCGCAGATAGAAGAGAGTGGAAAGCTTGGAAAGGAGATACTTGAGAAAACGCTTCGGCGCATGAAGATGATGGAAAGATTAAAGGAACTGACCTCTCAGCCCGAACTTTCGGGGTTCTCCGATACTGAAGCGATGATGGTTGCCATAGGAAGTGGACAGAAGACCGTGAGAGAAGTGTTGAGAAAAGCTTTCCCGAAAGTAACTGAGGCCGACTACGAGGAGGCAAAGGAGAAGAGTTCTTTTCTCGATTTTGCACGGCGGAGCGCGAAGGGCGTTAGTGTTCATGGAATCGGTAATATTCTAATCAATTTCGGAAAGTGCTGCAATCCTATTCCTGGTGATGACATTGTCGGATTTGTAACGCGCGGTCGGGGGGTTACCGTGCATCGTGCTGAGTGTGGAAATCTCCCGATCATGAGTGAATCGTCCGATCGATTTCTTGAGGTAGAGTGGGATGTGGCGAAGAAGACGGAATTCCTCTCACAACTCACTGTGGTGGCGGAAGACAGGAAAGGCTATCTGAAAGATGTAACGGAAGCGATTTCAGCTCTCGGTGTCAACATCACTAGCGTGGATATCAAAGTCGAAGATGGCATTGCATCATGTGTCATTGTCATTTCAATTTTGAATGTCCGGAGGCTCAACATGGTTATCAGAAGACTGGAGAATTTACCGGGAACGGTTACGATTCGGAGAACATCGTGATCGGCACGAAGTACACAAAGAAAGAGGTTATTAAGCGCGTAGCAGATCGGCTGGGTCAACCTGAAGTGAGAACGGCCAAAGTGATTAATGCAACCCTTGATGTCATTCGTGAAATGATGAGTGAAAGAACCGAATCAACGCGAATTGAACTCCGGAATTTCGGAATCTTTTCAGTCAAACCAGCCAAAGCCAAACCGCGGGCGAGGAATCCAAAGACCAACGAGGAAGTCTATGTCCCACCACATAGAAAGTCGCACTTCAAACCGGGGAAGCTCCTCAAAACCACGCTTCGAAAACCGCTCTAGATAAGCCTGCTGACGTTTCCATGGGAAGGCTCCTTGGCATTGACTATGGTGAAAAGAGGGTTGGGATCTCAATTTCAGATCCGACCGGGAGCATTGCTTCACCCTTTTATACACTCCTGTACACTTCAGTAGTTGACCTATTGGAACAGCTCCAAAACCTCATCGTTTCAGAAAACATTGAAGGTATCGTGATCGGGCTTCCCATCGGTATGAAAGGACAGGAAACACGTCAGACTAAATTGGTTCAACAGTTTGTTGAGCTTCTCCAGGCCCAATTGGATATCCCTATCGATACTGCTGATGAGAGATTGACGTCGGTAGTGGCGGAGAATCTTCTGAAGGAACAGGGCATTCGACCGAGTCGTAACAAGGCTATGGTTGATTCCACAGCGGCAGCCGTCATCCTTCAAGGATACCTCGACAGAGCTAAACAGTGATAGAGCAATTGAAAGAGTGGAAAGATTGGCAGCTGGCCCTTCTTTCCGGTATTTTGTTAGGGCTCTCATTTCCACCTCTCAAACTGGGATTTCTTGCATGGTTCGGATTGGTTCCGCTACTTCGGGCGCTTCTTCTGGCAAGGCCGTGGCGAGGGGCGCTTCTAAGCTTTCTTTCCGGTCTTGTAATGAATGCACTGGCCCTGCACTGGCTTGTATTCAATGTTGGCGCTCCACTGAATGTAACTTCTGCTTCACTCGTGGCGGCTTCACTCTACCTTGCTATTTTCTGGGGTCTGTTTGGTTCCGTATTTGTCTTTTCTCACTCCCGAACTGGAGCGGGACTTCTTCTTATGCCAGGCCTCTTGGTAGGTATGGAGTTTCTCATGTCCCTCGGGCCTATGGGATTCCCGTGGGTTTCTCTTGCTACCACGCAGACTGACTATCTTCCGGTCATTCAGCTGGTCGAGTGGACAGGGACAGTCGGCATATCATTCTGGCTGGTTACTGTGAACATACTTCTGTACGACCTTTTCATTCTGCCCCGAGCCCACAGACCGTATCTTCTGAGTGAAGCGTTTTTCTTCGTTGTCTGTATTTGGCTCGTGGGATATGTTCGCCTTATCACACTTAAGAATGATGATTATGACAAGGCAATTTCAATTTCTATTGTACAGCCAAATGTGGGACCACACGAGAAATGGGATCCTAAGAACAAGGATCGCATCTTCGCCCAGCTGGATTCCCTTTACATGTTGGCATCCAAGTCGGGGCCAAATTTGATCATTTGGCCTGAGGCGGCAACTCCGGCATTCCTTACAAAGGATTACCGGCGTTTGGCGCAGGTGAGACAACGGATTAGACAGACAGGTATCCCACTTCTGACTGGAACAGTCGATTGGAAAATCACGGAAAACCGGAAGAATTACTACAACAGCGTTGCCATGATTTCCGAGGATGGAGATATTCCCATCTATCACAAGAATCAATTGGTCCCCATGGGAGAATTCAATCCCTTTGTTCGCCAGCTTCCGTTATCGGAGGAGCTTAATCTTGGTCACTATTCCCGTGGGAGGGAGATGACTGTTTTTAAGCTCGGCGACTCTTCCTTTGCTTCCATCATCTGCTTTGAGTCGGTGTTTCCGCGGTTGGTGAGACAGTTGACGCGTGAAGGAGCTCAGTTTCTGGTGGTGGTTGTTAATGACGGCTGGTATGGAAAATCGGCTGAACTCTATCAGCATAAAGCCATTGCCCGATTGAGGGCGATCGAACACCGATATCCAGTGGTGCGTTCAGCAAACACTGGAATCTCAACTGTTATCGATAAGGCTGGCCGGGAAGTGGCATCGCTTGGGATTGGCGAAACGGGGGTTATCACCGCATCCATTGTCCCTTCTGAAGGGGAGACATTTTACCACCGGTGGGGAGATTGGTTAGTTTTGGTGTCAATGTTATCACTTGCACTCTTCGGGGTTCGTAAATGGAAGGCTGCCAACTCATGAAACGGTGGCTCATCTGTCTGCTGATCGGGACAGCCGGAATTTCAACAGCAGCACCGCAGAAAGTTGAAGACATGACCGTTGGCTCACTCATACTAAAGTCGGTGATCATGCCGGGCCTCGGTGAACTTTCAATTGGAGAAAGGCGCCGAGCTAAGATTTTTGGCGGAATCGAAGTGGGTCTCTGGTTGACAGTTGTTGAATCAATGGCTATGAGAAAGCGGAACCGTTCCAATATGGTTTCTTACGCTGCTCTTCACGCAGACGCCAAACTAGCGGGAAAGGGCCACCAGTTTGCTGTTGATGTGGCGAACTATATGAGTTCAGACGAGTTTAACGAGGAACATCAGAGAATGCGTCTCCCCAGTAGAATTTACAGTATTGAGGGGTACGAGTGGGCATGGAAGTCCGATGAACATCGTGAGAAATACTGGAGATACCTCCGCTCTCGGGCAACAGCCCAGAAGATTGGTCTTTTCGCGGCGGGCGGAATGGTTCTCAATCGGATAGTCTCCGCCATTGATGTTTCCTACCTGGCAAGGCTCCAGGATTCTGGTGTTTCTCTGCACGTTCTCCCTCTGAGGAATCAAGGGTCTCAGCTCGTTCTATCCGTGTCATTCTGAAACTATGAAGCTCCAGCTCAATCCATTGACACTTCTATTCCTGCTGGGCGTCTATCTCGTCTCTCTTTTTTCAGCAGAGACCTGGAGCAGTTTTGGTTGGCACCTAGCGGTATTGATCTTCTTCGGAAAAGTTCAAAGGTTAAAGCTTAGGCCGGTTGGTCTCAGGATTTTCCCCGTACTCTTGTACCTGCCAATCATGACGCTCCTTTATTCCGTTATTTCACTGGCGGTTTCGTCCGATCCTCTTCTGACAATCATTCTTCAGGCGCTCTGGGCCGCTGCAAGAATTCTACTTTTGGTGAGCGCCATGTCACTTTTCTTGGAGCTTGTCCCTTCATTTGTACTTATAGATGCGGCAAGAACATCTTGGTACAGATTTCAGTTGAAATGGCGAAGGGTGGAAGATCTGTTTCAACTTCTTGATTTGGTTCTGAGATTCTTGCCAATGGTAACGGTGGAGGTGAAGGCTCTCATGGCTCTTGAAAAAACGCTTAGTTTTTCTTCCTCATTTTCTAGGCGAGAGAGAATCATGAAGATAGCAAGACACCTTCCCACATTGATTGTAAACTGTATATACAGGGCAGGTCAAATCGGTCTTGCCATGGAGGGGCGTGGTTACGGCACTGTTCTGCCAAGAAGTATCGCTATTCCTGTCGTTCTAGCGCATCTTGACAGACTCGTTATATTGTTATCTATCACCTTTCTTGTAGCGCGACTGTTCATTGCCTGATTATCGCATAGACATAGAATACGACGGGACTGACTTTTCCGGATGGCAGTTCCAGCCATCCAAGAGAACTGTTCAGGGCGAGCTAGAAGAGGCCCTTACCCAAATCAATGGCGGTGAATCGGTGAGAATACATGGTGCGGGAAGAACCGATGCGGGTGTTCATGCAAAGGCACAGGTAGCGAACTTTTCACAGCCGAAGAAATGGGAAACGACAAAACTTAGGAAAGCAATTAACAGTAACTGCGGTCAGGATGTAACAGTCCACAAATGTGCCGTAGCGGCTGACGGATTTCATGCCCGATTCAGTGCTGCGAAACGATTCTATAGATACAGTTGTTATCTCGGATCCTCTCCCATTGCCAGACGGTTTGCGTGGGAATTAGATGACACTCCCTCACTGGAAGCACTGAATGCTTGCGCCAGTCTGATCATTGGAGATCTCGATTTCACATCATTTTGTAAGCACGTTCCCGGACAGGAAAATAGACGTTGCCTCGTGCATCAATCTCAATGGATAAACAGTGGCTCTGTCGTAATTTTTGAGATTGAAGCCAACAGGTTTTTGCAACATCTTGTCCGATGTCTTGTAGGGACGATGATTGAAGTGGCTATCGGGCGAATGACTGTTGAAAGATTCGGTGAAATTCTTGATGAAAAAAACAAAGCCGCTAAAGTTTTTCGAGCCCCGGCTAGAGGACTCTGTCTTGAAAAGGTGAGCTACGAATGACTTTGAGACTGATCAGAAAAGCATTTGTACTACTACTAGTTACGATCGTTGCACACGCCGTTCAGGATATTTCCACTGGTAGGCAGAATGCCATCACCAAAGCAATTATGCAGGTAGGGCCGGCGGTAGCGAGTATAAACGTCATTCAAATAAAGGAATACCGGTCATCTCCTTTTTTCAACGACCCTCTTTTCCAGTTCTTTTTCCCCGAAGAACCTTACCGTCAGAGAATACCGAGTCTCGGTTCCGGCGTGGTAATCAGCCCCGATGGTTACATCATCACCAATCAGCACGTCATCGAGGAGGCAGACCAAATTCTGGTTACCCTTCCTGGAGGAAAGGAGTATGAGGCAGAATTGATCGGGGCCGACCGCACTACCGACATTTCTGTTCTTAAGATTGACGATCGAAACCTGCCGTACGCCAGTTTTGGCAACTCTTCCGATATTCTCATTGGGGAGTGGGTCATCGCTCTCGGAAATCCTTTTGGTCTTTTCGATGTCAATAAACAGCCGACTGCGACCGTCGGAGTTGTGAGCTCCACTAATCTTGATTTCGGGCGTGAGCATTCCGGAAGGGTTTATCAGGGAATGATTCAGACCGATGCCGCCATCAATCGGGGAAACAGCGGTGGGCCTCTCTGCAACGCCTTGGGTGAGGTAATCGGCATCAACACCTTCATCTATACCGGTAGCGGTTACAGTGAAGGTTCCATCGGCATAGGCTTTGCCATCCCCATTGACAGGGCTCGGGAAATTGCTGAAGAGCTAAAGAAATATGGGAGGATAGATCGGAATGTGGCGGTCGGCTTCAGGTTTCAGCGAGTGGATAGGCAGCTTGCCAGATATCTTGAACTACCAAGGGTTGGGGGACTGATCATTACTGAGATTTCACGTCGAGGGCCTGCGGATAAGGCTGAGCTTCATGTGGGGGATGTTATCTATCTCATCAATGAGAGAAAGGTAAATTCGGCTGGTGATATAATAAAGATCATCGAGGAAAACCTGCTTCGCCCCGGCGATCGTCTCGAGGTTGATTATTACAGGGACGGAAAGATGAATAAGACATCACTTCGCCTGGAAAAGAGAGCGTGATGATGGTGGCTCCGGAAG
This sequence comes from Fidelibacterota bacterium, assembly GCA_036338335.1. GTDB lineage: Bacteria > Fidelibacterota > Marinisomatia > Marinisomatales > S15-B10 > S15-B10. The sequence continues at coordinate 22,771 of JAYZCL010000006.1, forward strand.
GGAAATCAATTGTTTCATTTGTCGCCTTGTCGACACTCTTGTCAGGCTCTATTGGTTGGGGAGTCGATATTGAGCTGTTTCGTATTGCAACAATCTTTCTTCTGTTTTTCTTTTTGTTCTGTCTCAACTTCTTTAGAGATCCCGAAAGAGAGATACCTACTGGTGATAACCTGGTTCTATCTCCAGCAGACGGGAAAATCGTAGATGTTTCTGAGACGCCCTCCGGTGAAAAAAATATTTCTCTTTTTCTCTCGGTATTTGATGTTCACCGGAACCGTGCTCCGGTGAAAGGCAAGGTAACAGGTGTCAATTACAAAAAGGGTAGTTTTCTGGCGGCCTTCAAGGCGAAATCCTCAGAGATCAATGAACATAATGATGTACATATTCAATCCGAAACAGGGACAGTAAGAGTCAGGCAGATCGCCGGCATCATCGCAAGACGGATTATCTGCGACCTCCGCGAAGGGCAGGAAGTGAGAGGAGGTGATTCTCTCGGCTTCATTCGTTTTGGTTCCCGAACGGATTTACTTCTTCCTGCAACTGCACGGCTATCGGTAAGAGTTGGCGATCGCGTCAAAGGAGGTTCTTCGGTGCTGGGAGAATTGCAGTAATGGCGAGAGTGAAGGTTCGAAAACAGGCTGTTCCCGGTGCTTTCACATTTTTTAACCTTTTCTTTGGGTTTCTCGCTATCATCCAGGTGTCTCAGGGAAGATTCGAGAATGCGTGCTGGCTGATATTGGCAGCGTCTCTGTTTGATGCCTTGGACGGTCCCACCGCAAGGGCGCTAAAAGTGAGTACACCCTTCGGTATAGAATTCGACTCTATCGCCGATATTGTTTCATTCTGTACGGCGCCTGCGGTACTGACGTTTTTTGCCTTTACAAATGGGCTGCATCCGTTGCTAGGCGCGACCATTAGTTTTATTCCTCTTTTCGCAGGCGCTTTTAGACTGGCACGTTTTAATCTGGGAGCCGCTGAAGGTCCTTCTCCTGCATACTCAGGACTTCCATCCACTGCTTTCGCTATTACTTTGAGCGCTTACGGAATTTTCAGTAGCCGTTTGATGGGTACCATCGGCGACCCTAGAATAGCGCTCCTGTTGGTGTTTGTTCTTTCCGTTTTAATGGTAAGTCACATTCCTTATCCTAAGCTGACATATATTGGAAATAGCTGGCACTCCCGAGTCAAGGTGATCTTTTTTCTACTCAGCTTGGCTGCTCTCACCTTGTGGCGTGGGCTCGTCCTCTTTCCACTCGCTATGATGTACGTTTTCGGCAATGCATTGAAGGTTACAATTCATTACGAGAAAGCTATAACCAACCGTCGAAATTGAGGATGAGAATTAAGGAGAAAGAGAACTTTGTCCGGTAGACGTGATTTAAAGGTGATCATCCTTATACTTCTTGCCGGCGCCATGTTAGGCACACTTTTTGGCGATCTAATCGGTTTTGCTCTTCCCGAGGGTGTGGTTAAGCAGTTCTTTTTGCAGAGTACCGAATTCTCACTGGGAGGAGTCCTTGGCGGTGAGAATGATGTGGTTTCTTTGAATCTTGGTGCTATTGTAATGATCCTCGGCTTGAAGATCAGGTTGAATTTTGCTACTATTTTCGGTCTCGCTGTCTCGTACTATTTTCTGAGGTATTTTCGGTAGTCAACATTGGAGGTTGAAATGTTTCAGCTAATGAATCTCCCATTTATGGTCAGCATCGGCGGTTGGGAAGTACTTCTGATTTTCTTGGTTGTGCTTCTCCTTTTTGGCGCTAAGCGACTGCCCGAACTGGCAAAAGGACTTGGGAAAGGTATCAAAGAATTCAAGGGCGCCGTGGAGGGAATCGAAAAAGAGCTCGATGAAGCGGCTGAGTCCGTCGAGAAGGCTCAAGAGCCCGATCACGCCACCGGTGCCTGAACCGGCTTCTCAACGACCAGACTTTACCAGTTTCAAGGACACTGCCAGCCGGCACAGTGACCAAAATGCGATCGTCCATGTGGGAAGTCCGCTCTATAATGAAGATCGGCTTCATGAGGGTTTTCTTGGCTGGAAAACTGTTGCCGTCAAAGACAACATCGCGATTAAAGGGTGGCCCCTCTCTTGTGCCTCCCATGCCCTTGAAGGGTATGTTTCACCTTACCATGCAACCGTTACTGAAAGGATTCTGGATGCAGGAAGTATAATCGTCGCAAGGACAAACCATGACGAATTTGCCATGGGCTCCTCCAGTGAACATTCGACTTTCGGGGCTACGAAACATCCTTCTTATCCTGAGAGAGTCCCAGGTGGTTCGAGCGGTGGATCGGCGGTTGCAGTGGCACTCGGGATGACCGACTTGGCTCTCGGTTCTGACACGGGAGGCTCAGTCAGGCAGCCCGCGGCGTTCTGCGGTATTTTCGGACTAAAGCCCACATACGGAAGGGTCTCCCGGTACGGTCTCACGGCATTTGCATCTTCATTCGATCAGATAGGCCCTTTTGCCCGATCAACGGAGGGAATAGCCAGAATGCTTCAAGTTATAGCCGGGTACGATCCAAAGGACGCTACTTCTGCCGATCAACCTGTTTCGGATTATTTGAGTGACCTTGATGGCACAATCCCACACAGAGTGGGGATACCGTGGGAATTCCTAAGAAACGGAGTTGACCCCGACATCTTGAGTGGCCTCAAGCATCTGGAGTCATTCCTCAGAAAGAGTGGGTGTGAAGTCCGCGAGATCAAACTGCCGCATGCCGAGTACGCAATTTCTACATATTATGTTTTAACAAATGCTGAGGCATCCTCTAACTTGGCCCGCTACGACGGCGTCAGATACGGATTGAGTGAAAGAGAGAGTGATCTACATGCGATGTACCATGACAGTCGAACGGATGGGTTTGGCGATGAAGTAAAGCGTCGGATCATGCTGGGTACCTATGTGCTCTCTTCGGGATACTATGATGCTTACTTTAGAAAAGCTCAGCAAGTAAGACGCATGATCAGAGACGATTTTATCAATGTTTTTACTGAAGTTGATGCAATCCTCTTGCCTACCACGCCGTCACCTGCCTTTAAGCGGGGGGAGCATCTCGAAAATCCTCTCGAGATGTATCTTTCAGATATCTTCACGACTCCAATGAGTCTTGCAGGTGTACCAGCTTTAAATATTCCTGTAGGAGAAACTTCCGGTGGCCTTCCCATCGGTTTGCAACTGGTGGCCAATTTCTTCCAAGAGGAAACAATTTTGCGCCTGAGTCATTTTATTGAACAGAGTTTCAATCCCAATTAGATGTTCGAATTTGCCAATCCCTGGTTCCTCGTTCTCGGTCTGCTGATTCCATTTGCTCTGTGGTGGCAGAAGCGCTGGGGGGAAAAGCGCGAAGGTACAGTCCAGGTTTCGACCATTGAATCTGTGAAACGTGTCCCTGGTCTGTCCGGTCGATGGAAAGTCAAAGCTCTCAGATCCATAAGGCTTTCTGTACTGGCGCTTTTGATCATGGCCATGGCTCGGCCACGGGCCGTTCTGGATCTTACTGAAACTTCGGTGAATGTGGTTGACATCAACCTTGTGCTCGACATCAGTAGCAGTATGCGTGCGGAAGATTTCAAGCCGAATCGCCTCGAGGCGGCGAAGGCGACGGCACGGAAGTTTATCGTAGATAGAGAAGGGGACAGAATTGGGTTGCTTATATTTGCTGGTGAGAGTTATATCCAGTGCCCACTGACGATAGATTACGAAGTGTTACTAGATCTACTTGACCAGGTGGATATTGTGGACGAAGCTCATGATGGGACAGCAATAGGGATGGCTATCGCCCACGGCATCAATCGCCTTCGTGGAAGTGAGGCCAAGAGTCGAATCATGGTTCTGCTTTCGGACGGGAGCAACAATGCTGGCGAGCTTGATCCTATCACTTCTGCGGGCTTCGCAAAGGAATATGACATCCGAATCTATGCCATCGGCGTGGGGAGCAGGGGGAATGCCCCGTTCCCAGTGGATGATCCCGTTCTTGGGAAAAGATATGTTCAGGTACCAGTGGAGATGGATCAACAGACGCTTCAACAGGTGGCAGAGACAACGGGGGGAAAGTACTTCAGAGCCACAGATGAAGAGCGTCTGGCAGAAATCTATGAAGAGATTAACAGTCTTGAACGGTCCGAAATCAGCGTGAAACAGTTTAGTGAATATCGAGAGTTGTTTGGATGGCTGCTCATTCCCGCAGTCGTATTGGTTATGGGGACGACATTTGTTAGTCAAAATGTATTTAGGAAGCGGGCTTAGATGTTTGAATTCAGATATCCGTTCATCCTCATCGCTCACCTCTTCGTTGTCGCGGTAATGATTCTCAACCGGACAAAGGCAAGAATGCGAGAAACCGAAACGGCGCGATGGGGTGAAGAAAAAGTGAGGCGGAGGCTTTTCTCGCGGCTCGATGCAAAATTGCTTAAGAGAAAATACATGCTGGAATGGTGGGGGGTTATTTTCCTCATCTTTGCCGCATCTGGTCCTCAGATCGGCACCTCCTTTCAAGAGGTGGAAAGGAAGGGGGTGGACATCCTTGTGGCACTGGATGTTTCCGGAAGTATGATGGCTGAAGACGTCAAGCCGACAAGGCTTGAGAAAGCGAAATTTGAGATCGGCCGGCTTATATCTCAACTCGAGGGTGACAGAATAGGCCTAGTGGTTTTTGCCGGTACAAGCCACCTCTATCTGCCTCTCACGGGTGATTATGAAGCGGCACGACTCTTCGTCAATGCCGTCGATACCGAAATGGTGAGGTCGCAGGGGACCGCTCTAAGCGACGCGTTGTTGACGTCGCTCGATGCCTTTCCCAAAGAAGAGCAGAAACACAAAACTCTCATTGTGATTAGCGATGGAGAAGATCATGAGGGTGAGGCGGTAGAATCAGCCAAACGTCTTGCCGAAGCCGGCGTGGTAGTTCATTCAGTTGGTGTGGGGACAAACGCTGGAGCTCTGATTCCCATTTACGACGCTCAGGGCCGCCGTACTGATTACAAGAAAGACAGAGGGGGGAAACTGGTTACATCGACCCTGAACGATGCCATGCTTAGAGAAGTCGCATCGACTGGCCGAGGCGTCTCCGTTCGCTTCGATGGCCGATCCGGAAGCATGGACGATGTGCTGAGCGTCATCGAAACGATGGAGAAACGGACCCTGAAGACACACGAGTATTCCCAGTTTGAAGATAGATATGGTCTGTTTCTCGCCTGTGCTTTCTTCTTTTTCGTGGTCGATTTTCTGACCCCTACAAGAAAGAAAACAACAGAAGTCTGGAAAGGACGTTTTGTATAGCCGACTTTTCATATTCGCCCTGACTGCCACTACGACTATGGGACAGACTCGAGTGGAGATTCCCGCCATGCCGCAGGAAGAAATTAGTCGTGGTCTATCGTACTACGAGAATATTCTAAAGGATAATCCAGACTTGCCTGAGGCTCATTTTGGTGCTGGTCATTCTGCCTATACCATTGAAAACTTCGAGAGAGCCCAGAAAGAGTTTGAGACGGCGGCTCAATCGCAACACGAGGACCTCCAATCTATGTCGTACTACAATCTCGGGAATACGCTCCACAGACAGGGGAAACTCGAGCAGAGCCTCATGGCTTACCGGAAGGCGATCCAGCTCGATTCTTCAGATGTGGATGCCAAGTACAACTATGAACTCACCCAACGAATGCTTCACCAGATGCATAGTCAGAAATCCCAGCCTCAAGAATCTAATGAGAAAGATGAAAAAGAGCAGGAAGATCAGCAACAGAAACAGCAACAGCAGCAGAATTCACCAGAACAACAGCCACCTCCGGATCCTCAACAGAGAGATCAGAAGCAGGAAGAGCATCCTCCTCCTGACGCTCCGAACGCTGAAGCGACTCTTGATGCACTCAAAGCAGATGAAGAAAATCTGATGAAGCGAAAACTAGGTCATGCTAAAACCAAGAAGCGTGAGAAGGACTGGTAGCTCATGCATCGATTCCTCTTATTGACATTTCTGTTCATTCAGACCGCAGTGGCGGAGGTGCAGATCCGAGCGACGGTAGATCAAAATCGAATAAGTTTGAATGAAACAATCACCCTGAAAGTGACGGCGGAAGAGTCCGACGGATTTCCCAAGCTCGGCCTGAGCGGTATCAAGGATTTCACGGTGATCTCGGGGCCGGGGCAGTCCAGCAGCTTCCAGTGGATCAACGGAAGGATGTCAAGCTCAAAGACCCTGTCTTGGACGCTGATCCCAAACAGAATTGGCAATCTGACTATTCCCACCCTGACCGTTGAGGCCGATGGGAAATTAATAGAAACCGATGCCATCGGAGTGACAGTCACACAGTCTCCAAACTCCGCTGTTCCCGGCACCGACAACCAATCTCCAGGCCAGCAGGTGGAGTCGCCGCTCGTTTTCCTTGTGGCAGAACCGGACAAACTAGAGGCTTTCCAGGGAGAACAGGTGACGGTCCACTACAAACTCTACACACGCGTCAATCTGAAACAGTACGCCGTGGAGTCGAAACCACAGGGGGTTGGATTCTGGCAAGAAGAGCTTTTCGCGCCCAAGCAGCCGACCCTGAGGGAGACGTCTATTGATGGCGTCCGGTATCGTGTAGCCACCCTTTACAAAGTGGCACTGTTTCCCATTACCGATGGCGATTTGGCACTAGAACCGATGATTCTCAACTGTTCAATCCAGGTCCCTTCGCGGAATCGGCAGTTTTCTCTGTTTAATGATTTCTTTTCAGACCCATTTTTCTCCAAGACCAAGCAACAAATCGTTCGTTCTGACAAGCTTACTTTCAAGATCACCCCGGTTCCGAAAATTGGCAAACCGGCGGGATTTACCGGAGCCGTAGGTACGTTCGAATTGAAGGCGCGAGTGGATACCATGCTGGTCGCCGTCAATCAGGCTCTGGCTTTCACTGTAGAACTGTCCGGGACCGGTAATCTGGGTCTCTTCCAACTTCCCGAACTTGAATTTCCCGGAGGGCTTGAGGTCTTCAGTCCAAAGACAACTTTGGACAAAGATCCCTTTCGTGATCAGTTGTCGGGAAAACGGACATGGGAATATATATTGATTCCAAGGCGTGACGGCCAATACATCATCCCTCAGGTCGACTTGAGTTTTCTCGAACCGGGCTCGGGGCGGTGGAGAACAGTCTTTACTGAGCGGATTCCCATTGTTGTCACGCCGACAGAGGCTTCTCTCACAAGCGGGAGAGGATTGACGAAAGAAGAAATTTCCCTCTTGAGTCAGGATATCCGTTATATCAGACAGGAGCAGGTGAAACTGAGAAATAGTTCAAACAGACTTATTCCCGCCGGGTTCTGGTATATCAATCTGTTAGCCGTGGCACTATTCCTTACGCCGAACGTTGTAAACAGTGTTCAGAGTAGCAGGGATGAACGGAGAGGATTGGTTCGGAGTAGGGGCGCTTTGCGCCGTGTGAGGAAAGAGTTAAACAAGATTGGTGGTGACGACTTCGCTTCGTTAGAAGAGACAATTCACCGCTACTTTTCCGCTCGCCTCGGTCTCCCCGAGGCGGGATTGGACGCTCGAATTCTGCAAGAAGAGTTGTCAGAAAGAGTTGACAAAAACAGTTGGGTCGAGCTCGCCGATGTTCTGGCACAGTCTGGGCTCAATCGCTTTGCCCAAACGGTAGGAGGCTCATCTGCGACTGATCTTGCAAAGAGGGCTGCCGGTCTGCTCAGGGAGATCGATAGCCAGTTGTGAGAAGACTTAGTCTACGATCAGTTTTTCTTTTGCTTGCGACTGTAGCTCAGGCAAGCAGTTACGCTGACTCTCTTTTTCTAGAAGCAAACCAACTTTATGGAAAACAGTATTATAGCGAAGCAGTGTCTCTCTACGATCAACTGACCAATCGGGGATACAGTCACACAAACCTGTACTATAATCTCGGTAATGCTTATTATCAGCTCGGTGAATTGGGCAATGCAATCTGGGCATACGAAAAAGGGCTTGAGCTGAGGCCGAAAGACGACGATCTTCAATTTAATCTCAGTGTCGCCAATGCGAGGATTGTTGACAGGGTCCGTATGCCAGAACCATTCTTCCTTCTTAAGTGGTACGGCGCATTCAAACAGGCGCTTTCACCGTCGCAATGGCTCTACAGTATCAGTCTACTGATCTTGTGTGCGGCGACATCCTCGGCACTTAGCAGAGCGTGGGTAAACAGATTTTCACGACAGTTTTTGAATATCTCTTCTGGCGCATTGATAGCGGTGATAGCTTTTTCACTTCTTTTTGCAGATATCTATTTTGATCTTTCAGATCGAGAGAGTGGTGTGGTTGTGGTTAAGGAAGGACGTGTCTATGCGGCGCCTTCGAAGAGTAGCAATCTTCTTTTTATGGTTCACGAAGGGACGAAGGCTGAAGTCTCCAGCCGCCAGTATCCCTGGGTGGAGATCCAGCTTATTGACGGTAAGAAGGGTTGGCTTTCAGCGGATCAGTTAAGGCTATTATAGGATGAAAACAGTAATCTGTCTCCTAACTGTACTGACGCTTCTGCCTGCCCAAGAAAAGAAGATTAAATTTGACGAAAGTTTTAACCCTTCGACACTTAAGGAGCCAGAGATTAAGTTGCCCACCATTCTGCGGCCCGATGAGCCGCTCCCCCCGGAATTCTTGCCGTCAGAGTTGGACACGGTGGTCGAGGGGTTCCGGGTGCAGGTGGTATCTACGCAGGATCTCCAAGAGGCCAACAGGCTGGTTACCCAGCTGTCGCCCATGTTCAACGGGGAAGTGTACATTATCTTTGATTCGCCTAACTATAAGCTCAGGGTAGGGAATTTCCGATCGAGGTCTGTTGCTGAACTGGCAAGAGAGCGTATCACCAAACTGGGACACAGGGCCGCCTGGATCATCAAGACAAAAGTGAAGCGTGTGTCCACAACGCGCCGTCTCTGACCGAGGGAAATGAGTTGTCCTCCATCTACCATCTGAATAAATTTCTGACGTCTTGACGACAGTACATCGACCTCGGAGCGGGGTTTGGTCAATTATACCCTGGCGCCTTATGCTCACCACCTTAGAACAGAAATGCAGGTAACGAATGGCCGGTCACTCTAAATGGGCTCAGATCAAGAGGAAGAAAGCCGTCGTTGATGCAAAGCGGGGACAAATCTTCACCAAGATTATCAAGGAGATTACGGTGGCGGCTCGGCTTGGTGGTGGCGATGAGGAGTCCAATCCTCGGCTTCGACAGGCTGTTTTGGCGGCAAAAGGTGCGAACATGCCCGCTGACAATATCAGGCGAGCTATCAAGAAAGGGATCGGAGAACTTCCGGGCATCTCCTATGAGGAGGCGTTGTTTGAAGGATACGGTCCTGGCGGGGTCGCCGTCATGGTGGAGGTAACAACGGACAATCGGAATCGGACGGTTGCTGAATTGAGGCACCTTATCACTAATTATGGAGGTAACCTCGGTGAAAGCGGATGTGTGGCATGGATGTTTGAAAGAAAAGGAGTGATTACGGTCGTTAAAAACGACTCTGACGAAGAAGCACTTCTCGATTCAATCCTGACCGGCGGTGGTGACGATTTCAGGGATGAAGGTGATATCTATGTTGTCCACTCCACTCCGGAGAATCTGCCTTCCGTCACCAAGAGCATCGAGAATGGGGGGTTCAAGATCAGGTCGTCTGAGGTTCTTCAAATGCCGACCAATTCTGTCACCGTGAAAGGGGACTTGGTTGGAAAAGTTCTCCTACTATTGGAAGCGTTAGATGATCATGATGATGTCCAGAGGGTATCAGCGAACTTTGAGATTGAAGATGAAAAACTCGAGGCAGTCAGCTGAATGAGGCGAATTATGGGTGTAGATCCCGGTCTATCCACAACAGGTTACGGTATTATCGAATCCGCACAAAATGTCACGTCCGTCGTCACCTGGGGGGCCATAAAGCCGCCGCCCAAAGAGAGTATTCATAATCGTCTTTCAGTACTCTACGATGGAATTCTCGGCGCAATTGGTAGGTACTCCCCGACTGAATTTGCTATTGAGGAAGCTTTTTATAGAAACAATGCAAAGACAGCACTAATACTCGGTCAGGCGAGGGGCGTTGCTATGCTTGCGGCAGCCCAGAGCAAACTGCCATGCGCTGAATATTCCCCGAGGAAGATCAAACTTTCAGTTGTTGGAAACGGGAACGCCTCAAAAGAACAGGTGCAGTATATGGTGACTTCAATACTCGATATGGAGAAAGCTATCGAGAGGCATGATGTCACTGATGCCTTTGCTACAGCACTGTGTCACCTTCACCAGCTGGACACCGTCGTATCTTGATCTATTCGATTCAAGGTACGGTGAAAGCGAAGCATGCCACAAGCGTAGTGGTAGACATCGGAGGAGTTTCGCTGGAGGCTTCCGTTTCCGTTCCTACCGTGGATCACCTTCCAAAAGTAGGAGAGAAAGTGGAGCTGAGGACCTATCTCAACGTGCGAGAGGATGCACTTGAACTTTACGGTTTTTCTGGAGAGGATGAATTGGTGCTTTTCAAGATGCTCATTGCAGTATCAAAGATCGGTCCTAAACTGGCCATGGGAATCCTTTCGGGCGTTAGTCCGGATGAGTTCAAGCGTAGAATTGTTTCCGATGATGTGGCGGCGTTAACCGCCCTTCCGGGAATTGGTTCTAAAACAGCGAAGCGGATCATCGTGGAGCTGAAGGAGAAACTTGTGGAGTCTGTAGACGTGACAAATCTTCCAAGCGACGGCGAGTTACCGGATCAGTTCTCCGATGCTCTGGCGGCCCTTAAGGCTCTTGGCTTTAGCCGCGTTGACGGCTTTCGCGTGCTGATCAAGATGCAGCGGGAAAACAAACTCGATGAAGATATAGAGGAAATCGTGAAGACGGCATTGAAGGAGTTATAGAGAGTGAAAGGGTTTGCAGAAAGACTGGGAAGGCTCGGGACAGAATCGGCGTTCGAGGTGGCACAGCAGGCTAATGAATGGGGCATGGCCGGCAATAAAGTGTTCCCTTTTCACATTGGGGATTTCAACATACCGACTCCTGGGAGAGTAGTGGAGGCGATGAATCGGGCGATAGCAGATGGAAAGACAGGCTACTGTCAACCACCAGGAATCCCTCAGCTTCGCAAGGCATTGGCTGAGGACGTGGGTCAACTCAGAGGGATAGACTACTCTCTAGAAAATGTGATTGTCCAACCCGGCGGGAAACCGACTATCGGGAAGTTCATCATGGCCGTTATGGAGCCGGGGGATGAAGTACTATATCCCTCGCCCGGTTTTCCTATCTACGAATCTCTCATTGAATTTCACGGGGGAAAGGCTATGCCGTATACTTTTCATGAAGAAGGAGATGAATTCTTCTTGGATCTAGATCAGTTGAGGACGCGAATTTCGCTGCAAACGACCATGTTGATTTTCAACAACAATCACAACCCGACTGCCGCTGAATCGCCTAGGGAAGAGCTTGAGGCGCTTGCCGAAATTTGCCTGGAGAATGATCTGTGGGTTCTATCCGACGAAGCATACTTCGAAACTCGATACGAGGGTGAATCTCAATCCATCGCGTCTCTTCCAGGAATGGCAGAGCGTACTGTTATTCTTTATACTTTTTCCAAGCGGTTTGCCATGACAGGCTGGAGGGTCGGCGCATCCATTGGTCCTCCGAAAGTGATGGAGATTATTGGGCAGCTGAATGTGAATGATGAGTCATGTACAAATCACTTTGCCCAGTGGGCCATGATAGATGCTCTGGAGGGTGGGGAGAAGATGTGCAAACCGATCGTTGATAAACTGCGGGTGCGTCGCGATCTGACCTGTCAGTTATTGAACGATATTGAGGGAGTATCATTAGGCGTTCCCGAATCAACGTTTTACGTTTATCCTGACGTTACTGCAGTTGTAGAGAGGCTGGCTTTCGACAGTACAATCGAATTTCAGGAAGACGTTCTTCACAAGACAGGTGTTGCTTTTTGTCCACGGGATTATTTCTGTACTCCGCTTCCTGGTGAGCGCAGCCATTATGTGAGGTTTGCATATGCGGGGATTGGTCAAGCAGATATTCGGGAAGGGCTTGCAAGGTTTAAAGCTTACTGCGAAGCGTGAGAGATGGATGAAGCACCCAAGACAACGGCCCTTTACGAGTTCCATCTCCGGAGTGGTGGTAAGATGGTCGATTTTGCTGGATTCAGAATGCCAATCCAGTATTCAAGCATCATCGAAGAGCATAATGTTGTTCGGAGTGGAGTCGGACTGTTCGATCTGTCCCACATGGGGGAGTTCGTTGTCAGCGGAGATGAGGCTGTCCCTTTTCTCCAGAGGATGACCACCAATGATATTTCTCAAGTCGAGATCGGTCAGGCTCAGTATACAGCGATCTGCAACGAACGGGGAGGTATTATCGATGATTGTGTGGTTTACCGATTTGAGGGTCATTTTCTGCTCGTGGTAAATGCATCCAATATTGAAAAAGATTTCGGCTGGTTCGAGAGGCATCTCTCCGATAAAGTTTCTATTACGGACAGATCAAAAGACTACTGCCTT
>JAYZCL010000007.1:0-10910 GCA_036338335.1 Fidelibacterota bacterium
TTCAACCGACATAATAAGTTGTTGATGCCCGAAGCGGAAAGTATTTTGGGGATTACTGTATTCTAAAAGGGATGGTGGGCTCCAACCACGTACGGTCTTACTGCCTCCAATATAATTCAACCAAACTTCATCCAGGGAGCCGAATGTAGTGATTAATCCCGCTCCAAAACCCAATGTTAGTTTTTTATCTCCCTTTATCGGAGACCAATAGGTAGCAATAGATTGTGACCATACAAGCTGGTTTTGATCCGAGCTTGAAAAATTCAACATGGCCTTTAGAGCCTGAGAAATCTTCAATCCTTTTGATGGATCTCTGTATAAATCTCTTGTATCGTACACAATATCTACAGTTGGTTGGATGTAACTATATTCTAATGTATCGACTTCACCTGTAAAGCGCATGTTATCCAAAGTAAAACCCGCGTCAATTTGCCATCGATAATCAAACCACATTCCAATCCCAAATCCTATCGTATCTCCAACCTTATTATACGGGAGGAAGGAATGAATCGAGGATTCCCTTGCACCACCGACAGAAAGGGAAATATGGTCCCCAGCTATCCACGGGTCTTGAAAAAATATAAAATAACCCTCTTCTTCACCGACTGCCCTTGCTGCAAAGAGTGACTGATTTCTTCCCCTAAAATTCAAGAAATTAACAGCGCCTATAATAGACCATCCCAGCTCTTCTGAATAAATAGGTGCAACCATCGGCCATATGCGCCAGATTTCGACCACAGTATAAATTAGCTCCACTGTGCCATCTTCCAGTGATTCGATCCTCCACTTCACACTGCTGAAGATCTCAAGATTATCGATTCTGTCCCGATCTTCCTCCGCAATCGTACTATCCAGTTGACCCTCCAAGGGATGCTGAATTTCCCTGCGGATGATATATTCTTTAGTGACACGGTTCCCTTCGATGGAGATACCACTCAACACCGGCTGTGCTACAACTTTGAATCCCGGCCAGAGGATGCAGCCCAAGAGTATTATTATGCGATAAGTGTGAACGCCCCGGAAGATTTCAGGATCTCCTTTATATCGAACTCAGTTCTTCATACAGATGAATGGCGCTGCGCGTACCCAAGGCATAGTTTTCAAGGTCGATCCATTCATTTGGCGCATGGGCGTTCTCGCCAGGAAGACCAAACCCCAAAAGCAGGCACGGCAAATCTAGAGTTTCCGTCATGTTTCTGACAAACGGAATAGAACCTCCCTCCCGAATGTACACCGCCTTTGTTCCAAACCCTTTTTCAAGGGCCCGGCCCGCTGCCGCAAAAGCAGGATGAGAAAGATCACCCAAGAACGGGCGTCCACCGTGCATCCTTTGTATGCTCAACTCCACTTCCCGCGGAGCGATCTCTCTCACGTACGTCTCAAAAAGATCGCCTATCTTATCCGGTTCCTGATCTGGCACCAGCCTGATGCTTACTTTGGCATGCGATTCCGACGGAATAACAGTTTTTGACCCCTCTCCCGAAAAGCCTCCCCAAATCCCGTTCACATCCAGTGCCGGGCGGCACCAAAGGCTCTCCAGAGGGGTGTAACCGTTTTCCCAGTTCAGTTGCGGAGCACCCACCTCCTTCAGGAACACCCCTTCCTCAAAGGGCAGCTCGGCCATGGCGGCGCGCTCTTCAGGTGTGACTTCCACCACATCATCGTAAAGACCTGGAATGCCGATACGGCCATTTTCATCCTTGAGTTGTCCAATGATCTCCGTTAAGGCATGAATGGGGTTCTTCACCGCGCCGCCAAATATCCCGGAGTGAAGGTCTTGGGAGGGTCCTTTCAGATCGATCTGAAAATATGATATCCCCCTGAGACCGTAAGTGATGGACGGCCACCCCTTCTTGATCATACTTGTGTCGGAAATGACAGCCACATCCGCCGACAGCATCTCATGATTGGCGGCTAGGAACGGCTCGAGACTTTCGCTTCCCACTTCCTCCTCACCTTCAATAATCACTTTCATATTCACTGGGAGTTTTTTCCTTGACGAATTCAACCATGACTCCATCGCCTTTAGATGGATGTAGAACTGCCCCTTGTCATCCACAGTCCCTCGTCCGTAGAGGCGACCATCCCGCTCCGAAGCTTCGAAAGGCGGCGTCTCCCACAGTTCAAGGGGGTCAACGGGTTGGACATCATAATGGCCGTAGAGGAGAACGGTTGGGGCGCCCGGGGCACCAAGCCATTCGCCGTAGACAATGGGATGTTTTTTGGTTTCCACCATCTCCACGCGATCAAATCCAATGCTTGAAACGGCCTTCTCAACAAATTCGGCACACGCCCGCATATCGGCAAGATGGTTCGAATCGCTGGAGACGCTAGGAATCGCCACAAGATCTTTCAGCTCCCTGAGAAAACGGTCACCGTTTTCCCTCGCGTACAATACCGCTTTTTCAGCCGACATACGAAATCTCCTTACTCAATGCTCGTGGCCTTTATTCTTGTCATCTTTGTGCCGAGGCGGATAAACATTCCCCTGATGACATGTCCAACAGGTTACGGGCTTATACTTCAACAGCTCAATCGTATTCCTGTTGATGGTCTCTGTCATAATCATCATCTCTCGCGTGATCTTCTTGTGGTTGTTTGCGTCCGATGGGAAATCGCGCACATTGTGACAGTAGGAACACTTCACCCCCAGTGACGGTGCAATAGTCTTTTTCATATAATCCATCGTCTCTTTCTTCGTCTTGAAAGAAAGTACCTGAAGGTTCTTGACATCCTGTGCCAGAAGTGATCTTAGAGCCATTAATGTCAGTATGACCACTAGAATCTTTTTCATTCTACTGCCTCCTTAGAACCATGCATGTGTCTGAAAGAGAATCTCGGCAGGTAACATTCGCTGTCCCTCCCAAGAAAAAGTTTTCCTAATTTGGAGCTTGAACTCCAGAAAACTCAAGGGATAAAGTTCAACACCCAATGAGAATCTCGAAAGCGCATTTTCTACCACTTCGATGTCTTCATCGATAAAATCATATTTTACCAGAAGGTGAACTCCCTGTCTAGCGATCCACGCAACTTCACTGTAAGATGCCATACCGGTTATATTGCCGCTCCAACCGGTCATCAGGTCCACCTCACCCATCCACAGCAGTGGGCCTCTGGAAATCCCTCCAAAAACACCTTTCAGTACCGTCTCACCTTCAAACAGATAGGATGCTCCAGCGAGACCACTAATTTCGCCTACAGTAAATGAACGTTCCCCTCTCACCACTACCGTTCTTCCGCCAGGCGGCCCCAGAAAAGTCGCCTCTGCTGATTCACCGGAAAGAAAGCCATTGGAAATGCTTCCTGTCAGAAGATAGCCGGTGCCAAAGAAACCGATCTCCGCTCCATTTACAGGGGGACGCATAGGCGAAAATGGAAGCCCTTCTTTCAGAAGGCCGTGCGTTCTGTTGATGTTGCCTCCTCGGACAAAAGAGGTGTGGTCGTCCAGTCCCAGGCCGTAAGCGGGACGCAGTCTCCCCACTTTCACAAAACTGTTCAGGAACGGAAGAAAAACGTTCGACCAGTACTCTGTTGTCCCCCGCAGCACCTCAGATTCAATATAGAAGTCCAGAAAACCGCCAAAATCATAGTGGGCGTAAAAATCCGCCTGCATGGGAAAGAATGACGATTCTTCGCTATCAGCGATCGCTTGTCCCCGCAGGTCAGCGCCTATGCGGAGATGATCAGTCAGCTGCCCCGGATCATTCAGTTGAACGAGCTTGGCACTTTTTGGTATGGGAAGTTCATCGGCGGAGATAAAGAGGCCGGCATAATCATTTCGAAGCGCACCACCGTTCGGATTAATATGACAGGTATTGCACGACCCTTCCTTGATAGCAAATCGAGGAATCGCCGACAAAAGTTCAATCACCACAGCCACCGTTATGATTCCGCGGGACAGTCTGCGACGCGAGTTCAATTCTTCTCCGCTCCTTCCTCTATCCATGCTCGCATAGCTGACATGTTTGCCTCGCTCAGCTTTCCACCGGGGGGCATACGTGAACCGGTAGATTGGTCGCCCGTTATCTTCAGATAGAGAACTGACTCGCCGGGCTTCATCGGCTCAATGTATTTCAACGGCGAAAAACTCGGCGATTCAATATCAACGATCTCTGAATAACTCTTGCCCTCACTGAGATCAGGTGGTCTAGGGACACTCGAGACATGGCAGCCCGAAAGGGCACAACTGATATCAAAGATAGGTTGTATATCCTTCGCGAAGCTGGGGGACTCCTCCGGAGGAATCTGTTTCGGTTCACTACCCATGTCAACACAACCAGTCACCAGAACTAGGCTTACTGCTCCAAGAAAAGACTCAAATTCTGTTTTCATATTGTGGCTGGTGCGCAGAGATGACCAGTCTTTATTTAAGAAGGATCATCCTGTGTGATATAACATGGTCAGTGTTCATAAAGATAAAAAGATAGGGCCCGGACGCAAGCCTCCTGCCTGTATTGTCCTCTCCAGTCCAGACGAGACTGTTCATCCCTGGGATCACGTGAACCACGCCGAAGTCGAAAACAGTTCTTCCTGAAGCTGTGGCGATCACAGCCTCTCCTTCAAACTCAGTATTTGAACTAATCACAATTCGGGTAGAGGGGTTGAACGGATTCGGGAAGTTTCCCGCAATCTGAACCCGCGTCGGCAGAGCTTCTTCGGGAGCGATGGAGGCGGCTTCCATAGCGCCTTCGTTGATCCACTGCTTGATCAGACTGATGTTGGAATCGGAAAGTGCATCGGCGCCTTTCGGCATCGTGGGTGTGATAGTGCCTTCAATCCGCTGCACCAGCAAACTGTTGGCAGCGTCTGCAGCTTTTACTACAGCACCGCTGTTCCCGCCATTCATGAGCTCGGCATAAGAAGTGAGGTTCAGGCCACCGCTGCTTCCGTGACAGCTGGTACAATTCTGATTGAAGATGGGCTGAAGTTGTGAGCTGTAGTCCACCTGTGCGGTGACCATTGAGATAAAAACCAGGAATACAAAAACCTGTTTTATAGCTGTTTCCTCATCTCACTAAATTGGCGAAGTTCGAAGTGAAATTTATCAGTAGCGAGCCAGTTCCGCCACAGCTAGTTATCAGAAAATAAAAACCCCCGGAAAGCCGGGGGTTTTTATTCACGTTAGTGTGATTTCTCAGGTGTTAGCGGCCTCTCGCCATAGGAGATCTGGCAACATCACCATTCTTGTCTACGTAGTAGAGATAGCCTGACTCCCGCGAAACGCCGGCATCGGCAACCTTTTCAGCATTACCGCCGCCTTTTCCTGCACGTGCCATCTTTGAACGCCAAACATTGCCGTCTTTTCCGAGGTAGTACAGATAGCCGGATTCTTTAGAAACACCTGTTTTTGAGACCACTTCAGCCATGATTGTCTCCTTCTTTTTTGGTTAGAGGATTGCTAAAACGCTTCTCGACGGGCAGTTTATCACTTTCTCGTCTGTAAAGTCAAGTTTTTTCGACGAGAGTCTCGACGAGAAATTTTTGACACATCTGCCCCTACAGAACCGGCTTAAGCACCGATCCGAGGAACCGCCCTATTCGCCACAGCTCTAACACAAAACCAATGACACCTTTTCCATGACCTTCAATCTCCGAATGAGAATAGAGATTACTGACGAAACTGCGCACTTCTCGACCACTCTTGGTCAAAGCCTTTGTAAATCGTACTGTTTCCGTGAAAGGGATCATATTGTCATTTGTCCCGTGCATGAGATAGACGGGAAAATCAATTTCTTCCAAAAAGTTAGAGGGAGAGAGCGGCGCCACCATCGGTTCGATTTTGAGCAGAAGGTTCTCTGCCATGGCGAGCGCTTCCTCACTCTGATCCGCAACGATGTTGTCAATAATGGTTCTGTCTTCTTGAGGAAAAGATCCATAGAGAGTTTCACTGTTCTGGCCATCGTTGGCCACCTGATCGAGGAGATACTGATGAACGTTTTCTTGATTGCACGGCTCTTCGAGATGCTCGATATAATTGTGGAAGAAAGCAATCCGTCCCCAATCGTGCGGTTCAAGATGATATTCTGTCTCTCCGTCCGAGCAGACACCTGTCATAGAAAACCGGAGGGCCTGGCCGAAATCGAAATAGCTTCCGTAGGAAAATATCGCTGCCGGCTTGCCTTTTAGTCTGTCGTCCAGGCACGCCTTAATGAAAAGGCTTCCGCCAAAACTGACACCGGCCCCAATGATCCTTGCCGAATCGATGTCCTCTCTGGCCTCCACCGAAAGATAAACGTTAATCATATGTTCCACTGATCCTTCTCTCACAAGAACCTTCTTCAGGTCGGGGATCCTCGGCAGAAACGTTCGAATTCCGGCAGTAGCGAGTGCTCGGGCCAAAACATTCACCGCTTCATGTTCTTCAGCGGCAGGAGTGGCACCGGGAAAAATGATGAGCGCCGGCGCCGGCCCCTCGCCGACGGGATGATGAATTCGCATGGGAACGAAGGCACCTTCCGTTGTTTGGTAAGATGATGTTTCCATCGTGGGCTCCCGACGGAAAAACCCTATCAGTCGCGCTGCCGGATTCGGAACGACGTTAAGTACGATGGTCATCAGTTTCCAGAAGCGCCGCATCAGCCCTCCGCCTTAAGCCTAGTAACAACATCATAGCCGCGACTGAAAAACTGTTCCGGCACTGACATCGTCGTCAGCGTGGCGATATCCCTTTCAAGATTGTTGGGGACTTTTTCAAGCGCCATTGCCGCTGAGATAGAAAGAAGCCCTAGAAAATAAAAGGGACTGGTAGCCGGGGTGTAATAGAGAGGAAAATCGCTTCCATAACAAAGCTTATCGAAATAGTGAGGATTTCTGATTAAATGCTTCAGGCTTGAAACTTTGTGAAGCATGGAGAGCCCTGAAATGTCACCGTAGAGATTAGGGAAATCGTCTACCATCCCAAGAAATTGGTTGAAATAGGAACCATTAGAATCGCCCCCTCCTGACGCACAATGGGCAGCGATGATATTCAACCCTTCGTTTAGCGGAAGCCGTAACAGTTGGGGATTCCCCAACGTCTGATCTACCGCACCCCCAACAGCATATTCGGTCCCTGTGTGAGACAGAAGTGTCAGGTTGAGCTCTTTCATCTTACGATAAAAGGGGCGAATCGTTTTGTCCGAAGGATCTATCCCCATGGTGTTGGGAATCCACTTCACGACGACGGCGCCCAAAGCGCCGACACGTTGAAGTTCATCGATGGCGTCCTTCCGGTGCGGATTGACGGACGATGCTGGCACAAGTTTTCTGCTCCCCGCGGCCACCGATAGGACATAATCGTTTGGAATAAGGAAAAGTGTACTGTTCAGATCCAGCTCTCCCGAAGAATCGTAAATGCCATCCATGGGGAGAAGGATGCCTCGCCAGTTTTCCGGAAGCTCAGAGACCAGCTTAAAAATCCGGTCTACATAAGCACGATCTTGAGCCTCCGGCGTGTCTCCTTGGCCCAGGTCTGTAAACAGCCGGGAGAACTGTACCGCGAATGATTTCTGGAACCGTTTACTCAGATAACACCCGTTTGTTGAACTGCTCCCCAGAAGGTGGACATGAACATCTGCGATGGGTACTTGAGGATACTGGATAATATCGTCTTTGAAACGATGGAAAAGCGGTGGAACGGCTAAAGGGGCCATGCTCCCGGCGAAATTGCGTAGGAAACGGCGCCGGTTCAAAACAATCCGTCCAGATATCCCACGGTGGCCGTTTCCTCTCCTGAAAAAATTGAAAGAATAACCAAAACCACACCCAGTCCGAAAAGCCCAAGGGGCATTCGTCGGTCAATACAAAAAGAGCGGCGGATATAGCTCAACTGGAACAGCATCGCGGTAAGAATCAGGACTATAGGGAAATGGGTTACAAACGTATGAATACCTCCCATCTGCTAACCCTGAGCAGCTTCGACGAACTGCCGCAGCGAATCCTCTGAGGAGTAAAGGTACCTGAATGACGTCTCACGCTCAATCCTGGTCCCATCCACCACCCAGGAGAATTCGACAAAGTCCAGCATCGAACTGGGCGCTTCTGTCAGGAATTTCAGCCGAAGGAACCAACCAAGCACCGTTAGCCAGCGGATCGTTCGCGGCCCCAGACGGACGGCCTTCCCGCCGGTGATGGCGACTAATTCATCCTGTGTGAGAGTCTCCTCGGGGCCGAGATTGTAGGCTCCACGCTGCGCCTCTTTGACTAGCACGTAGAGGGCGTTGGCGGCGTCTTCCTCGTGAAGCAGTTGCACTTTTGCGGTGGAATCTTTCACAAGAGGAACCAGCGGTTTCGTAACATACCGTGAAATAAAATTTCCAACATGAGGCCCGCATACCACAGCCGGACGAGCTATCACCACATCCACATCAGAATACTGTGATTGAAACTCAGCCAGCTTCTCTTCAACAATTCGCTTATCGTTAGCATATTGATAGTCATGTCCACGGATAGGCATATCTTCTGTAAGTCGATCGGGATTATCAGCGTAGGCACCGTAAGCAGTGCCCGAAGTTGTCACAACCACCCGCCCCACACCAAAATGTTTAACATAACGAAGCATATTTTCCAGACTACCCACGTTTATCCTGTACATCTTCTCGCTGTTGTGAAGGGGATTCAAAACGAAAACAAGATGGACGACGGTGTCTACATTTCGGCCGTTAAAGATGTCCGTCAGGTCGGCACAACAGTCACGCTCATAGAAAGTCAGTTTCTCAAAGGGTTCCCTGGGTGAGAGAACATCTACACCTACCACCTCATCAACAGAGGTATCGTCCTGAAGGCGCCGGCAAAGCTCGGTGCCGAGGTATCCTGACGATCCTGTGATTAGTATGCTCATAAGGTAAAAGAGAGGGAATTTAGCGCGAGGGGATAGAAAAAAGCCCCTCAAAATGAGGGGCTTCACCGTCAGTGGTCATTCATTT
The DNA here is from genome assembly GCA_036338335.1 of Fidelibacterota bacterium. GTDB lineage: Bacteria > Fidelibacterota > Marinisomatia > Marinisomatales > S15-B10 > S15-B10. Next base: position 8,904 of record JAYZCL010000007.1, read on the forward strand.
TTCTGTACAGTGACCCCTAGGGGAGTCGAACCCCTGTTGCCAGGTCGAAAACCTGGAGTCCTAACCACTAGACGAAGGGGCCAAGAAACGGGCTGAATTTAAGTTGTCAACAACGGGAGGACAACGGAGAACCGGAGACTGATTCAGTCGGTATCGGATAAAGCCTTTTTTTCCGCTGTATCCAGAAGTTTCTTGAGCTCGCCCGATTGATGGAGTTCAAGCGTTATATCGCAGCCGCCTACAAGCTCCCCTTCAATGAAGAGCTGCGGAATGGTCGGCCAGTTACTGATCTCCGAAAGATTTATTCTGATTTCGGGATCCGTCAAAACATTTACATCGACATAAGGGATACCATAACTGTTCATCACTTGTACAACACTATTCGAGAAACCACACATCGGCATCTCTTTCGTTCCCTTCATGTAAAGAACCACCATATTATCATCGATGGTACTTTGAATTTGCTCTTTAAGGTCCATTCTATTCCCCCTCTTATTCTGCTGCAGTTTTGAGTTGGAGCGCGTGAATCTCATTCGTCAAAAAACCGCCGAGCGTTTTGTAAACGGCCTGATGCTGTTGAATCAGCGACATACCGTCAAAACCGCTCCAGATTACACGAGCGGAGAAGTGATCTCCTGTACCCTGGAGGTCCGTAACCTCCGCCGTAGCGCCCCCGAGACCGTCTTCAATGAGATTCTGTACCTCTTCTACTTCCATTGCGTCAGCGAATTTAGCCACTGGAAACGACAGCGCCTTGGATTGAAAGCATGCGCAAACAGGTTGAGTTGCTCCTTTCAATATCCTATTTTTAGCAAGAAATCTGAACCGATTCATGCTGAGAGCTGACTCCGAACACCCCTTACAATCCATCGTCTCCAATCAAGATGTCTTGGAAAAACTGGCCCAGCAGTACGGAACTCCTCTCTATGTCTACGATGCCGATCGACTCTTGTCCAACCTCCATCGACTCGATGGAGCGCTCACTTCCGCATTTACTAATTATCAGATCTGCTTTGCCCTGAAGGCGAACACAAACCCTCATCTGCTTTCCCTCATGAAAAAATCGCTCCCAACCCTCGGCGCGGACTGCTCCTCCCCGGGTGAGCTCTACATTGCCAACCAAGTGGGAATTGAAAAGTGGCGCCGAATTTACACCGGAAACTATGAGACGCCGGACGAGCTAAAGCTTGCTCTCAACTCCGTCGTCCACCTGAATCTTGATGACAGTTCTTCTCTGGATCGACTGCTGAAAATCGGGGTTCCAGATGAGATTTCCTTCCGCCTGAATCCCGGTTTCGGGAGTGGAAGCTTTCCAGAAATTGTCACTTCAGGGAAAGAAGCAAAGTTTGGCATTCAGGAACATAATATAGCAGAAGTTTACCGGCGGGCGAAGGAGCGCGGTGTAAAGAAATTCGGAATCCAATGCATGAGCGGATCGGGCAATCTCGATCCCGACTATTTTTTCCGCCTGCTCACCACCATCCTCACCTGCGCAAAAAGAGTGGAGAGCAAGCTTGGATTCATTTTCTCATTTGTCAGTCTCGGAGGCGGATATGGTGTCCCCTATGGCGAAGGGGAGGACCCCCTCAACCTAGATGAGATATTCGGGAAACTGGGCACTACCTTCCGTTCATTTTACAGCACCTCGGAAGGCCCTTCCCCCCAGTTTGTTATTGAGCCGGGCAAGATCATCATCGCTGATTCGGCTTTCCTGCTGACCCGTGTGTCTGGAATCAAGGAGAGCTACAAAACTTTTGTCGGCCTTGACGCCGGGATGAATACATTTCTACGTCCTGCACTGTACAAGACCTACCACAAGATATACAAGATTGGGAATCCTAACGCACCTCATGAAATCGTTGCCGACTTCACGGGAGGCATCTGCGAAAACACCGACCGCCTGGCCACTGACCGGCCGTTTCCCAGCGTGAAAGAGGGCGATCTTGTCGCGGTAATGGACGTTGGCGCCTACGGTTTCAGCATGGCAAGTCATTATAATACACGGCC
>JAYZCL010000008.1:0-10617 GCA_036338335.1 Fidelibacterota bacterium
TGATGATACGTTTCCCAGTGATTTTGTCTTGAGTAACTATCACAATTTTACCACCCCGTATACCGATATTTCGGACATCATCTAGCCCAGAATCAGGATCCATGACCTGTCCACCTTTGATCACAATATCAAACGATCCACCAGTACAGGAACAAAATAGTACAACTGTTACAAATGCAAAAAATTGATAAATAGTTTTCATTTATGCCTCCGCCGCGCCTCGGAGAAACTCCCGGGCATGTTCCAGCGTCAGGTCTGTAATTTTTTCTCCTGAAATCATTCGTGCAATCTCAGCAACTCTCTCTTCCTGACTAAGTTCTGCCACTTCAGTCACAGTTCTACCTCCACGTTCAGCTTTGCGTACTTGGAAGTGCCTGTCCGCAAAAGAGGCTATCTGCTGAAGATGTGTAATGGAAATGACTTGATGGTTTTGTACAAGAGCTTTCAGTTTTTTTCCTACCAGATTAGCAGTGTCTCCGCCGATTCCCACATCAATCTCATCGAACACCAAAAGGGGAATGGCATCTACTTTTGCCAGTACAGTTTTTAGCCCCAGCATGATGCGGGACATCTCTCCGCCAGAAGCAATTTTCGCCAACGGTTTCAAAGGTTCGCCGGGATTAGGCGAGATGAGAAATTCAATGTCCTCAAGCCCAAACTCTCCCGCGAGGCAGGGGTCATCGTCATTCGTTACTGCTACCCCGGCGTTCCCTGAAACAGACGTCAGCGCCACATCAAACTGAGTCCCTTTCATGCCGAGTTCTGCGAGCTCGGCTTCAATCTTCTTCTTAAGCCTTTTTGCTCCGGAGGTACGCTGAGCTGAAAGCTTCTGTCCCAAATTGAGGACGTTCGATTTGAGTAGTGTAATCTCTTCTTCCAGTTCCTTGATCTTCTCATCCCTGTTCTCAAGAGAATCCAGCTCGCCGGCAATTTTCCCCCGGTAGGACATGATACCGTCATAACCTTCGCCGTACTTCCTGGAAAAATCACGGTAGAGCTGAAGCCGTTCGTCCACCCGTCTAAACTGTTCGGGATCGGCATCGATGGTGTCTCCATAACGGGAGAGCTCCAGAGCAATATCTTCGAGAGAATAGATCGACTCCTTCCATTGAACCGCTTTCTCCTTCAGGCTGCTGTCTAGCTCAGCAATGGACTCAAACACTTTCAGCATCCCCCGGAGGCGGTTGAGGGTGGAGTCATCATCCTCAGAAAGGGAATAACTGAGTTCCCGGGTGGTTTCTTTCAGCTTCTGGGCGTTTTTGAGAATAGTCACTTTCTCCTCAAGCGAACTCTTCTCCCCCGGCTCCAGCCCGGCGACGTTGATCTCCTGAAGCTGAAAACGGTACAGCTCCTGCCGCTCTTTTGTCAGTTGATCGGCGCTTACCACCGATTCCAGCATTCCCTGACGCTCCCGAAGTTCCGAAAACAGATCTGTGTACTGCCGGAGAAGGTCACCATCCACTGTAAATCGGTCCAGAAGATGCTGGTGATTTTCCACATTCAGAAGAGACTGATGATGGTGTTGACCAAGGAGATCCACCAGTATGTTGCCCACCTCCTTCAGCTTCCCGACGGTCACCTGGTGATCGTTCACAAAGGCGTAGCTCCGGCCACCCCGAATCACCTGCCGTCTCAACAACACTGGTTCTCCGGCACATACATAGGAAGAGAGCCGACCGGGAATTCTTCCTAGCAGTTCAAAACTGGCTTCCACAAACGCCTCCTCTTCGCCGCTGCGGATCATTTCAGTAGAAGCTTTCTCACCAAGAATCAGGTTGAGCGAACCGATGAGGATCGACTTTCCGGCGCCGGTCTGCCCGGTGAGGATGTTCAGTCCACCACTGAACGTCACGTCCATGTCTTCTATTAAGGCGTAATTCTTAACTCGCAGTCGCGTAAGCATGGGAAGGTGAATTTAACATTGCGCCGTGAAAGATTCCGATACGGCAAACACTGATGACACCCCCCGATTACAATCGGGGGTTAATCATCGCATTATATGTTCGGGAGTACGTCCTGTGCCACCGCGATGCCCGCGACGGCCGAACGGTTATACCTCAGGCTGATGCAAAGACAGTCTTGGCTTAGCCTGATGATTCTTCCGAGGAAGTTTCAGCCTTGTCGTTATAAGCCAATTTCGTGGTGCTTATAACCACAGCCGCGATTTTGTAAGGATCACCATTGGACGCGGGCCTTCTGTCTTCAAGCCGCCCTTTCCATCCGTCTTCAATGGTCCCCACAGGGATTCGGATGGAGGCACCTCTATCTGAAACACCAAATGAAAATGTGTCTATGGACTCAGTTTCATGAGCGCCCGTCAGTCGCTGATCATTATCGGCCCCATACACTGAAATGTGCTTTCCTATATGCTGGCTGAAGGCTTCACAAATATTGGTGAAGACCGCTTCGTCACCGCACGACCTCATGGTGGAATCTGAGAAATTGACATGCATTCCGGAGCCGTTCCAGTCGCCCTTTATCGGTTTTGGATGCCAATTTATGGCAACACCGTACTTTTCGGCATTCCGCTCCGCCAGGTATCTCGACACCCAGGTTTCGTCACCTGCTGCTCTCGCTCCTTTGGCGAAGATCTGGTATTCCCACTGACCGGTGGCCACCTCGGCGTTGATCCCTTCTACATTCAGACTTGCGTCGAGGCATTGATCGAGATGCTCTTCAACAATCTCACGACCAAAGGTGTTTTTTGCGCCGACACGACAGTAGTATGGCCCCTGAGGGCCAGGGTAGGCGTTGGCGGGAAAACCGATAGGGAGGTTGGTTTCAGGATTCCACAGGAAGTATTCTTGTTCAAAGCCAAACCAGAAATCGTCATCATCTTCATCAATGGTCGCCCGGCCGTTTGAGGCGTGAGGGGTACCGTCCGCATTCAGCACTTCGGTCATCACAAGATAACCTTTGTGCCTGCCCGGATCAGGAAAGATCGCCACCGGTTTCAGCAGGCAGTCGGAATCATCACCGGACGCCTGTTCCGTGGAACTACCATCAAAAGCCCACATGGGACAATCTTCCAGCTTTCCGGAAAAATCGATTGCTATCCTCGTCTTGCTCCGAAGATTTTGGGTCGGTGTATAACCATCAAGCCAGATATATTCCAGTTTCGCCTTCTCACTCATTGCTGAATCTCCTTTTTCACTTTCAAGCCAATTAAACGATCATTATTTATTTCTCACGCTAAATACAAACACTAACCTCTACTCAAATTATTAAAGTGAATTTTAAGAAAACAAGAAATATTTAAGTTTTAGTTTCTATTTTGTAAATATTTTAGGCAGGATGTGTCAGCTCAAGATCCATCGTGTCACCTCCTCGCCGATAGCCAGCGCTGCGGTAAGCCCCGGGGAATCGATGCCGATAAGATTGATCCAGCCAGGGTTGTCCGGTTCGTGCCTGATGTAAAAATCAGAGTTCCCATCAGCTGTCTCCACCAACTTGGGACGGATTCCCGAATAGTCAGGGCTTAAGTCATGACGCTCCAGCGCGGGAAGATACAGCTTTGCCTCTCGGTAGAATAAATCAAGGGTACTTGCGTCCACTGTATAATCTGCAGAGCGATCATCAATCCACGTGGCATCCGGTCCGAGTTTCATATCTCCGGCTTGATCAAAGCTGAGATGAATCCCCAGTGAATCGTGTTCAGTGTCGGGGAGGGGATAAACAAGGCGCTCAACACGGTGCCGCCACTTTCCCGACATTTTAAAATATGCCCCCTTGGAATAGCGAAGTACCGGCCGAGAGGGGTCATCAGTCCCCCAGAGAAACTGTGCTATCCTATCACTTTGAAGACCGGCGGCGTTGACCACCCATCGGGCCGTGACAGTGTAGGCTGCATCGCCCGGCCCCTCTACCTCGAGAGCGTAAGAATCATCTTTCCGATCAGCCCCTACAACCACCGTTTTCAGAAGCAGATCGTGATCGGCCTCCGCTGACACACGATGATATGCCGACATAAGTTCATGAGCCGATACGATTCCGGTACAGCCAATAAACATGGCCGACTCGGCTGACACTTCCGGCTCCAGCTGTGCGATTTCGGATCGGGTCATCATATGCAATTCAGGCACGCCGTTCGCCTCGGCCTGCCGGTGAAGAGTTTCCAACTGGGATTCCTGTCCCGCCTGCGCCACCACCAGTTTGCCACACTTGCTGTTCCAGACGTCATTCTCACGGCAGAAAGCATAAAGGGGGTCGCGACCGCCGAGACAATACTTCGCTTTGAGGGAATTGGTGGGATAGTAAATACCGGAATGAATCACTTCACTGTTCCGGCTGGATATCCCTTGGCCGAAACCCATCTCCTTTTCTACAATTAACACCGAGGTTTCTCCCTGTACGGCCAGCGCCCTCGCCACGGCGAGTCCCATTACCCCGGCGCCTATAATAATTATGTCATAATCGACATTGGTGATCACATCTTCAGGCGTGTGGCCTCTTTGAAAGTGGACATGACAATCATGGTGTGGGTACGAATCACGCTCGGCCACGCCTGAATCTCCCGCAACAGTGCCTCCAGTGATGAGGTGTCCTGCGTTCTCACTTTGAGAATGTGAGAGCCCTCCCCCGTAATGGAGTGACATTCCAGTACTTCATTTGCCTCCTGCGCATGGTCGACCAAATCGGAGTAATGATCAGAAGAAGACATATCCATCAGAATGTAAGCGGTAACGTCATAACCGACCTCTTTCGCATTCACAACGGCACGAAATTCCTGAATAACACCACCGTCCACCAGTTTGCGAATCCGCTCTGTCACTGTGGGAACAGACAGATCAACATGCTCCGCAACTTCACTGGCGGTCATGCGGCCGTCCTTCTGAAGAATATCCAAGATCAGTCTGTCTTTATCATCCATACTTACTACTAGATCAACAAATTAGTCGCATAAACAATTTATGGAAAATGTGCTTCATCCTTCAAAACTTTAAGAAGAGCATGGCGCAAACCGTGGAAGATGAAGTGTGGTAAAGTCAAACTGAAACGTGCACAGGTCCGCCACCTCGCTCACAGAGAGGAGAAATTGAAACGGCAGGGGTGGCGTCGGCAGGCCATGAAAAAGAACCGTCTTTTCAGGTGGCAGAGAAGCCACAGTAACGTTGAGAGCAATGGCCCGCATCACTCTGTAGAGGGGCATCTCCTCTTCCGAAAAGAGGTTCAGCGCGACAACAGGTATGGCCGGGAGGTGGGTAATCTCCGGCCGGCGGGCTGCAAGATTCAGCAGCGATTTTAAGGAACCACTATCTGACACGACCGGCGCCGCATAAAGTCCTTCTGTCTCTTTTTTCCGAACCCATCGCTGCAACAGCACCGAATCATCACACAGCACAAACAGGCGATCACTCGTTGGAGACACAACGTCCGCCAGCGACGGTTCATGAAGCTGGATACGTGTAATCGCCTCAGACAGGCATCTATATCCTTCCCGGTCCCGGGCAATAGCAGTAATGCTTCGAACACCGTCTGTCAACTCGGCGCCGATAAGCGGCACAATGCCAGCTTTGTCACAGGCCGCGGCAAATTCCACGGCGCCGTAGAGACCGTTTTCATCCGCCAGACAGAGGCATTCCAACTGATGGTCTACAGCGAACGCAACCAGTTCAGAGATAGTGTGAACCCCTTTCAGAAAGGAGTAATGACTCTTACAGACGATAAGAGGAGAGTAGCGCATAAAAAGCGTATATTCAGACCACAATAAAGAGCCGTTGCGCGGAGCGTCTCCGCCTTACGGCTCTTATTCAAATAGCCATTACCTAGAACGGGAGATCGTCGTCATCGCCGCCGTTATCCGCGTTTTTCAGCGGTGCGTTCCCGCCGCCGTCGCTGCGCCGGCCGAGCATGGTAAACATGTCGCCGTGGACTTCGGTGGTTGTCCGCTTGTTCCCTTCCTTGTCTTCCCAGGAACGTGTCCGCAACCTGCCTTCCACATACACCATCTGACCTTTTTTTAGGTACTGTGTGGCGGTTTCAGCGGATTTTCCGAACAGCACACATCTGTGCCATTCCGTATGATCCTGGAAGTCACCGTCGGCGTTTTTTCGGCTCTCATTTGTGGCAACATTAAAGTTCGCTACCGCCGTTCCTGACCGTGTGTAGCGGCTCTCTGGATCTCCACCCAGGTGACCTACAAGAATGACGCGATTTACACTTCCTTTTTGCATCGAATAAACCTTTCCTTGTTACGTTATATTCGCTACCCTCTTCCTACAGGAATATCACATCTCTGTCCGTGGAAATCAAGAGTTTTGTTCACCATCAACCCGCCAGATGAATCGCCTCTCCCGCAAGCAGTGCATTGAAACCAAACTGGTGGCGGATCCGATCTATCGCTTTCAGGCGATTCCATTCTCGCAGCCACTGCCCTTCGGAAAACAGTTCCGTCTGACGCCCGTTGCCAGTAAGGTTGGAAAGCCCCACACCGATGAGACGGATGCCCACTCGCCGAGTGATCGCTTTTTGCATTAAATCGTTAGCCACAGAGAACACGGAAGTGTCCTGATACTCCGGCTGAGAAAGGGTCCGAGAGCGGTCGAGCGTCTCAAAATCTTCGTACCTCACTTTCACTGATACGGTTCGGGAGGCTTTTCCTTCCTCACGGAGACGACGGCACACTTTCTCCGTAAGGTAGTGGAGGACGGCTGTGAGATACTGACGGTCGGTAGTGTCCGTTCGGAAGGTGGTCTCTTTGCTGATTGATTTCCGCTCCCACTCCGGCGTCACTTTATTCTCATTCAGACCAAGAGACGTACGCCAGAGCCATCGTCCCGTAGCACCGAGTGCCGAGACCATGAGTGATTCCCCTACCGATGCAATCTGATGAATCCGCTCCAACCCGAAACTTTCTAACAGTGCGGCTGTTTTCCCTCCCACGCCGGGAATCGTGTCCACCGGGAGCGGCTCGAGAAACAACGCCTCTGTCCCGGCAGGGATCCAGAGAAGACCGTTCGGTTTTGCCTCACCGGAGGCAATTTTCGCCGTCATTTTGGTAGAGGCTATCCCCACCGTACAGTCTAGTTGCGTCTCCTGTTTCACCGCCCACCGGATTCGCTCTCCTGCTTCCATGGGAGTTCCCCACAGCCGATCCGTCCCCGACAAATCTATATATCCCTCATCAATAGATGTCATCTCTACCACCGGCGAAAAAGTGCGGAATACCTCCTTTACCCTAGCATGATAGTGGTCATAAAGATCAAAATCCACCGGCACCACCACCAAATCGGGGCAACGCAGCACCGCAACCGCCATGGGCATAGCCGAGTGAACACCAAACTTTCGCGCCTCATAGGAAGCCGAAGTCACTACAGAACGCCCCGCTTCGGGATCACCACCCACCGCTACCGGCTTTCCCTTGAGGAACGGATCCTTCAGCCGCTCTACAGCGACGAAAAAACAGTCCATGTCCACATGGGCAATCATTTGTCTAAGCGATTGAGTAGCTGGATGATTGATTACGGCTCCGCCACGTCAGTCCCACCTGACCGGCGAGAGAGTATATCACACAAAAGGCGTATATTAAAAGAAAAATAAACGGGGGCATTGATCAACTACTGTTCAGGTTGGTAGTAAAACGGACCAGTTCATCTGCAAGTTCATGAATCCTTTCAACAACAGCTTCATCAGCAACAGTGTCATCGGAGGCGTAAACAAACCGCGGAATAATGACACAACGAAAATCGAGCATGAGAGAGTTGGCAAGGGCCATGATGGACATGTAGCTTTTCTCCCCGCCGGCGGTACATAGAAAACCGACCACCTTATTCTGCCACGCCTGTCCTGTGATTTCGATAAAATTCTTCGCCACGGCATTGGTATCATAATTGTATATCGGTGTAGCGAGAACAATCCCGTTCGCCGACCCCACCTTTTCTCTAAACAGTTGTGTGGTTGGGTGATCCAGATAAGCCTTTCCGTCACAAAAGGGCATCTCATAATCATTGAGCATGAGTAATTCCGCCTCTTCACCGGCGCCCCGTAGCCGATAACACAAGGAATCGGCCATGGCTTGGCTGTTACCTCCTGGCCTTAGGCTAGAACTGATTACAAGGTATTTCATATGTATCTCCCTATCTCGCTGTTATATGATCGTTGAAGCGACTCTGTTCTGACATCATGTACACGGCAAAGGTAGCAAGCCAGTGTTCGCCGCCGTAGCCGCTGTCAAACATAATTGTGTACCCCTCTCTGGCATGAATTGCCGCAAGCCGCGAAAAGACCTCCCGTCGTTCATCAGAAGAAGGCAAGACCGACGCAAGCTGATTCATGGTCCAAGCCCTATGGAACATGAGACCGATGAGGTGGCCGATGCCCGGATCTTGCGGATCCAGTACCACCGGCGGCGATGTCATAGGGCGGAACCGATCATCGGACAGGGGCGGAAGGAACGTGTCAAGCCAAACAGGGAAATCGTCTCTTTCCATGGTCTTGCTCATCGATTCGGCTTCCGCCAGACATGGTGACAGAAAGTCTGTTCCGGACGGCTCATATGCCGTAGGACAGTCCCTGTCCGGGGCAAAGTATCGATTACTAAATTGCTTTATACTGTTGAGTAGTGCCTTGTCCCCTACCGTGACCGCATAGTCATGCATGAGAGAAAAGGAAAATGCGGAATTGGCATGTGTCCCCGGCCTGAGCGGCGCTGACAAGACATTAAGGTAATCAATAGTCTTGCGCGAAAGCAACTCGGCGAGTGGACGCATATTCCGGGCCCATGTCTTCCCCTCTTCATCGTCCCATGCCGCTAGCTCACTGTAGAGTTTCATCAACCACGCCCAACCGTAGGTCCGTTCGAATCCCTTCGCAAAATCATTTTCAGTAAAAAACCGCAGTTCGGCGTCCAATCGTTCCCGGCTCAGGTTTGTATGCAGTTTTGCCCGGATACTGTCAGCTACGGAAATATCGGGGAACATTTTCAAGATCTTCGTCATGGTCCAATGCCCATGGACGGCTGAGTGCCAGTCCCAGCATCCGTAGAATGACGGCGTCACTTCATAGTGGGGTTTGATCCATTCAGGACCATCAAACCTATAGCCGATCTTATATGGAAATTGTCTTTCCACGCAGTTGAGGGAAAGCTCTACCAGTTCCTCGGCGCGTGCCACATCCAGCACCGGTGCAGAGACCACCGGAAGAGATGCTATGAGCGATTGTGTGTTCTCTTTCTTGGAGGAGCAACTTAACAAGAAGGTGATACAAACTGTCGCAGTCATGGATGCTGTCCACTTCATTCGCGCTCCTTTTTGATGAGTATCCGTTTTGTCAGATCAAAGCTGTCACCCTCTCTGAGAAAGTGAAACGGCCGGGAATCGTTTTTACTTAGCATAGGAAACTCCTCCACATTCACAGCTGTGTTATAGATGGCTACATAGCTGTTTCCCACCACTTCAAACCAGTTCCCACTCACCACCACCGCCGTCGCTTCATCCAAGCCTATCCCCAGAAGGTGGGGATGTTTTTGAAGGACGGGGAGCATGTCAAACTGGCGGTTTCGCCTCAACAGATGCTGATCAATGGCGGAGTTCGTAAGAAATGCAAATCCCTCTTCGTGGTCGCCCATCATGATCATATTCCCGCTTGTATCTCCCCGAACTAGGTAGGCTCTCTGTATGGTGGCGCCGGCAGAGGATCCGCCAACAACCCCGCCCCGGGAAAGAACGCCCTTTGTCGCCTCCAGCGTTGCCGTATTGGCATAGGCATCTACGAGCCGCCACTGCCGCCCGCCTGTAGACCAGATGCCTGTAGCTGTCATCACCGGTGTCGCGAACTCGGGCGTGTCCGCCTCGCCGCGATCTCGTGTATGGATGACATCCACCATAGCGGCGCCGAGATCCAAGAACATACGCCGAAGCTGTTGTTCACTCTCCGGCATGGCAATGGACATGTCAGTGCTGGCTGTGGGAATCACCACTATTTCAGCCTTTTCGCCACCGGCTAATTCCACAAACTTTTCGAGTATCCCCGAACCGTCGAGTTTTCCTCCACCGGCAATCACGAGATGGCCCTTATCAGAACCTTCTACAAGCGCCCAATTGTGATGAGGAATCGGTCCGGGTGAAGTGGCACAGGAGGCCCAGAAACAAGAGGCCAGGGAGACAACCAGTACCTTCCAAAAATCAGGCTGACGCAAGAGATTTTTTCTTCTGAAGAGCTTTCTTTGTCTGCGTACGGCTCAGTCGAATGGACAGCAGTGCCCAGACGCCTGCAAGTGGAACGGTGGCGGTGGCGAGGCCGGCGAGCGATATTCCCAATATAGCAAACAGTCCGTCAATGCCCGCACCTGCCACATCTCCTCCGCGATACAAAAATACGTCCACGACCGGCTTGGCCTTATATTTTTCTGGGGCTGAAAGAACACTGAAAAGTGTCTCCCGGGCGGGCCTGGATATCGCATAACGCGTTGCACGGTGGAACGCTTGAAAAATGGCCATAACGCCGTAGAGTGTCCAGAAGGAAAGGACGGCAAAACCGATCATTGTTACGGCAGGTAATATAGCGAGAGTCCATCCAACACCAATTCTTTTGATAAGGTGTGTGGTAATGAAAATCTGCGTGAAAAGGGTAGCAATCTGTGCCAGCATGTCGAACTGGGCGAATCCGGCAACCCTCTGG
>JAYZCL010000009.1:0-7896 GCA_036338335.1 Fidelibacterota bacterium
TAGTAGCCATGCCAGCAACAGTGATATGACGGCCGTGATCAGAAGCCCAATCTTAGTGGCGGCAACCTCGTCCCGCTGTTTTCCCATTCTCCATAGAATATCCCGCCCGATGGTGATGCCGCTGATGAATCCAAAAGAGTCAATGGTGGACATAATAGTGGCGAGGAGGCCTGTAAAGAAAAGGCCTTTTGTAATTGGCGGAAGAACCATGAGACCGAGCGATGGGAGCGCCAGGACAGCTTCAGGTCCTTCGGGAAGCAGTAACCTGCTGTAGAGTCCCGCAGAAAGAGTGAGGAAATCGAAGATCGCCCAAAAACCTATGGAGACCAGGATGCCTCGCTTTGCAACGGAGGGAGATTTGGCAGCTGCGCACCGCTGGTAGAAGCCGGGATCGATGAAAGTCCAGAGGGCTATGAAAAACCAGACAAGAATGTATTGAGTCGTATTACCACCGTGCCACGTGAGGTGCAGCTCAGGGAGACCTTGTTTCATAACGTGAAATCCGCCGACCTCCCGGAAGCAGGTTATTACGAGTAGACTAAAGCCGATAAACATGAGAAAAAACTGAAATATATCGGTCCGAATCACAGATCGGAATCCCCCGTTGTAAATGTAGATAAGGCTTACCACTGTGGTGATGAGGATCGCCGGAAGAAGAGAGATGTTAAAAAGAAAGGTGATGAGCAGGGCGCAACTCAGCATATAGGGAGCCGGCGTCGTGAGGATTGCCACCAGTCCTGCGCCGATAGCGCCGGCGCCCTCACCGTAGTAGTGACTCAACCGGTCGGGAATGGTAGTGAAGTTTTCATCCCGAATCCTTCCCGCAATGAAAAATGCGAACAGAAGTGCAAAGATGTAATAGGGGAGTCCAAGCACCACCCAGTTTGAGATGCCGTAAAGGTATGTAAACTCACCCACGCCGAGGATGCCGCCGTACCACGTTGCCACCAGTGACGCTGTGAAAGGGACGAGCGTCAGCCGCCGGCTTGCAAGGAGGTAGTCGGTATAATTCTGCTTCTGATTGGTTCTATAAAGGCCGAGGGCGAGGAGCCCGCTGGCATAGACCAGAATAATGCCGACATCAACAGAGTGAAGCTGGCCGTTCAATCGCCGTGCCCGATGAAAACTAGTACCAATCCGCCGGTTACTCCCACGGAGAAGTTGTCTCCTTCAGTCACATTGCTGATGCCGTGTCCGCCAGAACGAAGTGGCTCCTTCTCAAGGGGATACCGCAGTCCAGCTGTGGTAACCTCCGGCTGACCGTTTGCGGTCAGGAGAGAGACGGTCGCTCCTGAAATGGATTGGAACTGTTTTTCCGCCGAGATGGGGTGAACGGTATGGTGATCGGTGATAGCCATCAAATTGAGCTTTCCCTGGCAGTCAGCGAGAATGGAGAAGTTCGCCAGCATATGGTCCTCCCGCCCGCCGGAGAGTCCCAGCAGTGTTACCGAGGTCACACCTTGTTCCATACACCAGTCCAAGGCTTTCTCGAGGTCGGTGGAGTCATGATGTGGGATTTCGATAAAATCGATGTCGTTCTGAAGCGAACCCTTGTCAAGTGAGTCCATGTCGCCGATAACGATGTCCGGATTCCGGCCCTGGATCACGGCTGATACTGCGGCGCCATCGGTGCAGATGAGCGTGCCGGCGCTTTTGAGAGTGGAAAGTGGTCGGCGGTGGGTCAGGAGGTCGCCGTTAGCCAGAATGACCACCGGCTCTGGAAGCTTCTTTTCTACTCCTCCCACGGTGTGCCGAGCCACTTTTCAAACAGCCGTTTCTGGTTATCGCTTGTTTTCTCGAGTTTCTTTACATTGAAGCCGTCGTGGGGCGGTCCTGAAGATGTGAGTGTAACTGTTTGTATCAGCCCTTCGCGGGAGATCAAAAGTTCAGCCGTTCCGCCCTGCGGCACATCTTCCAGCCGCTTGGTGAGCGTATTGGTGGAAACGCGCGTACCGTTCACGGAAACGATCTCATCATTCACGTTCAGTCCGCCGGCGTAGGCGGGCGTTCCGGCTCTGACTGCTGTGACGATCGGATTGCCTTTGCTTTTGGTCTCAAATCCGAAGTAAGCGGTGGAATCAGTAAACCCCTCGCCGTACTTCCGCTCTAATTCACATCCCACTGTTTCGAGCAACGTGTTGTAATCAATCTCATCGGTTGTGTCGGCGTAGCGCCAGACATCATCCAGTTTCCGGCCAGCCACGGTTTCGCTGATCTCTCTGAATTCCTTGGAAGTGAAACCTGTGGAAGGATCCGTCTCGTACCGCCGGTTCAGCTCTCTGAAAACATCATCAAGAGACTTTTCGCCATCCGTAGTGGCGTTGATAGCAAGATGAAGCAAGAGCCCCACGATGGCCCCCTTTGAATAGTAGGAGATGAGAACGTTGGGCGACTCCTCGTTTCTGCGGTAATACTTGATCCACGTGTCAAAGCTCGACTCCACCACCGACTGAACCTGTCGTCCCGGTGCTTTTTCAACGCTGCTGATGTCCCGGCCGAGAAACTTGAAGTACTCCTTCACTTCCAGTATTCCGGACCTGAGAAGGAGGAGATTATCGTAGTAACTGGTGATCCCTTCGGAAATCCAGAGATCGGTGGTGTAGTTTTCCCGTTCATAATCAAAGGGGCCGAGAGCGATGGGGCGGATACGCTTCACGTTCCAGGTATGGAAGTATTCGTGAGCCACAGTGGAAAGAAACCTATGATAGCGGTCGTCATCTGAGAAGATCCATCTGTCGGCCTGAATGGTGGTGGAGTTGAGATGCTCCAGACCGCCGCCGAGACCATCAAGAAGGAGGATGTGAAAAACATACCGGTCGTAGGGGACCTTGCCGAAAATCTCCATCGTCGTCTCAACGATTTTTTTGAAATCGTCCTTCATCCGCTTCTTGTCTACGTTCCCTTCACCAAAGAGCGCTATCTCATGAGGCTTCTTCTTCAGCTTGAAAGTGAGGACATTATGATTGCCGATGAGAAAGGGAGAGTCCGCCAGTATATCATAGTTCTCATAGGAATATGTGTTGCGCCGTCCCTTCATTGTCGGAAGACCGGTGGAAATCTGTTTCCAGCCCCGGAACGGAGTCACCTTTACTTCGCCCGGTTCATTCTGTCTTCCCTCCACGTATAGGAATATCGACGTGCCGTTCAGATAGCCGCGAGAGTCATTGAGGAAGCTCGTCCTGACAGTTTGCTCATAGGCGTATACACGGTACTTGAGCGTGAATTCGGCATGCCTTCCAGCGGTTACTTCCCAAGTGTTCTTGTTGACCTTCTCGACCTTCAGCTCTTTCAATCCGGCATAGGCCCTGACCCTTGGGATGTGGCGGGCAAACTCGCGAACGAGGTACGACCCTGGAGTCCAGACCGGCATCTTGACTGCCACCTTTTCATCAGTATTCCCACTCACCGCCATTTCCACATGGTAATAATGGGTGTGGGGCTCGGGCATGGAGAGGTGATAATTGATCTGAGATTCAGCGTCCACGGTAGCTCCCAGCAACAGTAATGACAGACCGACAGCAAGTTTTTTCATTTGATTTGGCCATCCCTTTGTCGTTTCACGAAAGGGAGAAAATACGAATTTGCCACGAAAGAGGAGAAGCATTCAAAACAGCCCAGACGATGAAATAACTATTTGAAGGAAATCCAATAAAGCCCTACTTTGGAAACGAAAAAAACGATAATCGTTTCTAATGCCTGAGCAGTTTACACCACAGGAAGAGCATATTCTCCAGCACAGTTTTGAGGAGATGTCACAGGTCGGCGTCCGGTCTTTCACGGTGGATGCTCTTGCGGAAAAACTTGGCATGAGCAAGAAGACAATCTACAAGTTTTTCCCCACGAAAGAGGCTCTCATTGAGAAGAGCGTAACCTTCTTTCTAAGCGTGGTGGAGAGGAAGTTTCGGAAGATTAGAGAATCCAATCTTGATCCCGCGTCCAAGTTTGTTGAATTGATGGAATTCATCATCAAGCAGGCACGAAAGGTCCCCATTGAGAAGGTGGCTGATCTGAAAATCCGGTATCCTGACGTATGGGGAATCATTGTCCAGTTCAGGCTTTCCCGGCGGGACGATTTTCACGCCATCTTGAAAGAGGCCCAGGAATCGGGCCTTGTACGGCCGGAGATAGATGTGGATATTGCCGCCACGCTCTACATCAATATCATTAACTCTACGTTCCTGCCAGAATTCTTCATTGACAACGATCTCCCTGTTCGAGAGACAGGTGTTACCTTTCTGAAAATGGTCACCGGTGGTCTTTTCACAGAGCAAGGAATTAAGAATGTCCAGATTGACTGAGTGGGCTCTCAGATTCCCGCGGACGACGGTCTCCGGCGTGATTGCGAAACTGAAGTTTAACAAGAACTTCCTTAAGGCGTTTGTGCTGGCCCTGATCCTGACACCACCGATTATGATGGGTGTCTACGGCCACAAGCAAGAAAAGCATTAAGGGAGTCTTTAAGAGGAGAGATCCAATGAAAATTCTAGTGTTAGTTCTTTTTGTGGGAGAACTCCTAGCCCAGCCAACGGGTCGGGAAGTGATGGAAAAGCTGGACGACCAGCCTGAACCGAAGGACGTTGTTTCCACAACGACCATGACACTCACCAAGATTGTCCGCGGGAAGGAGAGAAGCCGCATCCGTGCCATCACGCGCTCGCAGAAGTTCTACAACGGCGGTGATTTTTCTTCTAAAATACTCATCCGTTTCGAGAAACCGGCAGATGTGAAAGGGACTGGTCTTCTCATGTGGGAGTATCGCGACAGTCAAAGAGATAGCGACCACTGGCTCTATCTTCCGGCGCTTCAAAAGTCAAAACGAATTGTCTCAAATCAGAAAAATCAAAGTTTCATGGGTTCTGATTTTTCCTATGAAGACATGGAGGGGAGGGATTTAGATGAGGACAGTTACAATCTTCTGGGAGAGGGTGAATTTTTCGGAGTAATGTGCTATAAGGTAGAGGCTGTTTCGGTAGAAAAAGGAACCTATGGCCGCCGGATCCTTTGGGTGGAGAAAGGGCGCAGTGTGATTCGGAAAATAGAGTTCTACGATCAGAAAGATCGTCTCCTGAAAGTGATGACAGTCCCTGAGATCAGTAAGGATGGCGACTACTGGACTATTCTCAGAATGGAGATGGAGAATATTCAGAAGCCGCACCGAACAACACTGGAAGTGTCCGATATTGTATACGACTCTGGAATTGAAGACAGCTTCTTCACTGAGCGTTACTTGAAGCGCGTCAGGTAGTTCCTGTATAGATGAGAAGTTTGTTTCTCTTAGGGCTGTTTCCTGTTCTCTGTTGGGGGCAGCTTTCCACGTCAGGCTACTACCAGAACTGGAATGCCATCCGTTCTGCTGCCGATTATGATCTCATGCTTTTCCGAAACAGGTTCCGGAGTGACGTCGGTTATGATCATGACCGCTACTCGGCAACTGTTTCGCTTGATGTGAGGCTGGATCGGCAGAGAGGAGAGTCGGAACTGGAAGCGTCGATGAGGGAAGCATATATCGATCTTTTTTTCGAAAAGGGTGATTTGAGAATTGGGAAACAACAGGTGGTGTGGGGGAAAGCCGACGGTATTTTTATCAACGATATTGTCAATCCGCTGGATATGCGCCAGTTTCTCATGCAGGATTTCGACAATATTAGGATGGCCCAGCCCATGGTGAAGGGGAGCTTTTATCTGGGGGAATGGACACTGGTTGGGCTCCTAAATCCGGAGTTCCAGCCCGGCAGGTTCGCTGAAGAGGGGAACAACTGGGAATTCAAGATAGGTCTCCCCGATTCTATAATGACGCCCATGCCGCGCTTGAACACTTCTCTTCCCAATTACATCCACAAGAATGAGGAGGTGCTTCCCGAAGCATCTCTGGAGAATGCCGAAATCGGCCTCAGGCTTTCAACTTTCCTGATGGGTGCGGACATCAGTCTCCTCTTTCTGGACGGCTACAACGACATTCCTGCCTACCGCCTCGATAGAGTCGTTCCGACACTTCATGGATTCGTGCCAGTCCAGCTGGACACCTACATGACTCCTTTTTATTATAGGTCGACCATGACAGGACTCAATTTCTCCCGTCCGATCTTTTCAACTGTATTGAAAGGCGAGATGGGCTATTTCACCGATCGCCATTTCGGTGATCTCGAGGCCGAAGAGTTTTTTTCTGTTAGCGACTATTTTCAGGGTATGCTGGGGATTGATCTCTCAGGGCCGTGGGACTCAGCAGTTTCGTTTCAGGGGGTACACCGTCGGATCCTCGATTACCGGGAATCGATGATGGAGGATGAAATTCAGATGATGGCGACGGCCATGGTGAACGGTGCATTCGCCAATGAGACTATCGGCCTGCTGGCCCTATGTATCTATGACGTTAGCAATAAAGCGGGGATGTTTCGCTTTGACTTAGACTATCGCGGTATCGATGCGCTTTCCATCAGTATTGGAACTTATCAGATTTGGGGGAATGAAGATTCTCTATTCGGCCAGTTCAACACGAACGACAACCTATTTCTGAAGGTAAAATACAGCTATTAGCCGTTATTGTCCTCAGCCCTGAACCCGATTCGCTCAAAGGGGTTGACCACGCTCGTGATCATATTATTTAGATGGGCGCTGATTCTCTTGAGGTAACGAACATAAAGCGCCAGCGCCACGGCGTCGCTCGATGAAAGGTTTTCCGCACTTTCTTTGGCGAGTTCATCGACTATGTTGTCGCAGATACCGCTGATCTCCACCTTAAACGAACCCATCATTTCGTGCGCCTTCACCACATCTTGATTCCTCAAGACAGAGATAGTTTCGCCGAACCTGCTCCTTACCTCTTTTTCGATTCCATAAAGAGAATTTTCATAAGCGCCAACTGTAAGCTTTGCGGGATGGACTTCGGCAAGATCGAGGATGTTCTTACAGTAATCGCCGATCCGCTCAATGTCGATGACGATACTGACCAGCACCATCCCTCCGGGAAGTTCTTCTGACCCCTGTAGTGTACAGTGAGTCATCACCTTTCGCCGGACTTCCTGTTCGTACTTGTTCACCTCTTTGTCTTTCTGGCGAATCTCTAGATTAATAACGGTGTCTTCACTTTCGCGAAGAATTCTCACCGCTTCAACGTACATCTTCTGAGCGATCTCCAGCATCTCGTAAGATTCACTCCACGCCTGCTGGAGAAGATCGTCAGAACGCCACAGATTGGTTAATTCCTTCCACATGGGTCACCTCGCATGATTGTGAAATAAATACAGACTGTTGAAGATCTCATCATCTTCCTCCAATTATAATGACACTAAGGGGGATGAGAAGAAAGACTATTAAAAGATATAGAATAGGCAGATACTTTTTCTTAACGGCCGCAGCCGCAAACCTTTCTGCTAATTTAATCGGGATATTTCTTAGAAAGGGGAAGGGATAGATTAGGAGAATACCAAAAAGGTTGAAGATCAGATGGCTAATGGCGGCTATGAGCGCCGAGACGGTACCCGTAAGAGCGGCGAGCAGAGCAGTCACAGTTGTTCCAATATTAGCACCAAGTGTGAAAGGAAAGATTTGCCGGAGGTTCAGAACACCGGCACCGGCTAGAGGTACAACAAGGGAAGTGGTAATGGAAGAACTCTGAACCATAACTGTGAATAGTATTCCAAAAACAAATCCCCTTATTGCTGTCTTGAAGATATACTGATCAAAAAAGACCTCTATTTTCTTTAGAACAAGGCTCCGAAGCAATTTCACCAGCGAATAGAGCATTAGAAAGGTTAGAAGAACACTCAGAACAAGGTAGACCACATCGTTTCCCAATGAAATCCCTTCTACTACCTTGGAGCCCGACTTGATCGCAACTTTGATGGGGCTTGATCCTTGCAGTACTTCGATACTGTGAATCTTGCCGAACATCATTGT
>JAYZCL010000010.1:0-8954 GCA_036338335.1 Fidelibacterota bacterium
AATTCCCACTTTATAATCCCTCAGAGCCATGAACGGATGCACCCAAACCTCTTCTATACCCCCCTTTTCCTTTCCCATAACAACCAATCGACGTCCAGCAACGTCCCAGAAATTATCGGACGCATCTCGAGAATAGAGGGAGATAGACCCTGGGCTCTTATCCCACACTTTAGCGGGCGGAATCTCAACAGAAGGCGTACTTCTTTTGAAAGAACGAATCAAATTGGGTTGATAGTCCCAGTAATGTTTATTCTTAAATCTTTTCTGTCCAGCGAGGTAATCGAAAATATTTTCGAGAAAAAGGGTCAGATGATCTTTATGATAGTTTGGTGCCGCCAGATAGACATAGGCACCAACAGCTATAACCTTCCCATCACCATATTCATATTCCAACATCAGTTTTGAGTTTTCCCTTAAATGTATATAAGACCAATCGACCGCTATCACCTTTCCATTTTGAGGCACAATATCATCAAAGTAGCCGATTTGGCGGCACTTAACATCTTGATACGGATTGTATATATTTGCACCCCCAAAAAACCCGTCAAAAATGGGGTGCTGTTTGAAAGCATGCAACCCTATTTTCCGTCCATACCCACTATCTCGCACTTCTACATATCGTACCTGCGGTTTTTCGGCCTCAAGACCAAGATCCACTATGTATGTAAATGCATCCTGAGTCAGTAGAAGAGTCCCACCTTCCCGGATGAAGTTTTTCAGAGATGATAGAATGCGAGGTTCTTTATTAATAACTGGTACACGCGAGGTATCAACTCTATGAAACCACAAAACATCGATTCCATCCAAAATTTGAGTTGTTTCACTCAATTGGTCAAAAGTGAAAGCTTTTAGACTCAATTTTTCGTTCTGTTTTAGGAATTCAATAGCGGCCTTTTCTTCATCTGTCATTTGTCCTATTATTTCATTATGAATTAAACCCACCGTGATCTTTTTTGATTGAGTAGGATTTTCGCAGGATAAGAAAAAAATTCCCGCGAAAATAATCAGACAACACTTTCTTGACTTCAAAAAGAACCCCGGCATAATTATTGGATTATTTTGTTAAGCACTAGGGACTCAAATGCACTTTAATGGATTGAGAATTGATAAACAAAAGTGAATAAATAAAGCGTTTCCACAAGAAGTGTTTCCACATTTCGATATTATAAGAATTCATTTGACCCTATTTGATCAACCTACGGACAGATAACGGTAAAGTCAACTCTCGAGAGTATAATAAGAAAAAACCCCTCATTAGAGGGGTTAATCTGGTGTGTGCCCGGAAGGACTCGAACCTTCGGCCAATGGCTTAAAAGGCCACTGCTCTACCGACTGAGCTACGGGCACAAAGGAAGGGTAATAGCACCTTTGAAAGGTGATTAAACCCTTTCTCGCCGGGCAAATTTCCCTTCCTTTGGCCCACGACGCAAGGGGTTTGTCACGCGTCTTTAACCGTCCATTTGAACAGTGAGGCTGTTGACACTATTTCCGTCTTTGCCTAACAGTTCCGCCGTGATCTTTCCTTCTTCAGCGTTAATTGTGATCAGGCCGAAGTTATGATCGGTGTAGGTCGGACCATTGATCCTGTGCGGACCTAGTTCCGCAGAGGGAAAGGTGGTGGCGTTCAGAGGGCTAGAGGTTATTTCGTGGATAGTATTATCGCCGTCTGTAGTAAGGCGGTAGAGCCCGCCGCGGTGGCGGTCGCCGGAAAGAAACAGGACGTTTCCCACACCAAGTTTATCCAAAAGATTGATCATACGTGTCCGTTCATGAGGTATCATACTCCAACATTCCCACCCATGGCCCGATGCCAGGAACTGAACGGACGAAACAATTAACCGAAAATCGGCCTGTGATGCAAGCCTCTCCTCCAACCAGGCCCACTGCGTTTCACCGAGCATGGTCTGAGTTGTATCTACTGTGGGAAGATACCGCTCCTTCCCTTCAGCTCCTTTCTCATCCGTTGGTGTGAGATTTCCCCGAAAGTAACGTGTATCAAGATAAACGATCTGAACTGTTTTCCCTTTCAGGGCAAGACGTTGCTCCCGGTAAAGACCGGGGCGTGTTCTTCGAACGTCATCTTCCGGAACTTCCCAGAAATCAAAAAAGAGTTGTTCAGATGCTTGCTTGTGGGTGTAGTCTCCGCCGGCGTCGTTCAAGCCGTAATCGTGATCGTCCCAAATCGCTTCTAAAGGAAAATCTATGTCTTGTTCACGGAAATTCGATTTCTGTTTTCGATACGCACCGGCCATCTGCCTCAATTCTCCATCATTGGTATCACCGTATACATTGTCACCGATCATAAGAAACATGTCGGGCTCGGCGGACTTCACAGTTTCGAAGATCGCAAGTGGTTTATCCTGATCGAGACAAGAACCGAAACCTATCTTCAAGGTTGACCTACCATCAAGGTGGTCGTAAGAACGAGGAGCAAAGAGAGAAGATTCTTCCGCTTGGGAAGAATCTTCGTGATTACCACAAACTGAAAAGAATAGGGTGAAAAGAATAACGATCCGGCGGTGGATCATCATTACTTGACGAATTCCCTCAGCTCTGTCAGGAAGATATCGAAGGACGGCTGGTGGTTATACATCATATGCCCAGCCTCCAGTTCCGTCAGTTTTATCCTTTCCACATCGATCCCGTTCTCATGGATCGTATTGGTGGCGGTGAAACAGGGTGTGGCCAGGTCGTAGATACCGCATGCGATGTAAACCTTGAAATCAATGTTCTCCCGCATGGCCCTGCCGATATGGGGCGCCACGTTAACGTAGCGGGGCCATCCGGCCTGAGTAGAGACCCAATCCCACGACCTCGACAGCTCGCGGTCGCTGCTACGGTACAGTCGTTTCACATCGACGCCAATCTCCGCCAGCCATGTGTGGAGTGCCGAAACATAAGCGGCAGAAAAACCTTCGCTGGAAATATCCGTATCCGGGAACTGGCCGGCAGCCACGTAATCACGACCTTTGTATCTTGAGTCGAGGCGGCCCACTGAAAATCCCTCGCCCCGAAGCAGTTCCTTGCGAAAACTGGAGGCATCCACCCGAAGGTTGGAATTGAGGACAAACTGTTTTGAAAGCCCTGAGTAGTAGGAGATTTTATCGGCAATCTCATCTTTTTCACGTGCCGATATTCGAGACCCTTTTAAAAGGGCGGGTCCAAGTTCATTAATACTGAACTCCTTCGCTTCCTCGTAAAACTCGAGCAGTGTCTGCCGTGTACGAATCTTGCCGTGGTAATAGGCGGTAACGGCGTATGTAGGAAGATAGCCCACGTAGGGGGAATTGTTTCCCGGAGTAAATCGTATATGCTGAAGATCGGTTGCGGGTGAGACGAGGATCAGGCCGTTTATCTCGATATTGGTCAGTTCGCCGTTTCGGAGTTCGGCCAGCATCTGGGGGCCCCGGATACCACCGTAGCTTTCCCCGAGAATATACTTGGGTGAATTCCACCGGTCATTGTCCTGGATCCACCTGCGGACAAACTGGGAAACATTCTTCGCGTCCTGCTTAACCCCCCAAAATTCCTTATTCTCGTGATCGCCCATGGCAAGACTGTAGCCGGTACCAACGGGATCGATGCAGACCAAGTCGGCCACATCCAGAGGAGATAGTGTATTGTCCACCAGTTCGTAAGGAGGTGATCCGTCATCAGTTGCGTCAGAAGGGACCTTCACCACTTTCGGTCCCATGACCCCCATGTGCAGCCAGAGGGATGCGGAGCCGGGGCCACCGTTAAAAATAAAAATGACCGGCCGCGAAGGATCATTATTAACCGATCGGTACTCGGTGACAAAAATGGACGCCAGCGGTTTGTTGTAGTCATCCTTTTCGTAAAGAATCGTCTCATAATGAGACGTCAGGTAGGGCATTTTCTTCCCGTTGAAGGTCCCCCGAATCTCCTTTGAAAATCGCACAGGCTCCCGGTCTTCTTTCGAGGTCGGGATGTGCTCGTCCTGGGCAAATATCAGGCCGTTGATAACGATTACAATTACTGCGAACTGTTTCATCTGCTGTCTACTCCCTTCAAATTCTATCCTTCGAATATATAGCTTATCGCTGTTTAAATGAATGAGATCACTATTAAATAGTCGAAATCAAAGATTTGTTTTCATTTGAAGTGGGGACTCTTTAAGTTGGTGCAATCTCTCTTTAAACTGATCTATTTACTAAGGAGATAAAAAATGAAAATCGATAGAAAAACTGTGCTTGCGGTGTTCCTTATCCTGCTGACCGGATGCGCACAAGAACAGGATATCCCTCTTCCGGTCACATCCTCAAGCCCGGAAGCAGTTGAACATTTTAATACAGGGGTCAAACATTCATCGAATCATGATTTCCTGCTGCAACCACAATACTTTAAGAAAGCCCTTGAACTCGATCCTGACTTTGTGCTTGCGAATCTGTGGATAAATGAGCCGGATCCTTCAAAATGGGCCGCACACCGCCAGAAGGCTATCGCTAATAAAGAAAAAGGATCCGACGCGGAGAGAATTCTGGTTGAAATGGCTGTTGCTCAGCGGGAAGACAGGCTAACTGATGCCGTTAAGCTGGGAGAAGAGCTTGTCGACAAATATCCCAATAGCTCTGACTCCTATGTTTATCTTGGGAACGCCATAAAATGGTTAAATGATTTTGACGGTGCTGAGGACAACTACCGAAAAGCACTTGAAATAAACCCGGAAAACCTTAGGGCTCTGTGGCAGCTTACCAGCCATCACATGAATGTCTATATAGGTCAGGTCATGCGACCTAAAGAAGAACAGGATAGAGCTCTGGCCAGAAAGTACATCGACAAAATGATTGAGGTCAGTCCTGATGCTGGTTCGTTTCTCCAGATGAGGGGAAATTTGTTAAGAGCTCAGAGCGACTTTGAAAGTGCGAAAAAGTGGTACAGTAGAGCCTTAGAGAGCAGAGAATCACAAAATCTGCCAAAGGCTGGTATACTCGGTGTGATTGCCCACAATCTACTTTTTAACGGAGAGATTGAAGAAGCCCATGAATTCTACAACAGAAGTATTGCGGCAAGCGTCAGGCCGGGGCAGAAAATCGGGCAATGGAATTTCAAGCTTCAAGCATATCTATTTGTAGGCGATTATTCTGGGGCTGTTGAGGCTGCCGATAATGTTCTTGCTGAGATGGATGGTTTCGGTTTTTCAGAAGCAGAACTCTATCAGAATAAGCAGGCCATTGAATTCCGGAAATTCCTGGCAGAAGCTCACAACCAAAACCGCGAAGAAGCATATGAGTCGATGAATTCTCTTGCCTCCTATCGTGAGAAAGAAAATTCTCTATTGGCCGAGGATTACATCAGGGAACGAAATTTCAAGATCCAGAACACCCAGAACCAAGCTTGGTTTTATCTTCTTTTTGGAGAATATGATAAAGCCGAGGCGAAGCTTGAAGATCTGTATGCTATTGTAAGCAAAATAGAGGGCCCAACCGCATTGATTGACTACCGTGCAATGAAAGGGATCATTGCACTTTCAACCGGGAATCCCACTGAGGCCATCAAGTATCTAGATGACAAAATCAATACAGAAAATTACCAGTACTACAGCTATTATAAAGGCCTTGCCCTAAAAGCACTGGATCGGAATGAGGAAGCGCGCTCTATTTTTCAAGCTCTAGCAAACTACAATTTTAATGGTTGGGGCGCCAGTCTAGTCAGGACTCTTTCACAGAAGCAGTTGACTAGCTGAACTATTATTTCAGCAGAACCATCTTTCTTGTCTCTGTGAATGTCCCCGCCTGGATGCGATAGAGGTAGACCCCCGCACTGACATTCCTTCCGGAAGCATCGGTCCCGTCCCAGATTACCGTTCTGACCCCGGCGGACTGAGATTCAGAAACAATTGAAGTTATCTGCTTCCCCAGCATATCATAAACAGTGAGGCTAACATGGGTCTCTTCCCGCAGATCGTAGCGGATTCTAGTTGATGGGTTAAAAGGGTTGGGATAGTTCTGGTGTAAAGAGAAGAACTCAGGTATGAAACCGTCATAGGCTGTCCCTAATCCGCCCCCGTCAGTGGAAACCGTTGAACTAAATACACCGTTTCCGTGAGTCCCCACTGCTACGGTACCATCGGTATCCCGCCCCGCCAGCGCATCAACAACCACGTTCCCTATGACCTTTGAACCCTCGCCGACCCACTCTGTTGACGAACCGTTGAGACTTGTGGTTGAATAGAGGCCCGCGGATGTCCCCACAAGATAAAGAGGCGTCTCTCCGTATGTGAGAATCAGGGCTGTTCGTACCGAAGGGCCAACGCCTGTCCCATCCGCATTATCTTCCAGATTGCCGCTGACGTTAGTCCATGTTGTTCCTGCGTCGGCGGTGTACCAGACACTTATGACACTGTAATTTGAGAAAATAAGCATCGCCTTGTCCCCATCAGTAGGATTGACAGCAATACTGTTTACGTAGGCCCCCGATGGAAAGCTTGAGCTGGTCACTTCAGTCGGTGTATTTGTCCCTTCATTGGCTCCCTCCAGCCGGTACACCTTGCCATCACTTGAGCCGTAGTAGAGCCTGTGAGCAGGACTTTCTTGGGAGGCACCAAGACTTGAGATTTGCTCCGAAACAGAGGTGTTGTTCAGCTGTTCCCATTGCGTTGAGACATAGTAATTGAGTTCGGAATCGAGCTCATAGTTCGATGCATTGGACATGTCAATATTGTTGTTTCTCCATACCGTCTGCCCGCCGGCGTAGTAGATAATGTTGTCATCCGAAGGGTCAAGGATGAAGGGGTTGATAAAGAGCATATCTGAAGCGCCCTTGGGCGTCAGTCCGAACCAAGTAAAACCGGACGACCAGTTAAGCGGATTCCTATAATCTTTTAGAACAACGTTACCATTCTGAGAAGAAAAGACAAAAACTTCTCCCTGTTTAGCGAACGCCGAGTATGCACCATCGCCACCTCCGATTGCAGACCAGCTGGAAGATGCGTCGTTGGAGTTGATGCTCCATGTTCCATTATCCTGCATGCCTCCCATAATCAGGTTTTTCTTTGTTCCAGTGGGATCCAAAGAGACGTGATAGAACTGGGTAGTGGAATAACCATTGTTGAGAGACTTCCAGACCATTTTGGTATTGGTATCATCCTCAGTAAGGCTAACACCGCCATCGTGGCCGGCGTACAGCACTTTCGGGTTGGAGGGTAAAAAGACGAGTGCGTGCTGATCCGGGTGCTGGTTCTTATACTGGCTGATGTCGTTGGCCGTGGCGTAACCTCCAACCCAGCTGGTGACCGATGTATCGGCAAAGCCGGATGTCGACATATAAAGATTGGTCCCGCCGATGTAGACCGTGTTTTCATCATCTGGCTTTACTTCCACAACAAGATCGTAACCGAATTGCGAGTCAAAATCCCCTACATTACCACCGTAGGCCGGGATATTCTCCGACAGATCTGTCCATGAACCGCCTGTCTCCGACCCATCACCGGAAGCGTAAACGTATTTCCACAGAATATGATTTTCAGGCCCTGAACCGCCGAGATCACCGATGAGATAAAGAACATTTTCATTGGAAGGAGCCAATGCCAACACAAGGCGGTTGTATGTGCTCGGGAAACCGGTAGGAGTAATGGCAGTCCAGTTGTCGCCATTATCAGCGGAGCGATAAACTCCTGATTTGTTAGTCCCGCTGCTGAAGGCGGCGTAGAGGATTCCCGCGGAAGTGACGGCGAGATCGGTATAGGAGGCGTATGCGTCAGACGGCGCTAGGGACACTCCCCAGGAAATCCCCCCGTTTTTACTTCTGTAAATTCGGGAATAGGTGGCGACGAATACAGAGCCGTTTTCCGGGCTCACCCGAATTCTCCAAATATAGTCGAAGAATGAATCGAAAACTTGCGGCGTGTTGCTCAACGTACCGCTCAATGTGCTCCAGGTAACCCCTCCGTCAGTGGACTTGAAAATGCCATCGCCACTGTAAGATCCTCCGTCCGCACTGGCACTGTTTCCGAGATATTCTCCCGTCCCATAATACCATGTATCGGTCTGGCCGGAACGGGGGTCCTGCGCAATCGTGGTGACACTGTGGAGCTGTTCCGGTTTGGTCATCTTGACCCAGTTCGCTCCACCGTCTGTGGACCGCCACATGCCGCCTGAAACACCTCCGGCAAATATGGTGTTTTCATTAGAAATATCTAGAGCCAAGGCCCTAGTCCGGCCGCCAACGTTATAGGGACCACGCTGTTTCCATTCCATATCCCTTTGACCAGTCCCCCGCATTAGACGAACCTGCTCAACAGCAGGTATAGATTCGGCAAACGCCAGTTCACGCTGTCGTATCCCTCTGGGAATCTGGTTGATCGCGGGATCCCGAGTTCTCAACCACTCAAACCGCCAGCGGGCGAACGGGTCATCTTCATCGCCTGCCTGATGGCCAACAAGAAACGCGTCCTGCTTAAGTCCTGTTTTTGGACCAATGTCATGGTTAACAAACAGCAACAGTATACAGAGAGACACACTTTGGAATATTCTCTTTGCTGTGAAGTTGATTTTCGGCATTGAAGTTTGGTACTCTCCAGCCGGTTAATTAACGGATCAGAACCATTTTCCTTGTCTGACTGAACGTCCCTGCCCGAATATTGTAAAGATAGAGTCCTGTACTTACATCGGCTCCCCACAAATCAGTGCCGTCCCACACGATTGTCTTGATCCCGGCATTTTGAGTTTCATTCACTACTCTCTTCACCTGTTTCCCTAACAAATCGTACACCGTGAGAATAACATGAACCTCTTCCGCCAAAACATAGTGGATAGTCGTGGATGGGTTGAAAGGGTTGGGAAAGTTCTGGTGGAGAGCGAACGTCATCGGCATTGTTGAGGGGTCATCAAGGGAAAGTTTCGGTCCTTCTCCCTCAAGATAGATAGTGTACTCCACCACCTCATCATTCAGGGCAACACTACTCGCTACGAGTTCTTCTTCATAGCCGTCCCCGC
>JAYZCL010000011.1:0-114889 GCA_036338335.1 Fidelibacterota bacterium
GAAGCATTGTCAAATTCATCCATGATTATGCCCAATATTTTTTATGCTCAGGTGACTCCAGAT
This sequence comes from Fidelibacterota bacterium, assembly GCA_036338335.1. GTDB lineage: Bacteria > Fidelibacterota > Marinisomatia > Marinisomatales > S15-B10 > S15-B10. The sequence continues at coordinate 64 of JAYZCL010000011.1, forward strand.
CTATACTATATCGGGTTCATACCTGGTGTTTTAGCTACAGTCCTTGGCACTATGCTGGCCGGTCTTGCCATCTACAAAAGAGAGATGGCACAACTCTTCAAGGAACTGGAAACATGATCAGGAAAGTATCTTTCGGCATCATCCTGCTGACTGTGGCCGTATCCTTTGGACAGTCGGACGAGATAACGGCGGAGGAACTGGTGAATGCCATGGACAAAAATCTGAATGCCAGGACGAGGGTTTTGACCAGCAAGATGATCGTCCATGGTCGACGCTCAAGCCGGACCATTGAATCCCGGAATTGGGTGAAAGGAATTAACCAGGCATATACGGAGTATCTAGCACCGCCCCGAGAAGCGGGGACAAAGATGCTGAAGTCGGGAGACAAACTGTGGACTTATTCGCCGCAGACCGATAGGGTAATCCAGATTTCAGGCCATATGTTGCGGCAATCGGTCATGGGCTCTGACATGTCCTACAACGATATGATGGAAGACCGCCCGCTGACAGATCTCTATAAAGCTACCGTTGAGGGATCGGAAGTGATTGAAGGCCGGAAACACTGGATTCTTTTTCTTGAGGCAAGAGTAACAGGATTGTCCTACCCCAAGCGCCGCGCTTGGGTAGACGCTGAATACCTGTTGCCGTTGAAAGAGGAACTCTATGCCAAGAGCGGTAAGCTCCTCAAGTCTACTTCTATGGATGGGATCAAAAAGGTTCAGGGACGGTGGTTCCCAACACGGTTCATCTTCAACGATGAGTTGAAACGCAACAGCAGGGGGACAGAGTGGATCATAGATGATATTGCTTTCGATAAGGAAATTCCCGATTCTCGTTTCGAAAAAGCAATGCTCCGGAAATAGCTGATTTGGACACTCATCAATTTCTAAGATAAATTACAGTAGTTAAAATAGCCATTTCCAATACAGTAATATAAATGCGTTCCATACCAAAGTGGCTTTGCCACTGGTGCACTCACTCAGCTTCGTAAACAAATGCAGTACTTTCGTCTCTCATCGCTTTATGCCCTGTCGCTATCGTTGTGTTTGGCGCAAAACCCCGATTATGTCATTTCCGCGTTGAGAGTTACTTCTGATCCGGTGATGGATGGTGATGTTCTTAACGATCCTGCCTGGGAGGAGGTACCCACGGCCGAAACATTCACGCAGAAAGCTCCTGACGAAGGTCAACCGGGCACGGAGCGGACTGTCGTAAAGGTGATGTATTCGGATGAGTTCTTTTATCTCTCAGCGGTCTGCTACGACACCGATTCTGAAGGCATCATTATTGCCGACTCACGCAGGGATGCACCGCTGAATAATACTGACAGTTTCACCTTCTTGCTCGACACGTTTAAAGATTATCAAAATGGTTATGTATTCGGTACAAACGCTGCCGGTATCGAATATGACGCCCAGATAACTGGTGGAGGTGAACAGAGCTCAATGATGGCACGTTTCTCAATCGGGACCGGCGGCGGGTTCAATGTGAATTGGGATGCCGCGTGGCAGGTAGAGACTGAAATAGGAGCATTCGGCTGGAGTGCGGAGTTTGCCATTCCCTTCAAAACGCTGAGGTATAAGGGGGATGGAGAACAGGAGTGGGGCATCAACTTTCAGCGCGTGGTGGCGAGGAAGCAGGAAGAGGCTAACTGGGCTCCCATCCCTAGACAGTTTACCATAAACCGTCTTGTCTCTGCCGGCACACTGACAGGGATGGTGACGCCTCCGCCAAGGAACCTAAAAATCATGCCTTATGGTCTCGGGCAGCTGAACAACCACGAAGGAGAGGAGTCGTCGACTGCCAGTGCGGGAGATTTCGGTATGGACGCCAAGATCGGTATTGGATCGGGACTGACATTTGACCTTACCTACAACACAGATTTTGCCCAGGTGGAAGCGGACGAACAACAGATTAACCTTGACCGTTTTAGCCTCTTTTTCCCTGAGAAGCGGGCGTTCTTTTTGGAAAATGCCGGCCTCTTTTCAGTGGGCGAGGGGGGTAGTTTTTGGGGTCCTGACATAGAGATGTTTTTCAGTCGCAGGGTCGGAATCGGCGCTGGCGGTTCACGGGTACCCATTTTGGGGGGCGGCCGGCTCACGGGGACATTTTCTGGGCTGAAAGTGGGAGCCCTTAGCATGCGCACAAACGCTGTGGACGATGTGACCGACGGGAATCATTACTCCGTCATGCGCTTGAAGAAAGAATTACCGAACCGCACCTATTTTGGTGGAATGGTAACCGATCTCAATCACCTCGGAGAAAACGGTTACGCCAATCGCGGCTACGCTATAGATGGTCAGCTGGGGATCGGGGAACTAAGCCAGGTCGTCGTATTTGGAGCTGTAACCGAAACACCTGGGATGAAGATGGACAAGGCCTATGCCTATAGATTAAATGCCGGCCGTAATACCCAACAGATATCGACATCCTTTGCCTACACTGAGGTAGGGCCGAACTTCAATCCCGAGATGGGATTCCTGAAGCGGGAAAACTATCGTAAGTGGTCTGGGCGCATCTTCACGCGGTTTCGTCCTGACGATTTCTTTGGTCTATTGGAATTCCGCCCCCACGTCAACTATGACGGCTACTGGAAATTAGACGGCTTTCATGAATCGGGAAAGTGGCATATTGACACACACTGGGAATTCAGATCAGGCTTTGAAATCCATACTGGGATGAACCTTGTGAAGGAGGGAGTACTCGACGATTTCGAGATTGCCTCAGGGGTTACCGTCCCCGCAGCCACTTACGATGATAAAGAAATACAGATCATGATCATGACCAATCGTGCGAAAGCTATCAGCTTCAGCTCGATGAACCGGATTGGTGGATTTTTCGGCGGGAAGAGAGTAAATGTGACCCCCACTCTGAACCTCCGCTTTAAGGATAGGTTCACATCTCAGTTCAGTTCTCAGTATAATAAAGTGAGCCTGTCCAGCGGTGATTTTGTTACCAACCTGATGAAAGCACGGCTGACTTATTCATTCTCTCCTAGGATTTATGTGCAGTCTCTCCTGCAGTACAACAGTCAGTCCGATCAGTGGTCCATGAACTGGCGCTTTATCTGGCAGCAGTCCGCCGCTACCGGCCTTTATCTCGTATATAATGAAACACAGGATTATGACGGTATTCCCATCCAAAACCAGACACGATCGATCATCGTCAAATACAGTTACCTTTTTGATGCGTTGAAGTAAACCGAACTACATCGGCGCAGTTAGACAAAAAAATCTCCTTCATTGGAAGGATTCTGCAAAAAGGATTATGTAGGTTATGACCTTCCTCACAATTAATTCCAAGGGATTGAAACTTACAGCTCTTGTATTCTTTGTTACTTGTTCACGTGTTCCGCAAGGCATCGATGCGTCATATCGGAATATGTCCCAGAAAGAATCACGATCGAAAGCAGGCGCTGTGGCCACGGCCCACCCTCTTGCTACTCAAGCTGGTGTAGAAATGCTCGAAGCCGGTGGCAATGCGGTGGACGCAGCCGTAGCGTCAGCTTTTGCTTTAGCTGTCGTAGAGCCGAGCATGAGTGGTATTGGTGGAAGGACTCAGATATTGATTTCAACCCCTTCGCGTGAAGTATTCGGCGTTGATGGTACAACTCAGGCTCCACAAGACTATGATTACGAGAACGCACCAAAAAAGCGTTATGGTTATCCCAGTATCGGTGTACCAGGGGTAGTAAGGGGACTGACTAAGGCTCTTGCAGAACACGGTTCGCTCTCGTTGGACAAAGTGATGGCGCCAGCTATTGCACTTGCCGAAAATGGGCATTCTCTCATCAGCGGTGAAGCAATGCGCCAAGCTTGGGTTAACAAAGAGCTGAATGAATTTGAAGAATCTCGGCTGTATTTTCTGAATGAAGATGGTTCGCCGAGGAAAGCGGGTGACTGGGTGGTGCAGACGGATCTTGCTAATGTGCTGAAGGCCATTGCTGATGAAGGTGCCGATGTGTTCTATGAGGGTTGGATTGCGGAAAGGATTGTTGAAGATAACCAGGCCAACGGAGGCGTACTCACACTCCAGGCGCTGAACGACTACCGTGCGGAGGACTCCCACATTGTCCGCGGTTCCTACAGAGGGTTTGACCTTACCGCGCTTTATCTTCCCGCCTTCGGCGCCATCACCATTGAAGCGTTACAGATTATGGAAGCCCTGGGCAAGAACATGAAAGATGAGAGAATATGGGGAGAAGCCGTGCACAACGCAATTGAAGCTGCTTATATCGACAGGCAGGAACAACATTCTCTTGAAGATGCGGCCCGGCTTACATCCAAGGCATGGGCCCAAAAGCGGGCAAAGGAAATCAAGAGCAATAACCTTTCAGCCAACGTGGACTTGTCAAAACTACCCGTGGCGTGGACCGATCCAATAGGACACACAACTCACCTTACCGCGGCGGATGGGGATGGAATGGTTGTGGCCCTGACACAAACTTTGGGAACCACCCTTGGATCCAAGGTGGCGACGCCGGGGCTCGGGTTTGCTTATGCTCAAACACTGGGAGGCTATCTCGGCGAGGTGAGGGGGGGAGAGCGTGCTTCAAGCCATATTTCTCCCTTGCTCGTGTCCAAAGACGGTGCCTTATTTCTGGCGCTCGGTGCAGCAGGCGGAAGCCGCATCCCTTCCTCCATCGTAGCGGTGGTTAGCAGGATGATCGATCAGCGTCACACGCTTGCTACCGCCCTTCGCCTGCCTCGCGTTCATCCCACGGAAGATGGAATGGACATCGAATATACCGGCGATAGGGGTTGGACCTCCGCGGACAGCATCTACTTTGCGGAGCTGGGTTATGCGGTTTCTGTCAAAAGACATAAAGGTGAGTTCGGCAGGATTCATGCGGTGGTGAGTGATAGCGTAAGAGAGGAGTGGATTGGTGGTGCCGACCCAGACTGGCAAGGAAGTTCCGCAGCGCCCCAAACAATAAATAGATGAGGGAGAAACAATCGTGAAAAGAACTAGGCTATTCTTATTGATTGTAACAGCAAAAATGCTTGTGGCGCAACCCAAATCACCGGAGGAGGTTTTTGGTTTCCGTATCGGCGACGACTATAAACTTGCCGATTACAGCCAGATGGTTGATTATCATAGACAGCTCGCAGACGCGTCTGACAGGGTAATTCTAAAAGAGATTGGCAAGAGCGCTCTCGGCAGACCCATGCTTCTTCAATTTATATCCACGTCAGAGAACCTTCGACAGTTAGACAGGTGGAAGGCCATTTCCACCAAACTGGCACGGGCAAGGATAAGTGAAGAAGAGGCTCAAAAACTGGTAAAAGAGGGTAAATCAATTCTTTGGATTGACGGTGGTATGCATGCCACCGAGCGGGCTCACGGTCAAATGACGGCTGAACTGGCGTACCGAATCGCCACCGAAGAATCGGATGAGATGAAAAAGATTCGTGAAAATGTAATTGTCCTTCTCATGCCTGTCATGAATCCCGACGGCATGGACATTGTGGTGGATTGGTATCGCAGGAACTTGGGCACCCCATTCGAGACCACCGGTCCGCCATGGCTTTACCACCATTACGTCGGGCATGATAACAACCGGGATTGGTTTATGAATAACATGCCCGAGTCTCAAGCGTGCTCCAGAATTATCTATAATGAATGGTATCCGCAGATTGTCTACAATCATCACCAGACGGGACCATCATGGGCAAGAATCTTTCTTCCGCCGTTTTCTGACCCCGTAAATCCCAACATCCATCCCGGCGTTACCACCGGTGTCAGCCTTGTGGGGACTGCCATGGGAAACAGGTTTGCCATGGAGAATATGGGTGGTGTTGTGTCTGATTTCCAATACAGCATGTGGTGGAATGGTGGCATGCGGACCGCCCCGTATTTTCACAACCAGATCGGTATTCTCACGGAGACAAGCCACTCCACTCCAACTCCGCGCTTCTATGATCCTGACTCCATCCCGAAAGCCATTGGCTCACGCAGGGCTAATCGGCTAGCCAACGATGGGACGGACATTTTTCTGCCAATCCCGTGGGAGGCGGGAGAGTCCCACTTCAGGAATGCGGTGGACTACATGCTTACGGCTTCCATGGCTGTCGCGAATATTTCGGCCGATCTGCGGGAAAAGTGGCTTATGAACATGTACCGTATGGGTCGGGATGCCATCGAGGCCGGAGAGTTTGGCGGACCGTTTGCCTATGTTATACCGACTGAGCAGTGGGATCCCGTTGAAGCGACGAATCTTGCGACTCATCTCCGGCGCACCGGTGTCGAAGTACATAAATCAACAAACAAATTCCGGGCTGGTGATAAGCAATACCCGAAAGGTTCATACATCGTTTATGCGACACAGGCGTTCCGCCCCATGGTGCTCGATATGATGGAACCGCAGAAGTATCCAGACAGGCGCGGTCCAGATGGATCGCCGCAGGTGCCGTATGATCTTGCAGGCTGGACGCTCCCCATGCAAATGGGCATTACAGTCGACAGGATTGACGAGCCGTTCAAAGTTAAGACAGAAGAAATTGCTGAAATCGAGATTTCACTGACAGCCGGGGCTGTGACCGGCCGAGGTGATTGGGGCTATGTTGTGTCAAACAAGACAAATGCAACTTTTGTTGCTGTGAATCGGCTTCTCGATGTAGGGGAGAAAGTCTCTTATTTAGATGGCTCTCATAAAGTACGTTCGGTTGAGTTTGGGCGGGGTGCTGTTGTGATTGAATCGTCAGGGGAAAGTACTGATTCCGCTATCGCGGCTATAGTCACTGATCTTGGTATTAGCTTTACGCGGCTTGCGAAGAAACCGCCCGCAGGCCTGATTCCTGCCAAAAAGATGAAGGTGGGACTTTACAAATCGTGGGTCTCCAACATGGATGAAGGGTGGACTCGGTGGCTGCTGGAGAATTACGAGTTCCCTATGGACACGCTCCACGATGCGGACATACGAGGGGGTCGATTGAATCGCTACAGCACTATTATAATTCCGGATCAATCTCCCCAAAGAATTATGAACGGCCACGCCATGTACACCATGCCTGAAGAGTATGTTGGCGGTATGGGTCTTGAAGGTGCCGCTGCGTTGAAAAGGTATGTGGAAAAAGGCGGGACATTGGTCATGCTGGATGGTGCCTCAGACTTCGCCATTGAACAGTTCGGACTTCCGGTTCGGAATGTTGTCTCAGGCGTCTCCCCTCAGAAATTCTTTATTCCCGGATCACTGGTGAAGATTCACCTGAATCAGAGTCATCCTCTCACAGGAGGAATGCAGAATGAGGCGGCGGCCTATTTCGTTAGGAGCCGCGCATTCAAGGAAGTGAAACTTTCGAGAAAAGGCGAGGGGGGGCGAGAAAACACCAAGTTGGCGCCGAGCCCTCCGGTGGAAGTGGTTGCCACGTACGATAAAGAGAATATCCTCATGAGCGGCTGGGCCCTCGGTGAGAAATCGCATATTGGCGGGAAGGCGGCGCTGGTTCGTGTGACTGTGGGCGACGGTTCTATGGTTCTCATCGGCTTTCGACCTCAGTTTCGTGGTCAGCCGAGAGGAACGTATAAGCTTTTGTTCAATGCGCTCCTTTTGAGCGGATTGGATGAGTATCCGTCTGTTACCGAGTAGAGGCGCTGCTATCAGTGCGCCTAGATAACTGGGGTTTCTGGTGTGAAGTTCCCAGTTGACTATCTGGCCTCCCTTGTGGTACCATTTTCGGCCTAAATTTGGGAGAAGTTATGTGTTTTAAGCGATATTTTGTTACGGCAACAATTCTTCTGTTGTCGATATTTTTTTCAGGATGTACTAAGGAGAACCTTAGTTTTTATACATTTGAGGGGACACTTGGGCAGAAGGCAGAGGAGGCCGTTGGGAAAAACGGTGTTGTATCCTCCGTACATCCGCTCGCCTCTGAAGTAGGAATAGAAGTGCTGAAGAGTGGCGGAAACGCCGTGGACGCGGCGATAGCCACCGGGCTGGCTCTCGGAGTTGTGGATCAGGCCAATTGCGGTCTCGGCGGCGGTGCCTTCATCGTAATACGTCTTGCTGACGGTACAGTCCATACCATTGACGGCAGAGAAATGGCTCCGGCCAGGGCTCATCGTGATATGTATATCCGGGACGGGAAGGCCGATCCGGACCTGAGCCAGCGTGGACCGTTGGCGGTGGGTGTACCGGGCGTTCCGGCTGCATACATGAAAGCCCTCGAACTGGGCGGTACCATCTCATTGGAAGAGTTGATAAAGCCCGCCACGGCCATCGCCCGAGACGGTTTTATACTTGATGATGCCTACGTAAATCGCTACAAGGAAGCGACTGAGCGTCTCAGAAAAGATCCCAGTTCTGCTACAGTCTACTTTCACAAAGACGGTTCAGAATTGGAAGTGGGAGAACTGTTCGTACAACCTCTTCTAGCCGAGACCTACGAAAAGTTTGGTGCCGCTGGGTTCAGCTACTTCTACAGAGGTGAGTTTGCCCAAAAGGTTGATCAATTCATGCTCGAGAGTGGCGGCCTGATAACCAAGGAGGATATGGCCAACTACAAAGTAGTGGAGCGTGATCCGATCACCGGAAGTTACAAGGGTTATGAAATCTACGGCATGGGACCGCCTAGTTCGGGTGGGGTTCACTTGGTTCAGATTTTAAATATGATTGAGGCTTCCGGCACCCTTGATGGTAAGTCTCGATGGGACGAAGAGAGCGTCTTTCTCACTTCCAAGTTCATGGACAAGGCTTTCAAGGATCGTGCTGAGCATCTTGGGGATGCGGATTTCTATCCGGTTCCAGTAGAGAAGCTCATCAGCAAATCGTATGCACAATCCTTGGTTGAGAAAGTGATGGATGTGGCCTCAGTTGGCCCGTTGGATGAAAGGTTCGCCTTGGATTACGGTCCGGGCCACACAACCAATTTCGCGGTTATTGACAAATGGGGCAATGCGATTGCCATCAATCATACAGTGAATCTCACTTACGGCGCACAGGTCACTGTACCCGGTACAGGGGTAGCCCTCAACTCCGAGATGGACGATTTTAGCGCTCAACCCGGTGTGCCGAACGCCTTCGGTCTCATCGGCGCCGAGGCGAACGCCATTGCGCCGGGAAAACGACCTTTGTCCAGCATGTCACCCACCATTGTGGTTAAAGATGGTAAATCGGTGCTGATACTAGGCGGCGCTGGAGGTCCGAGAATTATTACGGCAGTTCTCCATACAGTCTTGGGCGTTCTCGATTTTGAGCTCTCCGTAGGCGAGGCACTCTCCCTGCCGAGGTTTCATCATCAACATCGTCCTGAGGCTCTTTTTGTCGAATCACACATGCCTGAGAGTCAGAAGAAGGCGATGAAGGCTAGAGGGTACCGCGTTTTGGAGCGTGACGGTTTAGGGACTGTCCGGGCCATTTCTTGGAGTGAGAAACACCAGGCTTATGTCGGCGCTGCCGATCCTCGAACTAGGAACGGTGTGGGAGCGAAGGCCTACTGAATCCCCTTAGCTGAGATATGGCGAAGAAACGGAAGAAGCAGAAAGGGAAAAAGAAGATTGCTTCCTCCGGTTTATTCAAAAAATCTTTAAGGCAGTCGACTCATCCCGTTCCGACGGAAAAGACGGAGGAAGTTGGGAAAAACTATGATAGAAAAAAGGCCAAAGAAACTTTGAAGGAGGAGATTGACCGGTCACTTAATGACTGAATCTCACCGAGAGACGAAGAGCCGATCGAGTAGTTTCGTCAGCGAATCGTACTCAAGTCCCTGCCCCATATATCTCTCGCCAGCCTTATCCTGAATAATGAGTTCGAAGTGGAGGTGAGCCCCCTTCTTGTTCCCAAGAGCACCGTCGCTTGTACCGCTGTTGCCGACCTTGCCGAGAAGTTGCCCTCTCTTAACAGTGGCCCCGACTATGACGCCTTCAGCAATCTCTGACATATGAGCATAGATGGTCACCAATCTTTTCCCCTTCACAAGTTTGGTGCCGTGATCGACAAAAACGGCCTGTCCAAAAAGGAAATGCTCGAAGATGTCCGAGGGAGTTCTCCCAATATGGGCCGCTTTTGTCAAAAGTGATTTTCTGAACTCGTTTGTAATTTCTACATATCCGTGATCTGCCCGAATAACAACGCCCCTTTTAGCGGCGCGTATTGTTGAGCCGTAAGGAGCCGGGAAATCGATTCCGCGATGAGTACCGCTCCGGTATGCCCTCGGGGCGTTGGGTATAAGATTTGAACTCTTGGGATAGCTTATGCCGGGACATGGCTCGAGAAGCAGAGCATTGGTAAGATAGTCAAAACTGTCATAGCCCTTCTCTTCAGGATTTACAACAGACACGAGAGTTGGGCTTACGATTACAGAGGGGTTGGCTAAATTCTCCGCAAAGGCTGCGATACGCTTCCTGTCAAGAACAAACAATAACGAGAGAAGCGTCTTTTCATTGGTGAGGCTTAAGGGGCGGAATGGAAGTCTCTCCTCATGGGAAAAATGTTCACTCGTCTGAAGTACGATGGAATCGCTCTCAGTTCTCCTCAGCAGTGAGGCATAATCAAGTTCCCTCGCCGCATCGGCGAGTGTTTTGATCAACATCGCCTCCTCGATATTCGCACCAACTGGGATCTCAAACAAGACGGTGTCGCCGTCAGACGATTGACTTATGACAACATTTCGTATCGGTTCAGGCTCCTCCAGCGGGGCTACCGTTGGAGTCGTAGGGATACAGCCCGCAAGCAGCATAAGATAGGGGAGCATCCGTTTCAAGAGGCGATTAATGGTCTTTTTTAAGGTCGGCAATCAGAGCGGCAAGGGCCGCAGTAAATATCTCTAGGGGTGCACCCGTTTCAGTTGAGATACAAGTGGCGGAAAGGATAGAATCCTTCCCGAACTCTGATGGATCGTAGTCACTGCCGAAATGAACTTCAACCGTGGGAAGTCCGCACAATTGGATTGTGTCCAACAGTTCGTATCCATTTCTCGCCCAGGGGCCGGGAGCGATAATAATGCCGTTGGCCGCGTTGCGATTCCTTTGTAGGAATGTGATCGCTTTGGCCATGTCATTTGTCTGGAGAACCTTTAATGTTGCTTTCACATCCCGGGCTTGGCGCCGCAGAACACGATTGATCTTGTCAAGTGTAATTCGCTCTCCCGCGGCGGCTGAACGAACGCCTATGAGGTTCATATTGGGTCCGTAAAGGACGAGGAAATTCATTGTCTTCACAGCTTTTCGATTGCCGACCTTTTGGTAAGAAGGTACATTCTTGGCCCTAATATAAGTGGTTTGGGACGAATGAATACACAATCACCTGAGCGCTATAAAGATCTTTTCTGCTGTGGTATTTCTAGAATAATCTGTTAAAGAGTATGCAAAAAGGTTCAAGAGTTGTTGTTGCACTCGGTGGAAACGCCATATCTCCCAAAGGAGAAATTGACACAATAGCCAATCAGTTCAATAATATACGGAATAGCCTATTGGCAATAAAACATCTCATTGACGATGGTTATGAACTTGTAATTACACATGGTAATGGACCTCAAGTGGGGAATGCTCTCCTAAGAACCGAGCTAACGGCGGATCAAGCTCCTATACTTCCGTTAGGGTACTGTGTGGCAGACATAGAAGGTGGTATGGGCTACATGATTCAACAATCACTTCAAAATCTGCTGAAACGCGAAGAAATTCATAAAGAAGTTGTCACAATAATTACACAGGTTGTAGTGGACAAGAATGATCCTGAAATTTCAGCTCCTTCAAAATTTGTAGGTCAGAGATACAACAGTGAGCATACAGAGGCATTAACAAGAAAATTTGGTTGGATCATTAAGAAAACCTCCGATGGGGAGTGGCGAAGAACAGTACCTTCTCCCAAGCCAATCTCAATAGTAGAAGCAAAGACCATCTGTGAACTTGTAGATGCCGGCAAGGTCGTAATAGCAGCAGGCGGGGGTGGAATTCCAGTTTATATCAGAGAAAATGGAGATTTAGAAGGATTTGATGCTGTAGTAGATAAAGATCTGTCCTCTTCTATTCTTGCCAAAGAGATTGGTGCCCACCATTTATTGATTATTACCAACGTGGATAATGTCTATATCAATTTCGGGAAGAGCGATCAGAAACCGATCTACGAAATGACTTCTTATCAAGCCAGAGAATATATGAAAGAAGGCCACTTCCTTAGCGGTACTATGGGACCGAAAATTAATGCTGCATTGCAATTTATTGATGACGGTGGGGAATCTACTCTCATTACGTCGATAGAAAATTTTCAGAATGCCCTAAAAGGTGGCGCCGGTACCGTTATAACCAATAATCAATAATGTTATGCGAATCTCACCTCCAAGTACTATTGTGGAGTGGCCATTGGAAGGTAGAATAAACCAAAGCCTACAAGTTATTACGTTCCATTGACGTTATTTTGTTTCTGGTCTATTCTTGCACTGAATTTTGATCCAATCAGGTGGGTGGCGAAACCAGCCAGGGCATCCCGCCCTGAATAGGCACCGATTTGTGCAAATTTGCTTATAGCATTTTGCGCAGTTTTGGTGTCTTGTGAAACAATGCCTTGTACCAGTTGATGCCAGGATTCTGAAAACTCACCTTTGGCTCCAGCTTTTAGAAAGTTAGCACTTAGAGAAGTAGTTTTTCTCTGAGATTCTTTGGCGATCTCATCTAAGGGGGAAGTGTTGCCAGTAAGCCAGAGAGATGCCATCACTCCAAGAAGATAGTCATCACCGGAAGGCGTAAGTCCAAATCCTAACCCAGCCAAGTACGTAATAGCTCTTCTAACAGAATGTTCATTACTCAACGCATATTGCAACATCGTTGCCCCAGAGATCAGTCGCTTCTTCATAATATTGCCGCAATTTGGTACCTTGAGCCACAGGGTATATTCATTCAACAACTCAGCGATAGAAGTTTTCAAATGAAATGACTTAGAGAATTGAACTAATCTAGGTTCCCAGCATTTGACAGCTATGTGAATTAACAGCATATTGCCTACTCCTAAACCGTCCTGGCCCGATCGCACGTACATTTTGGGAGTGATTGATGCGAATGGGGATCCTTCTTCAACAACAATGGAAAAGGGGCCATTACCTATAGACGGCAGTGCTAAAGTAATCATTCGCCCATCATCCCCAATTATATTGCATGAATGCTTGTAAACGCCGGCTACATACCCTGAAAAGGGCTTTTTTGCAAGGCTTGCCCGCAATGGTCTGCCTATGGAATATGCTCTGAATGGTCGAGCACCCATAAACGAGGATCCTAATCTATGTTCGCCATACTTTGAAAGGTCAGGGTTAATATGGTTCAATGTACCGACCCGTCTTCACCTGAACGTTTGCGCAAGGATGTTTCAATGGAATTGGGGTCTTCTCCTTTTTCCAATCGATTAACAACCTCATTATACTGACTACCGTAATCCTGCCCAGACTTATTCATCATTGAACGCATGGTATGTGCTAATGCCTGTGGTTCATTGGAAGTTAAATCTTTGGATGATTTTCTTGCATCAGAGGTTTTATTTCCCCGAGTTGATATTCCCGATATGGAAATCAGGCGCTTCAAGTCACTATCACCACATTCAGGACAGACCGCGGTCTTCGTATTAACTTCATCATAACTGCGAAAAAACAGACTTACCCGTTTATTACAGGGGGTACATATATACTCATATATAGGCATCAGACCTTCCTCAAGAGAAATTATGTAGCATTTTCATTTTTTTTTTTTTTAATTACTCGCAACTCTGTCAACTTTGGAATTATTGGAAGCATTTATTGTTGATGCATAGGAAAAAACGCTGGGCACACCTCCCGTATGAAGGAATAGAGCTGTCTTGTCTATACCGATACCCCCTTTTTTTACTAAGTCAGTTAAGCCAACCATTGCTTTCGCCGTATAAATAGGGTCTAGGAAAACACCTTCGGTTCGCGCGACGAGACGAAGGCATTCAATGCAATCGGCAGTAGGCTTACCGTAACCTTCACCAATATAGTCATCGAATACTATGATATCATCGGATGAGATTGTTAAGTCCAATCCCAACATTTCTGTTGTTTCTTTGGTTAACCTTTCAATTTGAGCTATACACTCATTACGTCTGCGGCTGACCGTGACACCATACAGCTTACAGTCTAATTCCATCAATCTGAATCCCACCAGTAATCCTGCTTGTGTGACGCCGCATCCGGTAGCACATAATAAGAGGTCCAGATCTATGTTTAATTCCTTTAATTGAGAGCAGATTTCCATTGCTGCCAAAACATAACCAACACATCCAAGAGGTGAGACACCACCCCGTCTAATCATATACGGCTTTCCACCTAAGGCGCGTAAGCGCTCAACTTCGTGACCGATATGCTTATCGATATTCTTACGATCAGGATCACCTGAAAAAACAAGTTTGGCTTTAAGCAATTTATTCAGGAGAAGATTTCCCTGTGTTTCAGCAGGCTGTTCTCCGGGCAAAACTGCCACTCCTCTTAGACCCAAGTGCGCTGCTACGGCCATAGTCGTTCTGACATGGTTAGATTCAGCGCTGCCACCGGTAACCAGCATATCAGCCCCTTCTCTTATTGCATCAGCTGCAAGGTATTCGAGGGAACGTACTTTATTCCCGCCTAATCCAAAACCTGTCAGATCATCTCGTTTGAACCAAAGATCAAGACCACCCAAGACTTTACCCAAACGCTTAACCGGTTCCAAAGGTGTAGGTAATTTGGCAAGTTCAACTCTAGGCAGTGAAGTTATCAAGTCCTGTCTCATTCGGAAAAATATCTTTCTAAGTACGGTTTGTCGTTTTCCCGCGATTTGTGGCTTAATTCTATTGTTCTATCCACGAATTGAGGGCAAAAACCCAGGTGGTTTCTGTACTCAAAAAGAGACTCGATTTCGTCAAGTGATAGGTGTGCCATTACGAGCTCATTTTCCTCTATGCAAGACTTAAGTGAACGCTTATTTTCGAAGGCGGTCATGCTAACTTGATACACAAGATCATGAGCTGATTGTTTGCCTATTTTCCGAGCCAGAGCAAGCATGATCCCCTCTGAGAAAATTTGCCCCTTTGTTGAGTCTAGGTTAGCCATCATTTTTTCACTGTTCACCTGTATAGTTGAACATAGTTTATGGCCGAAACAAAGCAAAGCGCCCATCATAACACAAGTGGATCCAATTAACCCCCATTCTGATTTCCAAGCACGCCCATCGCGTTCATGCTCATGTACTAAGTTTTCATTTAGGCAGTTTGTGTTGTGGCGAATCATACGTGACAAGGTACCTAGATGCTCCGAAAATTCGGGATTTCGTTTATGCGGCATGGTGATGCTACCTACTGTACCTGCTACAAATGACTCACTCACTTCACCTATTTCAGGCCGCTGAAGTGTATATACTTCGTGTCCGATTTTGTCGAAAGTGGAAGAAATCATTGAGAGAAGTTGTATGAATTCAGCCTGATTGTCGCGCACCGATATCCATGCTATGTCTGGAGGGTGTAAACCTAGCTTTTGAAAGAATTTCGATTGCAAATGTAGCCCTTTTTCTCCGAAGGCGGAGAGTGAACCTACTCCACCTGCCAGTTGCCCTTCACCCATTCTCTTATCGATATCCTTCAACCGCTCAATGTGACGTCTGATTTCACAGATCCATACTGCAACCTTGAATCCAAACGTTATTGGAAGTCCTGGCTGACCATGTGTTCGCCCAAGCATTGGTGTATCACGATGTTCTTGAGCCAGATTTAACAGTCCATGCTCAATCTTGCGTAAGTCTCTGAAGACTATCTTCCAAACTTTCTTAAGAACCATCGACACCCAAGTATCCGTGATATCCTGTACAGTGGCCCCATAATAAATCCATTCTCCAGCTGTGTTCTTACACAGTTTCTTCAATTCTTGGATTAAACCATGCATGGAATTCCCGGACTGATCATATCCTTTCCGAAGGGAATCCATATCCAACTTCTCCACATCGCAAACCCGTCTGATTTCCCCCACAACGTTTGCTGGGATCAGACCAATCTCTGCCTGTGCTTCCGCCAGAGAACTGATGATTTCTAACCAAGTCTGAGTACGGGGAATCTCATCAAACATGGCACGCATTTCATCCGTCCCCCAAGCGTTACCGTAGATCTTGGAATCGATCATGTGTACTGACATAACGCTCTTACCTTTTCAAACAGTTTTCTACCTGCTTTTTCCATTAAGATTTTTCATTCATCGACAGCCAACAACTTTACCAATGCGTGCTCAACCTGACGAAGATTTGCTCCCCAAGGAACAACGGCCCTATGCCCGTCCATTTCAAAGTGCTCTTCCAGAAGACAGCATTTGATGACTTGAAACGCACCATTATCACTTGTAAGAACGCGAGGGCAAATTTCAACACATGTAGGCCTATCTCCATAGAAATGTTCATGGATTTGACAGCTTCGTTCACATCCCAACAATGTCCAATTGTGCCGATTAGGATGTTCATCAAGAAAATAAGTGGGAACTTCAAAATTCAAACCTGACGAACGGCAAGGCACAAGAAATGCTTCTGCGTTTTCGGCTTTGCCGGCGAGATCTCGGAGGTCGATTTGATGTGCATCAATTTCGATGGCTGGTAAATCAGCGTAGGTTAATACATGCTGAACCATGTGCAATAGTTTTGGAGGAGATGGCGGCACAACTTCAACCACCCGTAATCGAACCGGATTGGGGTGGTGTATAAAGTTTACGTGATCATTTTGGCCTCTTACAACGAGAGTTGATTCTTTGCCCAAGCCCAACTCCTTGGCCTTGGCGGCTAAGGCCGTGTTGTTAGCTGTATCTACTTTGCTGTCTTCCGTCAAAACACATGTTGTTGGTAGAGCAACTAGGGATATTTCTTCGATAGGACTGAACAATGACTCATTATCTGGACGGCTAATCATAGCAATAGAACAATTCCCACTTTGTTCTAAGATGATATATTCTGTTCTGCGGTATGCATCTTTCCCCAAAAGATGCTTTCCTATTTCATCTTCTGTCATTGCACCGACATAGGGTTGAACACTGACTTTTCGGTAAGATTCAGGCACAAAATTTTCTGGAAGCAGACTTAAGTGACGAGAGCTCAACTTTTCACCTCTTCTCCAACAGCTGGTTTAGATTCCACTGAGAGCAACTTATAATATTGCTCCAAATGTGCTCTAGCGGTTGCTTGCCAAGTGTACTGTCCAGCAGTGTTTGGTCCAGAAGATGCTAGGCGCTGTTTCAGTTCTGCATCCGTTGCCAGCTTCTTTATACCAGATGCGATAGATGACTCATCTTTCGCATTGACCATAATAGCATTTTCCTCATGGCGAAGGTATTCCCGAAAAACCGGTATATCCGATGTAAGTACAGGAACACCTGAAGCCATTGCCTCCAGAACAACTAGCCCCCATCCTTCTTTTACTGAAGGAAATAACAAACTATCAGCCGCATGGTATAGTACGGGGATTTGTTCATCCTTCACGACCTCAAGTAACACGATGTCTTTGCCTATTTCCAACTCAGAATCGTGTAACCAATCAAAAAATCTTGTTCTGTACGGAGTATAATCGAACAGAGTCTCCCCTCCAGCAATTAGCAGAACGGGATCCAGTCCTTGTTTTAATAATTGACGTTTTGCTAAACAAAAAGCCATAACAAGTCGTATGCTATTTTTCCTGGGTTCAATTCCACCAATATTTAAGAAAACTGTCCTTTTACTTACATCAAGTTTTTCGCGCGCAATCTTTCGCTGCAAATGAGTTGGGGGAAGAAATCTGTTCATATCCACACCATTGTGAATAATATGGCTATCTACTCCAAATTCTAATGTAAGCCGTTCTTTCCAATATTGACTCACAACGAGACGATGTTGCGGGCGGTAGATTGAATCTTTTTGGCATTGAATTAGACGTGGATTTGCAAAATCATCTACATGGTGAATTGTTCTGATAAAGGAAGAAATTAAACCTTTTTCAGACGCGTGCCATAATCCGTTAGCGGAGACACAGTCTTGAGAATGGTAGATATCAAAACAAGTTTCCAGATGATCAACAAGAAATTGCGAATACGTATCAATATACCGCTGGATCCGATCATCTAGAGGTTCGTCTTTCTTTCCCGATGCGCAAGGGATGAAAGTACTGGGGACTGATGAAGGACGAAAAAACCCTTTTTCATCTTTACCGAGAGCAAAAATGTGAACATCATGTCCCAGATCCTGAATATGCTCAGCTAATGCTAAAGTATGAACTACACCACCGCGTGGCCTCGTGGAATAGGTGAAAAAAGCAATCCGTAGAGGTCGTCGATTATTGCCGTCCACAAAGAATTACCTATGTTTTTTTTGAAATCATGAAGGAATGCTCTAGGACCCTTTCTTTCCCTTTCCTGTCTTGGAAGACGAAGGTTTCTTGGGTTCATTCTTTCGTGCTTCCTTGACCACTTCTTTTAGAGTTTCGGGGCTCTTTCCTGCAGCCGCCTGCCTTGCCACTTCTTCAAATCCTTTGCCTGGATCTATTCCCGCATTGTCATATTGACGACTCATGTTTTCAACCGTCTTACGCGGGTCAACGACGCGGAGTTCGCCACTTCCGCTTTCGGTTTTACTTTGAATCCTACCTAGTTGAGACATAACCCGCTCCAAAGACAAACTGCCGCAGTGTTCGCATCTTGTAGATTTCTTTTTGACATTGCTTAATGAGCGAAAAAAAATGGAAGATGTATGACCGCAATCGTCACATTTATATTCATAGATTGGCATCTAAAAGTCCTTATTTCAATTTGGCACCCACAACAGCTGCTGCAACTTTGGCGGCTTGAGCATTGGTAGGTAATACCAATACTCCAGCATCGCGAAGAGATTCTTCCTGCTTGTGTAAGCCTTGAGGATCTTTTTCAGAGCCACAGACATGAGCCACTACAGACAAATAACGTTTGTTTGCAACTGCATTGTCTTTTGCTTTCCGAATTGTTTCAGACAGTTTCGGAGCTGGGTTATCGTGGGCACCATAACCAATGACAACATCAAGAAGAATAACAGCCACGCTGGGATCACTTGCCTCCACAATTATACGCTCCTGGCGAAGAGATAGGTCAATCATGGGATGAGGCCGGGACTGCGTAAACTCTTCCTCACCCATATCAATGCAACTGTGTTGCTTACTGATGCGCCCATTCTTGAGTGCCCATTTTTTCGATACGGAAACGTTGGAATATATCCCTTGGAAATATTCTACTAAAACATCTGTAGCTTCATCACATAAGCTGCCCCCAGCGAAAAGTCCTCGTATATATTTTTGAGATTTTGCCAGCTGTTCACGCTCGTCTTCGGCCATTTTGATCAATGTGTCTGAATTGGTTGCAAGAAAAGGGCCGGACCGTTTTCTGATTAGTGCTAGTACGGCTTCGGAGGTATCTTCGATAGTCTTTGTGAATATAATTCCATCTTGCTTACGGACTTTGTCCTCGCCCAAGAAATTGACAATGACAGGTTTGTTACTGGAACGGGCATTTTCCAGTATTTTGTCAGCGACAGTTATTGCTGGGGGTTTTGAAATTAGAACGATTAATTCTGTATTTGGATCTGAAGATAGCATGGAGATTCCCTGCCTCATCATTGTGCCGCCAATGGTATCGGACAAATCACGCCCACCCACGCCAATTACTTGAGAGGTGCCGACTCCCCCGCGATCCAGTAAAGTGGTCAGTTCCTGCAACCCTGTTCCAGATGCACCAATAATCCCCACTGGTCCCCTTTCCAAAACATTAGCAAAACCCAATGCAATTCCATTTATTACGGCCGTACCACAACCGGGCCCCATGAGGAGTAAACCTTTTTGGACTGCCAGCTTCTTTAAGCTCAATTCGTCTTGAATCGAGATATGATCACTGAAAAGCATCACATTCATATTTGCGTTCAAAGCTTTGGAAGCCTCATATGAGGCATATGGCCCTGGCACAGAAATAAACATCATATTGGCCTCAGTGAATCCTTTATGCGCTTGTTCAAAGGTTTTAGGAAGCGGTTCCAGTCTCGAGCCGTTATTGGCCTTCTTCTTGCGCCCAGAAAGTAGAGTTTTAGCCTGAACCAAGGCACCCTTAGCGACATCTTTGGAGTCAGCTTCAACTACAAAAATCAGATCGTTTGCACCAGCCTTATTTACTGTTTTTGTTAGAAGGCCAATTTGGTCCAAGACACGTTTGTTAGCATCTGTTCCCATTGCAACGAATGTTCTTTGGACGGCATCCAGATTTGACAATTGTTCCGAAACTTGCATCAGGCGGACTGAATCCTGATACGTTTTCGGGATAACATGACTGATTACAGACTTGCCCATTTCACGCCTATTTCGAATATTTGGAGCGCAGGCGGGCTACTTCCACCATTAGATTTTCTCTTGTAGCGAACTCTTGCCGGGGATCGGGTAGAGCAGAATCTTTCTTAATGCGTCCAGTTTTCAAGTCCAATACCATTGGTTCCACTGAAAAAATACGCCCTTTCTCCAAATCTAACTCACTAGCAATGTGAAGACTTATACCATCGGGAAGATGCATTTCCAAACGCTTAAAGAAAGTATAACCGCTGCGCTCCGTTTCGTGGTCATAGATGACAACCCATTCTTCATCTTCTTTGCGTGCTTTTTTCACCAGAGCCTCCGTCTCTGCCAGGGCTTGAGATTCTAATATCTCTCGCCAACGAAGATAAAATGCAGCTGATAGCGCCAAGTCATAATTCAATATAACTAACTGCGGCAAATCTAAAGTTTTGGCAATAGGATTTACATAGCTGGAGTCGATATGTTGGTAATGTGAAACCAGTGAATCAATATCAGTGACATTTTCCAAACTATCGACTATCACTCGCACTAGTCGAATAGCACCCATATAAAGTTGAGTATCATTGAGAACAGAGCGATAGAATTTTTCTTCCTCTTGTCGCCAAGAATCCACCTGTGTGCGAATTTGTTTCTCGTTTATGATAACGCAGCTTTCTCGGGTTCAATATGAACCGTTGTCGTCAGAGAAGGTAATTGCGTCTTAATGTCCCACTTTTCCGCCAAGGCCATCAGGGCTTGATCAAATAGTGTTACAGGAACATCAGAAACGCCAGTCCCAATTTGTCCAACAGTAGGGCTGGTTTCATGTAATACTCCAGTTGTTATGAAAGGGACGATACGTGTTTCTACGACTCTTCTCAAGTCAATACCCAATGGGGTTTTTTTGGCACCCATCGCTGGCATACGGAAGCGATTGTGTGTCGCCGCTGTGATTGTGTCAAGTTCTTGAATTGCCGCTGCTGCATCAGAAAACATACCGTCCAAGAAAGCTACAGCGGAAGGCGCACTTGCGATAGCCATACCACCCAAGCCACACGTTTCAATAATGGCGCTATCACCAATATCTCCCGCGGCATTTTCTACATTGAATCCCGTGTAATAGATGGCTTTATCCATGGCGCAAACTGGAGAAACAAGCCAGTTGTCTCCCAACCCTGCCACCCTCAGCATAAAATCGATGCCATTTCGAGACATGCCAGTAACAATAGTACTATAGGGAACGTTGTGCGCGCTGTCCATGGTCACTTTGACTGCAGCCAAAGTGAAATTCAGGAAAAAATGACTGTTCTCATCCATAAAACGGGTTATGGAAGCAACGGTCTTTCCAGGAACTCCTGCTTCAATCATGGCTGGCATCAACCGTTTCAACAATAATGTAGTTGAAGCAACGTGCCGCGCATGACATTCATCCCCCATTTGTAACCCTTGTTCAACAATGTCAAAAACATTTATAGGTCCATGTCTGTTTATGGCAGCTTTCATGGCCGGGCCTAAAGTTTCTTGGATCCATTTCAGACGTACTAGTGTTGCTTCATCAAATACACCAAACCATAAGGTGTTCCCGCGTCCTTCATTAAAGGTTGAGAAACCATAATTCCCATAGGTATCATTTCGTGTAACCAATACTGGCATGGATGGTGATATGATTCCTGTCATCGGACCTACAGCATTATACTTATGGCAAGGACTCAAAGTTACCTTTCCCTTTTCCATAAACTTAATTGCTCCATTCTCGTTTTCAGCCCAACCCTCAAATTGAATAGCCCCCAATACAGCACGTTTTTGAGGACCACACATTCTCTCCCAAGGGATCGGAGGGCCCGAGTGCAATATTGTATGTGCCGGAAGTTTCATTGCTTTTCCAGCAGGCATGACATCAACGATTTGAGGATTGGCGTTCTGAATACGCTCAATAACCGTTTGGTTTGCACTATTAATCCGTTCAACCAAATCTTGGTTACAATTAATAGTCTTAAGAATCTCAACGAGATGCATTTCTCCATCAGCTGGCGGGCGCCAATCTATTTCAACCACCGGGACATCCTGCTTCTGCATGGCCAGCGCAAATCCATGGAGACCAGCATTGATAACTCGCAAGTTGTCTTGAAATATGGTTGCTTTATCGGCCATCAGACAGTTTTCCCACTCAACATTATTTCGAAAGGAGGGTAGAATTGGTGGTAATGCTGATTGGACAACCTTTGATTATGGTGTTGCTGACAAAACAGTATTTTTTTGCCTGCTGAACTAGGGGCTGAAGTTTTTCTAAAGGAAGATCAGCTTGAATCTCAAGGTGGAGTTCCTTGAACCGAAAAATTTCCATGTCTTTTTCCGCATTGGCACTTACTTCGATATTTTCTAGCTGAATTCGCCGCTTTTGAGCCATGTGTGATACGGCCAGACACATACAAGAGGCAACCGATGCGAGAAAAAATTCAGTTGGCATGGGACCAGAATCATCACCACCATATTCAGGCGTTTCATCACCCTCCAGTCTGTGCACCCCTCTTATGCTGATGTCCGTGCGATATTGGCCCATCCACCGAACATGAACGGTCCTTAATTCGGACATTGAACTTACCTCAAGATTCTTCCCACGGTTTGTCCGGCCATTGTTGTTCACCGTGGACAAAGAAAAAACTGAGTAACCGACGTTTGATAGGCCATGGCGTTAAACGAAAACCTGGTAGGAATAAAATAGGTAATAATTTGTAAATAAGACCCTTCTTGGATGCTGGTTTTGAACCACTATTTGGATATTTCCGTACCATCTCACCCTGAGCAACCTGAAGTAAGTACCCTTCAGTTATAGTACGGAACTTTTGGAGGATTGTGGGGAGAGCTGGTTTTCGTGTTGTGATAGGCATGTATCTATTCCTGCTCTTAGTTTAGGGGGATAACATTCCTGACCTGAGGAGTGCATCACATGTTGGCAAGAGACAATCCACTAGTATCAAAGACTTGCCAAAGCGTTCCTGGCCGCTGCTGCTATTGGCTCAACAAGGGCACCTATGGGTGGAGAGTACACATTTTCCATGGTTGCAAGCTCCTCTAAGGTGGTCTCCTTGCGAATTGCAAATGCGAGAAAGTCTGCCCGTTCCTTAACTCCTTCCCCACCTGCCAGCTGACCTCCAATTAGTTTCAGAGACTTCGGATCCAAAAGCAGCTTTACATGCATCGGTTCCACGGAGGGATGATAGCGAGCGGCTGTGATCCCGGTAGCTCTTCCAATGATATAGGGCATTCCGGTTGCTTTTGCCAAGGTTTCAGAAAGAAGGGCTCCACCAACCTGAACTTTGCTTCCCAGTGCCCAAGGAACATAGACGGGACGATATGATTCATCGCCTCCTGCCGCATTAGCTCCGGCAAGCCGTCCCTGAGTGTATGCATACGTGCCCTGAATGAGGTTCACAGGTATGTTCAATAAGCCATGCATTGTCTCAACACAAGCTCCAGCTGCATACACACCCTTCACATTCGTCCTCATATGATTGTCCACAATGATTGCACCAGTTGAGCCGGTTTTAATACCGATACTTTTGGCCAGTTTAGTTGATGGTTTCATGGGTGCTACAAGAAAAGCCATGTCTGCATTTATATCACCATCGCTTGTCTGGACAGAGGTTAACTTCCCATTTTCACTTGAAAATCCGAGCAAGTCTGTGCCGAAGTGCATCTTGACGCCGAGGTCATTAACCAAATGATCCTGTAAGGGTTCCATCATGTCAGCATCGGCGAATTCGGACATGAGCCACGAACCAGACTCCACTAAGTGTGTTTCAATATCTCGATGAGGTAAGGCTTCAATCAATTCTACACCAAGGGGTTTCGCTTGCCAAACCACTGCTTGTCTTACATCGTCTAATTGACTGTCGATTTCCATGGCTCGGCGAATGTTCTTTATAAAAATGATACCATCTAAATCCACATTAGGAACATCAGGGATCTCATACTCCCAGCCTGTACAAAGGATCAGTTTGTCAAAGGGATATTCTTTGCCATTAGTAGTAATAACACAATGTTTGTCTATATCAATGCGTTCCACCACAGTCTCGGTCTTGAGATTAATCCCCATCTCGCGGTAAAAATCAGAGGTTTGTAGAAACAATCCATCAAATTTTTCAATTTCACGTCCAAAAACATATGGGACACCACATGGACTATAAGCGATATCTTCAAATTCAGTTATCAAAGTAACATCTAATGAACGGTCAGTCTGAATAGCATTCGCAGCCGCACCTGTACCAGCACCTCCTCCCCCAATCACAACAACTTGAGTCATCTCAGATTCTCCACTTCTTAATTAAAATACTCCGAATCACACCGATGTTCATCCCCATCATCTTTCTTCCTGTTTTTAACAGTTAATTAAGTAGTTCCTCGTGAAAACCATGAGTATGGACATCTTCCAAAGATGAAGAGAACCCTGTAAAAGGCTTTTTATCGAAATCCCAAAGAAGTGCCTCTTCATCTTTCCTGACTAATGTTACATTACAGTTTGCCGTCACTGTACCTATGGAAGAACAGTTAATTCCATGTTTTTCAAATGCGAGTTGCACATCGGATACACGCCATGGTCTTACTGAGAGAACAAATCCATAACTTGGAAAGCTTATTAGCCAATCGAAAAACCTTTCAGAGACACCTTCAGGTTCTGGAAGAGCATCCATATTAATTTGTGCACCTACACCTGAGAGCTCTAGGAGCATCATGGCGGCACCCAACATACCTGCCATACTAATATCACGTGCAGCATCGCACCAACCATTCTTAGCAATCATAGGTAATATGGAGAGATCTCGGCGTAAATCTGCATCGGATAAGTGGGAAGAACAGTCCCAGAATGGGAACTTCGGGTGCAAAGAGCCCCTCAGATTGGTAACATGCAGCAACACATCATCCGGCCGAGCAGTGAAACTGCTCAAAATATGCTCAGCTCGCCCCACAATGGAGACGGTCACAGCGGGACTGTGGCCGGTCGCTGTTGTATGACCCCCGACAATAGCAATATCGTATCGATTACAACCGTCTTTCAGTCCTCGCATTATATCTGTAGCGGTATCTGTGTCAGGCGCAATGATGGTGTTAACTACGGCCGATGGCATACCCCCCATGGCGTAGATATCATTGACATTTGCCAAGATGGCGGCTCGTCCTGCAAGGTAGGGATTATCTTCTATAAGAGGTGGGTGAACAGCCTCGGTGGCAAGGAGAAGATATCCTTCACCGGTTTCAATGGCCGCAGTATCATCGCCCAATCGTACCGTATGCCCATCAATGACCGGAAGTTGTTGCAAAGCTACAGCCGATAATGTTGAGATCTCACATTTGTGTTGCCAAGCTTCCGACTCACACAGTTGTTTAACAACTTTCTTCAGGGTGACCTTAGGCATAAACAGTCTGGTTTGTTTCCACCTGAAGGTTCTCAGTGTTTTTTCTTACATCGAAGAGTGAAGCTTGCATCAATTGATGGAGCAATTCAAAATGCATGACAGGTTTACCCACTTTCCTCCAACGAAGACCTTCAAAAAATCTAACGTTTTGTGGCTGGACATAAGCCAAAAAACGTTTAGCACCACGGTCAGCTACGGTCTTTTCGGCAAGCTTACATAAGCTTACACCTATATGGCTCGGGTGACTGCGATAATCTTTTGCAACTGCAAGTCGGGTGCCATACCAGATAGCTTCGTCTACCTCGTGACATCGAACAGTACTGACAACTTTACCTGTACCAGTATCAATGGCAGCAATATGAATTCCACTCTGATCAAAAGAATCTCGGTCTGTTTCAAAGAAAATTTTTTGCTCTTCAACAAAAACGGCGTGCCGAACGGCAAAACATCCTTGGAGTTCTGCTTCCGTTTCAGCGATTCTGCAAATCACCTTACTCATGAAGCCTCCATAAGCTTAGTTTACTCAAATGCTGTTATACCTGAACAGGCGCCACAGCGAGCACAACCGGCTTTACTGTTCCTGAAGCTGAGCCCATATTCACGGTTATTTTTTGCCACCTGCCTGTATATCCGTTCCATAAGCTGTGGATCTGGTGCCGGAACATTATCAAATGGTGTCCCCATGATAGGGCGCAAAGGTACCACAAAAGGATAAACCCCTATTTCAGCAATCTGCCGGCAACCTTCAACAATTGATTCCTCGCTGTCTCCGAGCCCAACAATAATGTAGGTAGAGACTTGGTTGGCCCCCCAAATATCAACAGCATATTTGAACGTCTCGAAATAGTATTCAATACTTATTTGCGCTTTCCCGGGTGTAACACGTTCACGTGTTTCCTGATTAAAACTCTCGAGATGAATCCCGGCAGATTCTGCACCTGCCTCTTGTAACAGTTTCATGTCCTCTAGGTTTTCTGGAGGTTCAAATTGCACTTGGATTGCCAACTTGGGTACAACCGCTTTAATCGCTCTAGCGCATTCTGTCAAATAATTCACACCCATATCCCTATAGTTTGTGGTACCGGTGGTCATGATCATGTGCTTGACACCATCAAGGCGTACAGCTGCTTCCGAAACTTCAGCAAGTTGTTCTGGTGTTTTCAAGCCAATAGTGGTACCATTCGTCAAAGAGTTTTCAATCGCACAGAATTGACAACGCTCGCCTTCCCGGCGCCAGCGGACACAACGTTGAGAAACGGTGGTGGCGAGAACATCCAAACCATGAAGGACAGCAATTTGTTTGTAAGGGATGCCTTCTTTGGTTTTCAGGGCATAAAATTTTGGTGTTGATACAAATTCTACAGGAGTGATATTTCTACCCTCATGGGTAATGATGTATTGACCGTCATCATTGACAACAGCATAAGGTGATTTCTGAGCAAAAGGCCCCAGCGTTGGCACCATAGCTGCAACCCCGGCTAGGACAAAAGCTTTATCATCTGATGGCCCCGCACCACCACGTCGGCCTTGTTCCTCTACGGGAACGTCTAATCGTGCACCTAAACTCTGCATCTCAAGTAGGATTTGTTGTTTATCCATACAGCGTCCTCTCTAAACTTTTTTGATCATCAATGCTGATAGTATTTTCTGGATTGACGCGATAAGCAGCAAATAGCTGAAACAAAAGTATGACTTCCACTAATTTGCTGAGATAGTGAGGGTGTACAACGTGTTCGACCTTGCAAAAGTAGGCAGGGTTCCGGGGCCGTGGCACACCCTCCCGCACTATCATAGCCATCTCAACCACAGGTTAATTAAAGCACTCTCTTTGGATGCCTAGTCTGCACCTGCACCGTTCATCCGACGGTCGCGAGTTTACGAGATCTCAGCTATCTACTGATAGCCTATCAACCTCGGCCCTAGACAGTCCAGGTTGCGATTGTGAGGGCTCCATCCTGCCAATGGTCGATCAATACGTCGAGAACATCGAGGGGATGAAATGGCTTAACACCTTCCATGATATCACTTTCACGCATGCCATAGAGTGCAACCATAGCAAATCGACAAGCATGAACTGTGCCGCCTTCTTCCATAATTGTATCTAGCTGTTTATTTACCGATAAATTGCCTGGAAACCCTTCTTCACCAACATTGGGGAAACCCCGTCCGGCTGCTGCCATAAGGACACCGGGGCCATAGAGTGCTAATGTGGTGGAGAATCCCTTACGAATAATACGAGTAGTTGTCAGCATATTCACTAAACCAACCGATCCTTCAAAGGGTACCGTGTGCATCATTATGAGGGCACGATCACCATCACTGGCCTGATGATCTGGAAAGACTTTTTCATCCAGATTAACCAGTCGATCACCCGGTTTTGGACCATCAACATTGATCATTGACATGATTTTATTCTCCTATCTTGATTCTATCGAAAGAAACACACAAAAGTGCTAGAAAATTACTGCTTGGCAAAACTGGATTCATTCCTTCACTACCAAAACTTGCTGTAAAGCCGTTCAGCATTATTCCAGAAAATATCATTTTTCAGCTTTTCGGAAATTTCAGCCCCTTCAATCTTCCAATATTCAGATGCGAAATCACTCCAGGGAATATCTGAACCGAACAAGAAACGGTCACCTCCAATACCCCTTTCTTCGATTTCCTTAAGTATCCAAGTTGAACCGAATCCAACAGCCCAAGACGAATCAGTATAGACCTGATAACCGTCTTCAATCAGATCAAAGAATTGGGGCACAAACTTGATGTGTCCACTGACCCCACCGCCCATGTGAACCACATGAATCTTGTTGTTCTTACCATACTTCTTTATCAGTGCTAATGCATTATCAATATCTGACCCACCACCAGGACTTGTATGGATGTGAAAGGGCATATCGTGTTCCGCAGCTGCATCGAGGATCATGTTCCAAAGTTCAGCTGATTCTTCATCCCATTCTTCGGGATTAAACGTTCCGCCAAGAAGGCACGTTGTTTTTAATGCAATTAATCCTTTCTCACCAATGAGTTTCAGAGATTCAATTGTTTTATCCTTATCCTTAGGCAGGGCCGAGACCCAGATCGCGCCCAGTAGGCGGTCAGATTGCACCGCACCTTCCGCGACGAGAGGGTTAAGTGTGAAAGGTTGAGTCGAATCGGGGTAGCCATAGTTGGACATCACCATAGCACGATCAACACCGTGATTATCCATACCTGACAAGTATTCTTCTATGGTGTTATAGTCCGCTGTTGGTTTAACGGCCTCAGGCAAACCATAGTAAGCGAACCCAGGAACTGGTCCAATGTGGCTGTGATTATCAAAAACTTCTTTTCGTATTTTTTCCATTGCTATTTAACCACTCATTTCCCTATGAAATTATTTTCAATCTACCCCGTGCCGAAACATTAGTTCCAAACTACCCACAAGAATCTTCTTTAAAAATTTAGTCAGTGGGCATCTCCAACGCAATCAAAATAGTCTGAAAAGTGAAAGTCCCACCCCTTTACCTATGTAAACCGTAACGAAATTATAGAATGAAAACACTCCCCATAGCCGGAGCTACCCCTCCCCGCTTAGTTATTGAAGAAACACGAGTTCTATTTTGAAGTAAAAGAGTGATTTACGTGCCTACACGCTCAGAAAGCCAATTAAATCTTGTCTTCAGTAAACCCAAAGTTTAATTTGACCACCGATATGACTGTCCTCAACAACAGATATGTTCTCACATGTCGTGTAGCTAAGAACATTCGACGCGCCAAACGCGTTGACCTGGGGGTAGTCATGTAGCTGACTGACTTATAACGAGATTTCGTACCCCCCGCACCCTCTCAGGTGGCCGGGGGGTTTTCGTTAAGGGACTCAATGTACCCGGACAGCAACTAACCGATAAAAGAGGAGACTGAGAGAATGACAACATGTAAGGAATGCGGATCGGAAATCACTCTTCCGGATGACGTGGTCGAAAATGAGATCATCGACTGTGAAGCATGTGGTGTGGAATTAGAAGTGGTTAAACTAGATCCACTTGAGATAGACCTGGCGCCGGAAGAGCAGGAAGATTGGGGAGAATGATCTTTCGTTTGGTTGCAGCAAACTGGCTCTTGGCATTGAAGATATGAAGATACGGCTTGGGATTCTCTTCTCCAGATTAAGACTGGAGGAAAAACTTATTATTGAAGAAGCTAAGAGACGCCAAGGCGTTGAGCTAATACCTTTGGACAGTCGGAAGTTAGTGCTTAGGCCTGATGAAAGGCCGGAGCTGGATATCCTGCTTGACAGGGAAATATCTCAGTCCAGAGCGCTTCATGTTCTCCAGATCCTTCAGAACTCAGGTGTGGAGTGCATTAACCGTTATGATATGGTCCGGATATGCGGAGACAAAGTGTTTACATCCAAGGCGCTCCATGATGCGGGTGTGCCGACTCCTGAGGTAAAGGTAGCCTTCACAAGAGAAAGTGCTCTTTCAGTCATGGAGAAGATGGGCTATCCTGTTGTACTGAAACCAGTGGACGGTTCGTGGGGGCGTCTTATTGCTAAGATCGAAAGCCGGAATGCCGCTGAAGCAATTCTTGAGCACAAGTCGTACCTTAGTTCATACTATCATTCAATCTTTTACATTCAGGAGTACATCCATAAGCCTGATAGAGATATCCGTGCTTACGTTTTGGGCGATGAAACGATCTGTGCCACCTACCGAACTTCACAGAGCTGGCTCACCAATGTTGCCCGGGGAGGGAAAGCCATCGAATGTCCCGTCACGCCGGAACTGCACGAAATTTGTATACAAGCGGCCGGGGCGGTTGGTGGCGGCAGTATGGCAGTTGATTTAATGGAAACTCCCGATGGTTACACCGTCCACGAGATTAACTGTGCTATGGAGTTCAAAGGAAATATGCGGGCGGTGGACGTGAACATTCCGCAGAGAATTCTTGACTACTGCGTGGAGAGGGCCATGCTGAAAATGGAGGCAATGAATTAGATGCCGTTGAGACTTGGCATCCTTTTTTCCCGCATCCGCTTAGAGGAGAAATTGCTCATCGAAGCGGCAACTAAGCGCGGAATGGAGGTGGTGAAAGTAGATAGCCGTCACCTTGTGATGGGGTTGAACGGATCATACAATTTTGATGTACTGTTAGAGAGAGATGTGTCTCATTCGCGAACAGTGTATTCACTGAACCTGTTTCAAGGCTCCGGAGTTAAGACCGTCAACAGCTATGATGTAGCACTCATCTGCGGTGATAAGGTGGCTACAACAAAAGCGTTGGAAGATGCCGGCGTCCCTTCTCCGGAAGTAAGGATAGCTTTTACGCGAGAGACCGCTTTACAAGCCATTGAGGAGATGGGTTACCCTATCGTTTTGAAGCCTGTGGTCGGTTCATGGGGAAGATTGTTAGCGAAAATAAACGACCGTGATGCCGCCGAAGCGCTGCTGGAACACAAGGAACACTTAGGATCCTATTATCATTCGATCTTCTATCTTCAGAAGTTTGTGGAGAAACCGGGCAGGGACATTAGGGCTTTTATAGTAGGCGATGAAACGATCTGTGCCATCTATCGAACGTCAGGACACTGGATTACCAACACAGCCCGGGGTGGTGAAGCGAGTTACTGTCCTGTCACGACTGAGCTTGAAGATCTTTGTCATAAATCGGCACAAGCTGTAGGCGGAGGCGTCCTCGCTATTGATCTGATGGAAACCGCCGATGGGATGCTTGTGAACGAAGTCAACTACACCGTGGAATTCAGGAACAGCATTGACCCAACTGAAGTGGACATCCCCGCCAGAATCATTGATTATGTCATCGATGTTGCTAAGGATTAGAACATGAAGACGCAGACAGCAGCTGTCGTTGGTGGATCGGGCTATACCGGCGGAGAACTGTTGCGGCTTCTGCTGAGACACCCCAGGATAGAGGTGGTGGCTGTCACCTCGAGAAAACGGGTGAACAAGCCGGTGGCCCGGGTTCATCCCAATCTGCGGGATATCACCCGCCTCAAGTTTATTGAACCGGACGATCTGCCCGAGGTAGATGTCCTGTTCCTTGCCCTTCCTCATGGAGCCGTTATGGACAGCATTGACAACTACAGGTCAAAGAGCAATGTGGTGATAGATCTAAGCTCTGATTTCAGGCTGAAGAATAACGCTGCTTACGTTACTTATTACGGACACGAACATTCACGTCCCGATCTCTTGGAGCAATTCGTTTACGGACTGCCCGAACTTCACCGTGAAGCGATAAGGATGGCGAAGCTGATTTCTGTGCCTGGCTGTACCGCCACTGCCGCCATCCTCCCCATCAAACCTCTTGTAGATTCTCTGAAGGTGAACCTCATTGTTATAGACGCAAAGGTAGGTTCGTCCGCTGCCGGGGCCGGCGTGAATATGTCAACTCATCATCCCGAAAGAAGCGGTGTTGTTAGAAGCTTTAAACCGTCTGGGCATCGGCATCTGGCAGAAATGCAGCAGGAGTTGAACAGCGCTGGATCCATTTCACTTAATTTTTCCCCTCATGCCGTGGAGATGGTGCGAGGCATTCAGAGTACAATCCACATCTTTGTGGAAAACGGGTATGATGAGAAAGAGATTTGGCAAATCTATCTGAAGGCTTATCGGGAAGAACCGTTCATCCGATTGGTAAAGGAGAAGACCGGGCAGTATCGGTTCCCTGAACCGAAAATAGTCATGGGGACGAACCTGTGTGAGATCGGTTTCCAACAAGATGAACAGACAGGGCGACTCGTGGTGATTTCGGCCATTGACAATCTCATGAAAGGGGCTGCGGGACAGGCAGTGCAATGTATGAATCTAGCACTTGGATTTGAAGAGACCGAAGGGCTGAATGTTGTGGGATTTCATCCAGTCTAGCGCGGCCTTGAAAGGGACGTCTTTTCTGCAAAATCCTATTGAAGGAGCAAACGCATGTTTGTAGTGAAAGTAGGCGGTAGTGAGGGGATCGACTATGATTCCTTTCTTGCTGACTTGGTTCAGCACGAAGGCTATCTTGTGGTACACGGTGGCTCTCATGAACTGAATGACGTTGCCACAAAGCTCGGAAAACCCCCTGTTTTCATCACTTCCGTTTCAGGATTCACCAGTCGCTACACAGATCGAGATACGCTTGATATTTTCAATATGGTCTACGCCGGAAAGATGAACAAAATGCTAGTGGAAAAGCTTCAGCAACTGGGAGAAAATGCAATCGGTTTATCAGGGATTGATGGGAGACTGATGGAAGGCAAGAGAAAGCGGGCACTCAAGATCGTTGAGAACGGGAAGAAGAAAATCCTGCGTGGTGATCTAAGCGGAATTATTGAGCGTATAAACACCGAACTGCTGAGATTCCTCCTCGATAATTCTTACGTGCCTGTACTGACGCCACCGGCCATAAGCTATGAGAGTGATGCCATCAATGTGGACGGAGACCGGTGCGCCGCCTGCATCGCTGTAGCCATGGAAGCTGAGACACTCATCATTCTTTCTAATGTGCCGGGGTTGCTGCGTGATCCTGAAGATGAGGCGAGTGTAATCCTTAAGCTGTCATTTGATGACATTGATGGCCATATTGATCAGTATGCGAAGGGGCGCATGAAGAAGAAATTGCTGGCGGCGAAAGAAGCTCTGGAGGGCGGTGTCAAGCGAGTTATCCTGGGTGATGCCAGGGGAGAAGCGCCTGTCTCGGCGTCGTTTCAAGAGGAGGGGACGATCATCGAATGAATCAGTGGATTAACCTTGAAGAGCGTCGCGGGAGCGGTGCATACGGTGGCTGGCCCATCACCTTGGTGCGCGGCAAGGGGACCCGTGTCTGGGATTCTAGCGGCAGCGAGTATCTCGACTTTGCAACAGGTATTGGCGTGGCCTCTATCGGGCACAGCAATCCACTTCTCCAACAGGTAGTTTCCCATCAGGCCGGTTTACTGATGACGGCACATAACGGATACTATTGCAATGATGTCCGGGCGCAATTCTTAAACGAACTTGCTCGCATTGCACCTCTTGGTCTCGAGAGGGTTTTTCTGTGCAATTCAGGCACCGAGGCGATAGAGGGTGCAATTAAATTAGCGCGTTCCCATTCCGGCCGAACCCAGATTGTGGCGGCCATGCGTTCCTTTCACGGTCGTACGCTGGGATCTCTCAGTGCCACGTGGAATAAAGCTTTCAGGGAGCCGTTTGAACCGCTCGTTCCTGATTTTGCGCATGTTCCTTTCGGAAACAAAGAAGCCTTAGCGAACGCCATGACCGAAGAGACGGCGGCAGTAATTCTCGAGCCGATTCAAGGAGAAGGAGGTGTTTATCCTGCCCCGGAGGGCTATCTATGGGAGGCGCGCCAGCTCTGTGACCAATGGGGGGCAATGCTGATTCTTGATGAGGTGCAGACGGGCGGGGGCCGAACTGGAAGGTGGTTTGCTTGTGAACACTACGGTGTTTTCCCTGATGTCCTTACAGTTGCGAAAGGATTGGGTGGAGGTGTCCCGATCGGTGCCGTCATTATGCGTGACAATATTAGTTTTGAGAAAAAACAGCATGGGAGCACCTTCGGCGGTAACCCCCTTTCCTGCAGAGCTGCCCTCGCTGTCATTCAATTTATTGAGGAAAACGATCTTCTATCCAACGCCGAGGAAGTGGGGACTTTTTTTCTTGACGGTCTTTCCAAGCTGGCTGATGAGAAACGTGAAATGATTCGTGAGGCGAGAGGCTTGGGATTGATGCTGGCATTACAGTTGAAACGTTCGGCGGGACCGGTTCTTGCAAAACTCAGAGAGATGGGAGTATTAGCATTGACCGCGGGGAGAACAAATATCCGCTTCTTGCCACCGTTGACTGTCACGAAGGGTGAAGTTAATCGAGTGCTCAATCTCATAAGTGATGCGCTGCGATGATACTTGTTGAAAAACTGGTGCGGTGCCCCAGTGTCTCGGGAGAGGAAGCGGCAGCGGCGGCACTTCTTCTAGAAGAGATGTCAAAACGGGGTTTTCGGGTTTATCAGGATGAGGTTGGGAATGCAATTGGTGTGATCGGGAATGGTGGGTTTGCTGTCTATCTGGTGGGACATATCGACACGGTGAGTGGCAAGATTCCTGTCCGCCTCGAAGATGGGAGACTCTATGGGCGAGGGAGCGTGGACGCAAAAGGCGCCCTAGCGGCGTTTGTGGAAGCAGCTTCAAAATTCCTGGACTCCCAGGCGTTGACCATTTCTGTGGTGGGGTGCGTGCGGGAGGAGACCGATTCGGCCGGGGCAATGCATCTTATGACGACCCTTGAACCGCCCGACTGCACGGTAATTGGTGAACCGAGCGGCTGGGACGGAATTACTTTGGGGTACAAGGGATCCCTGACGATGGACTATAAACTCAAGGTGCCACGTTTCCATCACGGTGCGCAACAAAGGACAGCAGCGGAGGAAACGGTTGTCTTTTATGATGCTCTCCGCGGGGCCTATCCGGACCGGGGATCTCAGTTCGGAACTCTATCAATTCGGCTGACGGATTTCAATACATCGTTGCTAGGGACCCATGAGGTCGCAAAGATGAGGATAAACGTCCGCACACCGCTGGGATTTGATTTTGATGAATACAAGGCAACCGTCGCGGACCTGTCTGGTAAGGCTTCCATCTCGGTGAACGGATTCATCCCTGGTGTGGTGAGTAACAAGCGCAACCCACTAGTTCGGTCCTTTCTCGGCGCTGTCCGATCGCAGGACGGCACGCCGAGCTTTAAATACAAAACGGGTACTTCAGATATGAACCACCTTGTTTCCAACCAGGGACGATACCCGGGATGGGGATGTCCCATCGTTGCGTATGGACCGGGGGATTCGTCGCTCGACCACACACCTGTAGAACACCTCAATATTGAGGAGTATGAAAAATCGATTGCTGTTTTAGTGAAAATGCTGGAGAGGCTGGAAAGACAGGCGAAAGATGGTTGAATTAGGCATCAGAGGAATCTGCTTGCTTCAGTACGTGCAACTCTGTAGCTTGACCGCCGATATGCTGAATCGACGCACATGGGACCGACGTACTCGTACTTCCGATCGGAATCGGAGGTCCCACGGCGCTGTGTAGGCGGACTTGACGAATGGAGATCGAGTCAACCCCCGGGATCGCCGGGGGTTTTTTGTTATGGGCTGATTTTACGATCATATGAAGGGAGTAGAGATATGACAAGCCGGGAGATAGTGGTTCTCGCCTACAGTGGCGGGCTCGACACGTCAGTAATTCTGAAGTGGCTGATCAATAAAGGATGCGATGTGATTTGCTTTGTGGGGAACGTCGGGCAGAAGGAAGACTTCGACGCCGTTGAGAAAAAGGCTTACGCAACAGGTGCCACAGACGTCCGTACTGTTGATTTGAGGAGGCGGTTCGTGACCGACTTTATTTTCCCTGCCCTGCAGGGGAATGCTCTTTATGAAGGAAGGTACCTTCTTGGGACGGCCCTTGCTAGGCCGGTCCTTGCTAAACAGCAGATCGAGGTCGCGGCTGAAATGGGCGCTACGGCCGTCAGCCACGGTTCCACCGGAAAAGGGACTGATCAGGTGCGGTTTGAGCTGACTTATTATGCTCTCAATCCGGACATCAAGGTCATTTCACCATGGAAAGACCGAGAGTTTCTTGATCAGTTCAAAGGGCGGCAGGATCTCCTCGATTACGCCGAAGAGTGGGATATCCCCGTTTCAGCTTCAAAGAAACGTCCCTTTAGTGAGGATGAGAATCTGATGCATATCAGCCACGAGGCGGGCATCTTGGAAGATCCAGCCCATCGGCCCGAGGAATCGGTTTTCAGCCATACCAAAGCTTTGGAAGAGACCCCTAATGAGGAATCCTTGATCGAGATTACCTTTGCCAACGGCCTTCCGGTGAAGGTGGTAAATAAGAATGACGAGACGGAAAAGACCGATCCGCTGGAGTTCTTTATCTATCTTAATGGGCTGGGGAGCAAGCACTCTGTTGGCCGTTTGGACATGGTGGAGAATCGCTTCATCGGCATCAAGTCCCGAGGTGTGTACGAGACGCCTGCCGGAACAATTCTATGGGCCGCCCACCGGGATCTGGAAGGACTCGCAATGGATAAAGAGGTAATGCATCTCAGGGATAGCCTCATTCCCAAGTTTAGCGAACTAATCTACAACGGGCTCTGGTTCTCTCCGGAAATGGACTTCATTGTGAGCGCGTTCAAGAAGAGCCAAGAGGCGATCAACGGAAAGGTGACACTTTCTCTATTCAAGGGGAACGCCACGCCCGTCGGCCGAGAATCCCCCACATCACTCTACGATCAGGACTTCTCCAGTATGGAAGTGGAAGGTGGTTTTGATGCGCTTGACTCGAAGGGATTCATCAACATTCACGCGATTCGCCTGAAAGCGCATAACTTTGTCTTGAAGAAAAGAAAACCATTTGAGTGGCGGAAGGAGGTTACGGATGGGTAAGCTGTGGGAGAAAGGAGTTGAACTCGACAAGCGTGTGGAAAAGTATACAGTGGGGGACGATTACCTCCTCGACCGTGAGTTGGTGAAATATGATTGTCTTGGTTCCATTGCCCACGCAAAGATGCTCGGGAGGATCGGCATAGTTAGCGATGATGAAATGAACCAGCTCATCGCGGCTCTGCAAGAGATCATTGATCAAGGGGGTTTGGAAATCTTGCCGGACCAGGAAGACTGTCATACTGCCATTGAGAACTTCCTCACAGAGAAATTGGGCGAAGTGGGAAAGAAAATTCATACCGCTCGCTCCCGGAACGATCAGGTCCTCACCGCTCTCAGGCTTTACTATCTGGATAAGATCAGTGAGTGCCGTCAGGCGACGGAAGCGTTCGTGTCTGAACTGCAAGAACTGAGTGACCGTGAAGGCGACACACCTATTCCCGGTTACACGCATATGAGAAAAGCGATGCCGTCCTCCGTGGCGATATGGTGCGGGGCGTTTGTTGAATCGGCGGCTGATAATCTGATACTTCTGAAAACGGTGGAAAGCTTGATGGATCAGTCACCGCTGGGGACCGCCGCCGGTTATGGTGTTCCGCTAGATATTGATCGCCAGTTCACAGCTCATGAGCTCGGCTTCTCCCGAATCCAGGAAAATCCACTCTATGCTCAAATGAGCCGCGGAAAGTTCGAAGTGACTCTGCTCCATGCCCTGGGCCAAATTATGTTTGACCTTAACAAAATTGCATCGGACCTGATCCTGTTTTCCATGCCTGAGTTTGGTTTTTTCACACTTCCTGAACAGTTGTGTACAGGAAGTTCCATCATGCCTCAAAAACAGAATCCTGATATGCTGGAGATTATGAGGGGGAAATTCCACATGATGAAGGCGTGTGAGAGAGAAGTCTCGGGACTGATCGGTGATCTTGGGTCGGGATTCCACAGAGACTTTCAGCTCACCAAAGGGCCAACCATGAAAGGAATCGATATTACACTGAAAAGCCTTGAGATCGCTTCGCTAGTGGTGAAATGCATCTCAGTCAACGGCGAGCGGTGCGAGGAAGCGATGACGGATGATCTCTATGCTACCGAGCGGGCTTACAACCTTGTGAAGGAAGGTGTTCCGTTCCGTGAAGCGTACCGACAATTAGCGGAAGAATTAAGAGAAAAGGGTAGTTGAGTTAAGGCCAGACGGTAGCATATTCTCCGCGTTCAATAAAGATGTCATGAAAAGATTCCATCCTAAAGCGATAACCGTTCTTCTGGGGCCATTTCTCCTTCTGATTCCCAACGGCTTAAGCGCTAAAGAGCTTCCACTCCATCTGGTAAAACTTCCGAAAGGATTCTCCATCAGCGTCTATGCTGAAAACGTAAACAACGCCCGTTCCATGATTTTGAGCGAGAATGGGACATTGTTTATCGGAACTCGGCGCCGGAAAGGAAACGTCTATGCCGTGCGCGATGAAGACGGGGATTATAAAGCGGAGAAAGTCTACACCGTTGCTCAAGGATTGAATATGCCAAACGGTGTTGAAGTAAAAGACGGGCATCTCTACATTGCTGAAGTGAACCGTATTTTGCGTTTCGACAATATCGAAAAGCATCTCACTGATCCTCCCGAGCCTGTAGTGCTATCTGACAATTATCCAACTGACCGCCACCACGGTTGGAAGTTCATCCGTTTCGGGCCCGATGGCAGGCTCTATGTCCCTGTGGGAGCACCCTGCAACGTCTGTGATGAGGAGAATGAGATGTACGCCTCCATCACAAGCCTGAAGCCGGATGGGAGCGACATGAAGGTTTTTGCCCACGGTGTCCGTAATACGGTCGGCTTTGACTGGCATCCAACAACAGGAGATCTTTGGTTCACTGACAACGGACGGGATTGGCTCGGTGACGATTTACCTCCAGATGAGTTGAACCGAGCTGATGAACCCGACTTACACTTCGGTTTTCCCTATTGCCACGGGGGTGACATTGTCGATCCTGAGTTTGGCTCGGGCCGTGACTGCGCTGACTATGTTAAACCGGCGAGGAATCTTGGTCCCCATGTAGCGGCTATCGGAATGCGTTTCTATGAGGGGAGGATGTTTCCGACAAAATACAGAAACCAGATCTTCATCGCTGAGCACGGCTCATGGAACAGGAGTGTCCCCATCGGTTATCGCATCATGCTCGTTGAACTTGAGGGGAATAAAGTTAGTAGCTACAAGGTTTTTGCTGAGGGGTGGCTCCAGAGGGACAAGCCTTGGGGTCGTCCTGTTGATGTACTCGTTCTTCCTGACGGAAGTCTGTTAATCTCGGACGACCACGCCGGCGCAATCTACCGCATTACTTATACCGCCAGATAAACCGTTCTTTGTCGTTATCTTTCAGTTTCCAAAACGATACGTCGGGGACTTGGGTTTGAGGTTTATATCCCTTGGTTTTAGATTGTGGCGTCGGCGGTCAGGTTAAGGACGTATAGAAGGAAATAACTGTGAATATCACGCGATTCAAGTGTCACTTAACTCTTCTCCTGGTTTCTTTTTCTTTAGGTCAGCCATTTCACCAGGCCCGGCCGGAAGCGGTGGGCATGTCCGCGGAACGATTGGAGCGGCTCACCCGTCAAATGGAATCCTATGTTGATAACAAGCAACTTCCCGGCGGCGTGACTATAGTATTAAGGTACGGGAAGATCGCCTACTTCGACGCTTTCGGTTTCCGCGATGATGACTCAAAAGATGTGATGGAAAAAGATGACATTTTCCGGATCGCCTCTCAAACCAAAGCGATCGTGAGTATCGGTATCATGATTCTCCAAGAAAGAGGTCAACTTCTCATCAGTGATCCTGTGGGAAAATATATTCCTGAATTCAACAATACTACTGTTGCTGAAAAGACCGAAGACGGTTATAAAGTTGTGCCCGCGAAACGAAAAATCACCATCCGCGACCTGCTGACTCATACAGCAGGCATCGGATGGGGCTTTGGCCCCGGTGCAAAGGAGTGGGAGGATGCCAATATACTGGGATGGTATTTTGGCCATATGGATAAACCTATTCAACACACCGTAGAGCGAATCGCATCTCTTCCAATGGATGCACAGCCGGGCGAAAGATTTGTGTATGGCGTAAGCACAGACATATTGGGCGGCTTGATCGAAGTCGTTTCAGACCTTGCGTTGGATCAATTTCTTGAAAAGGAACTATTCCAGCCGCTCGGTATGAAGGATACCCACTTTTATTTGCCGATGGACAAGAGAAACAGACTTACCATTGTCTATTCATCCTCAGAAAACGGAATTACCCTCGCACCTGATCCGGGGGAAAGAATTGGCGCAAGCATGATCGGACAAGGTCATTTTGTAAACGGTCCGAGAAAAAGTTTCTCCGGAGGGGCTGGACTGTTGTCAACGGCTGAGGACTACGCCACGTTTCTCCAGATGATGCTCAATGGAGGAATATTCAACAAAAAGAGAATCTTGAGCCGAAAATCGGTGGATTTGATTACCGTAGATCATCTGGGCCCCGTCCAGTTTCATTGGGAGAACGGGGTGGGCTTTGGCTTGGGATTCTCCGTTCTTAAAGATTTAGGGAAAAGGGGTACATTAGGATCGGTGGGTGAATACGGCTGGGGCGGTGCTTACCATTCAACCTACTGGGTCGATCCTCAGGAAGAGCTGGTTGTTGTCTATTTTACTCAATTAATTCCGGCGACGGATATAGATGATCACAGCAAGTTGAGGGCCCTTATTTACCAGTCTATCATCAATTAATTCTGTGGAATGGAGTCTTAGCGGATCGGCAGTAAGTGTCCCAGAATATATCCGATAAGAATTCCCACCAGCAGAGCGATCGTCAGAACACGGGAGGTGACCATCTCCTTGGTGTATCC
Organism: Fidelibacterota bacterium; assembly: GCA_036338335.1. Lineage (GTDB taxonomy): Bacteria > Fidelibacterota > Marinisomatia > Marinisomatales > S15-B10 > S15-B10. Next base: position 41,029 of record JAYZCL010000011.1, read on the forward strand.
TTTCCTAATGGCGATGACAGAAACAAAGTAGCCGAGGCCGTTCACGATCTAGAAGAAAGGTAGTGTAAGTACTTTCACAATAAGTGGACCCACAAGAGGGATAAGTGACACCACGGCCCCGAAGCCGGCGAAAGTTTTCGTCAGCAGACCAAGGCTGAGAGTCATGATGGCAATCAGTTTTTTATCTACGTGGAAATGGAATAACACCACCAGAGAGGCCACGATTCCAAGCCAGAGCAGAATCTTATAACCGTAGGTGCGAAGAAAAGGTTCTTTTTGAGGAGATTTTTCGTTATTCACTATTCAATTCAGCAGTCAGATTAATCCCCCGAACATTCACTTCAGCGCGGAGGATTCGGCGGGGTGCGTCACGCTCAAGCCACACCTGCCGGATAGCACCATCCAGGGTAATCCCCCAAGAGAAAACATCCATTACTTCACTCAGTTCCACCCCATCTCCTTCGGCCTCTCGAAGATCGAGACGAAAATGGTCAGACAGAATCTTCTCATCCCCTATTTCTACTTCCGTTGAATCAACCCAGAGATATCGTCCTCTGTAGGGTGTCCCTTCATGCTCGACAGGCCACCAAGTCGTGTCCAGTTCTTTCCACGAAAGGTTCCGAGCTCTCATGAGAAGTGTAAATATATTGTGGCTTTTTTGGGCTCGGCTGTATGAAATATCGGAAGTCGAATACTGTTTGGTCTCATTATCCCACTGCAGTTTGTAATCGAACTCAGCATTTGGCTGGTTGGCTGATATAGAGTATTTCTTCATTACGAAAGACTTCTTGTCGTACCATGTCGTATAGTTGTTCTCTACCGCGAAGAAGTAGTCGAATATGGGGCGTGTCTTTGCAGTAAATTCGAGCTTCATTTGATGTTCCTGTGTTTCATTCCGAATCATTACGACATCCACGCAGGCAACTTTCCAGAAACTGACAGTGTAGTAGAGTTTCTCTTCCGCACTGAGTTGCATCAGTGCGATCAAAGCAGCGAACCATGGGAAGGATTTATTCATACTACGTTCCGCCCTCCCCATCCTTGCGATCTTCCAACGATTGTAACGATTCCCATGTAGACCACATAGGGCATTTGAAAAAAGAACCATGGCAGAAATGCCGGCCTAAGGTCCCGTCTGTCAAAGACTTTGGTCGCTCTCGCCATGAGATAACCTTCGGCAAGAAACTTGAATATCAGAACGTTAATCAAGTTTTCGAAAGAGCTGGTGCCGATGATAAGCCCGGCAAGAGACACTAGTGCCATAAAATTTGCAAGGAAAGTCGTCACGATCACGAAAAAGAAAAGAGGGTTTGCTTCTCTGAAGTAAAGGGAATCGGATGCCCAGCGGACCCTCTGAGAGATAAAGGACTTGAAAGATTCACAGGGGAGAGTTCGGGAAAAGGAATGTTCATTCAGCGCACTTACTACTTCCCAGGAACTTTCTTTCCGGATGGACTGCAACAGGAAGGTATCGTCACCTCCCAGAGCATCTGCGAAGGGTGAAAAACCGCCCACATCCAGAAAAGCTTCTTTCAAGAAGGCGAGGTTCTGTCCTGTGGCCGCGAAGGGGGAACCGTACTGTGAAGTACTTCGTCCTGTAGCTGACAGCATGAGAAAGTCCAGCGCCTCCACGTGCTGGGCCGTTGACCCATTTGCTTCTATTTGAGAATGGCCGATGACCATTCCCACCTTTGGAGTGAAATAAGAAACCATCGTCTCGATCCAGCGGCTCGTAACACGGCAGTCCGCATCTGTCTGAAGAATGATTTCACCACTAGCGGCGCGTATGCCAACGTCTAAAGGTCGCTTTTTGTACTTAAGATTTGGATCGCCGTCCGCTGAACTAAGCAACCTCAAGTTTGGGTGTCTCTCTGCAAAAACACGGACGAGATTTGGGGTAATGTCTTCAGATTCGTCATCTACCACAATAATTTCGTACAGATTGATGGGATAGGTCTGATGTGTCACGTCATGAAGCACAGTTTCAATGTGTTCTTTTTCATTTCGTGCGGGAATTACAACGGTCACAAACGGCTGCCTGTCTGTTTTCTTTTCTTTGGTGAGATACAGTCCTAGAGTAAAGAACAGGAGCAATACACCGTAGAGGCCGACCGTCAACGTGAGGAACGCGGTCATCCTCCCTGCCTAATCAGATAGAGGAGATGAGAGAGATCGCAATGAGGAAATAGGCGAGAATTCCCAGTACATCAATGGCTGTCGTGACGAACGGTCCTGATGCTATTGCGGGGTCGACATCCAGTTTTCGAAGGAGGATTGGCACGAGTGTTCCGATTGAGGTCGCGATGATCATAGATACGCAGATTGACAGCCCTACCACAAGCCCTAATTCAGGCGGCGCGTCAATGAACTTAAGCATAGCGACACCCCCCAAGAGTAGGCCGTAGAATATTCCGAGAATGAGTCCGACGCGCATTTCTTTCCAGATGACCGATCTGAGACGTGAAAGCTCAAGCCGGCCGGTGGCAAAACCGCGGACAATAATTGTAGAAGATTGCGTCCCTACATTTCCTCCCATACCGACAATCACGGGAATGAAGGCAGCCAGCGCAATGACGGATTCCAAGAATGGTTCGAAAGCGCCGATTACATAAGCGGCCACCGTGCCGCCTATCCAACTGGCGAAAAGCCACGGAAGACGAAGTTTCACGTTGTCGAAGGTGGACTTCATCAGGATTTCTTTGTCCTTACCAATTCCTGCCATCTGAAGGAAATCTTCCGTTGCTTCTTCGCGGATGACGTCTACAACATCGTCCACCGTAATAAGTCCTAAAAGTGACGAATCACTCTCAACCACGGGGATGGCCAACAGGTTGTACCTTGACACCATTCGAGCCACTTCTTCCTGGTCCATTTCGGCAGTTACGGAGACAACATCCTTTTCCATGATGGTTTTCAGCTCTGCGCCTGCTGGTGCCGTTACAAGATCGCGCAGTGAGACAACGCCTGTAAGATGGGTATGCTCATCAGTTACGTAGAGGTAAAAAACCATCTCAGCTTTCTCTGAGCTCTGAATCGCAGTAATAGCATCCATCGCTTTGGTCGATTCAGGGAGAGAAAACACATCCACCGACATGATTCCACCGGCGCTGTCTTCGGCATAGGCCATTAGTTCTTCCAGCTCCTCCGATTCAGTCTCCCGGAGCGTCTCAAGGATCGCCTTTGCTTGTTCCTCTTCGAGGAGGTTCAGGATGTCTGCCACGTCATCCGACCCCATATCTTCCAGCATTGTCGCCACTTCAGAAGGAGACAACGGTGACAACAGCTCTGAGATCAGTGTTTCGTCCAATTCACTGAGCAGTTCGCCTGTCGTCTCACGATTTTCACGTATCAATGTGAAAATGGCACTCTTTTCCGGATCGTTGAAATACCGGAATAACAGAGCAAGATCAGCCGCATGAGTCTTCCCGATTAGACGACGAAGATTCGTGCTTGCCTTGCGCCTAAGGAGCCGACGAAAAGTGTCCAGCAGCACTGCAATCTCACTGCCGAGCATAGATTGTCCTATTCGCCGAGTGGTCACGATGAAGCCTCAGATGTTGCGGTTGAGTTGAACTGCCGGAATCCGAGTACAACCATGGTTGTACCGATCATAAGCACAACGGGGGAGACGTGTCCGTTCCAGGTGTACCAACCTTCGAAGGCTTCACCCCAGTTGGCGAAACTGAATGCCACACTGTTGTTTATCCCGTGAAGAATTACACTAGGGAATATGGAGTTAGACGCCCAAGCCATGTAACCCATCACCAAACCAAGAAGATATATCTGAATGGCCCAGTAGGGGATTAGGTGTACAACAGCGAAGAAGAGGCTTCCCACCAATACAGCCCGAGTGACATCCTGCCACTGTTTTTCCAGAACCTGCTGGAGAAAGCCTCTAAACAAAATTTCCTCGGAAAAAGCGGCCATTGGAACTGCCCCAATAAAGACCAGTGTCAACGCAAGTGGATTATCCACGGACAGAAACTGTCCTAACTGTTCAATCCACTGGGGCGGTGGAATGATGAGAGCGATGAGTCTTTCAAGTTCGTCGGCAAGAATCACCACACCGATGGAAATGACAACAGAAAAGAGCACTGTTCGTCTAGAAATTCGGTTAAGCCGAACTGTTTGCCGGAGGTTTTCAGAGCTTTTCATTAGAATCCAGACGAGCGGGACAATGAGTAAAAGCTCTCCGAGGATCAGTGTGGCTGGAAGTAGAACGGTCTGATCAGTCGGATTGATCAGCAGAATCAACGCTGACGTGAGTAGTCCGGAGAACAGCAGAGAAAGAGTTACGAGTATAAACGCCCCTCTGGATGTGAAAACTACACTCATGAGGTTCCGGTTCCTTACTCATCTCTGGAGATGCTCCCGTCATACCAAGGAGAAATTAAAGCAACGAGCATGGAAAACCAAGACAGCGCAACGAACCATGGAATTCTTTATTGAGCGGTGATTTTTCTATAAATTACTGAACTGTGCAGAGCGAGCTAATGAGTTAAAGATGACAAAAGATTTGACAAGAAACGGTGGAGTTCCTATCGTTTTGCCCGACTCAAATCTCCCAGAAACAGAAGAGTGGATTAAGTCTCTCGATGAGATTGTCAAATACGAAGGTCGGGAGCGCGGCCAGTTCATTCTCAAAAAGCTGATTGAACGGGCTCATGAGCTGGGCGTCAGACTCCCTTTTAATGCCAATACACCTTACGTCAACACGATTCCGCTCAGCGATCAACCGTCCTTTCCGGGGGACAGGGAAATCGAGCGGAAGATCAAAAGCATCAATCGGTGGAATGCCACGGCAATGGTGGTTCGTGCAAACAAGCATTATGAAGGAATCGGCGGCCACATCTCCACTTTTCAATCTGCTGCCACTCTCTATCAAATTGGATTCAATCACTTCTTTCGCGGCAAAGGAGAATCCTTCGATGGTGACCAGATCTATTTTCAGGGACACGCCTCTCCTGGGATCTACGCTCAGGCATTTCTTGAAGGGCGCATCAATCAGACTCGCATGGAGAATTTTCGCCAGGAACTAAAAATAGGTGGAGGGTTGTCTTCTTATCCGCATCCTTGGCTCATGCCTGACTTCTGGGAATTCCCGACGGTATCTATGGGGATCGGTCCAATTTCGGCTATTTATCAGGCGCGATTTAACCAATACCTTCAGGATCGGGGAATAAAGGACACCTCGAATCAACGTGTCTGGGCATTCCTTGGAGACGGTGAAATAGATGAACCGGAATCCCTGGGGGCGATCACCCTGGCATCGCGGGAAGCGCTCGGAAATCTTATTTTTGTCGTGAACTGTAATCTTCAGCGACTGGACGGTCCTGTGAGAGGCAATGGGAAAATTATCCAAGAGTTGGAAACTGTCTTCCGAGGGGCTGGATGGAACGTTGTAAAGGTGATCTGGGGAGACAATTGGGATCCTCTTCTGGAAGCAGACACCACAGGCTTGTTGATCCAGAGGATGAACGAAGCAGTTGACGGTGACTACCAGAAATATGTAGTGGAGCCGGGTAGTTACATTCGTAAGCACTTTTTTGGTAAATACCCTGAACTCCTAGAAATGGTGGCCAATCATTCAAACGAACAACTTGAAAAATTGTGCCGTGGTGGGCATGACCCTGAAAAAGTGTATGCTGCTTTCGAGCAAGCCGTTGACACCACGGATAGGCCGACAGTAATCCTCGCAAAAACCATTAAAGGTTACGGAATGGGTGAAGCGGGAGAGGGAAAGAATATTACCCACCAGCAGAAAAAACTGAACGACGAGGAGCTCAAGAATTTCCGCGACCGATTTGACATTCCTGTTAGCGATGACAAGATTCATGACGCCCCTTTCTATCGTCCTCCAGATAAGAGTCCTGAAATTGAGTATCTCCTTGAGCGGAGGCGAGAGCTGGGCGGTTTTGTGCCTCAAAGAAAGGTGTTGATTAACGGCACCGACCTACCGGGGGATAATCTGTTCAAAGAGTTTCAAGAAGGGAGCGATCGACCAGTCTCTACTACAATGGCTTTTGTTCGAATCCTCGCATCTCTCTTGAAAGACCCTGATGTGGGATCACGAATTGTCCCTATCGTTCCGGATGAGGCGAGGACTTTCGGTATGGAATCGCTATTCAGGCAGGTTGGCATTTATTCGCACGTGGGGCAAGTTTACGAGCCTGTGGATGCGGATATGTTTCTCTATTACCGGGAGGCAACAGACGGCCAGATTTTGGAAGAGGGGATTACCGAGGCAGGTTCCATGGGAAGTTTCACTGCCGCCGGCACTGCCTACGCCACCCACGGTGTAGATATGATACCGTTCTTCATCTTCTATTCCATGTTCGGTTTCCAGAGAATCGGTGACCTGATCTGGGCGTTCGGGGATCTCCGCGGCAGGGGATTCCTTCTTGGGGCTACTTCAGGACGTACCACGCTTAACGGTGAAGGGCTACAGCATCAAGATGGTCACAGCCATGTTCTGGCAGCAACTGTGCCAAATGTCGTCGCATATGACCCGGCTTTTGCCTCCGAGATTTCCGTAATTATTCAGGATGGAATGAAACGGATGTATCAGGATCGGGAAGATATTTTCTACTATATTACTCTCCACAATGAGAATTATGAAATGCCTTCCCTCAAGGCAAGAACAGAAACAGGGATCCTCAAGGGGTTGTATAAGTTCAAGATTGGTTCCGGGAAAAAGAAACTGAAAGCTCACATCCTTGGAAGTGGTGCCATCATGAAAGAGGCGCTGAACGCACAACAGATTCTCGGAAAAGATTTTGGTGTATCGGCTGATGTTTGGAGTGCTACGAGCTACAAGTGCCTGAGAGAAGATGCGCTTGCTACCGAGCGGTGGAATCTCCTGCACCCAGGAAAGAAAGCGCGGAAACCATATGTGACGAAGCTGCTCGAGAAGCTGAACGGCCCCGTTATTGCCGTATCAGATTACATGAAACTTGTACCGGATCAAATTGCCCCGTGGGTTCCCGGAGGATTGAGAAGCCTCGGCACAGACGGATTCGGTCGAAGCGACACGAGAAAAGCGTTGCGCAGCCATTTTGAAGTCGACGCCGCCACTATCGCCGTGGCTGTTCTTTATGAGCTATCTCTCCGTGGTGAGGTAGGGTCGGACACTGTCAGTTCAGCTATTAAAGAGCTCGGAATTGATCCAGAGAAGGCGGATCCCCTCTTTGCCTGATAGTTACCAGTTACCGCCCGGTGAGCTGATTCAGAAGAATCCCTGTGGCGACAGCAACGTTAAGAGATTCGGCTGTTCCTGATCCGGGGATGGAAATATATTGATCTACATGAGGCTTATTCTCTTCTGATATTCCGAATGCTTCACTTCCCATAACTAGGCACCAATTCCCTTCTAACGGGGATGGAATCCTGTTTATAGGTTCGCCGCTGATATCGGCCGCCAGAATAATGTAATCCGCGGATTCGAAAGGTGCCAATGTAGCCTCTCTGTGAATAATGAGATGGAAGTGTGCCCCCATCCCACCCCGAACTACCTTCGGATTATAAAGATCAGCTGTTGCCGGAGAGAGCGCCACATTCGTCATCCCGAACCAGTCGGCTGTTCGCAGAATTGTTCCGAGATTCCCCGGGTTGCGGATTTGGTCAAGATATAGCCAGTTCCCCTCGAGCGAAGCAAAATCCATATTCTCAGGAATCCGTACAACAGCCAAAACTCCTTGTTGAGTTACAGTCTCTGTGAGGCGTTTCAACGATTTCTTATCAATCACCTTGATGGGGACATTGATTTTCTTTGCCGCGGTCAGGAGGATGGCGATGCGATCTGACGGTAGTGCATCAGGTATGTAGAGGAGTGCCTCAACAGCTTTAGCAGCCAGAGCCTCTTCAACAAGGCGGGCTCCCTCTACAAGGAACTGTTTTTCTTGATGGCGATATTTTTTTTGTCTCAAACGGGTGAGGCGTTTCAGCTCATTCTCGGATATCATACCTCGAATCTAACCTTTCATTCGAACATTTTCATTGAAAAGCGAGGGGTCGCTTCTAAATTTCATCTTCACGAAAGGTGAGATATAAATGAATACTGTTGATTTGAGAAGCGATACGGTTACTCTCCCGACCGGCGCCATGAGACAGGCGATACTGAACGCTGAACTGGGTGACGATGTTTTCGAGGAGGATCCGACTATTAATGACTTCGAGGAGAAAGCGGCATCGCTTTTCGGAAAAGATGCGGCCCTCCTTGTTCCAAGCGGAACAATGGCCAATCTTGTCTCCGTCCTTGCGCACTGCGACCGCGGGACCGAAGTAATTCTTGGCGACAAAGCTCACACATATATGTACGAGGCAGGTGGAATCGCCGCCTTCGGAGGTGTCCATCCGAGGACGCTGAAGAATCTCGATGATGGAACGATAGATCTCGAAGAAATTCGAGGAGCCATCCGACCCGACAATGTTCACTTTCCACAGACGGCACTCATCGGCTTGGAGAATAGCCATAACGTTTGTCATGGCTCACCATTGACAAAAGACTATATCGATGAAGTGGCAGCGATTGGGCAAGAGAACGGTCTCCCACTTCATATCGATGGTGCACGTATTTTCAATGCGTCGGTGGCGTTGAACACAACCGTGAAGGATCTCTCGGAGAATGCTGATTCGGTCTCTTTCTGTTTGTCTAAGGGTTTATCGTGTCCTGTTGGGTCGGTGGTTTGCGGGTCGGAAAAGTTCATAAATAAGGCTCGACGAATACGCAAAGGTCTCGGCGGTGGAATGCGTCAGGCGGGCGTACTCGCCGCCGCCGGAATAGTAGCTCTTGACGAAATGATTGATAGATTGAAAGTTGACCACGCAAACGCACGGCGTCTCGCTTCGGGGATCGACACTATTGACGGCCTGACGGTTCAAATCAATTTGGTAAAAACGAACATTGTGTATGTCTCTCTTGATGATAGTGCGAAAACACCTGAGGAGGTAGTAGCAGCAATGAAGGAGAAAAATATAAAATTCTTCACGGTTGGGCCCGCCCAGTTCAGAATGGTTACCAACAGCGGTATTGATGCCAAAGGCATTGACCGGGCTTTGAAAGAGCTGTCATCGTATTTTGCCTCGGCTTGATAGGCGGACGTTACTTTAATACTCTCCGTCAGAGTAAATTCTCTCCGACCTGATCCTCGATAAGATGTCTAAAGGTGTAACAGCAAAGAGTGAAGATTATGCCCGGTGGTACACGGATGTTATCACCAAAACCCAGTTGGCCGACTACGGTCCTGTCAAAGGGACGATGGTTATTCGTCCCTACGGCTTCTCACTTTGGGAGTCAGTCAAAGACGCATTTGACAGCCGTTTCAAGGAAACTGGCCATGTAAACGCCTATTTCCCTCTGTTCATCCCCAAATCATTGCTCAGCAGAGAAGCGGAGCATGTGGCCGGTTTTGCCAAAGAATGCGCCGTCGTGACACACCACCGCCTTATTTCAGACCCCGATGGGGACGGACTTGTGGTCGATCCTGAGTCCGCCCTCGATGAGGAGGTGATCGTCCGCCCCACCTCTGAAACCGTCATTTGGGCAATGTATAAGAAATGGATACAGTCATACCGTGACCTGCCTATCCTAATTAACCAGTGGGCCAATGTTGTACGGTGGGAAATGAGGACGCGGCTTTTTCTTCGGACCACGGAATTCCTGTGGCAGGAGGGGCATACCGCTCACGCCACCGCTGATGAGGCGGAGGAAGAAGCGAGAAAGATTCTGGAGATTTATAGGGAAGTTGCGGAGGACGAACTGGCAATCCCGGTCTTCACTGGGCTGAAAACTGACGCCGAAAAATTCGCCGGTGCTGAACACACCTATTGTATTGAAGCAATGATGGGTGATCGAAGAGCCCTCCAAGCCGGTACTTCCCACAACCTCGGCCAGAATTTCGCAAAAGCATTCGATGTTACGTTCCAGAATGAGGACAATCAGGAACAACATGTCTTTGCAACGAGCTGGGGCGTTTCGACCCGTCTCATCGGTGCAATCGTAATGGTGCATGGTGATAACAAGGGTCTCCGCCTTCCACCGCGGATTGCTCCACATCAAATCGTTACCGTCCCCATCGGAAGAAGCGAAGAGGAAATCGGGAATGTCCTAGATTATCTTGATACACCACTTAAGGAGATAACAAAACTCGGCATCCGATGTCACATTGACGATCGTGCCGGTGTCACTCCGGGCTTCAAGTTTAACGAATGGGAATTGAAAGGTGCCCCACTTCGGCTTGAAGTCGGTACCCGGGACATGAAGCAGAATTCAGTGACTGTCGTAAGAAGGGACACAGGAGAGAAAATGACCCTCCCGAAGACCCAACTCACAGATGAGGTGCCACATTTGCTGGAGATCATTCAGAAATCCCTCTATGACCAGGCGAAATCTTTTCGCGATGAGAACACCCAGTCCGCGGAATCTTATGACGAATTCAAATCGATTATCGCTGACACATCAGGATTTGTGAAGTGTGGGTGGGACGGTGATCCTGCCACTGAAGCTGCGATTCAGGAAGAGACAAAGGCAACCATCCGTTGTATTCCTTTGAACAATGTCGTGGATGATCTCAAATGCATCTATTCGGGAAAAAGGGCAAAATATGAGGTAATTTTCGGCAAAGCATATTAACCGTACACAATGCCTCTGGAATCCACCGATGCCGTAGTACTGAAAAGCTTTCCCTACGGAGATACGAGCAAGATAGCCCGCTGTTATACACGCGATTTTGGCAAGCTGTCCATTATCGCGAAAGGTGTCATGACATCCAAGACACTCCAAAGCGGCTATCTGGAGCCGATGAACTGTATCTCTCTCAATTTTTACCACAACCCGAAACGTCAGTTGCAGATTTTCTCTAGAGCTGAATTCAACCGACCTATGCTGTCACTAAAGAACGACATGAAAAAACTGAGTTACGGTTTTGCCGTGGTAGAGCTTGTGGACAGAACGGTCACAGGAGAAGAACAACAGGCTGAACTGTTTCATCTGACGGAGGATGTTCTTGAGGCTATTGATAAGAGTACGGGGCAGCTCAACCGTATTTTCTGGTACTTTGAAATTGCGCTGTTGTCACTCCTCGGATTTCGACCGCAGCTGTCCAGATGTCCCCAATGTCAGAACGGGATGGAAAGTGCTTTCTTCTCTATCGGATATGGAGAACTTGTTTGCGGTGGTTGCATCTCTGGCTCAGGACGCAGCTTATCGCCAGAAGCGCTTTCCGTTCTCCGAAAGCTTAAGCGAAGCAATCTGAATTCTCTGGCCGAAATCGTCTGCGGTGCAAAAGAGCGAAAGGAAGTGGGGGGCTTCTTGGCGGAGTATATCAGTTTTCACGTTGAAGGTCTGCGAGAAGTCCGATCGCTGCGTGTTATGGAAAGTGTGCTGGCGTGAATGATCTTCTGTCAAAACACATCTCTTCTGAGCCTTTCAGATACGACGGCAATAAGAGCACTGCTTGTTACCTTATTCACGGGTACACTGGAAGCACTTTTGAATTTGACGGACTTGGCAGATTCCTCGCTTCCCAAGACCTGACGGCGGTGGCCGATCTTCTCCCCGGTCACGGGACTTCCGTTGAAGACTGTAATGCGACCTCTTACCGTGACTGGATGCGTGCGGTGGAACAGGGATACGATCGACTCACTCGGGAGTTCGAAGAGGTTTTTGTCATCGGTTTCAGCATGGGATGTGTATTGACCTTTCATCTCGCACTGGAGCGCAATCCGGCGGGCCTCATCATTATGTCACCGGCGCTGTTCAAGTTCAGGAGTTGGAAAGCTTACCTGTCGCCCATCATGTGTCACTTCAAGGAGTATGAGGTGAAACATTTCAAACCCAAAGGTGGCCGTCGGCCACAAAAGTTTGGTTATGCCGTTTATCCTCTTAAAGCGGGAAGGGAGGCGCTGAAAATGACGCTAAAGATGAGACGAATGCTACATCAAATAACGGCCCCGACGCTTGTGATGCACTCAACACAAGATATTACAGCGCCTTATGTCAACGGTCCAAAGGTCTACGAAGCGATTGGTTCGGAAGATAAGGAATTCATAAAATTCGAACGCTCCTCGCACATGCTCATGTACGATTGTGAAAAGAAAGACGTTTGGGATGCACTTTTGAAGTTTATACAGACAAGATCGATGGTTCTTTCAAATGAGATACCAGTACCAGAGTAGTTTTTCACGGGGAAACTATTTCGGCCCGAGGCTCTTTACAGATGCCATCAAACTACTGATATCCATCAATTTTGTAATCTTCCTTCTCCAAACTATCTCGGGGCAGGAACGAATCCTCTTTCAGCTTTTCGGCATCGTCCCCAAGAATACCTTCAGCCTGCTGATGCTCTGGCAACCTTTTACCTACTTGTTTCTTCACGGCGATATCTGGCATGTGCTGATCAATATGTTTGTCCTCTGGATGTTCGGTTCTGAACTGGAGACACTGTGGGGACGTCAGGAGTTTCTTAAGTATTATTTCCTGACTGGTGTCGGGTCCGGGTTGGTAACAGTTCTGTTCAGCCTCAATTCTCCTGTTGCAGTGGTGGGTGCGAGCGGTGCTGTCTACGGCATCCTTCTTGCCTACGGATTGATCTTTCCCAACCGCTACGTCTATCTCTATTTCTTCATCCCCGTGCGAGTGAAATACTTTGTGATAGTCATTGGCGCCTTGGCATTCTTTTCTTCTATCAGCTCGAGCTCATCAGGCATAAGTCATCTGACACACCTCTCCGGGATGCTCATTGGTCTTGGCTATCTGAAGTCGAATGTCCGACTTAATTTTCTGAAGACTATCCTCGTGCAACAGAAAGATGGAATCCGTCATCGCATTATCAAGAAGAAAAGACGCCGCGATGAAGATTTACGATTGGAAGTCGATCGCATGCTTGATCGAATTAATGAAGTGGGCTATGACGGTCTATCTGAAAAAGAGAAAAAGTTTCTCTACGAGTCAAGTAAGAAACTTGCCAAAGGCGAAGATCGCAACTGATCTTCATCCGTCTCTCTCCACCCGCTCATAGAGCAGACCCCACCGTAGTCCTCGATCGCTTATAGTGATCGACTGTTGCTGAACCCGATCCATTATTGAATCAAGAATTACCGCACCCATTGGAATAATATCAGCCCGTTCTGGTGGAAGCCCCTTTAGTTTCATTCGTTCGGCGGTAGGCATGCTTACGAACAGTTTCTCTAAACGCAAAACCTCTTCCCGTGATAGGGTGGTACCGTGGATCAACCAATGATCGTACGTATCGATTTCAAGTTCTACCGCTTTCAGGGTTGTTACTGTCCCGGCTACCCCGATTACAATATTGTCGGTTGACGTCAGTCGGTAAGCGTCCATCATCTCGGTGAGCGTTTGAGAAGCTGACTGAAGCTCCATTAATGTGGGTGGATCATGTTCAACGAACCTCTCCGTGAAAGAGACGGTACCTGCGTCTAGGCTTACTTGAGATGTGATCCTGTTCAGGTCTCCCATCACCAGTTCTGTACTGCCGCCGCCGATGTCTATCATTACGAATGAATCACCGAGATGCGTAAAATCGTGCTGAATCGCTTTAAATGTCAGCCTCGCTTCATCATCGCCGGTAATGACCTTTAACGGAATCCCCAACTGATCCTTAACCTCATCTGCAAACTCTTGACCGTCAGACGCATTCCGAAGTGCGGCAGTGCCGGCCGCGACAACGGTATCGACATCAAGGTGTTCCATCTCTTCCGAAAAATGGCGCAACGCGGTGATACATCGCTCTTTCGCCTCAGGATGGAGACGGCTTCCCGGTTCAAGTGCCTGTCCTAGGCGAATGATCTTTATTTTCTCCTTTACTAGGGTCATGACGCCATTGTCCATGTCCGCGATGGTCATGATGAGCGAATTGGTGCCTAGATCAATGGAAGCGAGTCTCATGGAGCCTCTTCAACAAACAGTATTTTCATCTGCAGCGCGCTGTTGGCGGCTTATCCATGATGACAATTGTTGAAGAAGAGGTAAACGTTCCTCACGCTCTCAGGCATAGATTCTACGTCTCTCTTCCACTAGGCCAGCTGTTTTGAAGAATACAGATAATCGTATCGATCTCCTTTGTTGGTGTTTCACCATGTCTTTTTGTTGCATCCATGGAAACTGTAACCGCTGGTACCTGTCCTGATCAGACACTTCTTGTTCGAGAAGCTCTGTAACCGGAGATGAGGGCGTCAATCATGCGATACCGTATGAAAGGGTTGCAGAGCGGCGAAGGGAGGAGAGCATTTGCCAGCACCAGAGCACTGCGTACAACGGGATTAAAGATCATACGCCCGAGTAGCACTTTCAATATCCCGCCGGACACATAGTTCGCGCCGAGATCTTTCCCAAGTTCGGGGTAATCTCCAAGGATTACGGGGAGATTCCTAATGCCATAATCGCGAAAGTCGGTGAGGGCTTCCGGAAGCGGTTTCAGTTTGTGCTGGCGGACAGGTATTTCCGGAGCAAAGAAGAGATTATCAGGAAAAGATCTCCAGAGTCGATAGGCGTAATGAAGGTCAATACCGTAACCAGATAAATCCTCCTTGAATTCCCCGGTTTTTTCCAAAGCGGATCGTTTGATGGAAGTAGCCGTCAGGATGAAATAGCGATAGGGGAGGGGCCTTGCTCCGCCAATGATCTTCGCACCGCGCCGCCCGTAGAAGAGATAGCGATAATACTTTCCCGTGGGTGGGACAGCTGGCTGAAGATTGGACAGAAGCCCTATGATTTTTCTGTCTTTATGGCGTTTTACGTGATTAGAGATAAAACCCGATGGGACTTCAATATCGCAGTCCAAAAAGATCAGGAGGTCTCCCTTCGTTGCCCGAAGCCCACTGTTTCGTGTGGCGGATCGGCCGAGGTTTATTTCATGATGGATCACAGTACACTGCTCGGCCCAACGCTCACTGGCGATAATGTTCGATGTGGAATCCGTCGAGGCATCATTTACAAGTATGATTTCTAAATCTTCCTTAGGATAGTCCTGATCTAGAAGAGGAGGGAGTGTTGTTGGGAGAATATCGGCCGCATTAAAAGCGGAAACGATAACAGAAACCTTCATTTTGCCACTGAACACCTACCTCGTGAGCACCTTACGGTAGACGTCTGAAGTCATCTGTGCCACATCCTTCCAAAGAAAATTGTTCTGGATATGGTTCTTCAATCCGTCATCGCGGGGCGCGTTCAGTGCTTGTTCGATACCAGTGCGAATATCTTCGATGGAATAGGGATTTACGTAGTGGGCCATTTCTTGAAAGTAATCTTTCGTTCCGCCGTGAGGTGTGATGACAATACGGGCACCTGCTAGTCCAGCTTCCAGCGCTGCGATTCCCGGCGTTTCATAACGAGCCGGAAGCGCGAACACCTTTGCCGCTGCGTAGGCCGATGCAAGGAGCTCGGAATCGTGATCGATCCCCTCAATAATAAGGAGATTCCTGTTTTTCTTCGCTTCTGAAAGACACTGTGATCCCTCCGGAGTGTCATTGATTTTCCCGATTACCACCGCCGGATGGTCAATTGTTGAAAGTGCTCTGATGAGGGAAAGGGTGTTCTTTCTTTCCACTCCGATGTGTCCGACATTGAGAATGAAATCGGTAACACCATACTCCTTTACAAATAGGGAGGGATCACCGTGAAAGAACCTTTCTTCCACGCCGTTTGGAATGACGTGGAGCTTATCTTTTGGTATTTTCATTCCTTTGGCCAGCAACGTTCGTTCAGAACTTGTATTGGGCAAAACGGCGGCGGACCAGCGACATATGTCTCTGGTAAAACCGTAATCGGACCAAAACCCGGGAGCAATTTTGCGGGCGATCCTGTCAGCTTTTAGTGTCCACCGGATCACCGTTGGCGAACGGCGGGTGAAGAAAATAGGGCTCGTGAAAAAAGGGTGTCCCACACTGTTGAGATGTCGTGCCAGGTCGTATACAGCGAAGTTGGATGCAAAGATATGATAGAGATCGGCCTCACGGCGGGTTGGCGATTCGTCCCAAGTTTCATGTAGACTCACCTCGTGCCCCAAAGCTTCGAGATGATTCTTGGTCTGAAGTATCTGAGTCCGGGGACCACCGTGCTTGATATTGACGGTGTGATAACTGGCGAGAACGATTTTCACAACTTGTATTTCCAGTAGGTGTGGAGAATATTGTTGAGAACCATTTTATAATTCAAGCGATGCAGTACAGAAATGTGGGGAGACAGAGAGGGCGCTTTTCGGTAACTGTTCCATTCTATTTCACTTAATGGCCATTCACCGGACACAAGGTGCTGGGAGTGGGTTCCATCGGGTCGCGCGACTTCAACATGAATTCCATCAGCATCATGATAGGGCGACAGTTGAAACCTCTCCTCCTTCAGCCGAGCCGACCAATCAGTCGAACATCTTCTTTTCCACCAGTCGGCATAGCGCCCCATTGTTGTCACAGAAATATTTCGATTACGTACACTCTGGAAAAGCTGGTTGAGCGCCTCGAGATCGGGATTGGCAGGGTGGTCATAAAAGAAGAGAGGGAGTTTTCGGGCAAGGTGATCCTCAATGACACTTTCAAAATACCCTATCATTTCATTGGTTGAGTGCCGGGCATTTCGCAAAGCCCCGGTAGAAACCGGATGGACGGGAACCTGAACGACCGAACTGAACCGTTCGCCAACCAAGGGAGAGAAGGGAAGATTATCGTAATCAAGGGCGAACTCTGAGGAGTAGCTAAAGCCGTGATGCTCAACGGCCTTGGCGAGGGAAGGGTGCCATTCTCCGAAAGGGGCTGCGTACCCCTCCGGACAAATTCCGCTCTTTTTCAGAATTGTCTTTCCCTTCCGAACGTCTTGCTCATTTTGGAGATACTTTCGCGATATGCGGTGTTTATAGCAATGAAGGCCAATTTCGTGCCCCTCCATGGAGGCGTATCGATCGATCCACGGTTCACAGCTCCCTGTCTCCACGAACCATGTTGTGGCGATTTCGTGCTTCAGGCAGAGATCATAAAGTTTGTCGACTTGTTGTCTTGAAGCGAAATCTGTATCGATTCTGAAATTGAAGACCGAGTCAGCACCATCGGGAAAAGGTGAGAGAGAAACGAAAGGCAGATTACGATGCCAAAACAGTTGTTTCAGGCATTGCTCAATAAGCTCTCGAATTGTTCGTTTCGATACTCCTGCCACCCTCTCAGAAGGGAGCCACCGTCCCCGGGACGGAAAATTTCTTCTGACGCACACCGATGAAAGGAGAGCATCAATTATCCCTTCGGGAAGTATAATCGCTTTTCCGTTGCCGATTGATTTAAGCTCGATGAGTTGCTTCCCGTGTTTGTCTCGTGTAAATGTGGCGCCGGAGGGGATATCTAATCGCCGCCCAATGAATCCGGGAGTCACAGCGCCAAAAAGAGGATCATCTGTTGTATCAATGTAATCGACAAAATGACCGATGCTATTGATTTCGAAGACGCTGCCAGCACATTTGGCCTCAGCCAATAGGGCACCTCCCTTGCTCACAAAATGTTGGAGAGAATTGATGATGGACGTACTCGGCTGACCTGAAACTATGATACAGGCATAGTTCTCCGGAGTCCAGGCTCTGTCCGCGTTCAGTTCTTCAAAAGGGGGCGAAATCTGTTCCAGCAGAATGTGCCATGCAGGAGTCAGGTGTGTAATTCCTACAACGAGTCTCATGACACCATCTTCATAGTATAGGCCCTGTCTTCTGGAGTAATCCCGGCTGCGAAATAGAGAATTACGGGAGTGACGGTTATGGCCAAGATGAAGGATAGCATCGGAAACAGCGAATAGAGCAGTGCTAGAGCTGTCATCACTGCTAAGCCTGCGACAATCGGCAGAAATACAGTTCTGCCTAACGGAAAGTGAATAAATGTCTGGATTTCTCTCAGCATTATGAGAAAAGAGATGAGCTGAAATATAACAAGACCGATAGCAGCGAGGTGCGATGAAGGGATTGGTACCGGGAGCAACATGATCCCGAAAAATCCCACCCCGCCTAGCAGGATGGAGTTCAGATAGACCTTCTCTTTTTCTGCACCAATGAGTGTAAATGTACAGGCGGAGTTAATCACGGAGCATACGAAGTAGACGGAAAGCAATTGAAAGATCAACGTCGAGGCAAAAAATTCGTCTCCGAAAAAGAGAGGTAACAGCTGTCTGCTCGATAGTACTGCCATGATGGCAATGTATATAGCTGTAGTAACAACCAGTCTCAGCGTTCTTGTAAAGTAGACGGAAAGACCGGCGGGATCACTCTTGAGAACCGATGTAATGGCAGGGAAAAAGAGTGTATAGAACACTCTATCCACAACAAGCATAAGCACAATCATGCGGAAAGCAATGTTGAATAACCCCCCGGCTTGAGGGTCAGTCATGCCGAGATAGATGGCAGGAAATTGTGTAACAATTTGGGCAGTTACACCGGCCAGTCCCAAAGGGAATGCTTTCTTGAGGAGTTCGGTCGAATTTGCTCTGCTGGCTGTTTTTTGCTGATCGGAAGCTTGCAGCTTTTTCCAGAGGTAGATTGCTTGAGCGAAAACACCGGCGACCCAACCTGCCGGGACCAGAAGTAGGGATGAATTTTGTCGGACAAACACTACCAACCACAGAAGGTAAAAAGCGGCGGCTAACACTCTGCCTGTAGCAAGTACAGTCATCTTCCTCAGCCCCTGAAAGACCCATTCAATGAGTAATGCGGAAGGGAAAAGGGCCAGAAGATATATGAGAGTCAGGTTTCGAAGAGAGGCATTGTTGAAGAAAAGGAACAGAACACCACCGAAGAAAATGAAAGCACTAACCGCCAAAGCTGTTCGAATTGTACAGATCTGTCCGATTAATGCTTTAGATGCGCTCTTTTCCCCGGCAACTTTACGTGTTCCCAAGATTGGCAAGCCCGCCTCGGCTACAATGGTACCGTACGTAAGGATTCCCATCCCGGCGGCGAGCAGTCCCATGACTTCCGCACCGACAGTTCTTGCCAGATAAGCCACAGTCATAAATCCCAGCAGCCTGCTGACAGCATCCGCTCCCGTAAGTGAAAGTATATTGACGATGGTACGATTCATCCCAACAGCATGTCGGTAAACCTTTCTTCTCGATCTTGCATGGAGAATCTGGACGCAACCCACTTCCTGCACGTCTTTCCGCTTAATCCTGACTCGCCCTGAAGAATGGCATTGAGGGCGTTTACTGCTGCATTGACATCCTCCGATGGAACAACGTGGCCGTTGTTTCCCACCGTTTCTGGAAGACCGCCTGCATCGGACACAACTGGAATACAGCCACAAAGCATCGACTCTGCTGTAGCGATCCCAAATGATTCAACTCTGCTGAGCTGAAGATAGACAATTGCCTTCTGATATTCCTTCAGAAGCTGATTTCGCCCGACAGGTGATTGAAATTGGACGTTCTCGGGGACAGTAGCGGTGATACGAGATACAACCTCAGGAGTCACACCAATGATCCTAAATCGGACTTCTCTCATTTTTTCTGCTACCTTCAGAACTAGGTCAACACCTTTAATGGAAATCCTGTCGCTGGTGTCGCAGTGCGCAACGGATAGGACAACGTTTTCTCGCTTTTTATTGGGATGCCAAAACTTGTGATCAAGGCCAGGAAAACAGACCTCTATGTTTTCGCCCTCATAGCCGCAAAGTGCCTGAGTTGTCTCCTTGAGATACTCTGATGTCGGCAATACTTTGGTGGCATTCCTGACGGCGTACCTGAGGATCGGACGTTTCCAGCGCGCCAGAAGCAGGCCGTAGCCGAGGTGGGAATTGGTGACGACATCAGCACCACCGATGATAATAATAGACTCTTTTCCAAGAAGCCTTGCAATAAAGACCACCACACCGCTATAGACTGACGCGAACCATGCAATGCCTACTTTCCGAAACAACATTGCATACTTGATCTTCCCGATAGTCAAAAAACCGCTTGAACAGATCCATTTGACATCGCAGATGCGTTCAAGCATGTGGAGGTCATCTTCAATAAAAGTGGTACGTATCGTTGAAAATAGCAGGACTTTTTGTTTTTGAGCACTCATTCAGCGCGAGTCCAGGGAATTC
This sequence comes from Fidelibacterota bacterium, assembly GCA_036338335.1. GTDB lineage: Bacteria > Fidelibacterota > Marinisomatia > Marinisomatales > S15-B10 > S15-B10. The sequence goes on from JAYZCL010000011.1 coordinate 61,090, forward strand.
TTTCTAAAAAGCGAAACGATATTCTTGAAATCACCGAGTGAAAGGATTTTCATAAGGAAGAGTCCTCCCACGAAAGATGCCACACCGATGAATCGGCCCACCAGTGTATGGTCCAACAACTGTGCTACACCAAGGGCGATGACAGCAGTGGTTGCAAGCCTGAGGAGTTTGAACCAGTCGTAGGGTACGGTGAACAGTTTTCTTGAAACGAAATAGGTGAGAATAGCCATGGCGCCATGCCCGGCCAGTGTGGCATATGCGGCACCGGTCATTCCGTAAAGCGGGATGAGAGAGAAGTTAACGCCAATATTTATGAGTGCGCTGAGGCCTGTTATTCCGGCGATGTAGATAGTTTTTGAAGCAAAGTAGATGCCCGGAAGAAAATTGAGATACGCACCTTGGAGCAGATAGGCCATAAGGATAATGGGCACGATCGACTCAGCTTCATGGAAGGCCGGCCCAACGAGCCAGACGCCTCCTAACTGCAGGCGTATAATCTCTGGAAGAAACAGTGTCAGGACTGTCCACGTAAAGAGTGCTACCACCATAAAGTTGGTGAACACTCTGGAGAAGAGTGGTTTCGATTCAGGTCTATCGCCGGCCTTAAGAAAAAATGGCTGCCATGCGTATTGAAACGCCGCGGTAAGCAGGAGCATGAAAATCCCTAGTTTGTACCCCGCACTGTAGACTCCAACAGTAGCTGCGTCAGTTAAAGCGGCAAGGATGTATCGGTCGATCGATTCCATGGCGATGGTAGCCAACCCCGCGGGGAGGAACGGAAGACCGAACCTGAGAAGTGGTCCAACCGATGTTGCGTTAAAATAAAGACGAGTTGACCTTAATGTTGCCACAAGCACGGAAAAAGTTGTTGCAGCTGAGGCCAAAGCAACGCTGATGAAGACGCCATCAAGTCCCATTTCCTTGATCACCACAAGATAGATGTTCATCCCCAGCGTAATCATTACATTTATGAACTTGATCGTGACAAAGTGTATCGCGCGATTTTCCAGCCTCAACAGTGCGAAAGGGACATGACTCACAGCATCAAGAAGAAGAATTGCAGCAGCAAGACGGAAAAGGTTAGCGTAATTGTAACTCCCGAGAAGGAGTGACGAGAGAGTTGTTGCCGATAACATGATGACAATTGACAGAGCGATGCTCGTAGCCAATCCGAGCCATAGTGCTGTTGAAAAGAGAGAGAGCTTTTCATTGCTAACTTCGATATTTGAGTAATAACGCATGAACGCTGCATCCAGACCGTAATGGTAGAGGATATTCATAAAACCAAGGAAGACGTACAGAAGCGTCGTCAGGCCGTATTCTTCCGGTGAGAGGACGTTGGTAAAGAGTGGCAGGAGGAGAAACGTGACAAGTCGTGTCATTACATTCCCGGCACCGTAGACCAGAGTTTGCATTGTTAACTGTCTTAGGGGTTGCGTCACGATAGTGCTAGGAGGAGCCTGATTCTCTATGCAGTGGAGTGGATCTGATACGAAGTCCCGTTGAAGTTGGTTTCAATAAGGTAATATACAGGGGGGAACTCTATCGGGACAACCAACTCCCTCTTGGAAGGCTGTTTCTTTTCTTATGGGCGGGGAGTAAGAATTGTCTATTTTTTAACCACGTTTTTAAAGGAAAATTATCGAGTGGGCACTATTTCTCGAATTGAAGCGAGGCAGATCTTTGACTCCCGCGGCAACCCTACGGTGGAGGTTGACGTTCATCTTGCTGACGGAAGCTTTGGGCGCGCTGCCGTTCCGTCGGGTGCATCTACCGGGAAACACGAGGCTATTGAATTGCGCGATGGGGACAAGTCAGCATATCTAGGAAAAGGGGTCTCTCAGGCAGTTGAGAATGTTAAGTCAATGCTTGAGCCCGTGGTTATTGGGCACGATGCACTTGACCAGAGAGGGGTCGATGAAAAGTTGATCAATGCCGATGGCACTCCAAACAAGGGAGCTGCGGGGGCGAATTCAATCCTCGGTGTCTCCATGGCTGTTGCGAGAGCAGCAGCAGCACATGAAGGCGTTCCACTGTTTCAACATTTGTCCAAAGGTGATGCATCGTTGCTTCCTATCCCAATGATGAATATCCTCAATGGCGGAAGCCATGCTGACAACAATGTTGATATCCAAGAGTTCATGATTTTTCCCCTAGGTGCTTCATCCTTCAGTGAGGCACTCCGGATGGGAACTCAAATATTTCACCAACTCAAGTCGGTTCTGAAGGAGCAGAGCCTTAATACAGCGGTGGGCGACGAGGGCGGCTTTGCTCCGAATCTCCGCTCCAACGAAAAGGCAGTCGAAATTGTGCTTGAGGCGGTGACAAGGGCGGGCTATTCCGCCGGTTCGGAAGTCTTTCTTGCGCTGGATGTAGCGGCTTCGGAGCTGTATGATTCAACTCGCGATGTCTACTGCCTCAAATCAGAAAAGAGGGAATTGACCAGTAACGGGATGATCAAGTTATACAGTGAGTTTGTGGAAAAGTACCCTATAATTTCCATTGAAGATGGGCTTTCAGAGGACGATTGGGAAGGGTGGGAAAAACTGAATTCTGCGATTGGAGACAGTGTCCAAATAGTGGGTGACGATCTTACCGTTACAAACCCTACGAGACTTCAAGAGGCGATCGACAGGTCCGCTATGAATACAATTCTGATTAAGCTGAATCAGATCGGCACCGTCACCGAGACGGTCGACACCATTGCTCTGGCGCGGGAAAACGGCATGGGAGCCATTGTCTCTCACCGTTCCGGCGAGACTGAGGACACCTTTATTGCTGATTTCAGTGTCGCCATGGGAGTGGGGCAGATCAAGACTGGTTCAGCATCGAGAACAGATAGAATGTGTAAATATAATCAACTTTTAAGGATTGAAGAGATTCTCGGGAATAAGGCACAGTTACCGGGCATGGAAGTGCTGGGGCATCAATTGGGAGGATAGAGCAACGGCGAAGCGACGGTTAAAGATTTTTCCCAGACGTCGACGCAGGCTAGCCCGCCGCCTTGTTGCCCCGCCATCGACAAAGAACATACTCCCGAAGCTCCTTCTGCTTGGAGGACTCATCCTGATTATTATTTTCTTCTTTGGTGATCATGGTGTCTATCGACTTTATGCGATCAAAAGGGAAAAAGCGGAACTGATGGAAGAAATTGACAGCCTCCGCGCCGAACAAGAACAACTGGTGGGTGAAAGAGATCGTCTTCAGAATGACATGGAGTATATAGAAAAACTTGCGCGGGAACAGCACCGCATGGCAAAACCGGGAGAGAAAGTTTTCAGAGTGGTAGATAAGGAGAAACGATGACTGTTATCAGGAACCTCTCAATTCACGGGGTTGTTGGTTATAAAGGCATCAACATAGATTTCTACGCGGCGGTTACGGGCCCTTCCTTCAGGCGAATCATTGGTGTCTAACGGCCTGAATTCGCCATAGCCCATGGCCGAGAATCTATCTTGAGATAAGGAAGACAACTCGGACAGCAGTTCAACCACATTCAGTGCCCGAGCGGTGGATAGTTCCCAATTCGATTTCCACTTGGAAGTCAGTTCTGCTGGAAGGGGAACGTTGTCTGTATGTCCCTCAGTTCTAATTTCCATGTTCAGATTTCTCTCACTCTCCTCTATCGCCTCAACGAAAGGTCTGAATTCTGGATCCTCCTGCAGGCGGGAAATCCTTGAATTTCCAATGAGGGAAGCGATCTGATTCAAGATAGGAATTACTTCCTGCCGCAGCTCGGCATTGCCCGAAGGAAAGAGCTGTCCACTGGCCAGGGTGATCTTCACACCTTTTGTTACACGATCGACTTTGATCATGTCTGACGGTAAAGCCCTATTCAGTTCCGTGTAGGTTTCATCCAGCAGCATATTGATAATTCGATCAATATGTTTCTCCGCTTCATTCATCATGACTATAACCAGAATAAAGAAAGTGAGGAGAAGCGTTACCATATCCCCAAATGTAACTGCCCACGCCGTACTCCGGGCCTTGGCCTCGATGAATGAAACACCTGAAACTTGACGGGCCATTCTTTACTGAGTTTTTACTCGCTGACTTTGAGGAACAAATGTCATTAGCTTTTCCCTGAGACTCAATGGGTGGTCCTTTGCGTGTATTCCGATGATCCCTTCAACCATAATATCTTTTATCATCAGTTCTTCTTCGGAATTCCGTTTCAACTTTCCTGCAAGAGGGAGGAAGACAAGGTTCGACAGCAATACTCCGTAAAATGTTGTGATCAGGGCGAGCCCCATACCTCCCAGAAGATCAGCGAACCTGTCTGCTATGTTGAATTCGTAACCGATGACAGCACCAGTCGGTGATTCCGCAAAGTTTGTCATCATAATAATAAGGCCGATGACCGTCCCGAGCATTCCAAAGGCAGGAGCGTATGCACCCATGTAGAGAAAGATTTCCTGGCCGAGGCTGTGCCGTCTTCCTACATTTCCTAGCTCCAGTTCAAGGTAGCTGCGGAGTCTGGCAGGATCTTTTTCGTTTATGGCCAGTTCGAGACCGTCTCGCAGAAACTTATCCGACACATTGGACAATTCCCGCTCCAGAGAAAGAATACCCTTCTTGCGCGATTTCTCTGCTTTTTCTATCAGTTCATCAATGACGTCCGTATGGCTAAGGACATGCCTCTTAAAAGCGGTGGAGAGAATGCTGACTAAACCTTGAATATCTCTTAGAGGATAGTTCACGAGTGTTGCGGCGAAAGTTCCGCCTAGTACAATGAGCAAGGAATCACCATCGAGAAACCACATGGGATTACCGTTATTCGAAACAATGCCAATGGAAATGAATCCCAACCCCAAGAGAAGCCCGAATGCAGTACCGAAATCCATAACTTCTCCTATCCTTTAATCAGAGGTAGTTTAACTAAGTAGATTGTCTAATATCAATGTAACTGGACCATCGTTTGTTAGACTCACTTGCATCATCGCGCCAAAGATTCCCGTCTCGGTCGGGATATCAAACTGTCTCAGTCCTTCGATGAAAGTGTTGTAAAGAATTTCTCCTTCTTCAGGCGCTGCCGTGTTGATAAAACTCGGGCGTCTTCCTTTGCGACTGTCTGCACAGAGAGTAAACTGGCTAACTACCAGCGCGCTTCCACCCACATCTACGAGGGAGTTGTTCATTTTGTCGGATGCATCATTGAAAATTCTAAGATGAGCGCTCTTGTTAGCAAGGGTATCAGCGTCCTCCGTTTGATCGCCCTTGCAGACACCCAGAAAGATTAGCAGTCCGGGGCCGGTCTGGCCCACTGTTTTCCCATCAACTCTCACGGAGGCCTCTTTGACGCGCTGTAAAAGAGCAATCATCACTCCACCCAGATATTCTTTTCACCATAGAGGCTCTTGAGCTTGCTAATGAAAGCGTCATCCAAAGTGACCTTGACTGTTTGAGCGTAGAATTTTTTTCCGTTCCCGTTGCTCTCGTAGATGTGAAAAAAGAGGGGGGAATTGCCTGAATGTTCCTTGGCAAGCTGATAAAGTGCGTCCACGTCCGTCTTCTTCATTTGATCTACCTCGAGCATTATGTTGACGGTGGACGGATGGTCTCCATCAACCTCATCAAGCGACTTGATTGATTCAGCAATCATTTTCGGCGTGTCCTCCGATAGACGGGAGGTTGGCTTGCCCTTAACAAAGATCAGCCCGCCGTCCTCGATCAACTGCTTGTGATTGGAGTACGTCTCGTGGAACACCAATACATCAACCGAGCCGCCGAGGCATTCCAGATTAAAAAAGGCCATTTCTTGATTCTTTCTGTCAAAGTGGAGACGGATATCTCTGATGATACCGCCCACTCGAATCTGGTCAACCTCTAAATCACCGGACATATCAGAGAAATCATAATTGGAAAACTTCTCTAACGTATTCGCATATTCCAGCAGAGGATGTCCGGTAAGATAGAAGCCTATCAACTCTTTCTCATGTGACAGTTTTTCAGCATCACTCCAGTCTGGGACCTCAGGCAAAGACGGTCTTGCAATGATTTCGGCATCCTCGGACGGCCCCCCAAAAATTGAGAATTGATTATCGTCTGCTCTCGCCTGTAGTTGCTGAGCGAACTTAAGGGCATATTCTACGCCGGCGTACATCTGGGCCCTGTTGCCGTTCAATGAATCCATGGCGCCGGCTGCGATAAGGCTCTCCAGCACCTTCTTGTTGACAAGACGGAGATCAAGGTGTTCACAAAACTCAAAAAGTGAATTTACCTGTCCTGTCTCTTCTCTTGCAGAGAGAATATTGTTAAGGGCCTTCACTCCGACATTTTTAATAGCATTCAGCCCGAAGGAAATCGTTTTCTCATCTATCGCCTTAAAGTTGATTCCCGATTCATTGATGTCTGGTGGATGAATTATTATCTTCAGCTTCTGACATTCGTTCAGGAGTGTTACCACACGGTTGGTGTTGGTCATTTCGCTCGTGAGGTTCGCCGCCATGAATTCAGCAGGGTGGTGCGCTTTGAGGTAAGCCGTTTGGTAGGCGATATAAGCATAAGCGGTGCTGTGACTCTTATTGAAGCCGTACTGGGCAAACTTCTCTATCAGTTCGAAGATTTTACGTGCTTTCTTCTTATCCATCCCTTTCGCAACAGCACCTTCAATAAACTCCTCACGCTGACTTTCCATCAGTTCCATCTGTTTCTTCCCCATGGCCCGGCGCATCATATCAGCCTGTGCCAGGGAAAAGCCGGCAATGCTGTTTGCGATCTGCATCACCTGCTCTTGATAAACGATAATCCCGTAGGTTTCTTCCAGAATGGACTGAAGTCCAGGATGGATATACTTTATTTTCTTTCGGCCGTGTTTTCGTTTGATGAATTCATCGATGTTCTCCATCGGGCCGGGACGATAAAGAGCGTTCATCGCTATCAGATCATGAATCGACGTTGGCTTCAGCTTCCTGAGATATTCTCTCATTCCTTGAGACTCGAACTGAAACACGCCTATGGTATTTCCTTTAGAAAAGAGTTTGAAAACAACTTTGTCATCCATAGGAAGCTTTTCAATATCTACTTTTACACCTCTTTCATCTAGTAGCGTAAGTGTCTGATCGATGACAGTAAGATTACGCAACCCCAGAAAATCCATTTTGAGAAGGCCGAGATCCTCGAGAGCCTTCATGTCGTACTGAGAGGTAACTTCGCCTTGCGTCGATTTGTAAAGAGGGATGTAATCGGTTAGATCGCCGGGGGCGATGACAACTCCCGCAGCGTGAGTGGAAACATGACGGTTCATTCCCTCCAATGTCTTGGCGTATTCAATCAAATCGCGGTGTTGATTATTTTTATTTGCGTAATTCTGCAGATCACCGCTGATTTCCAGCGCCGAATCAAGTGAAACGCCGGGGCCTGCCGGGATAGACTTGGCGATCTTGTCTAGATCTCCGAAAGACATACCGAGTACACGTCCCACATCCTTCACCACTTGACGTGCTTTAAGTTTTCCGAACGTAATTATCTGGGTCACTGACTCGTCGCCGTACCGGTCCTTGATATAGTCGATGACATGAGAACGGCGCTCATAGCAAAAATCGATGTCGATATCCGGCATGGAGATTCGTTCCGGGTTGAGGAACCGTTCAAAGAGCAGATTGTGTTTTATAGGGTCTATGGCTGTGATGTTGAGGCAATATGCCACGAGACTTCCAGCCACAGAGCCGCGTCCCGGCCCTACAGGTATACGATTGTCTTTCGCAAATTTCACAAAGTCCATTACGATCAGGAAGTAGCCGGCAAATCCCATTTTCTGGATCACGTCAAGTTCGAAGTTGAGACGCGCCTTGAGTTCTGGTGTAACAGAAGGATAAATCTCTTCCAGTCCCTTTTGACAGCAAGATGCCAAGTAATCATCGGGAGATGTCGAACCACTGCTTTCGGGAATTGGAAAGGTGGGGAGGAGGTACTCATCAAGTGGCAATTCCAGATCGCAGGAATCTGCAATCAGCCGTGTATTTTCAAGTGCGTGGGGGTAATCCTTGAATAGTTCCCACATCTGGTCCTGTGTCTTGAAATAAAACTCTGATGTGGCATAACGTTGGCGATTTGGATCATTCCTGTGTTTGCCTGTACCGACACAAAAAAGAATATCATGTGCCTGCCAGTGATCACGCAGAGCGTAATGGCAGTCATTGGTGGCAACTAGCGGAAGATTCAGTTCCTTTGCGATGTTTTTGACAACCGCCCTGGAGGCGTCCTCTTCGGGGATCCCGTGATTGTGCAACTCGAGATAAAACCGATCCGGAAAGATCTCAGCAAATTCAAGGGCAACACGCTTGGCACCATTCACATCACCTTTAACTGCTAATTCCTGAATCTCACCTTTTAGGCATGCCGAAAGACAGATGATTCCATCGCTGTACTTTCTGAGAAGATCTTTGTCTATTCTCGGCCTATAGTAAAAACCTTCAAGATAGCCGGCGGTACTCAGTTTCATCAGGTTTTTGTAACCGGTGTAATTTTGTGCCAGAAGGACCAAGTGGTTGTTTCCCCAGCCACCTTCACGCTTTGGCGTCTTATCAAAGCGATCCCCTTGAGCGACGTAAGCCTCACAGCCGATAATCGGTTTGATCCCGCTTTTTTTCGCTTTCTTGTAAAAGTTGACTGTGGAAAACATATTGCCATGTTCGGTTACGCCAACCGCATCCATGCCAAGATCCGATACGGTTCCAAGTAGAGTGGGAATCTTTTGAGCGCCGTCTAAGAGACTATAGTCTGTGTGATTATGAAGATGTACAAACTCGGCTGTCATACGTCAGCCGAGATATACAGCCAGAAGACCAACAAAGGTACAAACCTTTAAGAGTTTCGCTGCCGTCTGGCAGTTGCTTGAGGAGGGAGATTTCACAAGCAAACTTATGATATAAGCCAGCGGAATGCCAATCCCCAAGAGAGCAGTTATCAGATATTCTGTGCTATAAATACCGATTGCGAACGGGAGAATGATAGAAACCGTAAGCATACAGATCAAACCAGCGGCGACTTTGGCGGAAGTTTCAAGCCCGTACTTGACCGGAAAGGTTATCACTCCGGCTTGCTGATCACCATCACCGTCCGCCATATCTTTGATAAACTCTCTCACAAGCGTGAAGGCGAACGTGAGGAAAGCAGGTGGAATCATCCTGTCGATGGCTCCAAACAGTGCGCCTGAAAAGAGAAATGACATGGCAAGAATTGCCGACACTACCACATTGCCAATCAGTATAGTTCCTTTCAGCCAGAGGTTGTAGGCGATCAACAGCGGCAGGGCGATACCGATGGCGATGAGAGTCGCGGTATTCGGCAGACTCGCGGCCAACAGGGCACCTGATGCGAAAAGTAAAATGGAGAGGATGAGAGCATTTTTCGGTGCAAGCTCTCCTTTCGGCAAAGGACGTTCTCGCCTGTTGATCAGATCGGCGTTGAGATCGAGATAATCATTGAGGGCGTTGGCGGCACCTGTGAAAGTGATTACCACAACCATTCCTCGAAAGAGCAAAGATTCTTCATGGAGGGCTCCAAGGATTGCCGCGGAAAGCACAACTGTCGCACCGCTTAGAAAGAGGTTAATGGGTCGTAGAAGCCTGATTCCAGCTATAACCCGGTTCATGCCTGCTGTACTTTCAGAACTCTTGCATCGCCGTTATAATCTTCAAACAATTCGACTTGAGCCCAGTCTCCAACCCGGAACAACTCGGCCGCCTTATCGGGATGATCGTTTCGCCCCACCTCGAGAATTATCTTTCCTCCGGGCCGAAGCCATTTGTGTCCATCTTTTGCAAGCCGGCGATAAAATGTCAGTCCGTCGCCTCCGTCTGTCAGCGCAGTCTGAGGCTCAAAATATTTCACAGTTTCGTCCAGAAAAGTGTATTCCTCGAGTGGGACATAGGGAGGATTACTGATGAGCATATCATATTGACTTTCGGGCTCATTGTTGAGAATATCCAGTTGACAAAAGCTGATTTGACCTCCGGCTCCGTTTTTCTTGCTGTTGCGGCTGGCCATTCGGATAGCCGCCGGGCTAACGTCAATAGCGGTAATTGACAAACCGGGACACATCTTTGCTAGACTAATGGCGATGCAACCGGAACCTGTTCCAATTTCCAGCACGGAACAAGCTTGAGAAAGGGTGGCAGTTTCCGATGCGATCTCTACAACTCGTTCCGTCTCGGGCCGGGGGATGAGAACACTCTCACTCACTTCGAAAGGGAATCCAAAGAATTCTGTCTCCCCCGTGATGTACTGAACCGGCTCTCCATCGGCACAGCGTTGTAACCATAGGCTGAACCTTTTTGATTGATTTTCCGTGATAGTTCTATTCTTTTGGAGGCGAAACTGAGTCCGGGAGACACCAATAATGAAGGTGAGGAGCCACTCAGCTCGTATATCAGCTTCTTCAACAGCGGCAGATTCAAGAAAACTGATGCCATCATCTAGGACATCCTGTACACTTGTAGCCTCAATCACCGGATTGGAACAACTGTTCAATTCAACTGTCAGCTTTCATCTGTTCCAATTGATCGGCGATTTTGAGCTGCTCAATCAATTCTGTGAGGTTACCATGCATGATTTCTTCGAGCTTGTATAGCGTCAGGTCAATCCTGTGATCGGTGACTCGACCTTGAGGGAAATTGTACGTTCGAATCTTTGCACTCCTGTCGCCGGTGGAGACCATCGATTTTCTCGCTTCCGCCCGAGCCGACTGTTGCTTTTCTCGTTCTCTGGCCAAGAGTCTGGACCGGAGAACTTTCATTGCAGCAGCTCGGTTCTTGTGCTGTGATTTTTCATCTTGGCAGGTTACCACGGTATTAGTCGGGATGTGGGTGATACGAACTGCTGACTCTGTCTTGTTCACGTGTTGACCGCCGGCACCTGAAGCGCGGAAAGTATCGATTCTCAAATCATGGGGATTAATATCAATATCTACTTCATCAGCTTCGGGGAGGACGGCAACTGTTGCCGCAGAGGTGTGAATGCGACCGCTCGTTTCTGTGGTAGGGACGCGCTGAACTCTGTGCACGCCTCCCTCATATTTCAGTTTCCCAAAAATAGTGTCACCCTTGAATGAGCATATCACTTCCTTATAGCCACCGTTTCCTGTTGCATTAGCGGCGATGAGCTCGGCGGTCCAACCGTTCTCTTCCGCAAAATAGCTGTACATCCTGTAGAGGTCAGCGGCGAAGAGTGCCGCTTCCTCACCGCCTGTACCGGCTCGGATTTCCATAATAGTATTCTTGGAATCGAGTGGATCTTTCGGCAAGAGCAGCACTTTCAACGCCTCTTCCATCTCAGTTAGGTCATTCTTTAGTCCCTCGATCTCTTCCCTGACTATTTCCTTGAGTTCTTCATCATCGCCGTTGAGAATCGCTTCATCTTCGTCAATTCGCTCAAGAACCTGGACGTACTGCTGTCCTTTCTTTGCCACTGGATCAAGCTCATGGTACTCCTTTGCCAGTTCGCTGTATTTTCCTGGATCGGAAGCAATTTCCGGTGTACCGAGCTGCTTTGTCACAGCCTCGTACCTACCGATGATCTGCTTAACCTTTTCTATCATAGAAAACTCCGTGCATAAAAAAACGGTTTTCGCTCATCCATCTTGGATGATGCCGAAAACCGTTATGTTCGTTGGGTTACTGATCGCCTTCGGCGTTCAGCTTTCCGTACTTCTTCTTGAATTTCTCAATGCGACCGGCCGTATCGACAAGTTTCTGCTGGCCGGAGAAAAAGGGGTGGCACGCGGAGCAAATCTCAACCCTCATGTCGCCCACAGTACTCCTCACTTGAAAGGTGTTTCCACACGCACACACGACCGTCCCAAGGGAATATTCAGGATGAATATCACTTTTCATTTTGGTCCTCTAACCCATTTTTTTCAACGCTTCTTCAAGCAAATCAATGCCTTCCAGAAATGCCGACTCATCGGTAGCGTAGGAAAGCCTGATGTGACCCTCCGCACCGAAACCGGAACCGGCTACAGTAACCGTTCTGGCACAATCCAAAATATAGTCACTTAAGGCGAAAGAACTGTCGATTATCTTCCCGTCCGCAACGAGGCCGAGATAGTGACTGATGTCGGGGAATGCGTAGAATGCGCCACCGGGTCGAGGACAAGAGAGATTCTTAATCAAATTCAACCTATCTATCATAGCATTACGCCTCTGCGCAAAGATTTTACACATCTCTTCGACTTCAGATTGATTACCGGTCAGCGCTTCTACTGCGGCTTTTTGAGCAATGGAGTTGGGACAAGAAGTGGTCTGTCCTTGGATTTTTGCCATGGCTCTAATGATGGTCGAATCGCCGGCGGTATAGCCGATCCGCCAGCCCGTCATGGCGTAGGTTTTTGACAGACTCTGGACAGTCAATACATTGGCTCCGGCACTGTTGATCGATTCACAGCTTCGATAAGGATCGTCATACACCAGTCGTTCATAACATTCGTCAGAAATCACGAGCCAGTTGTGTTCAGCAGCCGAACTTAAAATTCTTTTCACAGTTGGATCGTCCCATACCGCCCCTGTGGGGTTTGAGGGAGAATTGAGGATAATTGCGGTGGTTTTGGAGGATACCTTTGCTTCAAAGTCATCCCAATCCGGTGTGAAGTTTTCGCTTGGGATCGTTTTGACGATGACGGGGACACCGTCCGAGAGACGGATAAACTCAGGATACGATACCCAGTACGGTGTGAACACAATCACCTCGTCCCCAGGGTTAACCAGCGCCTGACAGATGGTACTAAGTGAATGTTTTGCACCGTTAGACACCATAATCTGATCCGGAGTATAATCGAGATTGTTATCTCGCTTGAGTTTCGTACGGATCGCTTCCCTCAGTTCCAGTGTCCCGCGGCCCGGTGTGTACTTGGTGTGACCGTCGGCCATAGCACGAATTGCGGCTTCACGAATGTTCTCTGGCGTGTTGAAGTCGGGCTCGCCCACACCGAGGTTAATTATATTGATTCCGCGGTTCCGCAAATCAGCAGCCCGTGCGCTCATCTCAAGCGTGAATGAAGGTTGGATCTTCCCGACCCTGTCGGCAATCATAGGCAAAGGAGTTTAGTGTGTTTTGGAGTGATACTTGGTGGTATTGAAGTTCGGCTCTTTTGGCTCAGCATCATCTGGCTCAGCATCATCGCGCGAGCGCTTCTGCCTCTTGCTCCGAGGGATATCGTTGGGATCGATGGCATCTTCCTCCCATCCTTGTGGCAGTTCTTCCAGATCAGAGTAGCTATCGGCTGAGACCTTAGTCAAACCATCCTCGCTCCCTTTTTCAGAAGGATTCAGCTCACTGTAAAGGACACCAAACCCCTTTGTGATACCGTTCCCTACACCGATGTAATTAGGTAGAACATAATTGGTGCTAAAGCCGCCTTCGAAGGAAGCATTTTTCCCTTCATCCATGATTCTGGGCTTAAGCGTATCGAGTGTAATGTCCACAAAGATTTTATTATCCAGTGATAGCCCGAGTTCTTTTCCAATGAAAGCGATATTCTGACTCAGGAGACGCCTCAGAAAATTTGTACGTTCTTCATCACTTTTTCCAAAAGTGCGGTATCGCTTGAGGTTTATCTTATTCAATGCGATCCACGGGGTGAGAAATTCGTAATAGATTGATTTTTCCGAAGGACTAAAGTTGATATCGAGGACTTCATTCTCCACACCTTCAACTTGAAAAGTGATGTTGCCAAAATTCATGACATTCAAATTCTTGACAAGAGATTCAACAGGTTCAAACCCCTCCTCAATCCCAAGGAGGTAGATCTGTTCATCGAGAATCTTGACCTGAACCCGAGGGTAGAGATAATCATTCCGGTATGACCCGTTTATGAAAGGGATAAGAGGATCGTTCGGGAATTCCCTCATGAGAACTCCCTTCACCTGATAGGAGGTTTTCCTCACCGGTTTATCGGTCGACAGGCGAGAGACTATGGATTTTATTGAGGAATGATGGTTAGAGACCACGGAGGATAAAGGGGAAGATTGCCATAATCAGTTATTCATAGTATCAAGGAATTCTTCGTTACTTCCTGTGCGCTTCATTCTGCCAAGCAGAAACTCCATTGCTTCGATAGGCGTCATGTCATTGACGAGCTTGCGAAGGATCCATACTCGTGACAGTTCCTTCTTGGAGAGTAAGAGTTCTTCTTTTCGAGTACCGGAACGGATAAGGTCAAATGATGGATAGAGCCGTCGGTCGCTCAGGCGACGGTCGAGAACCAACTCCATATTGCCTGTTCCCTTGAACTCTTCAAAGATGACGTCGTCCATTCTACTTCCGGTGTCAATCAAGGCAGTGGCGATAATCGTTAGACTTCCACCTTCTTCGGTATTTCTCGCGGCGCCGAAAAGTCTCCTCGGCCGGTGGAGTGCGTTGGCGTCGACGCCGCCAGAGAGGATTTTCCCGCTGTGTGGAATCACAGCATTATGAGCACGGCCCAACCGCGTTATGCTGTCGAGTAGTATCATCACATGGTCACCATACTCTACCATCCGCTTCGCCTTTTCCAGTGCCATATCAGCGACCTGCACGTGCCGCTCTGGCGGTTCGTCAAAAGTTGAGCTGACCACCTCTGCGTCGACACTGCGCTCCATATCGGTCACTTCTTCTGGCCGTTCGGCGATGAGAAGGACAATAATCTTGATCTCAGGATGGTTGGACAGCGCAGAGTTGGCGATTTTCTGAAGGAGGATGGTCTTTCCCGTTTTCGGCTGCGCGACAATAAGTCCACGTTGGCCCTTTCCAATGGGGGCCATGAGATCGAGAATCCTCATGGAAAACCCCTTGGGATTATTTTCGAGGCTGACACGTTCCTCTGGATAAAGCGGTGTCAGGTTGTCAAAAAGGATAGCTTTCTTGACTTGACCTGGCGCCAGCCCGTTTACCGTCTCCACTTTCAGAAGAGCATAAAAGCGTTCGTTATCTTTAGGCGGCCGGATCTGGCCCGCAACCTGATGACCGGTCCGCAGGTTGAATCTCTTAATCTGAGAAGGAGATACATAGATATCGTCTGGTCCAGGCAGGTAGTTATAGTCTTGTGACCGGAGAAAACCGTACCCTTCTTGCATCACTTCCAGCACACCTGAGGCAAACAGTTTCCCTTCTTTTTCCGCACTCGTTGCGAGAATGAGCATAATCAGTTCCTGCTTCTTCAAGCCGGAATAACCTGGAACTTCCATCTCCTGAGCGAGCTTGGTAAGATCCTTAATTTTGAGCCCTTGTAATTGGGTTACATCCATAGGTACAGATTCAACAGATTGTGTCATTCGTGATTACTGGGATTTTGAGAGAACCCTGCCGTTACAACGACAGCTCTACACCCAATTTAGACTAAATTTCCCCTTTGTCAAAGGGAAAATCAAAGACTTCGAACACGTCCTTGGCGATGTAGTGCGAACCGAAAATAAACCAGAGATCAAGACTGTCAGACAGACTCTGTTCAATTCCCTTCTTTGGCGAATCTTCCGCCTGAGCATCGATGCCGTTACTCTTCAACAGCGTTGCGAGGGCATCGGGGGTGAAGAAATTGCCCTCCTCAGGTTGGATCGTGATAATCTTTTCGAAGTATCGGCGGAGGATTTTTGAGATACTCTCTAAGTCTTTACTCTTCTTCATGGCGCATACGCCACCCATTCTCGCATCGGGAAAGACCTGTCGAAGTGATTGCACCGAAGCTTTGATACCGTGCGGATTATGGCCAACATCGAAGTAGACGGAAGGGCGGTTGGAAAGGCGCTGAAGTCTTCCGGGCCAGCACGTTTGCCGTAGCCCTTCAACTATTGCTTCGTGAAGAAGGTCAGGTGCGAATATCTGACATACCGCTGCCGCGGTCTGAGCGTTAAGGGCTTGATGTTCGCCCATGAGGGGAAGATCAACTTGAATCCCTTTCAGATTGAAACTGACGCCACGATCATGTTCTCGAATTGCGGTCATTGGATAGAGCTTTTGGGTCAGTGCCACTTGACACCTTTTCTTTTTCGCCGAAGATTGTATCACGTTCATCGCCTGTTTACGCTGCGGTGTCGTTACCACTGGGACGCCCTCCTTGAATATTCCGCACTTCTCCGTCGCAATTACCGACAGCGTGTTTCCCAGAAACTCCATGTGGTCGAAGTCAATAGGGGTCAGGACTGAGATTTTGGATTCAGCAACGTTACTGGAGTCGAGACGTCCACCCATCCCAACTTCTATTACGGCCACGTCCACATTTTCCTGCGAGAAAGCGTAAAACATCATTGCCGTTGTCGTTTCAAAAAATGTTGAGCCGAGCCTGTCGATTGCTTCCCGATGATCAGTCAGAAATGCAATAATTCTCTCATCGTCTATCGGTATTCCATTGATTCTGATCCGTTCGTTGAATCTCACTAGATGGGGTGAGGTGTAGAGACCGACTTTCTGTCGAGAATGCTTCAGAACGGAGGCGATCATCGCGGCGGTTGACCCTTTTCCGTTGGTACCGGCGATATGAATCACCGGAAGACCTTTGTGAGGGCTACCGCACTGCTTTAGCAGTGCCTCAGTGCGATGGAGTCCAATCTTGATCCCCCTGCGCCGTAGAGAGTAGAGATACTCTAACGTAGCTTTATCAATAGACATGATTCTTGGTTGAAAGAGTAGGTGGGCGTCGGCCGCTCAGTTCTCGTCCGCTAGGACACGCTCGTATTTGTCTTTAAAACGGCGAATCCCGTTAAAGGCAGCTTGAGCAATACTCTGACGATATCCCGGTTTCCGAAGTTGCTTTTCTTCCAGAGGGTTTGACAGGAATCCAACCTCGAGGTAAGCGTGAGGCATGGAAGCACCGATCAAGACATAGAATCCGGCCTGCTTCACACCGCGATCGGGGGACGGGATGCTTTTTCTCAGTTCCGACTGTACCATAGCAGCGAGGTCTTCACTCTCCTTCATGAAGGCGTTCTGCATCAGAGAGGCGATAATGAAGCTGTCCTCCGTCAGATGATCGTAACGGGAAGCTTCTTCTTCCAGTTTGATAACACTGTTCTCCCGTTCGGCGAGTTCAACCGCGTCAGCGGTCTTTCCGGGGCGGAGGATGAAAGTCTCAAATCCTTTGACACGCCTGTTTGGGTTCGCATTAGCGTGGATGCTGATAAAGAGCTTGCCGCTTCGTTCGTTTGCAATTTTGGTTCGCTCCCAGAGCGGGATAAAGACATCCTCGTCTCGAGTGTAAACGACTTTTGCATTCGTATTTTTTTCGATGAGGCGGCCCAGCCGCTTAGCAATATCAAGGGTGACAAACTTTTCTCTAAGGCCGTATTTTCCGGTAGATCCGGGATCTTTTCCACCGTGGCCAGCGTCGATGATAATGGTGTCAATGTACCAAGCCTTTCGGAGTTTCTTGATCTTGCCGGCGCTGTAGCTGAGAGGACTCCGGAGGGTGAGTACAATTTCGTTGGGGCCACTGTTCTGGTAGACTTCAAAATCTTCTATTTCATTCCTGAGCTGGAAAGCGACCTGCACCGATCTTCCCGTTTGATCGACAGTAATACCTCGGACCACACCGGCCAGTTTCGCTTTTCGCAGTGCGACCGAATCAGCGATGCCACCTGAAACGGTAAGATAAAACCATCTATTCCGGGCAGACCAACCAGTGAGCGACCCTTCGGCAAATTTTTCGGTGGTGGCAATTCGTATAACTGTCCCGTTTGCTTTCTCTTCTATGTCCAGTCCCTTTATATTGTGTGTAATGAGTTCAACTACCACACTATTTAGCCCGCTGTCATAGCTGATTCCCGGCGCCGCGTGCCGGTGGAGTATTCCAATGAAAGCCCGCATGGGGAGGTAGAGGTCACTTCCGTCAGAAAGGGAGTAAGAGGGCATCTGGTAAACTTGATCGTCAATCACAACAAAACTGCTGTGGGCTGACACTTTGATCCTGTGTCCACCAAAATAGATAACAACCTTTCCCCTGGCGATATTGCTGAAAATTCCCGCATTTAGGACTCTTACTAAATCGGTACTGGAAATATAGGTGGTGTGACCCGTGTTAAAGGTCTTGATCGATTCTTTCCGATCGGGATCATTTGGATAATGAACGGATAAATAGCCGGCGTTCAACACGCCCACCAGCATCACGCTAAACGTGAAGATCAACTTACCTCGAATCACGAGGGGAATTTATTGATGGTCAGTTCTAGAAGGCAACATGGCTGTTATTAAAGCAGATTCTTTTATTCAACACGGTACACATCTCTGTCCAGACTGTTTTCACATCTAGAGATGTTAAGCTTTCATTGCCTAAAGTGCAATATTAGCTTGGTAGCCTTTTTCCCAAAGAAAAGATATCATTCTAGTCAGATCTTTGTGTGGATTCTTTCCACTCGCATGGGGAAAGAGTTACTCTTTTCATCAATAGAATGCCGTGTAACGGCAGAAAGCCCTTAGTCATAGTAGTTCCGGGGAAGTTCACATACAATAGAGTATATACTTGCCTGTTCATCTAGTTAATAAGATATGATGCTCATCTTCCTCGTGGAGTATTAGGGAACCAGAGTTCTTGGCTACATTAGTGACTTGATTCAGGGGTTAACTAGCAGAAAACTCATAAACAAGTGATTGAAACATGCATAACAAAAGTAAAAAGGAAGCAACGAGTCGATGAAGACTAGAACGGAGTCTTTTCTTGCTTCTTCAGCTGAAAAGCATCTTTCGCCAGCACTCAAGGACCGTATCATCCAAATCACCCTGCTTCTTGATGAAATTTATTCGGAAGTTCATTCTTCCCAATATGAGTTATTGAACTCATCAATCTTGAGCAAAGTCTGCAATGACAAGAATGTGGAAGATTATTTAGCCGAAATTCACTCAATTGTCATCGAATGGGATTCGGATAAAATCGATTTTTGCTTAAGATTCTTTACCACCCTGTTCCACTTGCTCAATCAAGCTGAGCTTGAAGAAATAAACTCAATTAATCAAAGGAGGAAAAACCTCGGTACAATAAACGATCCGATGTCAGATTCTATTTATGAGGCGGTTAAGTATCTAAAGGATCAGGGTGTCAAGTTGAACGAAGCTCTGGATATGGTAGCACAGCTTGACATTATCCCGACTTTTACTGCTCATCCGACAGAAGCAAGGCGGCAGTCTCTGTTAGGTAAGCAGAAAAGTATTGTCGCCGAACTTGAAGAGTACCTTTTCGGTCATCTGGGAAAGCTCGAAAAGAGAGCGCTTCGAGAAAAAATTAAACGGTCGCTTACAATGTTGATGTTGACCAATGATCTCAGAACCGTAACCCTGACAATCCAAGACGAAATAAAGAATACAATCTATCACTGTATCGAGTCTCTTTGGTTTGCCGTCCCTGAGCTCCACAAAGATTTGAAGGGTGCTTTCTTACTTTATTATGAACACGATCTGGCTATAAATCCTTTCCTGCGCTTCCGGTCATGGGTTGGTGGGGACAGAGATGGCAATCCAAACGTAACTGCATCCACGACCGAGCATGCTATCAAATCGCAAAGAATGGTAATTCTCTCAAAGTACCGGGATTCTCTTGATGAGCTTTATAGAGATTTGAGTCTCATGATTCCAGAGACATTGGCGGATGAGCGTTTAATGCAGTCAATTGAAAAAGATTTAGGCAATATTGTCATACCTCAGTTTATTCTTAACCGTCTGCAAAACGAACCACTCCGGCTAAAAGTGGTATGTATGCAGACTAAATTGGATAGTGTGCTTGGAAGTGTGCATTTAGACAAACTTTCAGGTGCCTACTCTCCAGATGAGTTCATTGAGGATATTGAGATTTTGATTGGAGCCCTCAAAAACTTGGGTTATCCTGCTTTGTTCAAGACGGGTCCGTTAAACGATCTATTGATTAGAGCCAAGACCTTTCGGTTCATTCTTATGAGCTTGGATATTCGGCAGCATTCAGATATACATTGTGATCTCCTTGATGAATTGTTCAATTATAGGAAGAATTTGGTTTATTCCACCTTTTCGGAAGAAGACAAACAGGTATTTCTTACCCATGCTATCATGGAAGAGGAAATCGTTACTGCCGAAGAGATGAAAAAACTCTCCCATGAAGGAAGGCAGACATTGGACACATTCTTGATGCTCCGAGATCAGTGTCATAACGATTCCGATTCCATCTGCTCATATGTTGTAAGCATGACACACAAAAAGTCTGATCTACTTGAAGTGCTACTTTTGCTAAAAATATCAGGGGCAGTTCGTTATGATGGAGAAAAATTCACCTCCCTTCTGGATATTATCCCACTTTATGAGACTATAGACGATCTCGGTGGTGCATCGACCTTGGTTGCTGATCTGCTAGAGGACCCTTGTTATAGTTGCTACATTCAGAGCCGGGGGAACTTTCAAGAAATCATGCTTGGCTATTCTGACAGCAATAAAGATGGCGGAATGGGAATGGCGACATATGCATTAAATAATTCTCAGGCAAAACTCGCAACAGTGCTGGCGGATAAAAACGTCAGTTATCGACTTTTCCATGGTCGGGGTGGGTCTGTAAGCCGAGGAGGAGGGAGAACCAATGCGGCTATACTTGCCTTACCATCAATCTGTCAGAACGGTCGGATTCGGATGACGGAACAAGGTGAGGTGATCTCTTACAGATACGGATCGATATTAACGGCGAAGCGTCACTTGGAACAAATTGTCAGCGCTGTCCTGAAAGGTATGATCAAACAATCGGCTTCTCATTCAGATGCGGACCAACAAATACTTTTTGCTATTGCTGAGCAATCGGAAAAAACATACAAAGAGTTTATTCTTTCAGATAAATTTTGGGAATTTTTCACCAGTAGTTCGCCTATTGAACACATAAGCAGGTTACCTATAGCCTCACGACCGGCATCCAGGAACAGTCTAGAAACAGGTACAGTAGACTTCGATAATCTGAGGGCAATACCCTGGGTTTTTTCGTGGGTTCAGACACGATACAATATTCCAGGATGGTTCGGTTTAGGAACGGCACTGAAAGAAATAGCAAGGGAAAGGGATGCTATCGGTATTCTTCAAAAACTTTACTCAACATCATCGATCTTCAACCACCTGTTGAACAATATGTCGTTTGAGATGGCAAGAAGCCGGATGGAGATCTCCAAACTTTATTCTGAGCTCAGCCGTAATCCAGAATTCCACGAAATCATATTAGAAGAATATAATCGATGTCTGGAAATCTTCAACTTGATTACTGGAAATGACACTCTTTTAGAGAGGATTCCGGTAATTGAAAAATCCATAAAATTTCGAAATCCTCTTGCCGATGTCATCAATCTGATTCAGGTAGAACTCCTGAGGCGATGGGATGCGGGTAACAGGAGCGAACGAATGCAGAAATCTATTTTTGCAAGTATCAACGGGGTTGCAGCATCGATGCAAACAACAGGGTAGAAGAACTTTGCATGTCTTTTAGGGAATGACAAACTGATTTTATTTCAGATTTTGATTTGTGGGTGCGAAATTGTTTTTAAGTGAATAGGAATGAAGTGCGATAAGACGGGCTAAACTTCATGGAACGCAAGATACGCATAGTGATGGCGAAACCAGGCCTTGACGGTCACGACCGAGGAGTAAAAGTTCTAGCAAGAGCATATCGTGACACCGGTATGGAAGTGATTTATCTTGGTCTTCGCCAGACGCCTGAAATGATTGTGAACGCTGCACTGCAGGAAGATGCTGATGTTATCGCCCTTTCGATCCTGTCTGGAGCACACATGACCATTTTCCCTCGAGTAAGAGAGATAATGGCTGACAACAACATGGATGATGTGCTGCTCACTGGCGGCGGTATTATTCCAGAGAAGGACATGGAGTCACTGTTTCAACAGGGCGTAGGAAAACTGTTCGGACCCGGGACACCCATTCAGGAGACTATCGACTACATTACTGACTGGGTGACCACAAACCGATGGAAGGAGTGAAGCTGAATTGGACTTAGCGAACCTCAAGGAACTAGAACAATATTTCGCTGACAATTTTGACACCATGCTTTTCCCGGTGTTGTCGGAACACTACCTTGTGACGGGTGATCTGGAGAGATCTGAGCGCGTCTGTGATATCGGTCTCCTCCATAACAGTGATTCATTGGCTGGTCAGTTTCTTCGGGCACGAGTGCTCATGGCCAAGAAAAATTTTGTAGAGGCAGAGCAATGCCTGAAAAAAGTGCTCGGTTTGGATCCCGCGTTTTTGAACGCCCGGATACTCCTGGTCGAGGTACAATCGGCCCTGAAGCAATCCAAGCACAGCCTTAAGCAGAGCTACCTTGATATTCTTGAACTAGATCCGGGGAACCGCCAGGCGACGAAAGCTCTTGCATCGCTTACTCGGAGACCCAAGAGCACGGCCGTGGGGAAGGAAAAAAAGGCCACTGCAATAAAGACAAGATCGAAAAAACAGGGGGTTGCTCCGGGAAAATCGAAGTCTAATAAGAAAACTAACGGAACCACGAAACCTGCTCGCAAGACGCAGACCCAATCTCGGAAGAAAGCAAAAGCTTCTTCACAAGCCAATCCTCCAAAAAAGCAGTCCGAACCGGCCAAACGATCGCCGAAGAAAAAACCGAGAACTGCTAAGAAACCAGCGCAGAAAAAGCGTAAGGTTTCTCCGAAGCCCGCCACATTCACCCTCCTAAAAGTTTTGAAAAATCAGAAACTTTATGAAGAGGCTCTGGAAGTTCTCGCTGTCATGTCCGAAAAGCGCGGCACAGACAAGAGCAGAATTTCAAAGGAGATTAAATCCATCAAAGCTTTGCTCAAATCTAGCGAGGGCACCTGATTGTCCTATAACGCAGCCCGTATAGAAAAGCTTAGGCACCGCCTGTCAGAGGAAGGACTGGTGGGGATGTATGTTTCCAACCTCACCAACGTCCGGTATCTGTCCGGTTTTACAGGGTCGGCGGGAAACTGTTTTATTTCGGAGGAGTCGGCGGTCTTCATCTCTGACGGCCGGTACGACACCCAGTCTCGGCTGCAGGTTTTGGAGATGGAGATTATGATCAGCAACGATCCACATATTAAAACTCTGGCTTCCAAAGATGTCATTGCGAAAGGAAAAATCGCCTTTGAAGGCGATGAGGTGAGCGTAAATGAGCTGGAGAAAATATCGTTAGCCTTTTCCGGATGCGATTGGGTTGCGACTTCCCAGCTAATTGAAAGAATTGCCATGGTCAAAGACGAATCTGAGATTCGCGCCACCCGAACTGCCGTTGAGATTGCGGATGCGGTTTTCGAGCAAATTGTTCCGGATATCCGTCCCGGGGCAACGGAGAAGGAGATTGCGGCGAAAATTCCTTACGCGTGCAAAGTACTGGGTGCCGATGCCGAAGCGTTTGAACCTATTGTCGCTTCAGGAGCCAATTCAGCGCTGCCTCATGCCCGTCCTACGGAAAAGGAGATTGAATCGGGAGATTTTGTGGTTCTTGATTTTGGTGCCAAGATTGGTGGCTATCATTCGGATATGACCAGAACGGTGGTCGTTGGAAAAGCAACCGAAAAGCACCGCGAGATTTACGAGACAGTTCTTGAAGCACAGCGTCGAGGGTGTGAGATTGCTGTTGATGGAATCGCCTGCAAGGCTGTCGATGCGGCATGCCGAGATTACATTGAAGAGCAAGGCTATGGTAAGTACTTCAATCACGGTACAGGTCATGGTCTCGGATTGCAGATTCACACCAATCCCCGATTTTCTCAATTGAGCGACGACTCAGTTTCCCAAAACTACTTGATGACTATAGAACCGGGCGTGTACATCTCCGAGTTCGGCGGCGTAAGAATCGAGGATGATGTTCTCATTCGAAAAGATGACTGCGAAATTCTCAACAAGTCTCCGAAGGAGCTAATGGTGCTTGACTGAGAGTGCCTGCTTCGGCTCGTAGTCTTAATCCTTCACTTCTCATGAATGATTAGAATTGCCTTTTTTGATATAGGGAACGTCCTTCTCACCATTCATCTAGAGAGAGTCGTCCTTGAACTGTCCCTTGCGACAGGAATGACTGAAGATATCATCGGTGAAATCCTGAACGGTGAGATCCATGACGCTTACGAACGGGGCGAACTGACTGACAGGGAATTCTATTCCGGTGTCATGAAAAAACTTTCGCCAATTCACACATTGACTCAGGAACAATTCTTCAGTTGCTGGCGGGGCATGCTTGGAAAAGCGACCGACACCCTTAGTTATGCTCTCAGTCTGATGGACTCAATCCCAGTCTGGCTTGCTTCGAACACTAACCGTCACCACATCAACGAGGGGGGCGTAGGGCAGCGACTGGAGGGATTCACGGGAGCTGTCTACTCCTCGGATGTAGGATGTCGAAAGCCAAATGAACAATTCTTCCGAGCAATGCTCGGCCGTTCCGGGGCATCGGCTTCCGAGAGTCTGTTCATTGATGATCGAATCGAGAATGTGACCGCTGCAGTTTCCTTGGGTATCAAATCAATTCACTATCACTCTCACATTCAGCTACTGGAAGAGGTGAAAAAGATTGAGATAATCAGCTGACACGTCTTTTCAGTTACTTGTAAATTTGATCTCCATGGTAGCCACCTCGGAAACATCCCAACTGATTGATCTGTTACAGTCTCACCCCGAAGTTGGGCCCAACCTAGCGTATGTCCAGAGGATTCCGCCGAAAGAGGCCGTAAAAGCATCATTCCCCGAGGATCTCCCTGAAGGGATAATCTCGACATTACAGTCGAGAGGGATCGAGCAACCCTACTTTCATCAGGCTGACTGCTTGAAGGATTCCCAAGCAGGGAAGCACACGGTTGTGGTGACGCCGGCGGTATTTTTCTTTGACAACTTTCCGGATGGCGTCGGATTCAGTCAGCAACTGTATGATCTCAATGAACAGTTGGTGCAACAGATGCTTTCGCTGATCGAAAAATGCAAGTGTCAAGGCGTGTGTCCTTCCTGTGTCGGGGTCCCGCCAGAAAAGTAGGAGAACGGAGCAAGATGGTTGAGGTGGCTATTTTGAGGGGGTTTTCCGGGGCGGGCGCCTTATGAAGAACTGGGCGGTCTGTTTTCTCTCTGTCACGACACTGGCGGCCAGCCAATTGAGTTATGGTGAGTACCTTGCCGAAGGGACAAAAGCAGCATTTACTTTACCATCAAATGTGACGATGATGGCCACCGCCGCACTCTCCGTTTTGGTGCTGGGAAGTTACGATGATGAATTTCGAAGATACAGTCAGGAGCGAGGGATCATGTCTGACGCTCTTTCCCACCAGCTCGATCTTTACGGCGGACGGTGGGTATATCCGGCCCTGATGGGGATGTCGTGGCTGACGCCGGGCTCCAGAGATGAAAAGCGGGAACGATTGCAATTTTCTCTTTCGGCTATCGGTGTAACGGCGACGACCACTTGGCTCATGAAGCGGTTAAGCGGTCGTGAACGTCCCAATGGGAACGACAGAAAGTCGTTCCCATCTGGACATACATCGGGGAGTTTCACGGTGGCTGCCATTATGGGAGAGTTGTATGGTGAAAATGCCGGAATGGTTGCCTATCTGGTGGCGGCGATGGTAGGGGCTCACCGGATTCATGATGACAAGCACTGGCTAACGGACGTGATTGCCGGGGCGGCGCTTGGTACTGCTGTTGGAAAAGGATTTTCTCAGGTTTATCGGGAAGCGGGGGAAGAGAGCGGAGTTTCGTTAATTCCAGAACGGAACAAACAGTCTATTATGATCACGCTTGTGATACCCATTAACTGAGACGAGTAATGGATAAAGAGAGGAAAATTACTCTAACCGACTTCTCAAAACTAGACATCAGGGTGGGATGCATCCTCCGGGTGGACGATTTCCCTGAAGCAAGAAAACCGGCTTATAGGATTGAAGTGGATTGCGGTCCTCTCGGCATCAAGCGATCGAGCGCTCAGATTACCGATGGCTATTCCAAGGAAGCACTGATCAATCGAAAGGTTCTCTGCGTGGTAAATCTGCCGCCGCTGAGAGTTGCCGGATTCAAATCGGAGGTGCTGATTCTTGGCGCCTGTCAGGAGTATGAACCGGTGAATCTACTCAAGACAGATAAGGACATTGCTGCAGGGACACGAATTTCATGACTGATCTTTCAGCACGTCTGGATTCCGAAAAGCCAGTAATTCTTGACGGCGCCATGGGTACGCAGTTGTTGATGAGGGGGATAGACGTAGGACTGCCCCTTTGGTCAGCGGCGATCCTTGAATCATCCTCCGGTATAGTTGAAGAGATCCATGCTGAATATGTTGCAGTAGGGGCGGAGGTTTTGACGGCAAATACATTCCGCACAACAACGCGGACATTTTTGAAGACTTACACCGACAAAACTGTGGCATCGAAAAGGGCCCGCAGCGCCTGCAGAGCAGCCGTGACGGCGACCCAGAGGTCGGCAGGAAGAGACTGTTTCGTAGCGGGATCGATGGCGCCCTTGGAAGACTGTTATCTTCCAGCGCTCTTTCCAGGTGAGAAAACAGCTCAGCGGGAATTTCGCGAGCTGGGTGACTGGCTGATGGAAGACGGTGTTGACCTTCTGCTGATAGAAACCATGGGGAGGATGGACGAGGCTCGTAGCGCCCTCCGTGCGGTCTCCAGTCATACAATTGACAAATGGGCAAGTTTTATCCTGAGAGACAATCGTTCTCTCCTGGATGGAACGGACTTCCGTGAAGCGTCAATCATGGCCGTTGAGGAAGGGGCGTCAGCTGTGCTGGTCAATTGTTCTCGGTTGATGACGGCGGTGGAAGCCATAGATGTGGCGGTGGAGGCGACAGCCTTCCCGGTGGGTCTCTACCCGAACCTTGGAAAATCGATGCCGTCAACGGATGGAACCATCGAATCATTTTTCTCCTTAGCAGAATTCAGTGACGCAATGTCGCTTGCTCTATCGAAGGGGGCAAGAATCGTCGGTTCCTGCTGCGGTTCGGGACCGGAACATACAGCCGCTCTGAAGAATCTGATTCCCTAGAGAGATGACGGTATCATACAACGGCAATTATTTGTAACTTACAACTATGGACTTCGGCGAGTTATTGAACGAACTGGCTCTCTCTCTAAACGCTCTTCACCGTAGAGATGTGTGCGGGCGAGGGGAGACTCTTGCCCAGTGTTTCATCCTCTCTTCTGTACCGGATGGTGGTATTCACATGAGTAGTCTTGCCGGGAAGCTCGGTATTGATAATAGTACCCTGACGCGGCTCATCGGAAACCTAGAGAAAAAGGGTTACGCTTTCCGTCAGCGCGACGAAGATGATAAGCGGCTGATTTATGTTTTTCTGACTAACACAGGTCACAAACTTCTATCGACATTTTCAGAACGACTCGAGATTATAGGTCAGAGGATCCTCGATGACCTTCCTGTAGGGAAGCGGGAAGGGATCAAATACGCTCTTGAATCGCTCCTGTGGAGTTTGTCCAGAGAGCTGCTGAAATCTAGCTAATGTACCTTGTAATATACAATCAATGATACCGCTATTTAGCGAAGATATTCTCCACTGGTATGATGGAAACGCCAGAGATTTACCTTGGCGTGGTGAAAATGATCCGTACAGAATTTGGCTCTCTGAGGTGATGTTGCAACAGACGCGGGTAGAAACGGTAATTCCTTACTATAATCGTTGGTTGAAGAGATTTCCGACTTTGGAATCCGTGGCGAAGTCAGAGAGAGATCAATTGTTGAAGGCGTGGGAAGGGCTGGGATACTATTCAAGGTGTCGGAATTTTCATGAGGCGTGTCGATTGGTATGGACGAAGTACGGTGGAGATATCCCAATGGCGTGGGAAGCTTTTCGGTCACTTCCAGGCGTGGGTGATTACACAGCGGCAGCCGTTTTATCCATCGCATTCAATCAGTCTTACCCCGCATTAGACGCCAATGTGAGGCGAGTAATGGCGAGACTATTGTCGTATACGAAGCCGATGGAGAAAGGAACTCCTCGGTTCAAGATAAAATTGTTGGAATGGATGGACAACCGCCGCCCCGGTGACTTCAACCAGGCAATGATGGAATTAGGAAGCGAAGTGTGCAGGAATTCAAAGCCGCGGTGCTCCGTTTGTCCACTTGTTCGATTCTGCCAATCAAAACAGGATGGGACTGTCTCCGACTTTCCCGTCAAGTCAGCGAGGAAACCTCGTCCACACAGGACAATCGTTGCTGCTATCATCTGGAGGGAAGGAAGATTCTTGATCCAGAAACGGCCAGATGATGGATTGTTGGGAGGACTGTGGGAGTTTCCCGGGGGAAAAGTTGAAAAGGGAGAATCCCTGAGCGATGCGCTTATTAGGGAGATTCACGAAGAGACAGGATTGCTGGTTAAGGAGGGGAAAAAGGTAGGGAAGGTCAATCACGCCTATACCCATTTTTCTATTACACTTCACCTGTACCATTGCCGACTGTTAAACGGCAGTATCTTTCATAGTGATAGCAAACTTTGCCGGTGGATATCACCCGTTGAACGTTCTCAATTCGCCTTTCCGAGAGCAAATCACAAATTGTTTGAGATTCTGGATTTACGGTCATGGAGCGCCGATGCCTGATCTGCGTGAAAAGCTTGGTCGAAGGGTGGTGCGCGCGGAATCGATGGCTGATTCGGCGGTAATTAATGGTCTCAGAAGGATGTACAACCGTGGAGAGACAAAACAGTTTGTGGACGACTCATTCACGAGGGTCGTGCAAGGGATACATGAATTTGTAGATGGTGAATACATTAATACAGTTTTGTGAATGTTTTCATGTCAATGGCGAAGTACCTTGAGCACAAGATCAGGAGATTTGAGGAGGCAGCTTTTGTGGCGGAGCAGGCTATCAATCGCCTCCTTTCTCACCGAATTGAAGATCGATGCGCGCTTGAGTATCGAATGAACAGACTTCAGAGGAAAGTGGATAGGCAGAGAGGGCGGGCGGCATGACCCCATGGATTTGGCTCTTTCTGATCTTGCTGGTGCTCTTTGCCGCGGCGGCTGTCAAAATTCTCCGTACCACCGAATTCCATGGAGAGGGGATTCCCCGAACAGCAGCAGCTCCACTTGACTATAGACATACTATTCTTTCGATCATTTTCTATCCGATCGGGTTTGTCACATTTGTTTTCACCGTACTTACTCTGACGCCGCTTGTGTTCATCTTCCACCCAAAGCACGTCCATAGTGCAATTCGTTTTTATGGGCGATTGATGCTTCTCAGTTTCGGCGTTATCGTGAAGCTGAACGGTCAGGAAAATCTGAAGCGTGACAAAGCATTCCTGCTCCTCATTAACCACGAGTCCCTGTTTGATGTCTTTCTCATGGCGTGCCTCACGTTCCGGCAGGTGACTGCTCTTGGCGCCGCGTATCAGTTCAAACTTCCACTCTGGGGAATCATGCTCAAACGTTATGGAATTATTCCGCTGAAACGCAGTAAAGTGAGTGAAGCAATCCATGCGGTAGAGATGGCGAAGGAAAAGCTAGAGGAGGGAATATGTGTATTCATCGCTCCCGAGGGAACTCGGACCGATACTGGGGAATTAAAGCCGTTCAAAAAGGGGCCGTTTCATCTCGCTCTTGGTGCCGAAGCGGATATTTTGATTGCCGTTTTCAAAGGCGCCTTTGAAATAAAGCGCAAAACCGACTGGCGAATTCGTCCCGGAAAAGTGACTATTGACGTGGGCGATTTTATTCTTTTTGATGACTACAAAAACTCTTCTATCGAGGAACTTCAATCGCTTGTTCGAGCAAGGATGCTGGAACTTCTAGGGAAAAGTGAGTCGGAAGAGATGGAAGCGACGCCATGATTGAAATCTTTGGATTTTCACTTACCGTTGAATATGCCATGCGGCTCCTTATAACGGCATTTCTTGCTGTCCTATTCTTACAGTCGGGCCTTGACAAACTGTTTGACTGGCGCGGAAACGTAAACTATCTTGCGGAACATTTCAGCAAATCGCGTATGTTACCGTTTGTAGTTCCGATGCTCGCGATGATTACGGTACTTGAAGTTGCTTCCGGATTAATCTGCGGTTACGGTTTCATTGCACTGCTGATCTGGAAATCGACAAAATGGGCTTTGTGGGGAACGCTTCTGGCTGGGATCAATATTCTGTTTCTTTTTGCCGGCCAGAGGATCAACAAAGATTATGTCGGCGCCGCCGTGCTGGTGAATTATTTTCTCCTTGTGCTGGCCGGGCTCTACATTATGATGTGATGGCGTGTTACAGAACAAAACAGCTTATCTTGTTCGACATCGATGGGACGCTAATTCATCCAGGCGCGATTGCTCGAGAATTGTTGGACAGCATGGTGGAGGAGACAACCGGCGTTTCGCCGATGCTTAAGGTGGAAGATGTTGCGGGCTTCACCGATCCTATTATTTTGGAAACAGCCCTGCGTCGCACCAATTTCAGCGACGGTGCACTGTCATCAATGGTGGACACTCTTCTTGAACAGTACCCCGCTAGGCTAGAAGAAGCCTATCTGTATCATACTGAAGCGTTTGTTTATAACGACGCAGTGGAACTTGCGAGGACTATTAATGAGGAAGAAGGGTGGCAGGTCGGTCTGCTTTCGGGGAACATCAGGCGAGCGGCGGAAATAAAGCTGAAGCGGTTTGGTTTATGGGAAATGTTTCAGTTTGGGTTATTCGGTGATGATGCCCGGAACAGGGAAGACCTAGTCTGGATGGCGGCGGAGGAATCTTTGGAGGTGCTCGGGGAATCATATACACACGATCGAATGGTGTTGGTAGGCGATACGGTTCAGGACGTCAAGGCCGCGAAGGCTAACGGAGTTCGATCTCTCATTGTCTGCCGACGCTCGAAAACAAAGAACAGAATTCAATCTGTCGGACCGACATGGTTGGTCGATTCACTGGAAGAAACAGAAAGGATTATGACATGGCTGAAGGCGGAATGATGTACAACATTTATCTGATCGGGCACTTCGTTCTTGCGGTTACTTGGCTGGGTGCCGCGATTTATCTTGATTTCACGTTTCTCAGCGGTTTTGGCAAAGCGACAAGAGATGAGAAAAAAAACATGATAGCAAGGATTCGCTCCCTATCAGATAAGACAGAAATGGTGGCTTCTTTCTTCCTGCCTCTTCTGGGCGTTTTGATGCTTATCGATAGAACATTTTGGTTAAAGGTGGGCATGATGCACGGAAAGATTTCAGGAGCGCTTCTTGCAATCGGTCTTTATCACGCATCCCGTAAGGTGCTGCGAAAAATGGAAACGGCGCTGGATAGCGGTGATTCTATCGAAAGACTGCAAAAGAAATATGTTGCTTTCCGGATGATTGTTCTAATACTCCTTGTCACAACTGTGGGGATGATCATTATGTACAAGAACGGTGTCATTTCAACGATCTTCCTTATTAAGTCGTGGCTGTGATTTCGGCTGAAATAATCAACGAGTCTCACTCTCACGAATACGGGGAGATTCAAATGTTTCGGGACGGACGTTTGGCTGACTATTTGGACTTTGGTGTCCGAACAGTCGAAGAGGAAAATGAATCTCTGTTGAGCAGGTTTGAAGAAAGAGGTTTTCCCAAAGTCCTTCTCATCTCATTCATGTCGGAGTGGTGTCCCAACTGTTATTATGAAGGGCCTTTGTTCAAGGATGTATACGATTCCTGGAAAGAGAGGGGGTTGGAGGTGCTCCTGGTTGTGGAATACAGTGATCGTGCCGAATGGGAAAATCGGTTCGTAAAGCCTCTGGGCATCAATCTTCCCACTGTCTTTGGAGAGCTCAGTGAAAAGGATGAAGTGAGGAAGCTATCTACATCACACCATCGTATCAGAACTATGATGGGCGATGAACGGAACTGGGGAGTACCCTTGCATCTGTTGATTGTAGGGGGAAAGTTGGGAGATGTCCACTACGTGACCGGCGAATTCCAACCGGGTGCACTGGAAGCGTTCGTCGAGATGCACCTCGTCTGATCAGAAGTTGAGATTAAATCTAAAGGTAGTTTCCCACGAGTCTCTCCCGTCCAACGGTCTGGCAACATTAATGCGCCAGTCAAGATCATCATCACCGATGCCGATACCGACCGCGGATACCGCATTCTTACTGATTAAGGTAAAGTCGGTTAAGGTGTAGGCCTCCCTGTCCCAGGCGTTTCCCGAATCGACAAACAGCGAAAGATAGTGATCGCCTCTCATAAACTCGGAGAGGAGAAGCTCGGCGTTCAGTTGAACCATCCTGTTACCTATCTGGACCTTGTAGGGATGAGCACTTACTGAACCGAGTCCACCGACTCCAAAGACTCTAAAGTGCGGGAGGGCACCCTGAGATTCTCCTAGCATTGTCCGACTTCGAAAGAGTATATCCGGTGTTGGTTCCCAGTTCAAGTGAAATACGGTTATGAAACGGTTAAAGTTTTTGAGATTGTCTGCTGAGAAGATCGATTCTCCTTCAAGAGTGAGCATGACGCCCGAGGATTGCAAGACCCCGTGGAGAGTCCCCACTTCGATTTTCCCGGCTACGGAAGTTACATTTCCGTTAGGGACTGATACCGGTGCCCGGAAATCCCTCTCTTTGTGAAACCACGTAACGAGATTCTTTACTTTATCAAAAGGGGCGATCTCAACAGAGTGGTACATCACCTTTGCATGGATAATTGATTCGTGGAACATCACTCCCGCCTCGTATCCTTCTTCACTCCATCTGTCTAGGAAATCCTGACGGGCAAAGACTGATGAGAGAGTATTCTCATCTTCGGGAAGGCGAAAAGTATCATCACTTCGACTTTGCTGAAACGCGGAGAGAAAAACAATCGGCCCGACATCACCGCCGAACGATTTCTCCAGAGAAATACGTCCTGCCGCCTCGCGCTGGCCGAACCGATAACCGAGGCTCAAACTAGTTCTGAAAGTGGATCTACCGTTCCGGTCCCAGCGCCAGTTGAACGGAGTGAACAGCAACCCTTCATCTCTATTGTAGATAAACGCGTCCACACCGGGGTGGATCAGTGACTGTGCTTCCCAGTCTCGGTCATCGAAGAAGTCGTCTTCAAACTCAAATCTTCGAATATCACTTTCGCTAAAAGTATCTTCACTGCGGGCAATATTGATCCCCTCCCGGATATTCGCCTGCACGATTTCGCCTCTCACTGTGGCGCCTTCATTTAGGTGCATAGCTCCGCCAATGGCGATGATTCTTCCCATTACCACTGCGGTTGATTCAAGCGTGACGTTACCCCCTACAACAACGATCTGGCCGTCTACCGTCCCGGCAACAAAGAGGTCACCACCGTAGACTCGTACATTTTCTTTAGACTTCTCGTCTACGGCAATATAGTAGTCGCCGAAAAATCTGATCTCGCTTATGGTCCGGCTATAGTCTTCTTCCGGTTCAAGGGCTTCCATTGCAATCGTTGTGTTCTGTTTCTGTCCGGGTAGCGTCAGTGGAAGCCACAGAAGCGACATAAGGACCAGTTTCAGATTGAGTTTCATCTACTTTTCTTGCTTGATCTTAATGGTGCCCATGGATGCCTCCATACGGAGATCGAACCGGCCGTCGCCCACTGTTCCGTCACCTCTACTGGCGTTTCGACTGGCACTGATTATCAGAGGGAAATGGGAAAGAATTGCTTCACTTGGATCGCGTCCAGGAGAGATAACCCGTAACCCAAAGTCAGCAGGGAAATCGGATGGCAGAGTTAATTCAATGTTTCCCGCGGAAGTCTTCACATCAATATCGTGATCTTCGTACTGTTGATCCCAAATCTTGGAGAGCGTAATGTTACCGGAAGATGTCCTGCCATCGAATGCGCCGCGAACAAGATGCGCCTCGATCTCACCGTGAGACGTCCAGACTTTTACCCCACCTCTGACATTCTTTATTTCTATGTCACCGCCTGAAGTAGACGCTTCCAGTTGTCCCGTAATATCTTCGAGATCGATATTTCCGCCGTCCGTGTGGAGGTCAATGGTGGTCTGCGCCACCAGTTCGCGGGCCGTCACGTCCCCACCGCTGGTCTGCCCGTAAATCTCCCGACCTACCACATCATAGAGCTCAATCTCACCGCCAGAGGTCTTAAGTGTGACACTTCCCTGAATCTTCTCTCCTCTCACATCGCCGCCGGAGGTCTTGCCGCTAAGTTCACCATTTAAATCCTCAAATTTGATACTCCCGCCCGATGCCGACACTGAGACCCTTCCGCTAATTTGCACACCTTCTATATCACCGCCGTCCGTGTGAGCTGTGATTTTCCCTGAGAGATCTCTTAGATCAATATCACCACCCGAGGTCGAGATATCCATTTCACCTTGGACAGAAACTAGATTGAGATCGCCGCCACGACTGTCCACCGCTATAGAAAATATTTTCGGAACGGTAATTTCCAAGTTGTCTTCGAGGTTCCGAATGCGCTCAGGGGAGCTTTTTACGACAATTGTTGTTACGCCCTCCCCACTTGCTTCAGCGAGGATTGCCAGCTTTGTCTTTTGCAGAAGATGATGGGCTCTTTCTTTGGATTTCACGGTGAGATAAGTTTTCCTGACAACAGTCACCGCCTCAGATAAGCCACTCTTTATCCATATGTCTCCCCGGAAATCCTTGATAATCAGTTCACTGGGTGAGGTTGCGTCTAAAGTTTGAACGGATGTCACAACATATTTGTTATATGCGAGTTGATCGATCTCTTGAGCAGCTGTGGGAGTTAGGAGTAAAAAAAACGGGAGCAGATGTGTCCTAAAGTTCATTTACAGGAACTTAGGGGTAAAAGAGAAAGGTGGAAAGGAGAGAGCTTCTAAAGCCCTATCTCAGAAACTGTCGCCTTTACTTTCTCGAGGGTGCTCTGGAGCAGGTCAGATTCCTGTTCTGTGAGTTCCACCTCAAGAATTTTTTCAACTCCTCCTGCTCCAATCACTGTTGGCACTCCGATAAAATAGCCGTCGATACTGTATTCCCCTTCGCAATAGGCGGCTGAGGGAATTACTCGCTTCTTGTCCTTGAGATAGGCTTCGATCATTTCAGCAATTGCGGCCGCGGGACTAAAAAATGCGCTTCCTTTTCCATACAGCTTTACTAGTTCAGTCCCAGCTTCTTGGACGCGCGTTATGATAGCATCAATCTTGTCCTGAGGTAGGATGTCCGTCAGTGGCACACCCCCGACCGTTGCTGTACGGGTGAGGGGAACCATGGCCGGCCCATGACCTCCCATGACGATACAAGAGACGTCCTGAACGGACATATCGGTCTCCATCGCGATGAATGTCCTGAACCGGGCGTTATCTAGAGCGCCGGCCATGCCCACCACCCTGTTTTTCGGGAAGCCGCTCATCTTGTGGAACGCATAGACAATAGCATCGAGGGGATTAGAGACCACGATGACGAAAGCGTCAGGGGCGAACTTTTTCACATTCTCCGCTACATTGGAAATAATGTCAAGATTGATGGCGAGCAGATCTTCCCGTGTCATCCCGGGCTTCCGGGGAACACCAGCGGTAATCGCTACCACATCGGCGCCCTTGAGATCGCCGAAATCGTTGCTGCCAAAGAGGTCTAAATCGTAACCATCATGAGGCCGTACTTGCATGATATCCAGCGCTTTTCCTTTAACCATCCCTTCAGCTTCAGGGATGTCGATGACAACGACATCGCCCAGTTCCTTCTGCGCGCAGATGAGCGCAAGGATTCCCCCGATCTGGCCACCGCCTACGAGAGCAATCTTATTTCTTGACACAGGGGATCTGCCGGTGGGAGGAGCTATTCAGTCAAGAACGCTGACGATCTTCCGGCTCTGTCCTTTTCGGGAAAACTTAATAGTCCCGTCAGCCTTAGCGAAGAGGGTGTCGTCTCCGCCGATTCCGACATTCACCCCAGGGTGAATCCGGGTGCCGCGTTGACGTACGATGATAGAACCAGCCGTCACAAATTGACCGTCAGCGGCCTTCACGCCGAGCCGCTTCGACTGACTATCGCGACCGTTCTTAGTACTTCCCATACCCTTTTTATGGGCCATAACTATTCTCCTTCTTCGACGGCT
This sequence comes from Fidelibacterota bacterium, assembly GCA_036338335.1. Classification (GTDB taxonomy): domain Bacteria; phylum Fidelibacterota; class Marinisomatia; order Marinisomatales; family S15-B10; genus S15-B10. Next base: position 97,002 of record JAYZCL010000011.1, read on the forward strand.
TCTTCAGCCTTCTTCGGGGATTTCTTTTTTGAGGTGCCGGTCTTTATGCTTTCCACACGGATCACGGTGAACTCCTGACGGTGTGTATTTTTCACACGATAGCCTTTTCGACGTTTCTTCTTGAAGACAGGGACTTTTCTGTCTCGGCCGTGCTCAAGGATGGTAGCTTCTACAGTGGATCCGGAAACAGTCGGTTGCCCAACGCTTATAGCGGTACCGTCATCCATGAGCAGGACGCGATCAAAAGAAACTTTATTGCCTTCTTCTTGTTGCTGATGGGGGACTTTCAGCTCAAGGCCTTCCTCGGCCCGGAACTGCTTCCCCGAAATATCTACAATTGCGTACATTTGTTTTACCCAACTTTTTAAACCAAGAAAGTTATTTCCTCATAGACTAACGAGTCAAGTTATACTTCCTTTGTAACCTCAGCCCCGTTTTGACGGGAAAAGAACCGGTATTCACTCGGCCCCATCGTCTCGTCAGAAGCAACGGTGATGTGGACAAAATTTTTCCACATAAATTTTCGCATTATCCTTTTCTTCGACTCCTCAAGATACTCTGCCATTTCCGGATGAAGCTTTAGAGTTAGTCGCCGGTCCCGTCGTTTAGTTCTGAAGTTTCTGATCCAGCTATCAATCTCGCTGATAACGGCATCTTTTGACAGAATTCTTCCGCTCCCATTGCATGTTGGACAGACATCGCTGAGTGAATCCCTCAGAGAAAGCCGGACCCGCTGGCGCGTCATCTCAAGGAGGCCGAATTCGCTGATAGGGGAGACGGCCACCTTGGCCCGATCCTTTTTCAACTCTCGGCGTAGTTGGTTGAAGACCTTTTTCTTGTTGGCCTCATCCTGCAAGTCGATGAAGTCGATAACAATGAGTCCGCCGATGTCGCGGAGCCGCAGCTGTTGTGCTACCGCCTTGGCTGCTTCGAGGTTGATCTTCAGTGAGTTCGCTTCGTGGTTCCCTTTCCCGAGAAAACGGCCGCTGTTCACATCGATCACAACCATCGCTTCCGTATGTTCAATAATGATGTAAGCCCCGCTTTTCAACCAGACATGCCTTCGAAGGGATTTCGACACTTGCTCGTCAATCTTGCAGTGAGTGAAGAGGGGTGTTTTCCCTCTGTAAAGTTCAAGGCGGGAGGTCATTTCCGGGGCGACATTCTGCATATAGTTGTGTGTCTGCCGGTGGAGCTTCCGAGAGTCGATGAGGAACTTGTTGATATCGTTGCTTAATAAATCTCGAATCACGGTAGAGACTGTCTCAATATCCTCGAAAATTATGTTTGGCGCCTCCGTGCTGTCAGCCTTCCGTTCGAGTGTGCGCCACTGTTTGAGGAGAATATCGAAATCCTTCTTGATTATGGTATCACTCTTCCCCTCAGATTCCGTCCGAACAATCACTCCGACATCATCTGGGAGGAAGCCCCGGATCAGTTTTCGCAGGCGGCGTTTTTCATATTTGTCCCAAATCTTCTTCGATATACCAATAAAATTGGCGTTAGGGATCAGGACAACGAGATGGCCTGGTATGGCAAGGTTTGTAGTGACTCGGGGACCTTTACCAGAGAAAGGTTCCTTAATAACCTGAATCAGTATTTCTTGATCCTTTTGTAGTTCAACCTCGATATCTTTTTGAGGCACCGGTTTCCCGTTCCGCGAACTCTTTCCGTGCCGTTTGTTTCTTGGTTCGTCATCCTCCTCTTCGGAGGTTGACGCTTCCTTGAGGTATTCGGGGTTGTTGATCTCTGAAAACGGAAGGAATGCATTAATGTCCTGACCGATATCAACAAAGGCAGCCTGCATTCCCGGGAGGACATTCTCCACCTTCCCTTTATAAATATTCCCGACCATTCCCATTTCATCGGGTTTTTCAACATAGAACTCAGTCAGGACGCCATCTTCCTGCAGGGCGATCCGTCTTTCGCTGACGGTTTCGCTGACGAGAATTTCTTTACGCATAAGGGTCTCCCTTCTGCTTATCCGCTGACGTGAGCCGGGCGGAACCGAGCTCTGGAGTCAGCTATCGCTATGGGACGCAGTGAACCTCTAGGTGCCGTTCCCGCAAGCGGCTATCTCACTATGCATCATTTTCTTCTGTTGGCCACCTCGGTGGACCTTGAGGGAGGGTTGTTTAGGAAGGATAAAAAAAGAACTCTTTTTCTATTGAAATCGATGCCTTTTGGCAAATTCGAAAACACTTATGTCAAAAAATCGCTAGGAACCTTCCAGAGTCTCCCTCGATATACAAAAATAAGCCGAAAACTGCCCTTACGAAAGGTTTTTGTTCAAGGATGAAAATTGTTCTTTTTGGACGAAAAAGGGGCGTAAACTTTGTCAGTCGTGATTTGCGCCATATTGCCGCGACACTAAAGAAAGGTGCTAAAAAGGCTCACAGCCCCGAGAAGCACAGGGGCTTTTTTGTTGTGAAGATGATTAGAGATATAGTCAGTAACAGAATCCTCATCCTTGATGGTGCCATGGGTACGATGCTCCAGTCCTACAAACTGGAGGAGGCCGATTTCCGCGGCGAAAAGTTGAAAGATCACCCCTCCGATTTAAAGGGGAACAACGATATTCTCAGCCTGACGCGCCCCGATGTGGTAGAGGAAATTCACACCACATACCTCGAGGCAGGGGCCGATCTGATTGAGACGAACACCTTTAGCGCTAACGCCATTAGTCAGTCCGATTACGGGACGGAAGATTTGGTGTATGAGATCAACCGGAGGTCTGCCGAGATTTCCCGTAAGGCGGCGGACAAGTTCACCGATAAACCGCGGTTTGTCTGCGGCGCCCTGGGTCCAACGAACAGAACGGCTTCCCTGTCTCCCGATGTAGATGATCCCGGTTTTAGGAATGTCACTTTTGATGCATTGGTACAGGCCTACGGTGAGCAAGCAAAGGGGCTCCTTGATGGCGGATCCCACATCCTGCTGGTGGAGACCGTTTTTGACACACTCAACTGCAAGGCAGCCTTGTTCGCCATCAGGACATTGTTGGAGGAGAGGACCGAAGATATTCCGGTTATGGTATCCGGCACCATTACTGATGCCAGCGGAAGGACGCTTTCTGGGCAGACTGTGGAGGCGTTCTGGCACTCAGTGCGGCACGCTGATCTGTTCTCTGTTGGTCTCAACTGTGCTCTTGGTGCGGAACAGGTCCGGCCTTTCCTCGACGCCCTCAGTACGGTGGCGGATACCTTTGTCTCCGTCTATCCAAACGCTGGCCTCCCAAACGAATTCGGGGAGTACGACGAAACGCCGGAATGGATGGCGCAAATCGTCGGCGAGTTTGCAGACAGTGGCTTGGTGAATATCGTCGGTGGTTGCTGCGGCACCACGCCTGAGCATATTGTCGCTCTGGCCGAAAGGTTACAGGGGGTTTCCCCGAGGGAAATTCCCGCTGTCGATCCTCTGACACGGCTGAGTGGTCTTGAGCCTATCACCATCCGACCGGACTCAAATTTCATAAACATTGGCGAACGGACGAACGTCACCGGCTCGGCGAGATTTAGGAGACTCATCTCTGAAGACAGCTACGAAGAAGCCCTTTCGGTGGCGAGACAACAGATTGAGGGCGGCGCACAGGTGATCGACGTCAATATGGATGAGGGGCTCCTCGATTCGGAGGCAGCCATGGAGAAATTTCTCCGGCTTATTGCTTCAGAGCCGGATATCTCCAGAGTGCCCATAATGGTTGACTCTTCGAAATGGTCGGTGATCGAGACGGGGCTCAAGAATATTCAGGGGAAGGGAATCGTTAATTCTATTTCTCTCAAGGAAGGAGAAGAGCCGTTTTTGGAGCAGGCGTCCCTGATTCGAAAGTACGGCGCCGCGGTGGTTGTGATGGCATTCGATGAAACCGGACAGGCCGACACTACCGAAAGAAAAGTGGAGATATGTCAGCGGGCCTATCGCCTGCTTACGGAAAAAGTTAGGCTTTCGGCGGAGGACATCATCTTTGATCCGAACATTTTCGCTGTTGCGACGGGGATTGAGGAACACAATGAGTATACGCTCGCTTACATCGAGGCGGCCCGGATTTTGAAGGAGACGCTTCCTGGCATCCATGTGAGCGGCGGTGTAAGCAACCTTTCATTTTCCTTTAGAGGGAACAATGCCGTTCGAGAGGTGATGCATTCGGCGTTCCTCTATCACGCCATCCAGGCGGGGATGGATATGGGAATTGTCAATGCCGGGCAGCTTGCGATCTACGATGACATTGATGCGACCCTACGGGATGCTATCGAGGACGTGCTGTTCAACCGCCGAGAAGATGCCACTGACCGGCTGGTGGAGTTGGCGGAGACTTTTCAGGGCGCTGGGAAAAAGCGGGAAGTTGATCTCGCCTGGAGAGAGGCATCCATTGAGGAACGGCTCCAGCATGCCCTTGTGGAGGGAGTTGTGGACTTTGTGGAAGAGGACACTGAGGAAGCCCGCCGGAACTTCGATCGGTCTATCGAAGTGATTGAAGGCCCCCTTATGGACGGCATGAATGTGGTGGGTGACTTATTTGGCTCCGGAAGAATGTTCCTTCCGCAGGTAGTGAAATCAGCGAGAGTGATGAAGAAGGCGGTAGGTTATCTTGTGCCGTTCATTGAGAAAGAGAAAAGTGAATTGGGACTTACAGGCCGATCGAACGGCAAGATCGTCCTTGCTACCGTTAAGGGTGATGTCCACGACATCGGCAAGAATATCGTCGGTGTCGTCCTAGGCTGTAATGGCTATGATGTGATTGACCTCGGTGTGATGGTGCCGTCAGACAAGATTCTCAGCATGGCGAAGGATCAGAATGCGGACATCATTGGCCTCTCCGGACTCATTACGCCAAGTCTCGATGAGATGGTTCATGTAGCGAAAGAGATGGAAAGGTTGGAGTTTGACGTGCCTCTCCTCATTGGCGGCGCTACAACGTCTAGGACGCATACGGCTGTGAAGATTGAGGAGAAATACTCGGGCCCCACCATTCATGTACTGGACGCCTCCCGATGCATCGGTGTGGTGAGCAAACTGATGAACGCTACTGAGAAAGGGGCTTTTGTCAAAAAGCACCGGAGCGAATACCGCAACATTCGTCAGAAGCGTAGTGAGGGGAGAAAGATAAAAAAGCTAACCATCGAGGAAGCGCGAAAATGCAAGTTCAGTTGCGATTGGAGTCAGTATCAAATTCCAAGACCAAAGAGCCAAGAGACAAAGATTTTCAGTGATTATCCCTTTGAGGAACTGGTCGGCTACATCGACTGGTCGCCCTTTTTCCATGCGTGGGAACTGAAGGGAAAATATCCAGCGATCCTCGAAAGTGAGAAGTACGGTGCTGAGGCGGCAAAACTATTCGAGGACGGCCAAGCGATGCTTGGAAGAATTGTGACTGAAGGACTAATCACGGCGAAGGGGGCGGCGGGCATTCTCCCAGCTTGGGCTGAAGATGAGGTTGTTTTTGTGGGTGATGCAGAGTTTTGCTTCCCGCGCCAGCTGGTGGACAAAGGCAGGAGTGCAACAAACTACAGTCTGGCGGATTTCATTGCGCCTGACGATGATTGGCTGGGTCTTTTCGCTGTCACAGCGGGGCACGGCGTGGATGAACTGGCAGAGGCGTTTGAAGCGGAGAATGACGACTACAGTGCTATTATGGTCAAGGTGTTGGCGGACCGACTGGCGGAGGCTTTCGCAGAGCGACTCCACGAGCGCGTACGGACAGAATTCTGGGGGTACGCTTCAGACGAATCGTTGAAAAATGAAGAATTGATCAATGAAAGATACAGGGGCATTCGACCGGCGCCAGGATATCCTGCTTGCCCCGGACACGAAGAGAAGGATACAATCTGGAAATTACTCGATGTTGAGAAGAATACGGGAATTTCACTCACCGAAACGAGGGCAATGTATCCCGCATCCTCGGTATGCGGATGGTATTTTTCTCACCCAGGATCTTGCTATTTTAGTGTGAGACAGTCCAGCTAATCGTCCAGATTCTCCTCATTTAAACCTGTTAAATCATCGAAAAAATCTTGCAATAAGGTGAGAATCATTGTTGGGAAAGGCGGTGGCAGCGTTAGCCTCCGAATCTCCTGCTCCCACCTCCAGATTTGACTCTCCTTTGTTCAGACTCTTTTCTAATTTTGACACATGAATCGAGAACTCGACGCTGCCAAAAACGCCACCCTTGAGGCGGGGAAAATCCTCCTCGATTTCTATCATGCCGATTATACGGTGGATGACAAGGGAACCTCTCCAATGTATTCTGGGTCGAATCCAGTCACGGATGCGGACCGGGCATCAGATGATTACCTCAAGAAGGTCCTTTCCGGCGAATTCCCAGAGTACGGTTGGCTTTCCGAGGAGACGAAAGATTCACCGAACCGGATGCTGAAAGAACGTGTCTGGGTTGTCGACCCCCTTGATGGCACGAAAGAGTACATTGAAAAAGTCCCAATGTGGGTGGTGAGTGTTGCCCTTGTGGAAGACCATATACCTATCATGGGCATCCTTTACAATCCGGAAAAGGAAGAACTTTTTTGTGCCACAAAAGGTGAAGGGGCGAAGCTCAATGGTGAGCCAATCACCTGTTCCCAAGAGACCGATCCTTCCACTATGGTAATCCTGAATAGCAGGACAGAAACGCGAGATGGCTTGTGGAAGCCTTTTAACAATCAGTTCAGAGAACTGATTGGCGTCGGAAGTGTTGCCTACAAACTGGGGCTTACGGCGGCAGCGAAGGCGGACATTTTTGCAACCCTTCGTCCCAAGAATGAATGGGATGTCTGTGCCGGCCACTGCATCGTTAATGAAGCTGGCGGGAGCATGATTGACCTGAACGGAAAAGAGGTAACGTATAATAATGAGAATACACTCTTCTCACCGGGGCTCGTTGCGGGGAATCCGAAAGCGGTGAAGAAGACCCTGGCTGTTTTAACCCCAGAGATCACAGAGGGCGTAGATATCACGATTTAGCAGATTTTGGCGGAAATAAGTAGGTTATCGTGAGAAAGTTATTTAGATGTTTATCGAGATTCAACGTGAACTGGGGCCAGGCTTACATCTGGGACTCTGATAAACTTAAATGAAATAATGCTTAAGAATGGAATCAAACGGTTTGTTTACCAATTTCCAGAATCGAAAACTTTGGTTTCCTCTATGATCTCTGTCTTAAGATGAGCAACTTACCCCAAGATACCATCCCCTGTTTAGACAAGGGGTTCGTACGTCTGGTGGACTCCATGGGGGGGGATTACGCCATTGTACAGGCGGCGAGAGTGAGCTACGGCAAAGGGACACGAAAATTGAGTCAGGACAGGGGTCTCATTCGGTACCTCATGCGCCACCGCCACACCACCCCTTTTGAGATGGTGGAGTTCAAATTCCACGCCAAGATGCCCATCTTCGTTGCACGACAGTGGGTGCGACATCGAACGGCAAACATTAATGAGTATTCGCTACGATACTCAGAAGCGAGGGATGAGTTCTACATTCCCGACACAGAGCACATCCAGTTTCAGAGTGCCCTGAACAAGCAGGGAAGGAGCGGCGAGGTGTCGGAGGACATGAAGAAAAAGGTTCAGGACTACTTCAGGGAGATCTCTAAACGGAGCTTTGAGATGTACCAGGACATGAATGACGAAGGTCTTGCCCGAGAGCTCGCCCGTGCGGTTTTGCCGGTAAATCTCTACACCGAATGGTACTGGAAGAATGATCTTCACAACCTGCTCCATTTCATCGGCCTCCGTTCCGATTCGCACGCCCAGTACGAGATTCGTGTCTATTCTGATGCCATGGCGACTTTTGTGAAGCAAGTGGCGCCTATTGCCTGGGAAGCCTATCAGGACTATGTTGTGAACGGACTGAGATTTTCCCACGTTGAACAGGGCCTTTTGGAGCGGCGCTTGCCCGACAGGGTGATTGACGATGTGCTTGAAGATGTTGCATATGGTATTACCGCAACGCTCCATGAGAACAAGCCGAGGGAGGATGGCAAACTGTTCAAACTCTATCAGAATCAGGGCGGACAGGATGAGGAGTCTGATTTTCGATTGAAGTGGGAATCGGGGGAGATTGAAACAGGCAACGTCCGAGAGATGCGCGAGTTCAGGGATAAATTGGCAAGAATGAGGTCATAGCCGAGTATTAAAGGAGGGACATATGGAAGGCAACCGGAATGGCCGTTAAGGCGAATCTGAGGGCCATCACTAGGAATTGAGGGAATGTTTTTTGAGGGAGGTTTGGAGGGATACGATTATGAAATTATAGAGTTTCTCCTGATCTTGGGGACGCCACGGAAAAATTACAAGCCGGTGGCGGTGATTTTCGTACACAACCATTTAAATGGCATTCCCAACTCTAATGAGGACGATCTTGCCATCACAAAAAAACTGAATGAGGCGGCCACCATCATCGAGGTCTCTCTGCATGGCCACATTATAATATAATTGCCTGGAACGATATCTATTTTTTGCAGATCACGGACTTATCTGAGGTGGAAGCTCACCTGTTGGCGGAACGGCGGGGACTGTTCTATATTCTCCCATCGAGGTTCACCACACGGTTTCGGGATGAAACAGGATAAGCTCAAGAAATACGATCCGTCTGTCACACCAATCAACAAGCAACATCGTGCTAAGAATGTGATGGATGATGACTGGATCGTACAGTTTCTCACTAACGTCCAGATAGGCCACATTGCCACTCGATGGGGAGAGCAACCGTTCATTAACCCTTCTACTTTCTGGTACAGTCCTGAGAAGCATGAGATCTATTTTCATTCGAACGCAATCGGACGTATCCGGGCAAACAGCCAGATGCATTCAGAAGTTTGCTTTGAGGCGTTTAGGTCGGGACGGCTTCTCCCATCAAACATCCCGCTGGAAAAAAGCATTCAGTACGAAAGTGTGGTCGCCTTTGGGGCGATTCGAGTCTTGAACGATCACGATGAAAAGAGGGATTATCTTCAGGGTCTTCTGGACAAGTATTTCGGCGAGATGAAATCGGGGAAAGACTATAGGCCCATCACAGAGGATGAGCTGAAGCAGACATCGGTCTATGCTATAGCCATCGACAGCTGGAGCGGCAAGCGGAACTGGGAAGAGAGGGCTGATCAGGGTGAAGCTGATGAGTGGCCCCCTATCGAGGAAAAGTGGTTTGACCATTACTGATCGCTGATTCTGCGATCTTCTGGTAAAGTGAAATTCAACCGCGCCAAAATTGTTGATCAAAACTTTGCGGCCGCTGTTACGAGGGGTCGTTTCCCCTCTTCCCGCCTTTCCGCCGAGCCTGGCCATCAGCCTGACGATGATGTGTTGGCGGCTCTCTTTGAGTCCCAGATAATCAGCCGCCATTTCGATCTCAAAGCCCGTGAAATGAAGGATAAGAACGCCTGTTTCTACACCATCGGCAGTTCGGGCCATGAAGGGAATGCCGTTTTCGGGAGACTGCTTCGCCCAAACGACATGGCATTTCTTCACTATCGCAGTGCCGCTTTTTTCCTCGAACGTGCCCGACAGATTCCCGGTACAACACCCTTCTACGATCTCGCTCTCTCCTTTGTCTCTTCTTCTGAAGATCCCATCACCGGTGGGCGGCACAAGGTGTTCGGGAGTGCCGAAATGTCCATGCCGCCCCAAACCAGTACCATCGCCTCCCATCTGCCGAAAGCAGTGGGGGCGGCCATTAGTATTGATCGTGCGGCAGCACTGAATCTTGAAGATCGAATTCTGCCCGATGACGGCATTATCGTCTGCAGTTTCGGTGACGCCAGCCTGAACCAAGCCGCAGCCCTTTCCGCCATCAATACGGCTCTCTGGGCCAGCCACCACGGTATTCCTGTGCCCATCATTTTCATCTGTGAGGATAACGGTCTAGGCATTTCGGTGAAGACACCATCAAACTGGATCGAGAGCGTCTACGGCCGCCGCACCGGCCTACAGTATGTTGAGTGTGACGGTCTCCACCTCATCGATCTTTTGGAGAAAACGACAGTGGCCGAGAAGGCGGTTCGGAAGCGGCGGAAGCCGCTTTTCCTCCGAATGAAGACGGTCCGCCTTCTGGGGCACGCCGGTTCGGACATTCAGAGCACCTACCACTCTCTTGAAAAGATTGAAGCGGCAGAGGCGAACGATCCTCTGCTCCACTCGGCCCGGATCATCCGGAAAAGGAACATCATGAGTGGTGAGGAGATGGCGTTGCTCTATGAATCCCTCCGGCGGCAGGTGGGGGCGGTTTTCGAACACGCTTCCGGCCGGCCCAAGCTGTCCACCGCTGCGGATGTAATAACGACTATTCTCCCTCCAAAGGGAGCGAAGACAGCAATGCCGATGATTCAAAAGGAAAAGAGGAAACGAATTTTTGGAAACGAGTTCTCCCGTCTTGGTGAACCCCAACACATGGCGAAGCTGATCAACTACGCCCTCACCGATATTCTGGCCCGTTATCAGGGCGCTGTGGCGTTCGGTGAGGATGTGGGGAGGAAGGGGGGCGTTTACCATGTTACCGCCGGGCTTCAGGAAAAGTTTGGTCCCAGGCGCGTCTTCGATTCGATGCTGGATGAGACGTCCATTATTGGCACTGCGATCGGGATGGCTCACAACGGTTTTCTCCCCATCGCCGAGATTCAGTTTCTCGCCTATTTCCACAATGCAGAAGACCAGCTCAGAGGTGAGGCTGCAACACTCTCCTTTTTCTCACTGGGGAAGTTTGTCAATCCCGTGATCCTCCGTGTTCCGGGATTGGCGTACCAGAAAGGTTTCGGAGGGCATTTTCATAACGACAATTCCCTTGCGGTTTTCAGGGACATACCGGGCATCATTATCGCCTGTCCGTCCAACGGCGCCGATGCAGCGAGAATGCTCTGGACCGTCGCTCGGGAGGCGCATGAAAACGGCCGCATCAGCGTCTTTATAGAGCCGATAGCCCTCTATATGACAAAAGACCTTCATAATCAGGGAGACCGTGGCTGGAGCTTCGCTTACCCCGATCCCGATAAGGAGATTGAATTGGGAGAGTTCACCATACACGGAACGGGCCGAAACCTCACTATAGTTACCTATGGCAACGGGGCCTACCTCTCCCGGAAGGCGGCGGATGTTCTGGAAAAGAAGCATCGTAAGAAATGCAGGATCATCGACCTTCGATGGCTTGCGCCGCTGAATGAAGAGGGCCTTGTAAAGTCGTTGGGGAAGTGCCCCAACATTCTCATCGTGGAGGAGTGCCGTCGCACCGGCTCCATGGGCGAGGCGCTGGTGGGGCTGTTCGCTCAGGGGTGCACTCATCGTCCGGCCATAAAGCTGCACGCTGCCGAGGACTGCTTCATCCCGCTCGGGGAGGCTGCCACAGCCATACTTCCCACTAAAGAGACTATTCTTGCCGCCGCGCTGGAGATGGTGACTTGAAGGAACGGATTGCCGTCATCTGCCCCGGCCGAGGGGGCTACACACGTGATACGCAGGGCTATCTGGCCAGAGGCGATTTAGGGGACGACCTTGTCCGATTGGACGCCCAGCGGCGAGGGAACGGTCTCCCCACCCTCAGTGAACTGGACAACTCTCCTTTTCACGCTTCAACGCACCTTCCGGGGGAACACGCTTCTGTCCTCATCTACGCCTGTGGGCTGATGGACTTTCTTTCCATCGACAGGGACCGCTACGAGATCGTCGCCATCACCGGGAACTCCATGGGGTGGTACACGGCGCTGGGGCTAGGTGGCGCACTGGCTGATGGGAGGGATTATACGCTCCTCCAGACCATGGGTGCCATGATGAAAGACGGCCTCGTGGGGGGGCAGCTGATTACTCCTTTAGTGGACAGTGAGTGGCGGCGTGATCCCGAAAGAGAACGGTTGTTAGACGAGGCTCTGGAATCGGCCGGGAAGTCCGTTTATTATTCCATTCGTTATGGAGGCTACGCAGTCATAGGCGGGGAAGAGAAAGGGCTGAACGAACTGGAGAAAATGCTCCCGTCAATTGACGACGATCCTTTCAGGATTCCCTACAACGGTGCCTTTCACACGCCCCTGATGGCAGAGATTTCTTCTTGTGCCTTTGACCTTCTCCCGGAAACACTTTTCCGCCAGCCGTCGGTTCCTCTTATTGATGGTCGGGGAACAGTCTGGCGGCCCCACTCTGCTTCGATCACTGCGCTAAGGGATTATACCCTCGGTTACCAGGTGACAGAGACATTCGACTTTTCTGCCGCCGTTGCAGTAATGGTGAAAGAGTTCTGTACTGACAGGGTAGTCCTTCTCGGCCCGGGGAATCCGCTGGGGGGAGCCGTGGGGCATGTGCTGATCCAGGAGAACTGGCTCGACATCGATTCGAAAACTTCGTTCCTTAACCGGCAGGCAGAAGATCCATTTGTCATTTCCATGGGCATTCCTGAACAGCGGCGACTTGTTACTGCATGAAGCCGCATTTTGAAAAAGAGACTGTCCGCGAAGTGTGTCAGCGGTAATTTTGCTCTGATATGAAGTACATTGGCCCTGACTTTTACGACATCTCCAGCCAGCTCACGGAGGAGGAGCTGCTCGTTCAGAAGACCGCCAACGAATTTGTCACTAACGAATTCAGGCCTATCATCAACGAACATTACCATACCGGGACGTTCCCCATGGATGTGATACCCCAGCTGGGGGAACTTGGTTTTCTCGGTTCGACCCTGCCAGAAAAGTCTGGTGGCGCTTCCGTCAGCTCAGTTGCTTATGGCCTTATCATGCATGAACTGGAAAGAGGCGACTCCGGCCTCCGCTCCTTCGCCTCCGTGCAGGGGGCGCTGGTGATGTACCCTATCCACACCTACGGTTCAGATGAGCAGAAAGCGCACTGGCTCCCGAAACTTGGCGCCGGCGAAGTGGTGGGGTGCTTCGGTCTTACTGAACCGAACTTCGGCTCCAACCCCGGCGGCATGGTGACGAGAGCCTCCCGGGATGGCGACGACTGGATTATCAACGGTTCAAAGATGTGGATCACCAATGGCTCCATGGCCGATGTGGCGGTGGTATGGGCGAAGGATGACGATGACGTTATCCGGGGCTTCCTCATTGAAAAAGGAACAGAAGGGTTCTCGGCGCCGGTACAGCACGGTAAACTAAGTCTTCGGGCGAGTGACACCTCCGAAATAGTGATGGAAAACGTGTGCCTTCCCGATTCGGCCCGACTCCCCGGTATTGAAGGATTGAAGGGGCCGCTATCATGTCTGACGCAGGCGCGTTACGGCATTGCCTGGGGTGTCATCGGCGCCGCCGTTGACTGTTACGAAACAGCGGTGGAATACAGCACGCAGCGGAAACAGTTCTCCCGGCCTATCGCCGGTTACCAGATGACGCAGGCGAAGCTGGCGGAGACGCTGACACAAATTACCGAAGCCCAACTCCTAGCCCTACGTCTGGGGAGGATGAAAGATGATGACACCATGGACTTCAACCAGGTGTCCATGGCGAAACGGGCCAATGTCGCCATGGCGCGAGATGTGGCCCGGACCTCACGGGAAATTCTCGGCGCCAACGGCATCACAGACGACTACTCCCCCATGCGCCACATGTCCAATCTTGAGACGGTCTACACCTATGAAGGGACGCATGAGATGCACACCCTCATCCTGGGCCAGAAGATCACGGGGCTGCCTGCGTTCGAATAAGTTCCGAGGGCGGAACTTTACAATTTACTAATGGGGATATGGGGGAATTTTTCCCCGATAGAATATTATGGGGTGTACCGCTTCTGATCTACGGCCGGTAGGGCTAAGTACCGAGTGAGATCTCGTCTCCGCTAAGAGTGATCACTCCGTTCTCCGTTTCAATCACCGCTGAGCCGTTTTCGGTGATGCCTGAGAATTTACCGTGTCTTTCTTCGCCGTCTTGGGTGAGTTTGACGGCCTGATTAAGGTGATCGCACCGCTTCAACCACGCCGAGCGGACCACTTCGCTGTTTACTCTGTTCAGTTCATCGATGAGTGGCTCCAATCGGTTGAGCGTCCAAGCTACAACAAGTTCCCGCTGAAGCGGGACGCCTTTTTCCGCTGAAAGTGTGGTGGCGGTTGTTCGGAGTTCTTCCGGAAGCTCTTCCACCCGTTCGTTCACATTGACACCGATACCGAGCACCGCGCACGCTACGTCTCTACCGTGGAGTCGTGTTTCCACAAGGATGCCGCCGCACTTCCTGCCAGAAAGGCGAATGTCGTTTGGCCACTTGAGGGCGGGGGAGAGACCGAACTTTTCCACCGCTTCAGCCACAGCCACGCCCGCAGCGAGGGAGAGTAGACTGCTCCGCTCCGTTAACAGTTCCGGCCGTAGGATGACAGAGAACGTCACCGCCTTCCCCGGCGAGGAGAACCACGACCGCCCCCGCCGCCCTCTTCCCTGAAGCTGCAGATCGGTGATAACCACTGTGCCATCAGCGGGCTCGCCCTCATCGATGAGCTCGAATGCCTCAAGGTTGGTCGATTCGAGTCGCTGGTAGTATTCGATCTTGCGGCCCATCCATTTCGTCTGGAGATTAGCTTTGATTAGTTGGGGGAAGAGCATCGCCATGGCTCGAACTTAAATAAAAAAGCCGCTGGCGAACCAACGGCTATTAGAAAATTTAGTAACCCGTTTTCGGTCAGGCCTTGGGATTGATATTGTCCCTCACCTGAAGCGTCATACCTGGATCAAGGAAATTGCTGTTTCCATTCAACCGGTCAGTATTATCGAGATAGAGAATGATCCACGCAATGGGATCGCCGTAAAGTTTATCGGCAATATCCCAGAGTGTCTCACCTGAATTCACTTCATATTCTGAAAAACCGGGCTTGAACTCTTCAACCTTGTTGTCCCGCTTTAAAGTGAGATAGTGGTAGGGGTAGATGAGGTTGGGATTGGCACCAATCTTTTCTTCATTCCAAGCGTAGATCTCACGCCATCTGCGGAAATTACCGTATTCTTCTTTCGCGATCTTGAAGAGGAAATCACCTGGGACGATCATGTAGGTGTCCCAATCGGTCAGGGTGATGTCACTGCTCACTACAGGCGGTTCAGAGACTTCAGCGACGGAAGCAGTGAGGTCTACGGAGGGGCCGCTCTCTTCTGTCTCAATAATGATCTCACTGTCGTTCTGGTCCAGGCCCATTCTGTCTGTTGCCTGATCGGCAACATTAATACCGCGTGTATCCTCCGGCGACACCGAAGGTGCGGTCTGTTTACCACACGATACTACGAGCATCATTACGGCAAAGGAACCAATCAATAGCTTACTGAATTTCATTTTTCTTTTCTCCATTCTGGAAACCGGTTATCAGAGTTTCTACGTCCATACCCAGGACTCAGTTCCCGCGAATTCTAACTGTCTTTTAAGGATTTTTCCTATGGGACGAGGCTCAAGATATACTGAGGCACCCCTTTGTGTCAACATTTTTCTTAGGGCGTACGGTACTCCCCAAATGCGAACCGAAGAGCGTCGGTAATCTCTCCCAACGTACACCGGGCTCTCGCACATTCGATGATAGCCGGCATCAGGACTTCATCTCCTTCCGCGTCCGCTGTCAGTGATGAAAGTGTCTGTTCGACTTCGGATCGATTTCGCTTCTTTCGGAACGCTTCCAGCCTATCAAGCTGGGCCGATACAGACTCTTGGTCGATCTCCTGAAGTTCGATCTCCTCTGCTTCATTGCGTTCGAACTGGTTTACTCCCACGATGACTCTCTCGCCCGAGTCAACCCCTTTCTGGAATTCGTAAGCGCTCCGAACGATAGAATCCTGGATGTATCCCGTTTCGATGGCCGCCACGGCGCCGCCAAGCGCATCCACTTCGGCAATGATCTCGAAGGCCTCTTCCTCCAGCCGGTCCGTCTCCTGCTCCACGTACCACGACCCTCCAAGGGGATCCACCGTTTCGGTAACGCCTATCTCATGAGCGATGAGTTGCTGTGTTCGAAGGGCGAGACGGGCCGACTTTTCTGTCGGCAGGGCCAGCGCCTCGTCGCGGGCGTTGGTATGAATGGACTGGGCACCACCGAGAACGGCCGCTAGCGCCTCAAATGCTGTCCGGGAAACGTTGTTGTCAATCTGCCGCGCTGCCAATGAAGAGCCCGCGGTCTGGACGTGAAAACGGCACATCATCGATTTTTCATGTTTCGCCCCGAACCGCTCTTTCATGATCTTGGCCCACAATCGCCTCGCCGCTCGGAACTTTGCGATTTCCTCGAAAAAGTTCATTTGAGCGTTGAAAAAGAACGAAATTTGTGGTCCCAAGTCGTCCACACGAAGTCCCCGCTTCACCGCAGCTTCCACATAGGCGATGCCGTTGCAAAAGGTAAAAGCGAGCTCCTGTGCGGCAGTGGTTCCGGCCTCACGGATATGATAGCCCGAGACCGAAATCGTGTTCCATTTCGGCATCTTCCGGTGGCAATGCTCAAAAATGTCGGTCACAATGCGCAGGCTCGCTTCTGGCGGGAAGATGTGAGTACCCCGGGAGACATACTCCTTCAAAATGTCGTTCTGGACAGTACCGCGGAGCGAGTCAGGAGCAACGCCGCTCTCCTCAGCCACGACAGAGTAAAACGCCAGAAGAATCGCAGCAGTGGAGTTGATTGTCATGGAGATGGAAACCTCTCCTAGAGGAATCCCCCGAAGAAGCATTTCCATATCTTCAATAGTGGCAATGGGAACACCAACACGGCCGACCTCCCCCTCGGACATGGCGTGGTCCGAATCATATCCCATTTGCGTCGGAAGGTCAAAGGCGATTGAAAGCCCCGTCACCCCCTGTTCAAGAAGGTACCGATAACGCCGGTTGGACTCTTCAGCAGAAGTGAAGCCGGCGTACTGGCGCATGGTCCACAGTCTCTCCCGGTACATATTGGGATAAATCCCCCGAGTGAACGGGAACTGGCCGGCTTTCTCAGGCATGGGTCTTAGGACGGATTCTTTCCTTACTGTTGAGAGCAGGAATCCGGACGCGTTTCCGAAAATTGCGCCACCAAGAAATGCCCGTTGGGTAGAGGTATTTCATTCTGTTACGAGCGCATGGTGAATAACAGAAAAAATCTTGAAAGCGCTGTTACGATCTCCACGCACAACATAAGATGCTGTTCTTTTTGAATTGCCCATTATGATGCCATCTTTCAAGTGTCTTGTAAAGTTCATTTTAACCAAAACATTTCCTTCACTGATTCTTACGTGTTCCCATCCATTGCTCCATGCGGTCACATATTTGTTAATCAGATTCTCTATTTCAGCCGGTGGTTGAGTGACTTTTTGGTGCGTACAACTCATGATGAACAATGTGAGAAGAACTATGAAGCTATTCATTTCATTCCCCGCTCTTTCTTTATTTTCCCATAAGCTTCATTCACCGCCTTGAATTTTTCTTCGGCCAGTTTGCCGAACTCATCTCCAAGGTGAGCCACCTTATCAGGGTGGAATTTGGCTGCCATCTTTCTGTAGGCCCGTTTGACTTGATCGTCACTGATCGAGGGATCTATCTCAAGGATGGTATAGGCGGCAGCGGCTTGCTGAACGTACATGGCCCGCATGGAATCGAAATCTGCTGGGTAAACGCCGATATAACCGCAGATCCTCCTGATGGCTTCATCTTCCTTCGGGTGGAGATGCCCATCGGCGTGGGCCAGTCCGAACAGGCCATGAACTAGCTCCAATCTCGCCGCATGGTCCATCTCTTTCTTGATCTGATGGCAGACCTCCTGGAGGGGATATTCCTGCTTGAGAATGTCTTTGAATACCATCATTAGGTCCCGGGAATTCTGTGCCCCGAAATTCTGCGTCAGGAAGCCTTTCACAAATGTCAGCTCGGATTTCAGCAGTTTTTTGTCTGCTTTCATGACATGGCCCAGTAGTACCAGCAGAGAAATGGCAAAGTCACCAGGCCGGGTACGGGGGTAATCTCCGGGGTGTTTCCGTGGACCATGGT
>JAYZCL010000012.1:0-13378 GCA_036338335.1 Fidelibacterota bacterium
GCGGCAATTAAGAAGGGATATATTGATGAAGGCAATCTATTTGTCACAGGCGGCTCAGGAGGCGGAGTCCTAACCTGCTGGATGATTGGCAGAACAACACGTTTCAAGGCGGCAGTGACCGTTTATCCGGTGATCAATTGGTACAGCTTTGTTCTGTACAGCGACATTCCCTGGACAGCGAAGTATTGGTTTCCAGGCATGCCTTGGGACCACGTTGAGAAATATGAGAGCAAATCACTGCTTTCAGTGGTTAAGAATGTAACTACCCCTACAATGGTATTGACCGGAGAAGCCGATTACCGTACTCCCATGCCCGATTCTGAGCAATACTATTCCGCTCTCCAGATGTTGGGTGTAGAATCGGTGTTGGTTCGGGTTCCCGATGAACCGCACGGAATCTCAGTTCGACCGAGCCACCACATTAGCAAGATGATGCACATTATGGGATGGATTAATAAATACAAAGACTGAAGAAATTTATGGAAAACAACCATGTTGAGCCGCTTTGAATAAGGAGAAATAGTTATGTTGTGGAATAAACGTATAGTTGTGGTGTTTCTGACGTGGGTTATTGTTGAAGCTGAAACGCCTAATGAGTGGTCACCCGAGGTGAGCATCCGCATGAAAAGTATTTCCCAGCTTGCGTTTTCGCCATCAGGCGATGCTATTGCATTTTCAGTTAGAGAGGCGGTGACCCAAGGAGAGAAATCGGAATACTTGAATCAGATTTGGGTTGTAAAACTATCAAAGCGGAAGTCACCAATCCAGTACACTTTTGGTGAAAAATCATCATCAAGACCGCAGTTTTCTCCCGATGGGGAATATATTGCTTTTGCTAGAAACGTAGATGAGAAGACACAGGTTTGGATTATGCGAACCGCTGGAGGAGAAGCATGGCAGTTTTCTTATCAGAAAGAAAGCGTAAGTGATTTTAGGTGGTCGCCGGATGGGAAACAGATTGCGATCGTTATGAAAGATCCAAAGAGCGAAGAGGAAGAGACGGAAGAGAAAGAAAAGCGTGATGTCATTCTTGTTGATAAAAATTTCAAGAACAATCACATTTATATAAAAGCGTTTACATCAAAGATTGACACAGCGGAGGCAAATAAGATCACTTCCGGAAACTTTACAGTCAATGCATTAAACTGGAGTCCAGACAGCCGGAAAATTGTTTTTTCTCACAGCGAGGAACCGACATTCAATAGTAGATCAATTACAGGAGACGTCTCTATCGTAACTGTTGCAGAAGAATCCATCAAGACCTTGGTCGATTGGCCTGGTGTGGACGCCGACCCTATTTTCTCTCCAGACGGCAGAATAGTCGCATTCTCATCAGATGGAGGAACTACAGAACGGATTGGATTGGGCGACTGCTTTGTAGTCCAAGCAAAGGGGGGCAAACCAAAGAAACTTGCTGAAACACCGAACCGTAGTGTTGGTGTAAGAGGTGCCCCAGGAATTCTCCAGTGGTCTAATGATGGGAAACATGTTTACACCTCAGACTATGAAGGAACAAGAACCCAGATTTATAGACTGGATGTGAAAGGGAAAAAGATTTCAGGACTGACGTCTTACGATGGTGTTATTTCTAATCCGATTCTTAGTCCCGATGAAAAACAGATAGCCTTTGTTGGACAGTCAACCGAAAAGCCCTCGGAGTTATATGTGAGCGATCTGCAGAAATTCAGCCCGAAGGCGCTTTCATCGTTTAACAGAGGTATGGAGTGGCCAGACATCACTAATACTGAACGGTTGAACTGGGAATCAAAGGACGGCCTCGCGATAGAAGGATTGTTGACTTATCCGTCAGGGTATGAAAAAGGTAAGCAATATCCTCTTGCATTGATTATACACGGTGGCCCTGCCGGAGTCTTTACTGAAACATTTACCGGAAGTCCTAGTATCTATGTGATCCAGTATTTCGCGGAAAAAGGCTATGCTGTGCTTAGACCTAACCCGAGGGGAAGCACCGGGTACGGGAAAGAATTCCGCTACGCAAATTTTAAAGACTGGGGTTTCGGCGATTACGAGGACATAATGAGTGGAGTTGACAAGGTTATTGAAATGGGGGTTGCCGACCCGGAAAGGATGGCTGCTATGGGATGGAGCTACGGAGGATACATGACCTCCTTTCTGGTGACACGAACTGGTCGCTTCAAAGCCGCGAGCATGGGGGCCGGACTTCCCAATCTTGTCAGCATGGTTACCACGACAGACATTCCGGATTATCTCACGGCACACATGGGGGCAGAATTTTGGGAAGACTACGAAACATACGAAAAACACTCAGCCATTTATCGTGTCGGAAACGTAACAACCCCGACGCAGGTAATCCATGGGTCGAATGATCTGCGTGTTCCATTCACGCAAGGGCAGGAGTTTTATGTGGCCTTAAAGAGGCGTGGGATTGAAACAGAAATGATTGTCTACCCAAGAACCCCCCACGGGCCGCGCGAGCCAAAATTACTGATGGATGTGTCCCCACGCATTCTTGCATGGCTGGATAACTATATCGCGCGTTAAGGGGGAGACTGCAATACCTAGAAAGAATGTTATGACTTCATCCAGAAGGAAATTTCTCAAATCTGGGATGGTGACATCAGCTGGCATAGGGCTTGGACTCAATGCTATGCGAGGTGCCGAATCAAGAAACCTTTCTTCGGCACCCATGCCGCTCCATATCCTCATTTTGGGCGGCACGGCCTTTCTGGGACCTCATCAAATCAAGCATGCTCTTGATAGAGGGCACAAGATTTCTACGTTTACTCGAGGAAGAACTGAGCCAACAATCAATAAAGGTTTGTTTCAGCATGTAGAAAACTTGATCGGAGACCGCCATGACAACCTCAAAGCTTTGGAAGGAAGAAAGTGGGACGCCGTTATTGATAATTCCGCTACTTATCCACGGTGGGTGAAACAGACTACGGACATATTGAAGGGAAACGTGGAGACATATCTTTTTACGTCGACCCTTTCTGTGCACGCAAGTTTTGAGAAGAAAGGCTTGACGGAAGATGATCCCGTGGCTACTACCGAAGATCCTACAGTAGAGGACATGAAGTATTACGGTGCCTTGAAGGCGCTCTCAGAAGATGTAACTCGCAAGGCATTCGGGAAAGGCGCCATTATTGTCCGCCCCCACCTGATTGTAGGACCTGGAGATAGAACGGATCGCTGGACCTATTGGCCAGTAAGAATTGCCGAAGGCGGGGAAGTCCTTGCACCAGGCTACCCAGACCAAGCAACGCAATACATAGATGTGAAAGACCTAGCAGAGTTCAATATTCGGTTGATCGAAGAGCGCGCTTCCGGGACCTACAGCGCGGTAGGACCACAAGCGCCGTACAGCATGGCAGAAATGCTTTACGGCGTCAGAGCGGTGGTAAGCAAATCAGTATCATTCACATGGGTGGATCAAGATTTTCTTGCCGAAAACGACGTGGCGCCTTGGCGTGAGATGACAGCTTGGATGCCTTCAGGTGGAAAGCGCGACGGATTTTCGTCATTTAACAATAACAGAGCTGTTACCGCCGGCTTAACCTTCCGGCCGTTAGCCGAAACAGCAAGAGCCACTCTTGACTGGTGGGAGACTCTCCCGCAAGAGCGAAGGAGCAACCCTAAAGCAGGACTGGCCAGAAATAAAGAAAAAAGAGTTTTGGAAAAATGGCATAGCCGGGGATGATATTTCTTCATTGGCAAAGCGCTCTATTTAGATCTCTCAGTTTAGTTTTTTCAGTCTCGATTTTTGTCTTGTGGGACACGACTCTTCAAGGTGCCAATCGATATGATGTTATTATCCGAAATGGAAATCTCCTCGATGGGATAGGGAGCAACTGGCTTCATGGAGATTTAGCGCTTCATCGAGGCAGGATTGCCGCAATTGGGGATCTTGGCTCGGAGCGGGGTAGGCAGGAGATAGAAGCCAAAGGGCTCATTGTTGCGCCGGGCTTCATAGACACCCACAGTCATGCAGGGCCTGGCCTGGCCAGCAAAGAATTGAGCCATGGAAGGCCACTTCTTGCACAAGGAATCACCACTGTTTTTGTCAATCCCGATGGAGGTGGACCCACGAACCTTACGACCCAGAGGCGTGCTCTTCGCAAACATGGCCTTGGTGTTAACGTGGCTCAGTTTATATCCCACGGTTCAGCAAGGAGAAAGGTAGTGGGCGCCACTTCAAAAAACCCGACACCGATGGAACAGAAGGCGATGGGTCGTATAGTAAGACGAGCTATGCGTGCAGGCGCATGGGGGCTTTCATCTGGTACCTTCTATGCACCGGGCAACTATGCTAAACCAGAAGAGATTATTGACTTAGCAAGCATTACGTCAGAATTTGGCGGCGTGTATCAGAGCCACATCCGAGATGAGTCGAATTATTCTGTTGGACTCTTGGCCGCAGTGGAAGAGGTCATCGAAGTAGGGAGGCAAGCACACCTTCCGGTTGTGATCACCCACATCAAAGCGTTGGGACCACCTGTGTGGGGCCAGTCCGAAGAAATCATCGCACGGATTCAAATAGCACGGAAAGAAGGCATAAAAGTATATGCCGATCAATATCCTTACACAGCTTCTGCCACGGGGCTAGCGGCAGCGTTAGTTCCGCGATGGGCTCAAGCTGGCGGAAATGATTCACTCCTTGCACGCCTTGAAAATCCGGCACAGAAGGACAGGATTAAAATGGCAATGATGGAAAATCTTGCCCGGCGAGGGGGGCCGAAGAGAATACAGTTTAGGCGAGTCAATTTTGATCCGCGACTGGAAGGACAAAGGCTTCATGAAGTGGCAAGAGCATGGAGTTTGTCCCCCATAGAGGCTGCCTTGAAGTTGCTCGTTAAGGGATATGTTGGGATAGTTTCTTTCAATATGAAAGGTGAGGATATTCGAGAATTCATGAGACAGCCGTGGACAATGACCGCATCTGATGGGGGGCTTGTTCCATGGATGGAAGGCGTGCCCCATCCTCGATCTTACGGTGCTTTTTCGAAGAAGATTGAAAGATATGTCATTAAAGAAACTGTGCTAGACTTGCCAATGGCCATCCGAAGCATGACATCCTTGCCGGCAGAGGTATATGGAATGACTGACCGCGGAGTTTTAAGGGAAGGTGCTGTTGCGGATATCCTCATTTTCAATCCGGAAAAGATCAGAACGACAGCCACATACACCTCACCTCACCAACTCTCGGAGGGCATGGTTCATGTGTTTGTGAATGGCGCTGCGGCGGTTCGGTATGGGGAATTCACTAATGTTATGTCTGGAAAGATACTTAGAAAAAAGTGAAACAATAACCTCACAGGACTGCTGCTAAATTTCAAAAATGGATATCCACACGATCAAGGAAGGAAAAATGCAATGATTAACAGAAGAAACTTTGTCAAAAGACTATCGGTATTGGGGGTCTCATTGCCTGTGATGGGAAAAGGGGCGATGACGCCGAAGTTAGCACCCCGGAAAAACAACCCCATTATTATGTGTAGCAGAGGAGAAAGCTGGGGGCGCAAAGTGTTGAAGCCTGGGTGGGATATTCTTTCTTCAAAGGGCTCTCTTCTTGATGCTGTGGAAAAATCAGCCAACATAACCGAACTCGATCCTGAAGACACTTCCGTTGGCTACGGGGGTCTTCCCAACGAGCGGGGAGTAGTTCAGTTGGACGCCTCTATTATGTATGGCCCCACCCATAACTGCGGTTCAGTGGCGGCGCTTGAAGGAATCAAGACACCCTGTTCAGTGGCACGGTTGGTGATGGAGAGAACAGACCATATCCACATTGTTGGTAAAGGAGCACAAGACTTTGCCGTCGCCCACGGCCTCAAAGTCGAAAACCTGCTGACGGAGAAATCAAGAAAACTATGGCTTCAGTGGAAAGAGAATCTTTCTGAAGAAGATGATTGGTTTCCACCGAAAGACGGTGATTACAACATGGAGCGAACAACGGGAACAATCAATGTGCTTGCGATGGACAGCGTAGGTGATATGGCGGGCATTACCACCACTAGTGGTCTATCGTGGAAAATTCCAGGCCGGATCGGTGATTCGCCTATTATCGGTGCTGGTCTTTACGTGGACAATGAAGTAGGTGCCATGGGTGCAACGGGCAGAGGCGAAGAACTGCTCCGCTCCTGCGGGTCATTCTATGGTGTAGAACAGATGCGCGCTGGAAAGTCACCGCAGGAGGCCTGTGAGGCTGTGTGCCAGAGAATTATCGATATTAATGGCGGTAGTGAGAAAGTCAACTTCGATGATAAGATGGTGGCTCTGAATAGGAACGGTGAAATAGGATGTGCTTCGATCCAGGGAGCCAAAGGCCAGGAGCCCGAAGTTGCTTATTGGTCGAAAAGGGGTTTTTCAGTGTTAAAAGGAACTTATTTGTTAGACAATTAATCACATTTGAAAAAACTAACCAAAATAAACAGACAACGAAAAATATCGTGAATAATTTGTTTCAAATTTGGTACCGTACCGTGTTGAGATAAGCAGTGCTAGAAGAATCTATAGCCGTTGTAGAAAGGAAAATGTGCTCAAAAACCGTTCTCGAGATTTCTCGACGACAGTCTTGACGGAGAAAGGTAAAAAAAAGCAAAAAAATCCTTGTCATCGCTCCAAGTAGGCCTAAATTCCCGCCAAAGTGAGTAAAATGCCTTGTTCTGTGGAACTTGTGCATAACTCGAAACTTTCGAATAAGGAGTCGAACATGAAACAATCTCGATTGCTAGCAGCATTTTTGGTGACAGTTTTTCTTGTAGCCAGTCTGTCGGCGCAGGACGCTGTCATCTCGGGTCGCATTACGGATGCGAATACAGGCGATGCTCTACCCGGCGCAAACGTGGTCGTGGAGCTGACAAATTATGGCGGTGCAACAGATGTGGACGGTAACTACAGTTTCACAGCATCGGCCTCTGGTCAGTCCGCTAAGCTGACGGCCCGCTTCATCGGGTACCGGACCCAGACGGTAACAGTTACCCTCTCGGCCGGAACCATCACCCAAGATTTTTCACTAGATGAAGACGTCCTTCAGATGGATGCGGTAGTAGTAACGGGGCTCGTCGACGGAACTCCCAGAGTAAAATCTCCCCTATCAACGGGGCAAATCACAGGCGAAGCTTTGGAACGAGTTCCTGCAACATCTCCGGCGTCAGCCCTTTACGGGAAAATTGCCGGCGTGAAAGTTGTCCAGGGCGGAGGCCAACCCGGTGATTCACCTTCTGTTCTGCTTAGAGGCCCAACCAGTATCAACGCATCCGGCCGCTCTCAGGACCCTCTTTATATTATCGATGGTGTTGTTGTTGACCCATCGGTAAGTGGATCTCCCCTTGCGGATATACCTGGGGATGATATTGAAAGTATAGAAGTTGTAAAAGGGGCCGCCGGCGCTTCAATGTACGGCGCCCGTGCTGCCAACGGTGTTATCCAGATTAAGACAAAACGTGGCAACACTTTGGCACAGAACCAAACTAAGATTCGGTTCCGCAGTGAGTTTGGCAGAAACGATCTGCCGAATACGTTGGGAGTGAACAGATCACATGCCTATCTACAGAATAGTTCAGGCGATTATGTTGATTCTGATGGCAATGTCATTGATCCTAGAGCAGTTGGCAGAACGTCTGATGTTTTTAAAAAATCTGATGGTACACCTGTAG
The DNA here is from genome assembly GCA_036338335.1 of Fidelibacterota bacterium. Classification (GTDB taxonomy): domain Bacteria; phylum Fidelibacterota; class Marinisomatia; order Marinisomatales; family S15-B10; genus S15-B10. The sequence continues at coordinate 7,641 of JAYZCL010000012.1, forward strand.
CAGGAATCGAATTTTATGATAACGATTACAAATATGTTGCCACCGGCGAGGTGGGAGATTCAAAGACAAGTCTCCCTTCTGGTGGGTACGACCAGATGAGGCGCTTTTTCTCAACAAATGATCAAAACAGCCAAACGGTAACAGTTAGTCGCAACATGGACAACACCAATTTTGCTGTGGCTATTGGCAACATGACTCAGCAGGGAATTCTTTCGGACATCAGCGGTCTTTCCAGGCAGAATGTCCGTCTGAATATTGATCATAGCTTCCGGAACACTCTTGATGTCTCCTTTACATCTCTGGTCAGCCAGACGGAGCGCGACATTGTTTCCAGCACTTTTGGCGGTTTTTACGCCATCACTTTCATGGCTCCAGATGCCGACCTTACAATGGTCGATCCAGCCACCGAACGTCTCTATATTCGCCCTGATCCTAATTCTGTGGAGGAGAATCCGCTCTATTTCCTGCGCTACAATGACAGGGATGACTTCAGGCGGCGGGTTATGACGAGCATGAGTCTCAGATGGTCACCCCTTGATTGGGCGAATGTGACCGCTAGCCTCAGCTATGACAGGTCTAACCGAAACTACGATTCACATTACCCAATTGGGTTTATCAATATAAACTATGCGGGCACCAACGTAGATGGTAGATACATAAAAACAACCTCCTATGATATGGGGCTCAATGGTGATATCAGGTTTATGGCTACCAGAAGTTTCGGGGACTTAACAGCCAAACTGACAGCCTCAACACTTTATGAGCAAGCCAAGTATGATGGGTTTGACGCTGACGGTCGCGACTTCGCCGTTGGTGGCGTGAGAAATCTGAGCAACACGAATGCTGAAAAACGTACTCTTTCTTCCTGGCAGTCGGAAGTAACCGGGATTAGCAATATGGGTGGTGTCATGTTAGACTATGCCGATAAGTATATTGCGGATTTCTTTTTCAGGAATGAGGGCAGTTCGCTGTTCGGTCCTGATGACCGGTGGCACAACTACAGCAGGTTTGCTGTGGCTTATCGGATTTCTGAAGAACCATTCTGGTTCCTGCCAATGTTTGATGAATTTAAGCTCCGGTTCACTTCCGGGACGGCAGGGTCCAGACCCCGCTTCACCGCCCGGTTTGAAACTTGGAATGTTTCCGGGGGGGTAGCCTCCAAGGGCAATCTCGGCAATAAGTCTCTGATACCTGAGTTTCAGACCGAAACAGAGATGGGGTTTGATTTTACTCTTATGGACAGGTTTAGCATGTCGGGTACCTATGTATCGGCCGTCACGGAAAATCAGATTCTCTATGTTCCGTTGGCAGGTTACTACGGCTATGGTAACCAGTGGCAGAATGCGGGGACACTGGAGAATGAGTCTATTGAACTTGAGTTCAACGCATCGTTGGTCAACACACCCAGTTTCAGCTGGGAAATGGGCCTTACCTATTACTCTCAGCTGAAATCAGAGATTACGAAACTTGATATTGCACCATACACACGCGATCCCTTTTATATTTCAGAAGGTGAATCGATGGGTGCTATTTACGGTGCCAAGTGGGTTGAAGATGTGGCGGATCTTCCTTCGGGTAGTTCCGGAAGTGAGTTTGATACCAACGATGATGGCTACGTTGTCTGGGTCGGCTCAGGAAACAGTTGGAAAGATGGTATAGGAAAAGAGCTCTGGGGCACCACTAGTCCTGACGGCTATAAATGGGGAATCCCGATCAAGCAGTTGGATGAGGAAGGAAGCACCTTTATGAAGCTCGGCGAAACACTGGCCGACTTTGATGTGGGTATTTCCAACAGCCTTTCATTTGGTGGCCTTAATATTTACGCCCTCGTTGATGGTCAAGTCGGCGGAAATATCTATGCCAACACTGTTCAGTGGGGTCTCCGAGAGTTGAAACTCGGAATTGTGGATCAGGCCGGAAAGCCAGAAGGCGAGAAGAAACCTGGTCTCTATTATGCGACACTTTATGATGTGGACGCTACTAACAGCCATTTTGTTGAGGACGGCACCTTTTTCAAGCTCAGAGAGCTTTCTGTAACATACTCTCTTAACCGTAATCAGCTTGGAAATATTCTTGGCGGTGCGATCAGCAAGCTGTCTGTAGGCGTGGTGGGGCGTAACTTGATAACCTGGACTGATTACTCCGGTTACGATCCTGAGGTGGGTCGCAGCGGCGATTTCGACTTGGGCTCCGCCGTGATTGCCCGGTATGACGGGTTCGGTTATCCCAACTTTAGAACTGTTTCTGGTGTTTTTGAAATTGAATTCTAATCGAGCGTAAGGAGTTAGTCACATGATCTCAAACAGAATACTAAACAGGCCTTTTGCGGCGGCAGTCCTGGCGGTAGTGTTCGTCTTTTCAGGATGTCAAGACGAATCCTTCCTGGAAACGACAAATATTAATCAGCCTGATGAATCTCGTGCGCTGGCCAGCCCTGCGGATGTGGAATCTCTCGTTAAAGGATCCGTTGTCAGCTATTTTGCTGCTCATGATTATGGCGGATACGAGCATCTCCTAGTTTCGTCGGATGTGATGACCTGTTCCTGGGGAAACGCTTTGATGAAAGAGTCTTCCTCCGAGCCAAGGGTTGCTTTACCGAACACTACGAGCCATACTTATTCTTATGCCATTGAGAACAATTGGTATAGGATGTATCGGGCTATTTCATCGGCCAATGATGGCCTGAGAGCCATCGAAGGCGGTATGCTGATAGGTGAGAATGGTGCTGACAACGAACGTGCCAAAGCATTTGCCAAGCTCATTCAGGGAATGGCTCACGGCCTTCTTGCGTGCTTTTATGATAAAGCATTCATCTTTGATGAAACGGTTGACTTGAATACAGACCAACTGGAACTGAAGCCTTATACGGAAGTAATGGCGGCTGCGATTTCTCAGCTTGAAGAGGCTGCCAGTATTGCTGATGCAAATTCGTTCACTATGGAGAGCTGGTGGAGTGGACTGGATCACACCAATGAGGATGTCTCTAAACTTGCACATTCCTTTGCGGCAAGATACTTGGCGCAGGTTGCCAGGAATCCTGTTGAACGTGCTGCCGTAGATTGGGGCAAGGTAATTACCCACGTCTCCAAAGGCATTACAGAATCGCTGGCGCCACATGGAGATGGGTATAACAACTGGATTCACTCAGGCCAGGAGTTCCATAACGACAGGGGCCGTTCTTGGGCCCGTTTGGACTACAAGTTCATCGGCGGAGCTGACGCGTCTGATGGTTACAAGGACTGGCTTGCTACAGATGTTCAGGCAAGAACTGAATTCTTTATGGAAATCAGTGATAAGCGTGTAACAACTGGTGAAGATTCTGATGGCGACGGCCTCGAAGATGAGGGTCTTTACGCTGGCGCGAGAGGACCGTCTCCTTTCAGGGCAAACCGCGGCACATATCATTTTTCACGTTACTCCTATCACCGCTATGAGGATTTTGCCGGTGGAGGGTATGTAGCACCGATTCCTATTTTGACCTCTGCAGAAATGGATTTTCTGCATGCTGAAGCACTTCTTCACCAAGGCAAAGGTGATGAGGCCGCTGCAATCATAGATAAATACCATGCCGACCTGGGAGGCTATCCCTCAAGTGTTGGAACGTCCGTAGGCAGTATATCCGATGTGATGGGCCCGATTGATGGTCCTGTGTCGCCGGGATCACTTTGGTCTATGTTGAAGTATAACAAAATGATGGAAGTTGTCCAGACAGGGGCTGGCATCGAGTTCTATGATGTCCGGGGATGGGGTGATATGACTAATGGGACAGCCATTCATCATCCAGTTCCTGCAAAGGAGCTTGGTGTTTTGCAGAAGGAAATCTATACCTTCGGTGGTGTCGGTGGAACCGATGCTGCCCCAGGCAATTCGGCGGTTCCTAGATCTTACCACGGACCTAAGGTTCCTCGTTAACCTGTCGGGAAGAAGAGGCCTTTCCTGAACGGAGGGTCTTGCTCTTTTTAAGAGAGGGGCTTAGAAGCCCCTCTCTTTTTTTCGGCAAAGAATGAATAGAAAGCAGTTAATTTTTGGGGTTGCGCTCTCTCTTTTCGTTGGAGGGTGCGCTTCTTCCGGAGGCCTTAGAAAGGTCAATCGTCACATCGAAACCATTGGGGAGGCATCAACCTATAATTTTCATAACTATGCTAATCGCCTGTTGGATCGATATTCGTATACCGTCAACAGGTACGAGGAATATTCATCCAGGGTTTATTATGAGACAATGTGGAAGGATCAGTCACCTCTGGAGGATGAAGTGGAGATGGGCATTACTGCTGTTCAAACCCGGTTGCTTCTGGAGGCAAGGCCAAAGATGAGAGAACCGATGGCAGGACGGGAAGAAAATTCGATAAAACTAACGGGGGAAGTATTGGTGCGCACGGATCCATTGGGTGAATGGCTAGATTTGGCCATGACATCCATGCGGAAGGATTATTTCAAGATGATAGCAGACGATTTAAAGTTCGATCTCCGTGGTGCTATACGTAGATTTTGATTTCGTACGCGCGACTTCTTAGTCCTTTCAATCAACAAGAGGTATAAACAGGAATGTACATGAGAGTCTTTCTTGCGTTTTGTACATGTTTGCTCTTTCTGGGTGGCTGTGTGAAAAAGGAAGAAAAACCGAGAGCTGGAGAACTCTTCAATGTGGTGGAAGCTCGTAACCTCGGCCTTGCCTATCTTGAAGAGAACAGGCTTGATGAAGCAGAGCAGGAATTCCTGAAAGTTGTAAAACACGCTCCTGAGGATGCTATGGGGTACGCCAATCTCGGGATTGTGTATATGCGGAAGGGTGAATACAATTCGGCGGAAGAGAATGTACAGCGGGCAGTGGAAATGGTGCCCGAAGATCCGGATGTCAGGCTGATTTTGGCAGAGGTATATGAAGCAGCCGGGAAGAACCACAAGGCGGTGGAAGCCCTTCAGCAATCCTTGGAAAGCTCTCAAGATCATGTAAGGAGCCTCTATCGCCTTGCAGAAGCCTACAGTAAGATGGGATATCTTGCACCGGACGATGTATCAATTCAGAACGAACGGACGAAATACCTTCTCCGACTGGTGAATGTAGAGCCGGCAAGTGTGCCGGCGAAGTTGCAGCTCATCGAAAGTCTTCTTATGGATCAGCTGACGGATTCGGCGCTAGCGCAAATGGAATTGCTAGTGCAGCAGATTCCCGAACCACCGAAAGAAGCAATCAGCCCCATGAGGGAGGCACTGAAAGCAATGCAGTTGGGTGACAATCCCAAAGCTTCGCGCTCATTCAGGATTGTTCATAATGTCCTGAAGGTGACGCCAAGATATCAGGCAGATCTAATCCAATTGAAAGGACCAGGCGGGGCGAACGCGGGTTTTCCCATCTTGAATTTCAGTGAAAACCTTTCTCAAAGGGTTGAAGATGAATCAACGGTCCTCAAGACGCTCCGCTTCACAGATGCAACATCACTATCGGGACTTGATGTAGTGAACCATGCCGGTTCAAGTGCTACTATATCTGTTGTTGCCGTAGCTGATTTTGATGGAGATAATGTTCAGGACATCTACTACTCCGTATGGGATGGGGAGGAAAACAGAATCTTCCTTCTTCGGCAGGAGTTTGGTGAATTCACGGATATTGCATCAGAGAGTGGTGTGAAACACAGCGGCGCAGATCTGGACGCACGCTTCGCTGATATCGATAATAATGGCCACTTGGATCTGCTTGTGGTCAATACAGCGGGAGCCCGATATTACAAGAACGGCGG
>JAYZCL010000013.1:0-75026 GCA_036338335.1 Fidelibacterota bacterium
TCTTAGTCTTCCAATATTATCATCTATATTTGTAATCATTCCGTAAAATTCTTGCAGCCCAGTTTCAATTCCGGGATACATCTTTCTGTATTTCTCAGCTACAACATATGGTAAATGAGGTGCATTTGTTGCCAAATAAACAAAAAACTGTTCATTTTTATTTTTCTCTATAAACTTCAGTCCTTCTTCAAACCATATATCGGTACAGTATCCTTTATATTTTTCAGGTTTTCCATTGTGATAATAAGTATCATCAAAATAATCATTCGCCCAGTAATCTGGGGTATTACCAATTCCACCTCCTCCATGTACCAATACCTCATCAAATCCTCTATCTTGAGGCCGAAATGGATAATTATCTCCAAGATGCCACTTTCCAAAAATGGCTGTTTTGTATCCATTGTACCTGAAGATATCTGCACTAGTTATTTCATCACGATGAATTAAGGATCTACCTTTCACTGAATGCCATACACCAGTTCTCGATGGGTAGCGACCAGTCAATAGTTGAGCTCTTGTCGGAGAACAAAAAGGAGAAACATGAAAATCCGTAAATCTTAAGCTTTCACTATATAATTCATCCAAATTGGGAGTTTTGAGAAATGGGTTACCATGACATGCAAGATCACCGTATCCTTGATCATCCGTTAATATTAAAACTACATTAGGTCTTTTATTTATTCTCGGTGATGAAGGTGCCGTGAAGATTTCTGAAAAGGAAAAAAGAATAATTCCAATTATTAGATTCATTGAATAATTATTCATAGAGGCGACGATCGGATTCGAACCGATGAATCGCGGTTTTGCAGACCGCTCCCTTAGACCGCTTGGGTACGTCGCCACAAGCTTGGAATTTACTGGGAATCAATAATCTATTCAACGTCAGCTACTAGTTGACACATTTAACCAATCGGATGTAATCTATTAAAACCTAAAAGGAGCACAAATGGCAAAGATTTACCTGAAAATCGTCGATATCGATCAGTTCCAAGATACGGAGGTGACCGATGATTCCAAGGCTACACATTCGGTTGAAGTAGAAGAGACGGAATTCACGAACGTTTTTGATGTATTTGTGAAATACCTCCCAAAGATACAACTACATCTACCCATGGATCCATCAATGACCGAGGGGTTTCAGGAATAAACAAAAAATAGAAAATTCCCCTGAAATGGGAATGAGAGCGAGAGACGGGATTCGAACCCGCGACAGCCACGTTGGCAACGTGGGGCTCTACCAGCTGAGCTACTCTCGCAAAAAGAATGATAGCGAAAATGCGCCGGGAAATTTAGTCCTGTTTTTCCGGGTCGTCAACTCGGGGTTTCGGAAACATTTCCAATGTTTTCTCCTGACGATTCCAGACAAGGAGCGACATGGCGAGCCAGACAACATCTCTCGCAATTGTATCGATCCCAACGGATGAGGAATCTGCCTGCTTAAAGCAACCGCAGTCGATATCGAGGCCCCGGCCTATCGCCTGCCCTATAGCGACAATGAACATGACCATCATTCCCGCTGATAGTAACGCCGCACCATCAACAAACACACCAAGGATCAGGCACGCACCGACATAGAGCTCAACCCACGGGAGCAAAATCGCAAGAAGGTTTGTCAGTGAGTATGGAAGAAACTGATAATTCTGAATATTCCCAGCAAAAGCGCCAGGATCTCGAATTTTTTCAAGGCTTGCGTAGATAAAAATCATACCCAGCACTATCCTGAAGATCAAGATAACCCACCGATTTTTCAGGAGCGACGTCACTACTCCACGGGATACTCTGCGCCGATCCATTCCGGCATACCGCCGTCAAAAACAAACACCCGACTGAAAGCCCAGTCTTCTCCCATCAGCTCTACCGCTAGGCTCATGCTCAAGTCACATTCTCCACCACCGCAATAGGTTACTACTGGATCGTCTTCCGATGCCCATCTACGAATTTCACCGGGGTTGGCAGGGGCCAGCTTTGCTCCAGCGATATGTCCCTCGCGAAACTCCTTCTCATCCCTTGCGTCCACGAAAAGAACACCTCTGTCAAAAAACTCCTTAGCGATGGAGAGGTCGATCATGACAGGCTGGAACAGCATGGTCGATTCTGCAAGCAACGAATCAGCTGCGGACTGCCCCCCCTCAACAATATTTTTAGAGGCGATCAAGGGGAGTCCGTCACTCCGAACCGCATTAAAACCAAATGAGAAAAGAATAGAGATGGCCAGAAGTATCGTTATCTGGCCGGTGGCTGAGTTGGTATTCAATTCACGAGCCGGTAGATTTCCCGCCAGCTGAAGCTTTTTCCAGCTGATCACAAGCTATCAGTGTTTCCGACACAATTCCCAGCATTCGAGGATCGTCATCAAGTGATTTGTCCATGGGCGAGAAATCAAAGTGACTCGTATTGACTGCACTGGCAAGTTCTCTCTGCATCTGCCCGAGTGCTTCCTTGATCTGTTTGGCACGCTCGAGTAGCTTGGGATCGTCAGCATACAACTCCTCAAGCGTTTTTGACGGGTCACTCCGTTTCATCCGTTCAATCTGCCGTTGCATGAACTCTTCTCTCAGTTTAAGCTCAGTAATGTCCGCAAGGGTCTTTCCCGGTGTTTCTACATTCATCGTTACAAAGGCCAGCGATTTACCCTGTTTTCCAAGACGATACATCCTCGGACCCGTGGTTGGATTTTTCATCTTACCGATAGGCAGGTCGGTCACACCGCTTACGAACATATAGTCAGCGGTAGCAAACTTGGGGCGGTAAGCTTCTGCCTCTTTAAACGTGCCGTTGAAGAGTACAATTTGAAAATCTGTTTTTGTGTCCAGGTCTTCCAGCACTCCATTAACAGTTGTCTCCACATCGGCAAGAGAGACCTTAGAAACTTCTTCGGGCAACGATGCGGCCGCACCGGTCACACCGAAGCTGAAACCCCCTCTTCTTAAGATTGTTGAAGTCTTGAAAACAGGTTTTCCAGAGTTATCAACAATATTGGCTGATATAAAGGGAAAGTCGGAGGACGCTTCCATCTTTTGAAGGAACTCAAAGCCGGCGGCAAAATCTTTTGAGCCGACGTTGAACGCGTCACATCCTATAATATTGAATCCGTCCACAAGCGTTTCCGCCCGAAGTTTCGACTGCTTCAGGTTTAAGTCCGTGGGATACTGTTTGTCGAAAAATAGGTTGCCGGCGTCCAGGATAACCGGATCGGCTCCTTCTTTTTTCAGATTGTTAACAAACGTGGCTTTACGAGGCAGACCGCCCGTAGGATTGCGTTTTCACCCACAGGGGTCCAGCTGACTGTGAACATTACCTGTCACAATCAACGTGGCGGTGCCAGTCTTTGCAGACGTTTTCGAGCAGGCACTGAAAGAGAGTCCCGCAGTAATCATACCAACAACTAGAAAGAATTGTTTTTTCTTCATGTTTTAAATTTAAGGTCGCTCTGATGGCAAGTCAACACCCACACTCTGTTATCATTTGGCGCTGAAATGGTGCTCATATTAAGTTTACTTTGGCTATAGATTCAAATTCTGCTGATTTAGTTTTCGGAACTGGGTTCTTTGAAATTGGGGCCGTAGCTCAGATGGGAGAGCGCGTGAATGGCATTCACGAGGTCGTGGGTTCGATCCCCATCGGCTCCACAGCAAGCAGGTGTGCGATTTTTCTGTTTAGAGCAACGATCCAAAAAAATGTTGCATCTAATACCAGTTTCTTCAGTAAGTTATGGTGTCCGAAAAAAGTATAGTACCAACTCTAGCACCATTCTCCCTTTCTGAACCCCTTCTCACCTTTCATCATAACTTTCCTCAAAAAAATTCATCTTAAGATAAACTTTCATTAACGAATAGGAGATACCAATGAACCTCTATGTAGGAAACCTGAATTATGATATGTCCGAAGACGATCTTCGGAACACCTTTGCCGAACATGGCGAAGTGCAGACTGCGAAGATCATAACGGACAAATTCACGGGCCGCTCGCGTGGCTTCGGTTTTGTAGAGATGGCTTCTGATGAAGCCGGAAATGCCGCCATGGAAAACCTAAACGGCAAAGAGACCGATGGACGTCAGCTCGTGGTGAACGAAGCCCGTCCCCGCCGCTGATTTTTAGTTAAAGATCAGGCTTGAAGAAAACCCCGATATCGGGGTTTTCTTTTTTCACCCTTCTCTGTCTATTTTTATTGACTATAGTCTATACGGGACTACTTGTCGTGAGCACGGAAGGCAATGTCGTTCATATTAAGGACATCAACCGCTCGTTTGGGACAGGAACTTATCGATACTGATGCGGAGAGACATGGACGATTTCTCTGAATCTCACCAGTTCTAGCGTTCCACCAGAGAAGTACAGTGTCGTCTCCTATATTCTGATTAAGTCAGATATGCCACAAGGACTGTTAGAGTCTATTGGGACCGACCTCATGAAAATGTCCGAAGACTATCTCCATCTCCCAATGCAGCGGAGGGATGGCACGCTGACCATCGCAGGCGGCTGAGCTCTATTCCTTACAGGCCGATATAATCTCCTGAAAAACTGACTCGCTTTTATCGAGACCGGGCTGGCACGTGGCGGCGCCCTTGTGACCTCCGCCTCCGTGGCCCTTGCACAACTCACCAGAATCGACAGAGGAAGTTCTGTTGAAAATGGAGTGAGCAACCGAAATGGTGTCAAACTCACCTTTTTTCCCATCGGCGATGCGCACGGAGATATTTCCGTCTGACAGTCCCGGCAGAGTATAGATGAGGAACCGGTTTGCCGCCGGGAGATCTTTCCCGCGCACGTCGGTAACAATAACGTTTCCGTCCAGGTGTGAACTGGCGCTGTAGAATTCACCGGCCTCTTTCTGCATATCGTTATATCGTTCAACCCTCTCGGCCGAGTCCGACATTGCCAAAATCTCTTCGACGGAATACTTTGTCAACAACTCCGGCACGCTCGACACCCACTGAAAGTTGCTGATATTCATATCACGCTGCATGCCAAGCCCTGTTCTCGGATCGAGGAGGAAGCCAAGAAGAATCGCTCCTTCCGGATTGGCCACCTGTTCAAGCGTGAGGTTTGCGCTATCTACGAGATCAGTATCCCGAACCAGACCCTCATACTTCTTCATCTCAGGGTGCTCATCAATGAAGTACTTGTAGACAAGATTCGCCGCGCTGGGCGCCATGTCCACGAGACCTTTAAAGTCCGTTGGCATGTCCGGACGGTTCATCTCACTGGAGTGATGATCGAACCACATGTAGCATTTGGGATGGTACGGCAAATTGCAGATAATGTCCTCACCAGTAACCTCAACCTTCCCTTCTTGCATATCTTTGGGATGAGCCTGTTCCAATGAATCGCAAAGCCCCACTTCCATCAAAATTGCCGCGGAAACACAGCCATCAAGATCGCCTCTGTATATTACTCGCATATCTTCATCTCCTTTGAGTTGGCGAGAATGTACGAAACGGAGGAATGATGTTCCAGAAATTTGGAGTTATTCTTTGTGATGGGATCAATGCACGGTTAGATTTCGTGACCCGTTTCAACCATGAGCATCTCCGTCCAGACACAGTTTACTGGAGCCACTTCATTGAAAGTAACTCCCTTCCATGAGCGAACGTCCGTCCTAAACCAGTCGCAGGAATGGCGGCGGTGGTCCGGATACCTCTCCGCTACGGCGTACGATCTCACACATGACATCGAGTACTATTCTATACGTACCAAGGCAGCCCTTTTGGACATTACGCCGCTTCACAAATACATCATCGAAGGGCCCGATGCCGAGCATTTTCTGGACCGTTTGGTGACGCGTAACATTCGCCTGTGTAAGGTTCACCAGGTCATGTACACTCCGTGGTGCGATGAGGATGGGAAACAGATAGACGACGGCACCATTCAGCGTCTGGAGGAGAACCGCTTTCGCCTCACCAGCGCCGAGCCAAATATGGAGTGGCTCACCCAGAATTCCGCTGGGCTGGAGGTGGATATTTTTGAAGATTCGACAGCAACAGCTTCCCTCGCCCTTCAGGGACCAAACTCGCGAGCGATCCTGAACTCAGTTGCCGACGAAAATATTGATAGTCTGAAATTTTTCTGGCTGACTGACCTGAGGATCGGTGACATTCCAGTTGTGATCTCCCGGACCGGCTACACCGGCGACCTCGGTTATGAACTGTGGACATCGCAAGACAATGCTCTCCCGCTTTGGGACAGACTCACGGAAGCGGGGGCGCAATTTGGCATCACTCACACTGGCCTTCACGCACTGGACATGGCCCGAATTGAAGCCGCTCTTATTCTTCTCGACGTGGACTATATCTCGGCCCAGCACGCAGCAATCGATCTGAGAAAGTCATCCCCTTACGAGCTTGGGCTAGGCTGGACGGTAAAACTGAATAAGAACAATTTTATTGGAAAGAAAGCACTCGAAGAAGAACACCGGAACGGGCCGGAATGGCAACTGAAGGGGATTGAAATCGAGTGGGAACCGTTGGAAACCCTCTACCGTAAGGTTGACCTCCCTCCCCAACTCCCGGGCATGGCGTGGCGGACCTCAACCCCCCTCTACAGCGGGAATGAACAGGCGGGGTATGCCACCAGCGGATGCTGGTCACCGATCCTTAAGAAGTACATCGCTCTGGCCCATCTAAAGACGAAGTACGCCCGAGAAGGAACGCCAGTTCAATTTGAAGTAAAAGTTGAACATTTCCGCAAGACCACACCAGCGCGCGTGGTGAAAACACCGTTCTATAATCCAGAAAGGAAGCGGTCATGTCCATGAACCGAAAATACGACGCCATCGTCATTGGGGGTGGCCATAATGGTCTAACTGCCGCCGCATATCTAGCTCGCGGTGGTAAGAAGGTTCTTGTACTTGAACGGCGGCACGTATTGGGCGGCGCGGCTGTTACTGAAGAGATCTTCCCGGGATTCAAGTTTACGGTTTGCTCCTACGTGGTAAGCCTGCTGAAGCCCAATATAATTCGCGACCTCCAGCTTCCGAGGTTTGGACTTGAGCTTATTCCGCTCGAAAGTACCTTTACACCGCTTGAGGGCGATTACCTCATCCGATGGGCCGACCACGATCTTACGCGTCGGGAACTGTACCGACATTCTCCACGTGATGCCGAAGCGTACGACAGGTTCGGAAAGACCATGAGCCAGATCGGGATGGCAGTTCGGCCAATCCTTAATACTATTGCTCCCGACCCCACAAAACTCGGCCTCTCCGGGACTCGGTCCCTCATGCAGTTGGGCCGCCACTTTCGCTCTATCGGTTCCGACAAGTTTGAGCAGCTCACAAAGCTGATGACCATGAGTTCCGCCGATTTTCTCGATGAATGGTTCGAGTTCGAGCCACTGAAGGCGACTATGTCAGCTAGCGGAATTATAGGTACTTTCATGGGGCCAAGATCTCCCGGCTCGGCCTACGTGATGCTTCACCACTACATGGGGAACATAGATGGAGTTTTCCGGGCTTGGGGATTTCAGCGTGGCGGCACCGGCGCGGTGAGCATGGCCATTGCCCGCTCAGCCGAACACTTCGGGGCGGAGATCATGACCGAGGCCGACGTCAGAAAGATTATTGTCGGGAATGGCCGCGCCACCGGCGTGGCACTGGAGAACGGAGACGAGTTCCAGGCCGATGTTGTGGTGTCAGGCCTCGATCCCAAACGAACATTCCTAAATCTCGTAGATGCTTCCGATCTCCCGGACGACTTTGTTCAGTCGGTAAAAAATTTCAGGATTCGCGGCTCTTCCGGGAAAGTGAACCTCGCATTGGACGGCCTTCCCGATTTCACCAGTCTTCCGGGAGACGGTCCTCACCTTGGAGGTGCCATCTCCATTTCTCCCGATTACGATTACATCGAGCGGGCCTACGATGACGCAAAGCACGGCTCATTTTCGAAACGGCCCTACATCGACATTGTTATTCCATCCGTTCTCGATCCTGACATGGCGCCACCGGGGAAGCATGTCATGTCGTGTTTCGTACAATATGCCCCTTACAGCATCACCGGAGGATGGGATGACGGAAAGCGAGAAGCTTTTGGTGATGCCGTGGTAAATGTACTGGCACAGTTTGCACCCAACATGAAGGATATTATTCTCCATCGGCAGGTGCTGACCCCATGGGATATTGAAAAAAAATTTGGGCTCACGGAAGGGAACATCTTTCACGGCGAACTGTCTCTGCAGCAGTTGTTTTTTCTCCGTCCCGTGGTAAAGTGGGCCGATTACCGCACTCCCGTCCGGAAGCTATACCAGTGCGGTTCGGGAACTCATCCCGGTGGTGGCATCACCGGCGCCCCAGGCGAAATGGCGGCTAAGAAGATTTTGAAGGAGTGGCGTTGAAGAGCTACGACTGTATTGTCATCGGTGGCGGTGTAAACGGGCTCACAACGTCCGCCATCCTCGGAAAGGCCGGAAAGAAAGTGGTCCTTTTCGAAAAAAGAGAAATGGTGGGTGGTCTCGCCTCCACGGAAGAATTTGCCCCCGGTTTTCGGTGCAATACCGTCCTCGACTCCGTCCCGTGGTTCAACGGCTCTGTTATCGCCGATCTGGAATTGGAGAATCACGGTCTCCGTTTCGAGGGTGCCAACATCACTGTAACCACTCTGGAATCAGTGGGAAAAGAACTCTCGATTTCCTCTGATATGGATGGAACGCGCCGTTCTATCGCACAATTCTCTGAACGAGACGCGGAAAGGTGGCCCCCCTTCTGCAACAAAATCTCCATGCTCACAGATTTTCTTGCGCCTCTATACAAAATAACACCTCCACCTATCCCTGACCTTGATTTGTCTGCCTTTTTTTCTATGAAACCAATCCTGAAACCGGTCCGAAAGCATGGCCGGGAAGGTGTGGTGGAGCTTCTCAGAATCCTCCCCATGACCATGATCGAACTTCTTGATGAATGGTTTGAGTCCGAACCGCTACGGGGAACACTCGCTTCAGCAGGTATCAGACACTTGAATCAAGGTCCTATGGCGGTGGGAACAGCTTTCAATTTTCTACACCACCATGTCGGAAGCGGAAGCGTCTGTCCTGTTCAGTTTGTCTCCGGGGGGACGGGAATGCTTGCCGATTCGCTTCGGTCCGCCGCTGAGAACGCCGGAGTTGAGATTCGAACAGAAGCTGAGGTGAGTTCCATCATTCTTGAGAACGGGGATGCCTCCGGCATTGCACTAACTGAAGGCGAACAGCTAACCTCGACTACTGTCGTATCATCACTTACTCCCCACTCCACCTTCCAACTTGTCGGACAACAGAATCTGGCTCCCCGTTTCAATCGAAGACTAGCAAACATCAAGTATCGCGGGGCCACGGCCCGCCTACATTTGGGACTAAAATCGCTGCCTCGGTTCACTTCGCTTGATGAAAATGCTCTGAAATCCATGGTGTCGCTCAGTCCGAGCCTCAGCTACCTTGAAAAAGCCTCTGACGCTGCCAAGTATGGTCAGGTTTCTGAGAAGCCGTGCATCGAATTCACCATCCCTTCTCTCAGAGAGGAGTCATTTGCGGCGGCGGGAAAACACGTTCTCTCTGCCACCATCCAGTATATACCATACCACTCTAGGGGAAGCGACAGCATTACGCTCCGGCAGGAACTACGGAACAATGCAATTACCCAACTGGAAAACCACGCCCCCGGAATCTCCAATATCATTGAGGAGGAGTATCTATTGACACCGACGGACCTCGAGAGTAAATTTGCTCTGACGGAAGGAAACATCAACCACGGTGAAATGATGCTTGACCAATTCTTCTTCATGCGACCCACCATAGACACCGCCCAATATTCAACACCGATCGAGAACCTCTTTCTGTGCGGGCCGGGGACACATCCCGGAGGCGGCTTGCACGGAACCAGCAGTTTCAACGTAGCAATGAAGATTTTGAAGGAAAAATAGGCGTGACTGAATTTCTCAAGACTTCCGAAACGCTGGAAGCGGACGCTTGTACCCTCTCGCAAGAGTATTATACCAATAAGCAGCTTCTTGAGATGGAGTTTGAACGGCTCTTTCAGAAAAACTGGCTCTGTGCCGGACGGGCTGATCAGTTGGAGCGCGATGGGAACTTCATCACCCTCACGGTCGGTAAGGAAAATGTCATTCTGGTTCGTTCATCGGATGGCGAGATCAACGCGTTCTACAACGTTTGCCGGCACCGCGGTACGCGTCTCTGTAACGATGAACAGGGCCGTTTCTCAAAATCGATCCAGTGCCCCTACCACGGCTGGACTTACGATCTTCAGGGAAAGCTCATCGGGGCACCCCTGATGGAAGCTGTGGAGGGCTTCGCCAGGGATGACTACCCTCTTCATTCACTTCCGTTGGCTGAATGGGAGGGCTTTCTCTTCATCAATCTCTCCGATTCTCCCAAACCGTTCCAACAGGCCTTCGAGTCGCTACTGAACCGTTTCGACGACTGGGAGATGAATTCACTCGTGGAGCACGGCCGCCACGACTATAAGGTCAACTGCAACTGGAAGCTGATTGTTCAGAACTACTCCGAGTGCTACCACTGCCCAATGATTCATCCTGAACTGGCGGAGATAACGCCCTTCACCGGCGGCCGGAATGACCTCTTTGAGGGACCGTTCCTTGGTGGCTATATGGATATTGCGGCGGGGAAAGAGAGTATCACCGGCTCAGGCCATTTCTGTGCACCTCTCTTGGGAGATTTATCAGAAAATGACAGGCATAGGGTCTACTACTATTCCATCTTCCCCAATATGCTGCTCAGTCTTCACCCAGACTACGTCATGGTTCACACCGTCTGGCCAGTCACGACAGATTGCTCCTTCATTAATTGCCTGTGGCTCTTCTCTCCCGCCCTTAGCGATGAGAACGGATACCATCCGCAGGAGGCCATCGATTTTTGGCACAGGACTAATCAGCAGGACTGGAATATATGTAAGCAGGCACAGCTTGGAATCGAATCGAAAAAATATGCTCCCGCCCCCTACTCCGGACAGGAATCACTCCTCGCAGCATTCGACCGCTATTATCTCTCCGAACTGAGAATCTGACTACTCATCCAGGAGATGTCTCCGGAAGTGGTCAAACATTTTGGTATAAAGATGAAGTCTCGCATTGCCGCTTCGGATGCCGTGATCACGGTTGGGATAATAAAACACCTCCAGCGGCTTACCGGCGTTCACAAATCTTTCCACAAGCTGAGTGGTATTCTGGGAATGAACATTGTCATCACCGGTGGCATGGATCACAAGGAGATGTCCTGTCAGATTTTCAACATACGAGAATACAGACGTGGAATCGTAGCCCGCTTTATTCTCTTGTGGAAGCCCCATTAACCGTTCCGTGTAGATTGAGTCATAGAGTCGAAAATCCATAACCGGCGCCACGGAGACCCCCGCCTTGAATCGTGACCCATTTTTCGTCAGCATCAGTCCGGTGAAATAGCCGCCGCCGCTCCATCCCCATGCGCCTACGCGTTTCGAATCAGCTCCCCACTCCGCCACCATATAGTCCACGCCGGCGGCGTGATCCCTTCCGAGGTATCTACTCATGTCGCCATAACTAAGATTTTTAAAGGCCTCACCCCGGCCGCTCATACCACGAGCATCCATGGAAAATACAATGAATCCTTCCTGCGCCAGAAACTGGTTCCATAACTCACTCCATCGATTCCGAACGATCTGAGTGCCAGGCATGCCGTAACCATAGACGATCATAGGGTATTTCTTGCCTTTCCTGTATCCCCACGGTAGTGTCACGATGCCATCAAGTGTCGCCTCACCGTCATGGGTGGTGAACCTGATGAATTTCGGCTCCGACCAATCGTACTCGTCGTACTGTTTCCTGTCCTTTTCACCAATGACCCTCACTTCACTTCCATCCCGCCGCTTCAGCACAATTCGGGGTGGTTGAGAAACCGAAGAATAACTATCAATGAAAAAGTCTCCCGATGGTGAAAACTGGATCGAATGGGTTCCTTCTTCCGGCGTTAATCTCTCAAGTCCTACTCCGGCGAAGGAGACCCTATAGAGATGGCTTTCAAGTACAGATGCCTCATTAGCCATAAAGAATACTTCCCGTTTCTCCTCATCCATGTAGACGATGCGGCTCACTTCCCATTCGCCCCCAGTAAGACGAGCAAGCTCCTCTCCCTTCAAATTATGCCGGTAGAGGTGATGATAGCCAGTTCGCTCGGACACCCAAAGTATCTCATCATTTCCGGTAAAACGGTAGTTATCATGCAATTCAACCCACCCCTTCTGATCCATTTCCATAAGGCCAACTCGCTTTTTCCCTGATTTTGGATCACACATCAAAAGATCCCATCGATTCTGGAGCCGCCGCATACGCATGACAAGGAGTTGATCGGGGCCGTTCCAGAAGATGCGCGGATAGTACATATCCCGGTTTTCACCGATATCCATCCATCGAGTTGCACCGCCCGTCGCCTTCACCACTCCAATACGCATGGTGGGATTGGTTTGGCCTGCCTTCGGATATCGAATCTTCTCCGTGACCGGATAGAGTTGGAGCTCGTTAATCAGGGTGAAAACAGGCACGCGGGACTGGTTCTCCTCCCAGTAAACAATGAACTTGTTGTCCGGAGACCACCGATAGGCGTCATAGGTGGTAAACTCTTCTTCGTACACCCAACCGAAATGCCCGTTCAGAATAGTTTCCGATCCCGTTCGGGTCAATTGCCGTTCGCGATTCCGGTCAATATGGAATGTATAGAGATTGTTATCTTCTCGCACATACGCAACCATCTCCCCATCAGGAGACAGCTTAACATTTCTAAGACGCCTGTTATCGGTGGCGACGGGCGTGACAGTTCCGTTGTTAATATCATAGATCCAGTAACTTCCCCAGTGAGATCGTCGCCAAATCTTTTTACGATCAGTCTGGATAAGCAAACGTCTGCCGTCATTCGACAAGCTGTATCCGGAGGGATTAAGCAGCTTTTGATTGAAGCTGAGGTTTCTGGCATCAACGAAAACAGACGTATCGCCGGAAACAAGATCTACCCGACGGATCGATCTCGCACCGTTCGTCCGATGAATAAATGTGTATGCATCCTCGCCGGGAACCCAGACGATTCTTCCGAGTGAAGCGACATCGAAAGGAGATCTTCCCGTTACATCCTCCAGCGAAAGCTCTTTCCCTCCGAGTAACACGGAATATGCACTCAACATGATAATCAGCGTACGGCTTATCAATGGATTATCCCTTTAACGTGGTTAAGAAGATCGACCATCATCTCCTCTGTGAGTCGCCCAGTGTTCACGTTCCTCGGGCTGGGATGGTAGGATCCAATAAGAATTATCCCGTTTTCGAGTACGAATTCGTTCCCATGGCCAAAAGGATAATCCTTCATCAGGAATTTGAATTGGCCCCTGAAAAATCTCAGGCATGCATCGAAAGCGATTTTCCCCAGCGCCAGTATGCATGTAACGTTCGATAGAAGCGAGAGCTCAGCGGTGAGGAATGGGGCACAGTTGTGAAGCTCTTGCGATTTCGGTTTATCCTGCGGAGGAACACACTTGAGAACGGGCGTCATGTATGTATTCTTTAGAATGAGACCGTCGTCCATCGCATCTGAGTTTGGCTGATTGGCGATGCCCACCTCATGTAGACACCGAACGAGAAAGTCGGCAGATTTATCGCCAGTGAAAACACGACCAGTACGATTACCACCGTGTGCAGCTGGCGCAAGGCCTGTCAGCAACAGTGACGCTGTCTCCTCACCATATCCCGGCACCGGACGGCCCCAATAGTTCCAGTTTTCGAACTGTTTCCTTTTCTTCTTTGCCACCGTTTCCCTGAAATCAACAAGACGGGAGCATCGGCGACAATCAACGATGGCATCGTTGAGCGACGCAAAACTGGTAAATTCTGTCAAATTCACTCCAAAATATTTTACAGGAAGAGAAGTGGCCTTAGCTGTAGTCGAACAAAGTTGGAGAAGGTAGACAATCTCGGTAAATTTCGCGGCATTTTTTTGTTAGTTTGAAAGGATTCTGAATCTATGGGTTTAATGAACACTATGCGGACGAGAATGCACATCATTCTGTGGATTCTTCTGATTCTCTTTATCGGAAGCATGACCGTTGGCGGTCTCGTGGGTGGTGCGGATATTGTTAATCAGCTGTTCGGTCGGGTAGATATTTCGAAGGCTATTGTGGTCGTCAACGGCGAGGCTATTCCCCCAGATCTGTTCTTCCATCAACTGAACCACCGCATGGAGCAGGCACGGACCCAGGGAGTCGAAGTAGACGACCGAAGCCTCGATTTTGAGCGGGAAAGGATTTATAACGAGCTGATCGAAGCGACCATCATTAATCAACAGATTGCAGATCGGAAAATTAATGTAACGGCCGAGGAGATCTATTACGAACTGATCAATAATCCCCCACAAACTCTCAAGACTATCCCCGACTTTCAAACAAATGGCGTCTTTGATCAGGTCAAGTATCTTGAAGCACTACGGAATCCGCAAGGCGATGAGTGGCGTCCAATTGAGGACTACGTCAGACAGTATCTTCCAAGGCAAAAACTATTCAACGAACTCCGAGCCGGCGTTCATGTTTCTGAAGAAGAAGTGAGGACAGAATTCACGCTCCAAAATGTGGAATACACCATTAGTGCTCTCATTGTCCGCGGAACCAAATTTACCAACACTGAATTCGAACCCACTGATGACGAAATGGAGAATTACTACTTCATCAATCCCGAAGAATTTGAGCAGAACGAGCAACGAGTTCTCAGTTATGTAGAGTGGGTGAAGTCTCCGTCTCAGGAAGATACGCTTCTGGCACAGGAAACAGCCTCTGACATTCTTGCTCGATTGGACGGCGGCGCCGATTTTGCCGAACTGGCCAACGAGTACTCTGAGGATCCCGGCAATCGAGCTCCTGATGGTTCGGGTCGTGGAGGTGACCTTGGCTGGTTTGGTCGTGGACAAATGGTAGCTCAGTTTGAAGAGGCTGCTTTCACCGCCACAAAGGGCGATGTTGTTGGCCCGGTTCAAACCGATTTTGGACTTCATGTTATTGAAGTAAGGGACAGCCGGAAGGACAATAATGGAGAAGAACAGGTTCAGGCGAGTCACATCCTGCTTAAGATTAACATGGGGCCAAGCACACGCGAGAGGATTAGAAGCGATGCAGTCCAGTTTTCTTTTGATGTGGAAGACTTCGACTTTGATGAGGCTGTTGTGAGAAACAATTCCGAACTGAAAACCAGTCGGCCATTCACGGAAAATGCAGCTTTCATACCACCGTTCGGTTACTTCCCTGAACCCATCAAATTTGCTTTTGTCAGTAACCTCGGTACATCGAGTGAAATCGTTGAATCAGATCAAGTTTTCGCAATCTTTAGACTTGACTCTGTAATTACTGCAGGAACAAAAGAATATAGTACGGTCCGGAATCAGATCGCCAATAAGTTGAGAATGGAAAAGCGGATGGCCGGTGCCAAATCAAAGGCCGAAGAGATGAGGTCAAGTTTAAAGGAGGACAAAAGCTTTGAGGAGTTGGCGAACTCGGACGATATAGTCGAATTCGTCGGCCCGGTTTCGTCAAAGCTGGGAAGTTCTTTTCAGAAGATCGGTCGACACGAGTCTGTAATCGGCGCCCTTCTTTCCGCCGAAGTCGGCGTCATCCTGCCACCGGTGGAGACGTCTCAGGCTTATGTCATCCTAAAACTGGAGGACCGTCAGGATTTCGATGAGGAAGATTGGGAGGTAAAGAAGGATCTGATCAGGAAAACACTGCTGACTCAACGAGAAAATGAGGCTATCGGAAACTGGGTCAAAACGTTAAAAGAAAACGCCGATATCGTCGATAACAGAAAGTACTACTTCTAAACTTTACCTCCCTATCCAAGCGGGGTCCCGTTTTTCCTTGAAGGCGTCCAGCCATTCCCGCCTGTCCTTCGTCAAAATGATTGACCGATAGGCACTCTGTTCTATTTCTAGCGCTTGTTTAAGTGATTGGTATAATCCGCTATTAATTTATCGATTAGCCACATGAAAGGGGATCGAAAGGTGTCTAGTTGAAAGTCCACAAATTGGGAAGATCATACCTCACCACCGGCCCCTCTACGATTGGCCCAAAATGGCCCTTCACTCTGTCGGAAGTGATATTATATCCTTTGCCCAATCATACGCCGGCTGTGAGGCAAAGATGAGCCCAACATTCGTGTTTTCCCCTTTATCACCAGAGCGCGCATGTGCGATTTTATATAGTGTCGTCTTCAACTAATCAAGGAAGTTATAGTGCTTCTTAACTGCCTTTGAAACTTTCCACGTACACGACAGTCCTGAAGGAAACGTGACAAGGTCGCCCGGACCGAATGAAACTTCACCGATCTCTGTCACTATTGTCACTTCACCTTTGATCACAAGGCACTGCTCAGTTGAAGAATAAGTCCACGGAAACTCCGATGGTTCGCATGTCCAGATCGGATAAGCGCTGAATGTTTCACGTTCCGCGTCAGTTGGTTTTCTCACTTCGATTTCCATATTTTATCCTCTGAACAGTTGCATCTCTCGCTTAACAATGTACTTTACTGTAAATCTCTGAGAAAGGATTGTGCCGAAAGCATCACCAAATCTGAGAATAAGAAATGATCATTCGTTTCATGATTAAATACTCCTTATGCAATATTATGGATGGCTTTATTTGAAATAATATTGAACCCGCTGCTGGCCGAACAGGTTTCTACGACCATTGCTTTGGCTACCGATTTGCCCTTAACCGCTCGCAAGGACAATGGGGTCATCCATGAAGTCAACATGGCAACACCCTTACCAATTTTTTCTCCGAGACGGAATTCATTTCGATCACCCACGAGTAATGATGGTTGAAAAACAAGAGTTGAATTCAAGGTCAATTTCTTTAAGTTTTCTTCCAATTCTCCCTTGACACGATTATAAAAAAAATTTGATTTAGTATTTGAGCCCGAAGCAGTGACAACACTAAAGACAGCTGAATGCCATTTTTTTGCCGCAATAGCAAAAGCCATGGGATAATCATAATCCACTTTCCTGAAATTAGCCTGACTGCCCGCCTTCTTAATTGTTGTACCCAAACAACAGTAAACATGATCTACCGGAAATAGATCTTCCCACGGGGGCATATCAAACTTTATTACTTTTTCTGAAAGTTTGTGATGATCTATACCCAAGGGACTGCGAACAGGGACAATAACTTGATCATACACATCGGATCTCAAACACAATTGCAGGATTTCAGATCCCACCAGGCCAGATGCACCTAACACTAAAGCTGATTGTTGACCCATCAATCTTATTCCTATATTTTATAGATTTTCCCACCCATGCTCACTGCAATCCAAGTCACTAGCAAGAAAGCCGTAAAGAAGTCCATGTCAGACACGCTCACGCCTCTTCCACGCTTACAGTAATATCAAGCCACTCTTTCGGGATAAGCGTCGGCCAGTACGCCAAAACCTCTTTCGGTTTGGGCCGCCCTTCGGCGAAACCGGTAATTCCTGGCGGACCGTTAGTGACCACCGGAGCTATCTCCTTTCCGAACCTGGCAACTTTCGCTTTGTCACTGTCCCTGACGCTCAATCTCAGTGTCAATTCCGGAGGATCATCCCCGACACCTTGGCAATTGCAAGAACCAACCCTGCTGATGCCGGTGAACCGACCTCGGGGTACATTTCCCAACCGGCATAAATTCCAAGCTCCAGAATCTCGGCCCCTTCATCCGCCAGATGAGCAATTCTTTCCCGAACAGCCATTTGCCCTTTCTTATGCTGAGATGAGATTCGCTTCTCACCTCCGCCAAGCTTCAGAACTATCGTCTCCTCTTCATATGTGTTCAAAAGAGATTCCACTTGCTCCTCATTTTAATAAGAGTCTTTAGGTCACTCTGTCCGGTCAGTCCCAATAGATGGCACCTTCTTCCTCAATCAGATGGCAGGTGTTGCTTCCGGCACTCTAAGGTAATAACTGAGATAGATGAATGGTGTGTCGATTGCCGCAACTAATATCTTTAATAAATAAGTGGACAAAACAATCTCTGACACAACGGCAATAGGCAGAGCATTTGCACTGCTGAGTATCAGCGGAAGAATTAGGAACGCCAGCGATGCAAAGACTACAGAATCGATGGCTTGACTCACCCATGTACTCACGTTGTTCCTGAGCCACAAGAACCTCTCTCCGGTCTTTTCCCGAATCAGATGAAATGCCCAAATGTCGTGTAACTGTGAAAGCAGGTAGGCGATAAGACTCGCGATAATAATTGACGGTGCTGAAGTAAAGATTGATGCCATGCCAGTTGCGGCGCCCCAGTCGGCACTGCTAGCTTCATAGAGCAGTATCAGCTGAGACATGACCGTGTAAAACAAAGCTGCGGAAAATCCGAGGTAAACTGCTTTCTTTGCCTCCTTCCTTCCGTAGTGCTCTGCAAAAAGATCCGTGGAGAGAAAAACCGCCCCGTACACCACATTGCCTCCCGTTGCCGCTATACCGAAAAGAGTTATCTGCTTTGTGACAAAAATATTGGCCAACACAAGGCAGACGGCGATGTAACCAAAAAGCCATGCACGCCCCATCCTGAACGCAACCAGTGTGAAGGCCAGGCCGACTACTATCTGAACAAGAAAAATGAGCTCGTTATTCATGACTGTTCAGTTGGGAGTTTAACAGAGCCAAAAGTGTTCTTGGTGGCCGGACTGCACTCCCCCTACGATTCATGAAGGTATGAACCGTGTGACCGGTGGCAACGAGCGTTTCTTCCCCACTGATCAACACATCATACTCGATTTTCATCCTTGACTTAGGTACATCGCGGATCATGGTACGAACTTTTAACAGATCATCGTAAGTGGCGCCCTGTATATACTCACAGTGACTTTCGATAACAGGAATATAGATTCCTGATTTTTCGATCTCACCGTAAGGGAGGCCAAGCTCCCTCAGAAAGTGTGCTCGGGCAGATTCAAAATACTCGAAGTAGCGACCATAGTAAACCCTTCCCATCATGTCGGTGTGACCATAAATGACTCTCACCTGATGATCAATTGAGATCATTCTTCCCAGATTCCGATACGGTCGTACTTCGCGATCCGTCTGTCAATAAGCTCACCACTGTCCAAAGATGACAGTTCGGCCAGCTCTTTCAGGATTACTGTCTTCAGACGCTCCGCCATAAAGTCGTAATCCTTGTGAGCTCCCCCAAGAGGCTCAGGAATGATTTCGTCACAGATCCCCATCTCGTGCAAATCTTGGGCTGTAACTTTCATAGCATCCGCGGCGATCTCCGCCTTGCTAGCATCCCGCCAAAGGATAGAGGCACACCCCTCGGGACTGATGACCGAAAACCAAGTGTTCTCCATCATCAGCAGCCTATCGCCAACCCCTATACCAAGAGCACCGCCACTAGCTCCCTCACCAATGACGACAACGAGTATCGGTACTGTAAGAACCGCCATTTCCATGAGATTCTTTGCGATGGCTTCCGCCTGTCCCCTCTCCTCAGCACCAATTCCCGGATATGCCCCCGGCGTATCCACGAGACATATCAAGGGACGGTTGAACTTTTCTGCGAGTTTCATTACCCTTAGCGCCTTACGATAGCCTTCCGGTCGGGACATACCAAAGTTCCTGTAAAGATTGTCCTTAGTATTCTTTCCCTTTTGCTGACCGACCACCGCCACATGAACTCCTTCAACTGTGCCGATTCCACAGACCACAGCATGGTCGTCAGAAAAATAACGATCACCGTGAAGTTCAACGAAATCAGGACACATCCGCTCAATGTAATCGAGGGCGTAAGGACGTTTTGGACAACGAGCCAGCTGCACTCGCTGCCATCTGGTCAGGTTTGTATACACCTTCTCCGCCAGTTTTTCCCGCTTCTCTCTCAGACGATTAATTTCAGAGGAGTGGTCAACATCCCCTTTCGAATTCATCTCGATCAGGTCATCGATCTTTTGATCGAGTTCGGCAATGGGCTTTTCGAAATCGAGGTAATATTCAGCCATTGAACTACAGCGCGAATATGCTCCGAATCAGGATTTCAACATCAAAGGCCATGGATTGGTGCTGAACATAGTAGTGATCATATACAGCCCTCTCATCACTATCGATCTGCAGTTTTCGAATACGGTCGAGACCGGTCAGCCCCGGTTTGCAGATCAAATGGACTTCCTTCTCCTCACAGGGGACCATGGCGCTCCCCACAAAACTCATCTTTCCCGAAAGGATTTTCAATAACAGCGGCAACTCCCTCATGAAACGATTCTTCGCAGGCGTAATCCACGCCGTGAAAGACGCTCCTTCTCGGCTCCAAAACTCGATCTTCTCCCACCGCGGATATCGAATCAGCAGTGCAAGGAAAAGTGGTGATGCTGCTGTAATGGCCACGACAGAGAACAGCAGATCAAACAGGCGTTTCGAGATCACGTTCAGTCGATGATAAAGGGTGTACTCAATGCTAACAAAAGGGAAATCGCTCACATCTTCCACTGACGCTTTGCCTAGAAGAATATCTCTTTCTTTCGGGACCAAACGATAAGTAAGACGAAGATGTTTGGTTACATCCATAATTCTGACGACCTCCGCATTGTCTAAGCGGTCCGAAGTGAAGATCAGTTCACGGACATTATGACGCTTTACGATGTCATCGAAGTTTTCGGTGGAGCCGAGCAGAGGAAGTCCGCTCTGATTTGCACTGTAGGAGGCTACATCTTCGGGACAGGGATCGGCGAACCCGACAACATAAATTCCTGTATCTGGCCGGCGACCAATGCGGTAAGCAATTCTTCGCCCCTCATCCCCAGCACCGACTACGATGGCCGGTCTTGAAAAAATGGGTGCCTGTCCCAACGTCAATGTTCTCAGAAATCCCCTTGACTTCAGGACATGGGCCATAAGACGCCAGCCGGGAATAAGAAAAGTGATCAGGAGAGACGCGCCGAGCAGTACCGCACGAGAATAGGCTATCTGTTTGAAGAAATAGGTGAAGGCGACACACAATAGGAATCCGAGAATAGATGCAAGCATTGCCCTGTTGTATGCAAGGATAAAGCGCGAGTAGATCTGAAAAACACCGCCCACTGCAACCCAAAACAGAGCGTACAGACCGACTACCGACAAGTAACTATCGGAGGCATCCGTTAGCGAACCGAAGCGAGCTGAAATCGCAACACCAAAAGCTAGTGTCACCATTATCACATCAAGTACGACGGGAAAAAGTTGCGCAAGAAAAGAAGAACCAAGTGCCGTGATCTTTTTCGCTGTAATACCCATCCGCAATGCCACCCTGGTAAGCGCGGACGCTGTCCGCGAGAAGTGTTTATTCACAAACAAATTCATCGCCTCGTAAAACCAGTTTACACTGTCAATGGGGGCACTTTTCACGCTCTCACCTTTGTAATGGATGATTTGGGTATCCGGCACATAATGGATGTCGTATCCTTCCTGGATGGCCCTATAGCAGTAATCAAGGTCTTCACCGAACATGAAAAACCGCTCATCAAGTTTTCCAATTTTTTCGACTGTTTCTCGCCTCATAAACATGAATGAGCCGCTGATTGCCTCAACAGAGTGATGCTCATTAGGGTCGAGATAAGTGAGATTGTACCTGCCTGTCCACCTTCCCCTGGGAAGGAGACGACTGAGACCCAGAAGCTTCGGCAGAGCCACCCATGGCGTCGGGAAGCTCCGCTTGCAAGCCAGCTGGAGTGAGCCGTCAGCGTTGAGAATCTTTGGTCCGCAAATTCCTACCTCAGGATGACTCTCCATGTATTCAGCCAGGATTGAGAGCGTCTTCTCTTCTATCACGGTATCAGGGTTTAGCAGAAGTTTGTAGTCTCCTTTCGACTCACTCAGTCCGATGTTCACCGCCTTGGCGAATCCAAGGTTGGATCCATTCTCGATAAGCCGAACGGACGGAAACCGAGCTCTCACCATGCGGGCCGAGCCGTCGTATGATCCGTTGTCCACCACAATAACTTTAATCAACCCGCAATAGTCGGAGTCATCGATGGACCGTAAACAATTTGACAGATAGTCCATAACGTTATAGTTGACAATGATGACTGAGATCGATCTGTTCATTTGTGCCATCCGAACAGTTTCCACAGTCGAAGGCGGGGTATCATTACCACTGCCTCCAGCATGATTGAATAGGTCATTTTTGATTCACCGATGGTTCGATCGACAAAAATAATGGGAATTTCGGTAATTCGAAAACCTTTGAGCCACGACCTATAGCTCATCTCGATCTGGAAAGAGTAGCCTTGAGACCGCACACTGTTGAGATCGATGGACTCAAGCACTTCTCTCCTCCACGCCTTGAAACCGCCTGTGGCATCCTTCACGGGAAGGCCGGTCACAAGACGAGTGTAAATATTAGCGCCGTAGCTGATCATCAGTCGCTGGATTGGCCAGTTGACAACGTTAATGCCCGAAATATACCTGCTCCCGATAGCTACATCAGACTCGTTGAGTTGTGACACAAGAGCAAGAACATCGTTTGGATTGTGAGACATATCGGCGTCCATCTGAACAATCGCTTCGTAGTCTCCCTTAAGTGCGTGCTTGAAACCTGCAACGTATGCCGAGCCAAGACCGCCCTTCTCATGACGAGAAAGGAGATGAAGATTAGGGAAATTATCCTGAAGTTCCTTCACGATGTCTGCGGTTCCATCGGGAGAACAGTCATCAACTACCAGAATATGAAACTCGGAGTTTAGCTGGAAAAGGGTGGTCAGCAACTCCCTAATGTTTTTCCTCTCGTTGAATGTCGGCGTAATAATTACCGTTTTCATGCGACAATTCCCTCACGCACTTTACGGAGGCAGTAGTCCACGCCGTAAGTCCTTAATCCAAGCATATCCTCAATCTTCACTGTTGACAGTCCGGAGTTCAGCGGTCTGGACGCTGGCTGGTTAAGGTCTGATGTCTTGATAGGAATAATCATACTCGCGTTAAGCTCAAAGACTTTGGCTATCCTCTTTGCAAACTCGAACCTCGACATGAATTCGGCACCACCGTAGTTCAGTATCTCCTGGATATCCATGATAATGGAAAGTTTGATCGCCTCCGCAAGGGCGGCTGTCCACGTAGGGTTGTTGCGCTGATCGTCCACCACAGTGATATTCTTATCCATCGTCAGCGAATCTACAACCCACTTCACAAAACTGGCGGATGATCGGAGGGAGTTTCCGTAAAGAACGTTTGTCCTAAGTATTACCCAAGGCTGAGGGCCGCCACGAATAGAATTTTCCGCCGCCAGTTTAGTCTTGCCATAATAGTTGATAGGTGCAGGGTTGTCTTCTTCGGAATAGGGGCCGCAACTGCCGTCAAAAACATAGTCACTGGAGACGAAGACGATTTTCGCATACGAACCGCGAAGGGCATGAACAATGTTCTCAGTTCCGGTTACATTGGCGTTCCAGGCGTTTTGGCGGTTCGTTTCACAACCGTCCACATCAGTCATACACGCCAAGTGAATCACTACATCGGGACCGAAACTGTCAATGGTCTCCGTTACAGACTTCTTGTCTGTGATGTCCATAACTTGTTGCGTGCACAATGTCAGTTCATCATTGGGGAGGACGCGTCCCGTAGCACACAGTTCAAAGTGAGGCTGAAGTTCCAGAACCACCGCATCGCCAAGCTGACCAAAAGCTCCTGTTATGAGAATTCGTTTTGACATAAAGAATGCGTGTTTCAGAAACTAATATCTGAGACTAAAGGAAATTTAGGACAATGAGTTACCCTCTCCAATATACTTGACCTAAAATGAACGTAAAGAGAGTCAGCCGCTTTCGGTGGCAAAGGTATGGGCCATGATTTCCATCTGCCGAAGAGAAATTATCTTTTTCTTCCCAGGACTGTAGACAAGCAGATTAAGATGGAAAAGACGATCAGTCACTTCGTCGTAAAAGACATATGAGATGAATGGTCCCCCTTTGACATCTTCGGTGTGTTCCCAAAGCCCTTCGACACGCCATGCGTCCCACTCGCCTAGTTCAACGGGCTCTGCCCGCTGATAGGTATCGTTAAACTTAATCTTGCTGTAAAAGGCCATGGGGAAGTCGTTCACCATTTCCGTCACAACGAGATGGTCAATCGCCTTGGATCTCGGCGCTTCTATCCAGTTCACCGCAAACCAACGGTAGGGAAACGCTCTTCCGATCCAGACAAAATTGCGATCAGGCTGTTCCTTAATTATCATATAATCGTGCTGGATCCGGAGTTTCCATCCATATTTCTCCCACAGTTCGACTGCGAGAGCTTTCTGCTCCCGCCGCTTGAAAACATGTTCCGTTTGACGCTCAATGAATGCCTTATCATACTGGCGAAATAACCATGATCCCCGCTCCCTGAGACCATTGATGAGATCGCTAGGCCGCTGCCCTACGACGAGCGAGAACACCTGTCCCCGGGCAAAAAAATCTTTTGTAGAGAAAACTTGATTATCCCCTCCTGTGGCCTGATCAAGCTGATCCGACGGAAGGACGGACCTCGCAATTCGATCAGCCGTGGTATCCTGAATTCCCTGTACCGAAACTACAAGAAGGTTGTGGCTTCGTTTCACTTCATTGAAGGCATAGGGATTTATGTAGGTGACGTCGAAGTATGTTTCTGGTGCAGGTGTATAGACGGCTCGGCCGAAGACCGAATCAATAGCTGCCCT
Source organism: Fidelibacterota bacterium (assembly GCA_036338335.1). Classification (GTDB taxonomy): domain Bacteria; phylum Fidelibacterota; class Marinisomatia; order Marinisomatales; family S15-B10; genus S15-B10. The sequence continues at coordinate 24,641 of JAYZCL010000013.1, forward strand.
TATGTGAGGCAGGTCCTCAAAGGAGGCTACAACGTGAAGCTGATTCTCCACGCCACCGGCACGCGGTTTGTAATCGCATCCTACGAGGATTAGCACAGTGAGAACTACCTTGATTAATCCTTTTCTATTCATGCTTCCACCAGATCAAAATCGGCTCGTCGCTTTTCAAGACTAACGCTCCTCACACGAATCTTCACCTTACGGCCGATCCGATACATCTCCCTAGACTGTTTACCTATAATGGCAACCTCAAGTTCATCGTAGTAATATCGATCATCTGTTAACGAATCCAGACTGACAAATCCTTCTACCATACTATTTTCCAGTTCCGCAAAAAATCCCGCCGAGATTACGCCTGAAACGACGGCGTCAAATCTCTCGCCGGTACGCTGTGAAAGCCAACGAATTTGCTTCAGCTTGATGTACTCCCGTTCAGCTTCCAGAGATTTTATCTCAGCCTCTGTCAGTTCCCGGGCGATGGCGCTCGCTCGATCTCTGGAGATGCCCTTCATCTCCTGCAGTCGAAGGATATGCTTCTTAAGATAACGGTGAACAAGCAGGTCAGTGTAGCGTCTTATGGGCGACGTGAAATGAGTGTAAGTCTTGAAAGCTAGCCCGAAATGACCTCGATTGTGAACACTGTAGACCGCTTTAGACATCGTCCTGAGCGCGAGTTTTTCGATCAAGTCCCGATACGATGACGCCTCCACCATGGCAAGGACGTCCCTGAAATCGGCCGGCTTGAGCCGAGGCGGAATTGACTCGGCGAGGTTGAGCCGGCGCAAAACACCCACAAACCGCTCCATGTCATCGGCAGACGGTTCATCATGTATCCGGAAGATGAACTCGTCCTTTCTTTCTCTTCCTTTCGTCACCTTTCCGGCAACCTCCCGGTTTGCAAGCAGCATGAACTCTTCCACTAGACGATGGCTCTCCAACCGCTCACTAGGCGAAATCTCGTGGGGGATACCCCCGTTCTTGAATTTGAAGATTGGCTCGGGAATGTCAAAATCTATACTTCCCCCCGCTTGACGGTTGGTGATGAGAGCTTTGGCAATTCGATCCATCTCCAGCAATTCTTCAACAAAAGGACCCCTCTGACCATCGAGCAAACATTGCACTTCCCCGTAGGTCAGCGCTCCACGGCTTCGTATAACAGACTCTTCCACACGACAGGAGAGGACATTCAAATTTCCGTCCAGCTCCATCAGTACTGACATGGCAAGACGGTCCACGTCGGGCAGGAGTGAACAGAGATCAGCGGAAAGATTGTCGGGCAGCATTCTCACGGTCCCTTCAGCAAAGTAGACCGTATTCCCCCGCTTCTGCGCTTCCCGGTCCAGTTCAGTTCCCTCCCGAACAAAGAAAGAAACATCAGCAATGTGTACCCCGACTCTTACGTTCCCATTTGAGAGAATCTCCAAGGATATAGCATCGTCCACGTCCCGGGCATCGGAGGGATCGATTGTGAGAGTAGTCAAGTGTCTCAGATCAATTCGGTTGGTAATCTCCTTCTCAATGTCTTTCTCGGACCATTTCCGGCTCTCCTCATTAACGACAGTTGGGAAATCTGGAGTGAGATCATACTTGAAACACACGACTTCCATATCATCTTCCGGGCTCTCGATTGAGCCGATCCTATTGACGAGGCGTGCAGTGACGGGCGAATCAGGGCTCCCCCAGTCCGACACTTTCGCCAGTACTATATCGCCGGATGTTAACCTGTCGCCCTTTTTCCCTTCGAGGACAACGCCGCGCCTCGGGGAGACGGGTTCAATCTGTAATCCTAGCCTACCCCTATCCGATACTACGATTCCAACGAACTGATCGGTCTGGCGAGATATGATGCGTTCTACAATCCCTTCGCTCCGATTTCTTCGGCTGGATGGTAACACCACGATTTTGACCGTATCGCCATGAAGTGCTCCCCCAAGGTTTTTCCGCCCCACAAAAATATCTCGGGATTTCTCCTCCGTTGTGACAAAACCGTAACCGTGAGCGGTGAGAGCCAATTTCCCGGAAAGCCGATCCCCCATGGAAGCAAGCATCAGGGCACCTCCCCCCACTCTTAAAATTTTGCCACTGTCGGTTAGCTCTTTGACTACCCTGCGAAATGTATGGTAGGACCTCTCACCAATACCCATTCCCTTCGCCAACTCCCGCCGTCTCAGCGGTTTCCCGGAGTACTTGCGAAGATAGTCGACTATTTGCTGCTTCATCCTATTCTCCCAGAGATTCTAAGGTGGATCTTTCCCTGAGACGGCCGATCATCTCGACTGACAGCATACTCCACCGACAACATTCCAACCGAAGTCGGCTGTTTGAAACCTATTCCGAGGGCCAGCGGCTGTCGCGCCGCGGCAATTACCGCACCATCAATAAATCCATAAAGCCGGACGTTTTCTCCCAATTCATACCTCAATTCACTCTGGTGAATTACCATCCAGTCGGCACGGAACTGTTCTTCCCCATAACCTCGAAGAGAGGAGGCCCCGCCAAATCTGAACTTTTCCCCATCAGGCACGGAATGGCCCGACACCACCGCCCTTCCAGTCCGCAATAAGATCGCGACATCCCAAGGTGACGAGATCGATTTCACCCAACCACCGTGAAGATGCCCTACAACTAGCAATACCTTTTTCCCATTAGATCTTTTCAAATCGCCTAGTTCAAGGCGAGAATCAACAAACACCTCATCGTTCATAATCGTTTGCGGTTTAGTCCCAAATGATTGCCCCACCGTGACCGCACGGCTTCGATAGTGGTAGAATCCTCCATCTCGACCAATCTCGGTTGGAGAAGTTACCGTCTCGGAAGTTCCTATCGATACAGTTCCTAACCTTTTCGAGACAGAAGTTAATTCGAACTCCGCACGGCGCCTCAGGTAAAACCCTTTCTGGAACGACTGAAAAATTCCAAATCCTGCGCCAAGGTTTGTACCGGGAATAATCGGCACCGACTCTCTCAGGGAAAACCTCTGCGATCTCTCATCTTTTCGAACCCACTGAATTTGACTTGAAGCACCGAATCCTAAAAGATTGGAAAAGCTCAAGAAGATATTTCCGGTTAGGCGGCCTCTTCCTCCGGGTGCTGGGAGATATCCAACCATACCCGAAAAACGGTTATCCTCGGAACTTCTGACAGGGATAACAAGGGCAATCCGTTCTTGTAGGTATCGGGCATAATAAGGTCTGTCATCGAGCTCGATAAAGGAGTAATTCAAGAAATTCAATTGAACGTCCTCGATGGTTTGGTAGGAAGCAATCCGATTCTTGAACGGCTTGGTAATGCGCCTTCTTAGTGCCAGCGAGTAGCCACTCTTACCTGAAAGGATCACCGAATCGACAGAAACCGGTTCACCGTGATTATTCGCCCAAACAACCTGGATCACACCAGAAGAATCAGACTGAATCATACTCTCGAGATGTAGAACAGCATTAAGTCTCCCTTCTGAAACAGCCCGCCCCCGCCACGTTTCAATCTCCGACTCAATTTGGTTACTAACTCCACCGGCTTGAGGATTCACAGTCACATGGAGACTGTCTTCCCCAAGCGTCACCACGGGCACAACCAGCAACAAAGCCAAGTTCAATTTAAAAGGACGCACGAAGTTCTCCGGTAAACAGTAGGAAGTTGTCGTGGATAGCATCATAAAGATAGGTGACGTTCAGATTCAGCGTCAGCGCCTCGGTCAGATTCAGCATTGCCATCGCCGAAGCTTTCAGGTTCGTGCCCGGTTGTAATCCCCGCGCAGCCTCCGGCGGGAGTACCACCGGACCGCTTCCGCCCGGGGCAACCTTAATCATGCCCACTGAACCATCAATTCTTCCCAGCTTTCCAGGAAAAAGGAGAGTCTCCAGTTCTATTCCTCTTAATTCCACATCGTGGGCTCCCAGTACGCTGCTCCCTTTGCCCCCCCCGAGAACCAAGTCTCCCCCAACCTGAAATGACCGGTCCCTCCGCCATCTCAAACCGCTCTGTGAATACCATCCGTCCGTCGATCTTTTCCGGGATGAGATAGACGATTCATGGTTCACGGCTGAACGGGATACATCGACGACAAGAATGAATGCATCATTGAGCGGTTCCTCCCAGTTAAGTGATATTTCCCGTCTCAATCTGTCTCTCGATTCTTGGATGGATTGGGAGATCACATCCCGACTGCCCTTCCCTTTTAGGCCGACCCTTCTCCGCCCTTGACCGGGGGTAAACCGGAGTTCTGTCTGACCGCTCAGGCGGGAACGCTTCAGGCCGGGATCATCAAGATCGGCCAGCATCACTGAACGATATGTCGCTTCGCTCCCCGTATAGTCCACCGAACCGATGAACCGCCAGGTGAGATCTCTCAAGAAAGATTCGGAGAAATCCCTGAATCGTCGGTGCAGTCTCAAACCACCCACAAAACGGGTCGCTGGTGAACGGTTTCCGGACGGGAGATGAAATGCGACGTAACGGCCGGCGGGATCTTCACTATAGAGCCCTGTTGCGCTGTCGTACCGGTACTGACCCATACCGTACGCTACGGAATCGTATACGACAATTTTTTCCTCATAGAGACTCCGTTCAAGTCTGAAATTGAGACTAGCCCGTGTGTTCCCGCGACGCGGACTGTATCGCGCTGATCCCCGCGCCAGTCGATAGTTAAGATCGTCCCGGCCATCATTTAACACCTTGAATCGCTGTTTCAAGATGAGCGTCGCATTCACCGATTTTGTCGGTCGGGCTTTTAGGTCGATTTCACCGAGCCAGCTTTCCCCTTCCCGACGCCAGTCTTCGGAGTAATAGTCGCCAATGAAATCGTTCCGGTGTACAATCCCGATGTTTCCGCTCATCAACTTCCGCTGCAGCTGGATTCCTGTTCCCGATTCGTTAAACTTCATGTCACCGGTGCGTATTTCTTCTTCATGACGGAAATAGGGGTGGATCGTCCCGCTGAAGAGCGAAGCAAAAATGCTGCCGCGGCGCCATTGTGAATCGCTCACATTTTGAATCATAGATGATCTTTCCACGTTATTAAGCTCCAGTGAGAGCAGATTAAAGAACTTGTTTGAATAGCGTGACGCCCATCTTTTCTGATGTGATTCCTGGCCTCCGTCAGAATATTTTCCAATGATCAGGCTCGAAGTTCCAGCTCTCGGAAGTTCATGGGATAGGGACAGCTGAGATACCTGCCGCTGGATTCCGTTCGTCCGCGTCGATTCCCATCTATCCCGATCCAAGTTCCACTCCCGCCAGAACTCGATCTGCGATTCACGTTGGAGAGCCCGAAAGCTGTCACCCGATCCTCGTGTTTCAACTTTCAACGTCACCGCTCCAAGAGTTCCCGGGAGCCTTTCCGCATGCGTCAGGGACAATTCTGCTGCGAGCCCCCCTGAATGATGAACAGATTGAGCCAATCTGTTTGGATTCATCCCCGAACCGGCCATCTCAAAAGAGATAGATGTATTTTCAGACAAATCAAAACCAACGGTAAAATTTGCTACCTGTTGAATCTGCGGAGCAGTGACTTTTTTCCAAGGTACATACAAGTCCGTCTGTTTAGACCGCTCCAACTTTGGAACATAAACAAAATAGAGTCGACCTTCTGTCGTCACTTGCCGAGCATACAGCCCCATTTCACCGGCATTGTGAAATCCCACCGTGTACCGCTCAACCTCGTTCTCAGAATTAACCTCCACGTAGACGAAGATGGAATCACCATCTTCGTCGGGATTGAGACTCAACATGTAGTCGCCGGAGGAGTCTGGGACAGCAAGTGACCTTTTCACTGAGCCGGCCGATGTAGCGGCTAGAGTCAGTCGTTCCTCGGACGATTCGGGAATAAGAGACTGACTGGAAATATCATCGGCCTCTCGGACCCAGTTCAAAGAGAAAGAACCCCTCCCATCAGCAAAGCGACGTGACGCCGAGGCCGCCGAAACACGCCTCTGGAAGCCGAAATCAGAATATTCATATTCGATAGTGATTCGGCTGTTGGCGTCAATCAATCTCTTGGGAGTGAAGGTAAATTCAGACTGAGAATAGTCTATGGTGTAGTCGGCAGACTCGCCTCTTTCCAATCCTTTTCCATCTAGCCAAACTTTTTCCGAACCCGCTGTAATCATGATTCTCCGACTTCCGTTTTCACTGACAAGCGGGTACGGTCCTTGGTTCTGATCTTCACCGCGGAACTCCATTGTTCTGTATTTTCCCCGGGCACTGCCCAGCATGAATGCCATGTCACCCCTGTTTCCGGAAGATGAAAAACTGAGGCCTTCGATGCGCCGCTCATGATGCTGATACCTCCCTTTTTGAAGAGAAATATCCACGTCTCCTGCTTGAATTAAGCCGGATGGGTAGGTTACTTCAACAAAAACTTTATCTATTTCGTTCAGGGATCGGGTATCGCCCTCCGGTTGGATGGGGCTGTTCTGATCTGAAAGAATACCGGAAACGCTCATCTCCTTGCTCAACCTCCCTTGTAGATTTAGCTGGAGTCCACCGTTCATCAGCATGCCAGTGCCGGGCGAGAAGCCAATCGATCTTGAAAACTGCCCATCGGCGACAACTGGAAGCTTCGGAGACTTTCCTTTCAGCTCTTTTTCTGTCGGCGTTTTCTCCCCTGACATTCCACCAATCTCCAGTGTCGGAAGGGAGCGGGTTTGCAAACCGACGAACGCCGGAAACTCGCCGCTGAAATAGTCATAATCCACCGTCAGGAATAGAGTGTCACGAGGCGGTTCATACAGTCTTAAAGTCCCCTCAACATTGGCCAAATCAAAGATAATCGTCTGACTCCCCGCTCCCCGCGCCCTCACTGACCCTTCAATGACAAACCGATGTTGAAGAGCCACGATTGAATCTCCGGGTACAACTTTGATTTCCTCTGTCTCATGTTCTACCGAGACAAGAACTTCAGTTTGGCCCTCAGCAAAAAGGAGAGAAAAGCTGAAGGGAACGATAAATAACCTATTCATCAAGAATCAGCGAAGAAACCAAGATAAAACCTCTCTCTTCAAGAATGAAAAGTCGTTTCCCTTCCACTGCCACATCAGTAACAGTTACCGGTACAGATTGCATCTGCTCAACAGGAGTCTGGGAATCCCGATTGACTAAGATGAATTTCCCGTCTTCACTCCCGACCAGCCAAGAGTCCCCCATACTTTCTAAAAAGCTGACTTCCGTTGCGATTTTCCGATGCCAGAGAAGCATTCCGCTCCTGTTAAGAACTACCAAACGAACTTCCTCATCTATAACAGCTATTTCATTGAGGCTGTTTGTCCCTACGGCCGTGATTTGTCCGAAACGTTCGTTTCCGTACTTCTCATCTCCCATAACCGATAGTACATCCCCACCAAGATTCATCAACGTCACACGGTCGTCTGTATCGCTGGCAACGGCAACCTCTCCTGCACGGTTTCTTGCGAGAGCGACGGGAAATTCGACGCCATACTCCCTATCGAGAAGATTAATCTCATCGAGAAAGTTGAGTTGTCTGTCAAATCGGATCAAACGGTGGGTATCGCTGTCAAGAAGAAGAATTTCAAGTCCGTAAGATGCTGCCAAGTCGACGCCGGCGGAAAACAGTTCTCCAACTTCACCCCACCCCCCGACCGTTCGGACATGGCTCCCGTCACTGGACAGCCGCGCCAGCAGTGATCGACCGGAATCAAGAAGATAAATATCTCCGAAGGGGCCCACGGTAATCTTATCCGCTGTGAATCCCGTCTTCGAAATAACATTGTCTTGTGATAACTGTTTCCACTCGCTCATACTCGGCTGTGCGCCGAGGATGGAGCAGAAAAGAACCGGAATGAGCAGGCTGAGGGAAAGCCGGTTAGTCCGGTGTAGTTTCTTCCGCTCCCGCAGCGGAATCATGATCCGAGGTTTTTCCCAGTTTGATGATAAGGAACGCTCCGATAACAAACATAAGGGTGGAAATAATCTGTGCACCGCTGAGATCAAAAAGATACTTCTCATTCGTTCTTATAAACTCAATCAAGAAACGTTCCGTTCCCGCCAACATAAGGTAAAGGGCAAAGAGGCTCCCTGCTGGTCGATCCCACGTACGAAGATTCCAGAGAATGGCAAAAATTCCCATACCGGTCAGCGTTTCATACATCTGAGTGGGATGCACAGGCTCAAACGTTGGTGGGGCACCTCTGGGGAATGTCATTCCCCAAGGGAGATCAGTAGCAACACCATAATCATCCCCAACGAGAAAACAGCCGATTCTTCCGATGGCGTAGCCAAGGATGAGTAAGGGGGCCACAATGTCTGTCCAGGGCAGCCACGGCTCATTCCTTTTCCGAAGATACAGTGTGACCGCAAGCATGCCGCCAGCCAGTCCACCAAGGAAAACAAGACCCGAACCACTGAAAATCATTGATAGAGGATCTATCATAAAGGCTTCATAATTCTCCATCATGTAGTAAATCTTAGAGCCGACGATTCCGCCGATGGCCGCCCAGAAAACAAGATCGCCGGCCATTTCGGGATCTTTCCCTTGGCGTTTCAATTCTCTCGTAAGAAGAAAATAGTTCGCCATGAAAGCGACCATAAGCATGAAACCGTATGACGGTATCTTCAAGGGTCCTATCTCAATCAGGTATGGTATCATGTCAGTTTCATCCCGCAGTTAGAGCAGAAGTTACCGCTCCCATCAATTCTCGAACTGCAATTTGAGCAAAAGTTTTTCCCATATTTTTCTAGTAAACTTCCCCTCCTTTTCTCCGATCTCCAAAACACAGCACCGATAAGTATTACCACAACGCCGAGAATCAGGTACGGTTCGTAGGTGGGAAGTCTATACCGGTTCAACGCCTCAGTCTGGGATTCAGTCTGCAGTTCCTGGGTAGGCATCACATCGAGCATCTGCTGAAGGATGTTCACGGTGAGCCCGCCTGATTTGTTCGTATACGAAAAAGAGAAAGGCTTGGGCGAATAGGCCGAAAGGCCAACAAATCGCTTTCTAATATACTGTAGGCCGTGCTCATCCTGAATGCTGTCGACTTCCGATTCTGAGAAAACAAACTCCTCACTTCCGAGAGGAACTTGGACCGCAACGTGATAAGTATTCAGTGGATGGTTAATCTGGAAAAGGTACTCCCCTTTCCGCTTGTCGTCTCCATCGAAGGGGTCGAAATAGAATTCGATTTGAAACTGCGGCTCTACGAACAAGGTGTCAATCCACATGCCCGTCTCTTCGCGACTGATCTGAACCGGCGACAGATCGGCTCCTCCGCCCTCTTGACCCATTGCCATCACGACATCTGCGTTCCCAGGCATCGGCGTTCTAATCCTCAGGGGAAGCCGATCGCTTTCAATCTCACCTGTTAGGATCACCAAAACGCCGGGACGATCATACTCCGGCCAGAGCGCAATGATAAAACTGTTAAATGGACTTTCCTGAGCGAGGGGCACTGAAAGAAGTCCCGCGATGAGAAGGAAAACCGTTCTGAAGCGCGTTTTCACATCCTTGGGAGTTTATACTCTTGCCAAGGGATAATCAACGGAAAATAGCATCGACAAAATTGATGACCAATCTTTCCGCATCAGCCTCCCGAAACCGTCAAACCGAAGATGACGACAAAGTCATAGACCATGTGGGAATGAGCTGTAATGCCGAACCCCCTGACCACATAGAGAGTTCCGAGAAAAACACCGGCAAAGAGACGATAAAGAAAGATGGAGAGGTTGAAGATTTCACCGTAGGGACCGATGAAATGAAATGCCGAAAAGAGGGCGGCACACAGTATGACCGAAACGGTGAGCCGCCACTTCTTCTCCCATAAAAATACCAGACGGAGTACCTGAGAGATTGCCATAATGGCGACAACACGAAAAACGAACTCTTCGTATAATCCGGCGCCGATTGCAAGGATAACCTGCCGGACGAGATCCTTGCCGGATGGAAACATTAGTAGCACCGGTACGTATCTCATGGCCAGATAGAGAACGAATCCCCAGGCTGTTCCCTCAACAAGCATGCCGAGTAGGTAATCACTCTTCACCACAGTGATATTCCACTCTTTCTTCTGAATCAGAAACACCGCTAGGAACATGACAATAAACGAAATGCTCAGGACATAGAGACCCCACTCTCCGAACATGGAGAGAAACTGCCGCATGAGGACATCGGCGCCGTTCCGGAGTGTCACCATTTCATCCCGACTAAGGAACAGCACCATCACTTCATAGATGGCGAAGAACGGCAGAACGAGAATGAAACTGTAATATGGCGAGCGGGACAGCTCCCAGTATGTGAGGCGGTCATTCATGGCATCAGCCGCCGTTCCATTGTCGCACCCCGTGTTCTAGCCTCTTATTTTCCCTGTTCGACCTTGAACAGCGCAAGGAACGCTTCCTGAGGCACTTCCACCTTTCCGATCTGTTTCATCCGCTTCTTCCCTTCCTTCTGTTTTGCCCACAGTTTTCTCTTCCTCGTAATATCTCCGCCATAGCACTTGGCTGTCACATTTTTCTTAAACGGTCGCACCGATTCGCGAGCAATGATCTTCGAACCCACTGCCGCCTGAATCACCACCTCGAACATTTGGCGGGGAATCACCTCTTTCAGACTCTTACACAACTCCCGCCCCTTTCTGTATGCAGACTCTTGATCGGTGATGATGGAGAGGGCATCCACCGAATCACCACCGATGAGGATGTCCAGTTTCTGGAGCGGTCCTGGGCGGAAACCGATATGATCATAGTCCAATGAGGCATAGCCCCGTGACACGGATTTCAGTTTATCGTAAAAGTCAAAGACGATTTCTGAGAGTGGTAATTCATACTTAAGCTGGACTCGCTCTTCAGAGAAGTAGTGGGTGTTCACAAAGTCACCACGTTTTGATTGACAGAGTTTCATCAACCCTCCCATGTATTCAGACGGAGCAATGATTTCCGCTGAAACATACGGCTCGTGGATTTCATCCACCTCTCCTGCCGAAGGAAGTTTGGTGGGGTTGTCGATCTCAATAATTTCGCCGTCAGTCTTAAGAATTTGATGTCGTACCGTAGGAACAGTTGTGATCAGAACGAGATCGAATTCGCGCTCGAGGCGCTCCCTCACAATATCCATGTGGAGCATGCCGAGAAAACCGCAACGAAAGCCGAACCCGAGAGCCGTAGAAGTTTCCGGCTCGTAAAGAAGAGATGCATCGTTGAGCTGAAGTTTTTCGATGGAATCCCTCAGGCGTTCGTAATCATCACTCACGGTGGGGAAAAGTCCAGAGAAGATCATCGGTTTCATTTCCTGGTAACCCGGTAGAGGTTCTGAGGCAGGGTTCTCTTTCGTCGTTATGGTATCGCCGACGCGCAATTCCTTCACTTCTTTCAGCCCGGCGACGATGTAGCCGACGTCACCGGCCTTCAATCTCTTCGCGGAAACTCTCTTTAGAACAAAATGGCCCACTTCTGTAATTTCTCTCAGCTTCCCCGTTGACATGAACTTTGCCGTCATCCCCGGCTCAATCACACCGTCAAAGAGACGGACATATGGAATAGCACCCCGGTAGACATCAAAGTTGGAGTCGAAGATCAGCGCTCTCGGTTCGTCGCTGTCCGGTTCACTCGGTGGTGGAATGCGGTCAATGACAGCTGAAAAAAGGGCCTCCACCCCTTCGCCGGTCTTGGCGCTGACGTTCAGTATCTCATCCTTGGTACATCCAATGAGATCCATCATCTGCTGACTCACCTCTTCCATTCGGGATGTGGGGAGGTCGATCTTGTTCATCACTGGAATCAGCTCGAGATCGCTCTCCATTGCCACGTATGCGTGGCTTACAGTTTGCGCCTCTACTCCCTGCGCCGCATCCACCAGTAGAATCGCACCCTCGCACGCCGTAAGGGAACGCGAGACTTCGTACGAAAAATCGACGTGGCCCGGTGTGTCAATCAGATTGAAAACATACTCCTCGCCATCACTGTGCTTGTAATGCATCTGGATAGGATGGCTCTTGATAGTAATTCCACGCTCCCTCTCGAGATCCATGTCATCAAGAACCTGCGCTTTCATATCCCGCTTCGACAGTGTGTGCGTCATTTCCAGAAAGCGGTCCGCAAGTGTCGACTTTCCGTGATCTATATGGGCGATAATGCAGAAGTTTCGGGTTTGGCTCAATTTCACGAAGGTCAATTTACCGAGGTGAGGCCGTGCCATCAAAGTTGGTCTCTTGGGCTCAGTTTTACTTTATCGTCTGGCCCTAGAACAAATTGGACAAATGAGCCCGCCTTTCCTTTGCCTCAATCCCACCACCGTGCTAAACTCCCCGCTTAATTGATATTCAATAAACTAAGGAGACAAATGTGGAATCATTTCTCGATCAATTAACAGCCGCCACCGGAAAAGTGAGCGACGTCATCTCCGGTCCGCTCGTATTCATCCTTCTAGGGACGGGCCTTTTTATTACCCTCACTCTGAAGTTCATCCAGATCAGGAAACTAAAGCACAGTTTTGATGTGGTGGGCGGAAAATACGACAATCCTGAAGATGAAGGAGACGTCACCCATTTTCAGGCCCTTTCCACAGCTCTCTCTTCCACGATTGGCATCGGCAACATCGCCGGCGTTGCCCTCGCGGTGAGGCTTGGTGGCCCCGGTGCCCTGTTCTGGATGTGGGTCACCGCACTTCTAGGTATGGCTACAAAATATGCCGAATGTACCCTCTCTCACAGATACAGGGATATTCACGAGGACGGTTCCGCTTCTGGCGGCCCCATGTATTACATCGAGAAGGGGCTTGGGCCCAAATGGAAACCGCTCGCCACCGTTTTCGCAACCTGCGCCGTGATCTGTTCATTTTGTACTGGAAACATGAACCAGGCCAACACCGTTGCTCAGACGTTCACCTCCTATGGGATCCCCATCTGGGTTTCAGGGGCCATCATCGCAGTTTTGGTCGGACTCGTGGTCATCGGTGGTATTAAACGGATCGCCGCCGTGGCGGGAAAACTTGTCCCGTCCATGTCAGTCATTTATGTGCTGAGCGCCTTGTTCGTGTTGGGAACACATGCCGATCGGATTCTTCCGAGCTTCCTGCTCGTCATCCGGGAAGCGTTCTCCCTGGAAGCCGGCTGGGGCGGTCTCTTAGCCGTCATGATGTGGGGTGTACGGAGGGGCCTCTACTCCAACGAGGCTGGACAGGGATCGGCTCCTATTGCCCACGCTGCCGCCAAGACCAAAGAGCCCGTTCGTGAGGGCGTGGTGGCACTTATGGAACCTTTCATTGATACACTCATAATTTGTACTATGACAGGGTTGATGATCATCTCCACAGGTGTCCTGGATACCACCACTCTGACGGGGGCGCAGTTGACTCGCGCCGCTTTCGAAGAAGGGTTCGCATTCGCACCGATTGTCGGAAGTACGATTATTAATATCTCAGTACTTCTTTTTGCCTACACTACTATGGTGGCGTGGAGCTATTATGGCGATCGCTCCATCGAATACCTTGTCGGTCCTCAGGCCATCAAGCCTTATAGGTACGTCTACGTCTTCTTCAACTTCATGGGCGCCATCCTTCCCCTCGCCTTTGTTTGGAGTTTCGGTGATATCGCTCTCAGCCTCATGACAATCCCGAACCTTATCGGGGTGTTTTTCCTCACAGCCACACTCAAGACTATGACGAATGACTACTTTTCTCAGAAACATGTCACATATGAGGAGTCTATGGCCACTAATGGCACAGGAAAATGATCGAAGCTTATCACCTTCTCGCTGTCGCACTGGAGGCCGCAGATAAAGCGGCCTCTCTTATTTCGAAAGAATCAGGGAAGTCGCTTGAGGTCGATTTCAAAGGTGCGACAGACCTCGTCACTCAAGTGGATGTTGCAGCAGAGGAGATCATAATTGAGACCGTCCGGACTCACTTTCCAGAACATCAATTCCTTGCTGAAGAAACGGGAGAAAGTTCAACCGATTCAGACTATATCTGGATTATTGATCCCATCGATGGCACGACCAACTTCGTTCATGGTTATCCTTTTCTCGCTGTTTCTATTGCTGTCTGTGAAAAAGATGATACTCTTGCTGGTGTGGTTAACCATGTGCCCTTCGGACAAGTTTACACAGCAACCCGTAACGGCGGTGCACTGTGTAATGGTGAACCAATTTCTGTCTCGGGCACTCAAACGCTCAGACACTCCCTTCTGGCGACAGGCTTTCCCTATGAGCATGATGAGGTTTGGTCCCGAAACATGGATCACTTCAAAACTTTAACTGATATGACCCAAGGTGTGCGACGTGCAGGCTCCGCTTCCCTCGATTTGTGTCACGTTGCGCGGGGTTGGCTGGACGGATTTTGGGAGCTGGAATTGAAAGTATGGGACATGGCGGCAGGCGCCTTGATAGTTTCAGAAGCAGGCGGCGAGATTTCCACAACGAACGGGGATCCCTTCAACCTTTTCAACGGACAAGTGCTCGCCTCAAACAGTAAGATTCACCAAGAGATCGTCAACGTGCTAACGCGTGAATAATCGTTATAATTATTTAATGGTGACGGAGGCCGCTCTTCTAGCACCTAAAGTCTAACGCTTTCGCCTAGCCAAAAATCCGTTCAACACCTTCGCTGTGGTACTGGATGAGTTTCTCTCTCTTTAGATTGATGAGATCATTGAAAGTATAGCGTCCATCTGAAGTGACGCGACCGATGGCTGTACAAGGTATTCCTGAAGTCATACAGAGTCGCTCAATCTCAATGATCGATTCCTCAGAGACGGTAAGGATGATCAATCCCCTCGTTTCCCCAAAGAGGAGCTGGTCGTTGCGAATCTTTGAACTGAGATGAATTCGTGCTCCCAGCCCCTTTTTGCCGGCAATGATGGCATGGGCCAGAGACGTTGCCAGTCCTCCCGAGGAAATATACGTGGCTGAATTGACCAAGCCGATCCGGTTTCCAACCAGGATAATTTCTCTTGTCTGCCTCTCCATCGCAAGATCCACCATGGGGACGGGGCCAGTGTTCTTGCCTGATTTTAACCATCCGTAGACAGAACATCCCAGTTCGCCCCGGTGACTGCCAAGCATCAGGATGAAATCTCCGGAATTCCTCAACCCCGATTGAATAGGGGGCGATTCATTTTCAAGGTGGCCTATGACTGCCACTGTCAGTTGAGGGTGAACACATTCCCGATTAAACGAAACATCGGCGGTCGTCACCGGCAACTGAAGAGCAGCGGATGCCGCCGACAACCCTTCACCAAATTCTTTGAATCTATAGTAATCTCCGTCGTCCGGCGCCTCCGGAAGGGCCACTACGGTAGCAGCGATCTTGGGAGAAGCGCCATAACCCACCACCTTCCGGGCCGCCGATGCAAAGGCCGCCTGTGCCCCCCGCCGGGGGTCAAGCTCAGCTACAATATCTCCATCGGAAGATTCGATGACGGTTTCACCCACAGATGAATTTGTGCGGGAAGCCTCCACACATTTTTCGGTAATCAGCATTTTCAGAAGCTCCGAGTTGAAAGATTTCGGCTCTTTCATTTGACTGGTGAAACTTTCGCCGAAATCCTCCAAATCCGCCGGGACAGAAAGCGTGGAAGGCAGAGCCTCCTCATGTTCAAACATCCCGAGGGACATAATAGGGAGCGAAATAGCCCCCCCCTTCAACCGAAAAAATCCGTCGTCCAAAATTCTCCCTATCGATGATGCTCTAACTTTGTGCTTTCTTGCTTTCCCCTTCACCGAAGATTCTTTCGTCTTTCTAATGACGGCGATATAGTTGACACTGGGAACTTTCTCTTTGTGCATTTTTTGTAGTACAGCACCTTTTCTGACTGTATTGCAAAGAGAGGCCACGGCAACAGCAAGATCGGAGTGGTTCGAAGGAATTATGCAGTGACCGTCCGCCGATGCAGTCAGATCATCAAGGAAAGGTTTAATCGCCTCCTCTTCCGATGATGATGAGAACCGCATTATAACGTCACTGTCACGAATCGTTCGGGACCCTTCTCTAGAAGAAGATAACGAGCCCGAGAAGGCTGTCAGGAGGCCGCTCTCCTTTGAATTAGTGAAAGAGAATGAAATTGCAGAGTTGGACTTCCGCCCGAAACGCTTCACCCTCTGCATGGTGGCTTTCGACCCCCTTACCGCCGGACGCGGCACTCGGCTGTGCAGGGAAACTGTATCATGTTTCGCTCCGCCGCATATTTGTCTGACAGAAAGTCGAGCCGCACAGTCAGCGATCTCCTTATCACTGAACGATAACTTTCTATTGAACCGGTGAGCAACGGCCATCTCTCCCACTCCACCTCCGGCGGTCGTGAGAGAAGCAGCGAGCTTCCGTTTGTGAACATCATTTCGCAACTCGCGCAAGAGAGCTTTTTCAGCCTCTGTCGGTTCACGACCTATGATCTTCTTGACCTGATCCCAAATTATTTCTGCGCTGACTCCTATTCGCATTAATGTTACTCCTTGATCCGCACGGCCCGTGCCGCCCTCTTGATAATCGCCTTCGCTAACGGAAGCGAAACACCCGTTCTTTTCTTCACGTCTTGGGGCGGCGCTTCCGCTATTGACTTAACATCTGTGAATTCGCTTAAAAGTCTCTTCTTTGTTGACGGCCCGACACCCTTTATCTCATCAAATATCGATTTCGTCGCTTTTTTCCCACGGCGGATGCGATGAAACGTCAATGCGAAACGGTGAGCCTCATCACGGATCTGCCTCAGGAGAATGAGTCCCGGTGAACCTTTCGGAATAGACTGCGAGTCCTTGTGTTCCGGAACAAAAACCTCCTCTAGCCGTTTAGCCAGTGCAACTACCATAATATAACTGAGACCAAGCTCCATTAACGCTGAAAGCGCCATCCCGAGTTGGCCCTTGCCGCCGTCCACGAGAATTAAATCGGGAAATGTCGCATTTTCACTCTTCAATCGGGCATATCTCCGCTGGACAACCTCCCGAATCATGGCAAAATCATCAATCCCCTCCACCGCTTTGATAATGAACTTTCGGTACTCAGTCTTTCTTGGCTTTCCATCAACAAAGCAAACCATACTCCCCACCGGCTCACTACCCTGGATGTTGGAGATATCGAACGCTTCAATCCGACGGGGCGGTACGGAGAGATTCAGGTCTTCCTGAAGTTGGGCAACCATCGCCGGAACCAACTCCTTTCTCCGTTCTCTTTTCTTCAGTTGTTCCTGTAACTGGAGTTCCGCGTTTTGGCGCGTGATTCTCAACAGTCTCACCTTCTCCCCGCGTTGCGGAATTACAAACTTAACACGCATCCCCCGCTTCGACTCCAACCATTCCGTCAAGGTTGTCCCATCTTCGGGTTTGGATGGTACAATAATCTCGCCGGGAACGAAGTGGGTTATAAGGTAAAACTGGCGAATAAAGTCTGAAATCATTCGTCCTTCCGTCTCTTCAAAGACACCAGTCAGGAAAAACTTCTCCCGTCCCACAATTTTCCCACCACGAATACGGACAACTACGCCGCAGGCGTCGTTCCCCTCTTCGGCAATTGAAATAATATCACGATCATCAAACGACGCGGTCGCCTTGCTCTGACGGCGGGAGAATCTCTCCACCGATTCTAGCTGATCGCGATACAGCACCGCTTCTTCATAATACAACTCCCGGCTCGCTTTTTCCATCCTATCCCGTAAACGCCGCCTGATGTGAGTGGTTCCGCCATGCAGAAAACGGATCACATCCCTGATCATCTCCTGATATACCTTTTCACTAACGAGGCCTTCACATGGCCCCTGGCACTTTTTTATGTGGTAATCGAGACACACAGAATACCGCTTTTCAGTTATGGTTGCGACATTCAGGTTGAAGTCGCAACTGCGAATCGGGAAAATCTTATGTAGTACTCTCAAGGTTCGTCGCAAGTCCTTGACATCGGTGTAAGGTCCAAAATACTTTGAACCGTCGTGTTCCACCTTCCGAGTCAACAGCACTCTCGGAAAGGCCTCACTGGTGATCCGGATATATGGAAACGATTTGTCGTCCCTCAGCAGGATGTTGTAACGAGGCATCTGTTCTTTCACAAGATTGGCCTCCGTCAGCAGCGCTTCCACCTCAGTCCCTGTGACAATCCACTCCAGATCCTGAACCTTCCGCATGAGAGAAACTACTTTTGGCGAATGGGTTACGCTTTTTGGAAAGTAGCTCCGTACTCGATTCTTCAGAACCTTCGCCTTCCCGATGTAGAGCGTCTTCCCGCTGCTATCCTTAAATAGATAGACACCCGGCTTCCGCGGAAGTCGTGACAGTTTATCTTGAATCGCCTTGTTCATACGATCATTCACTTGGATCCGATCCTTGGTCGCTGAATTTACCCAATCACCATCGACGCCCATAGAGTGAAGGTAGACTTGTGCCGGAAGTTCCACCTCCGTAATGTCCCACCGGAATAGCGAGGATACGCGATGTCACAAAAACGGCACTCCGTTCTATCATCGGATACGGTCGATCAAACTGAAGTTGCCAACGGAACGGCGACGAGCATGAGTCTCCTCATCGGTCCCGACGACTCCCCCAACTTCGCCATGCGGAAATTTACCATGTCACCGGGAGGCGGCATGCCGAAACACACGAACCAAGTAGAGCACGAGCAGTATGTACTGAAAGGGAACGCCACTATCGGCATTGAGGACGACTCTTACGAGGTGAAAGAAGGGGATGTGGTCTTCATCCCGGCCGGTGTTCCCCACTGGTACGAGGCCCACGGCGAGGAAGATTTCGAATTCATCTGCATGGTACCGAACAGGCCGGACAATATCAAGATTCTAGACGAATAACAGGGTCAGCACCCACAGCCGACCGCACGCCAGTGCTCAACGTCAGAATGACCTTTCGGCCAACTCCACCAGCACGCCCCCGGCGCTCTCGGGATGGATGAATATAATGCGGTACCCTTCGGCACCAACAGTCGGTTCATCCTTGATAAGACGGATGCCTTTCTCCTTTAGTTCGTCGATGGCGTTGTCGATGTCATCTACCTCCAGACAG
The DNA here is from genome assembly GCA_036338335.1 of Fidelibacterota bacterium. Lineage (GTDB taxonomy): Bacteria > Fidelibacterota > Marinisomatia > Marinisomatales > S15-B10 > S15-B10. Next base: position 43,583 of record JAYZCL010000013.1, read on the forward strand.
ATATGATGAATCCCCTTCCCCCGCTTCTCCAGGAATCGGCTGATGTGAGTGTCGTCGCCCACTTCACTCAACAGTTCGATCTTCCCCCGTCCCGTATTGTAGATGTCGGTGGTTACACTTTCAGAAAGGACATCCTCGGTGCTACTGTGAGAGATGTTCAAGACATGCTTCCAGAATGGAGCGTCACCGTCTAGATCGTCCGTAGCAATAGCGACATGTTCAATACCAAGTATCTTCACGGTTTGAGCGAAATACCAAGTCCGGGACCTTCCGGAAGGATCAGTTTCCCCTCTTCTACTTTCACACCGTAAAAGGGGTCATTGGTCGTCAGTATATTGCCGTCAAGATCGGCATAGTCCGCTAAAGGTGACAGCGTGGCGGCGGCGGTAATAGCCACGGAAGTTTCCACCATACATCCGAGCATGATCTTCATATCCCTCTCCCGTGCCATCTTGATCATCCTGCTCGCTTCCCGAAGTCCCCCACATTTCATCAGTTTAATATTGATGCCGTCAAAAGCATTTGAAATTTCGGGAATGCTGGATGAATCGATACAGTTTTCATCGGCGACTAGTTCGAGAGGCGAGCATTCCCTGAGGCGCGCTGTATCCTCGAGATTATCCGCCGGGAAAGGCTGTTCAACAAATTCCACCTTGCGCTCGGCGAGCCAGTCACACATCCGTTTCCCCTCTTCAAGATCCCACCCCTCGTTGGCATCCACACGGATTAGCTTGTTCGTCACATCACGGATAGTGTTGATAATCACCTTATCGTGATCACTGCCGAGTTTCACTTTCAGGATAGGGTAGACGTCAGCCTCCAGAACCTTCTCCCTGATTTTCTCCTTATCATCAATTCCAATGGTGAAGGAGGTCGTGCAAGCTGCTTCTCGATGAACACCGAAATGGGCGTGAGTCGGTTCGTCATTCAGTTTTCCGTGCAGGTCATGGAGAGCAAGATCAAATGCTGCCTCTAGCGATCGCATCCCCCCCGCTTTTTTCATAGCCCAATCTAGCCAGTCATCCAGAGAACCGTCTGATGGCATATCTTCGAGAGAAAGACTGCTTAGATGCTTCGTGATTCGTAGAGAATTTTCGTCATACCGATCCGACGGCGCCGCCTCGCCAATACCCGTAACACCATCCTTTGTAAAGTAGACGAGCACTACGGGCACCACTTCCTCAGACCCCCGGGCGATAGTAAATTTATGCTTTAATTCAAGGCTGTAAGTAGAGTAATTAAAAAGCATTACAGTTTTGTAATAATATTATCTATGACCGTTCCTCCGCCAAAGCGAACTAGATCATCCGATGGAATTCCATAGTCGCTCTCGTACCGTTGAATTGTTGATTTGGCCTCATCTTCACTCTCTTTATAAGTAATGAGACTCAATCCTGCCACGTCGCACGGTTTGAAAATCCTGACAAGCCGGAGATAAATGTCCATGATTTCCGAAAAGTCGGCCATGGGGTGATCGAATGTGTCGATCTTTCTTGCTGGTTCGTGACACATGAGCAGCATGTCGGGCATTGTCCCATGCAGGAGTCCAAGGGTTACGCCCGAATAGGCCATATGAGAGATACTCCCCTGTCCCTCAACCACAATGAGATCTACCTCGCTTCCGACACGATCAATTTCCGCCTCGATGGCACCTGCCTCAAAATCACTCACAATGGCATCGACGGCGACGCCGTATCCGCCCAGAAGAATTCCGGTCTGCCCCGTGCCGATGAAAGCGACACTCTTTCCACGCGCCTCAAGTCGTCTTTTGACTTCCCATGCGGAAGTCATCTTTCCCGTATCACAGTCGTCCCCAACGGTCAGCAGGGTTGGCGCCTTCCGCGACCGCCATTTCCCATCAGAGAACGGAAGCGGTGACGGCGGTTTTCTCAAATCGGTAATGGTAACACCGTTGGCCTCCGCCATCGGACCAAATTCGTCATCGTCACCAAGAAATTCATGCAGACCGCAAATAACGTTCATTCCGCTCTCAAGTGCCCCTTGGACTGTCTTCCGCATATTGTCAGGGAGATACCCCCCTTGCGTCGCCACACCGATGAGCAGCGTGTCAGGGTTGAACGCTTTGGCGGCCTCCAGAGATTCGACGATGGGGGTATCACCTCCCAGTTGCATGACGTCATCCGTCGTTTTTCCAACATTCTCCGAATCGATGCAGCATACCACCGTTTCCGGCTCATAGCGCAAAATCGCGTTCGCAGTCTTTGCATATAGAAAATTGAACCGGCCCTCCACCAGAACAGCATATTGCTTCATTCTAAAATCCTCTAAACCTCATTGGTCAAATATTTGTCCATCGCTACTTAATACACTGAGAAATTGCGCAAATCCTGTGGACGAGGCAAATCATGCCCGCGCCCAGAAATCACTCTTCCAGTCGGGATTCAAGATTCGGTAGACGCCGATGGTCATGAGCGGAATAATATAGACAACAATCATTCCGTAAGACATGGCCAAATACCCTTTGGCGATAAGATCGATGATTCCAATCCGAGCAAGGCCCACAGAGATCACGAGCATCCCTGTGGCAAACATCGCGTCCTGGAGATGCGTCATCTTTCGTCTGCTCGCCTGTTCCGCATGGGCATGGAGGCGCTCAACAATAGCGTGAATGATTCCCGTCGCTGTCTCTATGAGGGTCCATCCGACAATGACACCAAAGAGGACAATGAGGGACTTCCCGCCAATACGCTCAAGCATAACCAACCACGGCACCGTTGCACCCAAAACTTCTCTGTCTGGATAGAATCCCATGAGACAGAAATAGGTCAAGAACCACGGGAAGGTCATCAGTACCCCTGTAATCATGCCGGACCAGAAAGTTTCCTTTCTTGTAGACTGGCGCCTTAGCGTAAACAGAGCCGGAGCAAATACAAGATTGTACCCGATGTAGACGATACCTAGAGTGACTGCCGTCCAGGCCGATATCGGACCGGTTTCAAAGGAGGTTTCTCCTGCCACCATTACAGTCATGACCGAATCCCAACGACTGGAGAGTACAATGGATGCAAACAGAAGATAGCCGAGATAGAGGGTTGCCGTTCCAAATGTCTTGAAACGTTCAATGAGATTGCGGCCGTAAAAATTCAAAATCCCCACAACAACGGTGATAGCCCCAACTCCTGCCCAGTAGTTTACCCCCAAGGTCTGTTCAACGATCTCCCCTGTGGCAGAAGCCATAACGGCAATCACAATCATTCCGAGAATGACGTAGACAATTTCAAAAAGAAACCAGAACTTCCATGCCACCTGCTTCACCAGGGATCGGTAGTCATAGGCCTTGAATACTCTTGCGAGCTCGAAAGTGAGAAAACTGAGCAACGAAAACCCAAAAAGTGCGGTCAATCCTGAAATCCATCCCAGTGAGCCGAGACGGGCACCATATTCCACTATCTCTCTACCTGTAGCGTAACCGCCTCCGATAAGCACCGACTGCATAATTACGCCGGGGAGAACGTAACGTCCGAATCCTCCCTCGAAGAATCTGTCAATCTTCATGAAGTTCTATTTGAAAAACGGGGTTGTTCAGCCGTAAAGAATTCGAATCAGCGCCCTGAACAGCTTCTTCGTTCTATTGGCAACGGGAAACCACCACAACTCTTTATTGAGTCCAAACCTGTGTTCCACCACTGACTGAATCTGAGAAAAGCTTCTCAATCCTTCGATACCGTGGAGACGGCCAATACCGCTCTGTTTCATACCGCCGAAAGGGACATCCACGCAGAGGTAATTGGTCTCAACATCATTGATTACAATATTGCCGGCCTGGACACGGCTGGCCAGCCGGCGGGCCTTACGCTTATCCCGTGAAAATATGGAACCGTTCAATCCAAACTTCATGCTGTTGGCCTGCTCTACTGCCTCATCTTCATCCCGTACACGAGAAATCGCGATAACGGGACCGAAAATCTCCTCTTTCATCAGCTCCATGTTCACTTCCGCATCGGTAACAATTATCGGCTGAATGAACATTCCTTCATGCTGAGGCTCGGTCTGGCTCAAAACGTTTGCTCCTTTACTCCGTGCATCATCCAGCTGAGCCATCACTTTCCCGAACTGGGTTTCGGTCGTCATGCTTCCAAAATCGGAGACAGACTGATCGTCGCCCGTTATTACAGCTTCAGTCATCTCAGTGACGAGCTGAATAAATTCATCTGCCACCGGTTCCTCAACATAAACACGCTCAACGGAAATACAGGTCTGTCCAGCATTGTGGAAACCGCTCCAAACGGCGGCCCCGGCGGCCCGCTTAAGATTCGCATCTCTAAGAACAATTAAAGGATCCTTTCCTCCCAGCTCAAGAATCACCGGCTTCAACTGTTCAGCGCAACTGACGGCGATCTTTCTCCCCACGTTAATGCTACCGGTGAAAGCAATAAGATCCGTGCCGGATGATTCTACCAGTGTTTTTCCCACTTCGCCCGCACCAATGACAATCTGGAAGATCCCTTCTGGCATTCCAGAGTCATCATAAACCTCCTTCATTTTAAGGGCAGTCAGAGGGGTGAATTCGGACGGTTTTAACACAATGCCGTTCCCCGCCAATAGCGCCGGAACCACCATTATAGATGGCTGAATCAAAGGATAATTCCACGGTGAAATGGCTCCCACAACACCGTGCGGCCGGTAGTGAACTGATCCTCGTTTATTCTTAACCAGCAACCCAAGAGGGCGAACGTCCGGTGCCAATGCACGGGGTGCCATTTTCCTGTTGAACCGCATGATCTCCAAGGTGGTTAGCATTTCAATAGTACCGTCAAATTCCGTCTTGCCTGTCTCCGAAAGCGCCACTTCCACCACTTCATCCATCCTTGCTACAAGCGCCTTCTGAGCCTGTCGGATAAACTTTGCCCGGTGACGAACCGATAATTGGCGCCACTCCGCCGCCGCTTCTCGGGCAATCCCAACCTTCTCCTCCACCTCTTCCAGCGAGGAGACCGGAAGTTCCTCCAGAACAGATCCCGAGGCTGGGTTGAGGCACTGGAGCGTCGGCTGGCCCTTCAGATCCTGATCAAGTATATTTTCTGTCTCAGCGGTCATTTTCCCTTGAAATTCGGTTTTCTCTTTTCTACAAAAGCTTTTGTCCCTTCAACCCTGTCTTCGGTGTTGAAAGCGATACCGAAGAGATTTGCCTCATATTGCAGGCCCAGTTCCTGTGTCATCTCCATTCCTCTGTTAACAGCCTCGAGAGACAGTCGAACCGCTTCCGGTCCCCTCTTCAGGATGGAATGCGCAACCTCATGACATTTGTCCATCAATTCCTCTTCTGAAAAGACGTAGTTGACCAGGCCAATCTCCAAAGCCCGCTGTGCTGATATCATCTCTCCGCCGGTAATTATTTCAATAGCTCGCCCTTTTCCTACGAGGCGTGGAAGACGTTGTGTACCGCCCCAGCCCGGAATGATGCCAAGGTTCACTTCCGGCTGTCCAAAAATGGCTGATCTTGACGCAACTCTAATGTGACACGCCATTGCTATCTCGCATCCACCTCCAAGGGCATAACCATTAACCGCGGCAATAACAACTTTGGGAAAATCCTCGATAAGGTTGGTCAAGCCCTGTCCTCGCCGAGCCGAGGCAATCGCCTCCGTGGTAGACGCAGACTTCATCTCCTTGATATCAGCACCGGCAATGAATGCCTTATCCCCAGTACCGGTAAGGATCAGCACACCCGTTTTTTCATCTTCCCGAATTGTTTTGAAAACATCTTTAAGTTCATGTACGATATCCCCGTTCAGGGCATTGAGCGCTTCGGGACGGTTCACCGTAACAACAGTGATTCGATCTTTGGATTCCGTTAAAATATTTCCCATCTCACCGCCTCGAGAATAGTGTGCTGAGAAATACCATCACAGTAAATATCTCCAGCCTGCCAAGAAGCATACAAAACATGAGAAGCAATTTTCCCAAATCAGGAAGATGAGCATAGTTGGACGCAGGCCCGACTGAACCATGTGCAGGTCCTACATTGCCTATAGAGGCAGCTGTGGCACTGAATGCTGATTCAATGTCTAACCCTAAAGCAGCGAGCATTATGGAAACAACCACAAAAACTCCAACATAAAATAGGACAAAGCCAAGTGTGTTCCTGATCACTTCTTCGCTGATCATCTGGCGCCCAATCCTAACGGGTATGACCGCACGGGGGTGAAGGAGCCGCTTGATTTCCGAAAGACTATACTTGATCACAACCATAATTCGGGCGATTTTCGTTCCCCCTGCCGTTGAACCAGCACAACCGCCGACAAACATCAGAAGAAGAAGTGAAATTTGAGCAAAGGGGCCCCAGTGAACGTAATCGGCTGTAGTGAAACCAGCTGTAGTAAGAATCGACATAACTTGAAATAGGGAGCCTCTGAAGATATCATGTGTCAATTCTTCACTATGTAAAGAGAGGTTTAATGTTAAAAAGAATGTTACAATTATAATTAATATCCCATAGAATTTGAACTCACCATCTCGAAAATAGATCAGTGGTCGAGGAGAGGTAATTGCTTTCCAGTGTAAGGTAAAATTAATACCTGCAATAAACATAAAGATTATAATCACGTATTCTATATAGGCACTATTAAAGTGAGCGATACTCGCATTTTTTGTGGAAAAGCCCCCAATTGCCACAGTTGTAAAAGAGTGGCAGAGTGAATCAAAAAAATTCATGCCCCCAAAAGAGAGCAATACAACTTGAATGGCTGTAAGCCCAATGTAAATAATCCACAAACTTTTGGCGGTTTCCTGAACTCGAGGTTTAATCTTGTCAGTAACCGGTCCAGGAACTTCAGCTCGAAAAAGTTGTACACCACCAACACCAAGCAGGGGCAGAATAGCAATGGAGAAAACTATTATTCCCATTCCCCCTATCCACTGAGTAAAACTCCGCCAGAAAAGTACCCCTTTTCCAAGGCTTTCGATTCCGTTGGTTAGGTGCGGGAGTGTTTCGGGGTTTCCAAGAATCGAGGCACCTGTTGTAGTGACGCCAGACATGGATTCAAACAAGGCATCAACGAGACTGGGGATGGCGCCAGTCATAATGAAGGGCAAGGCCGAGAAAAGGGCTACAGCGAACCAGACGAGCGTTACAATGGCAAACCCGTCCTTCACCGACAGGTTGATCTTTCCCCGTGTCATAAACCAAACCGGTAGACTTACAGCAATGGTAATTCCAGAGGACATGAGAATTCCTTCCACATCCGGTTCACTATAATAAAAAGACCACGCCGCAGCCAACAGCATGGTCAGACCGAGAAAGGCCAAGATTGCAGCTAAGACATTAAGTATTGACCGAACGTGCATTCATTCACTTAAAAAGTTTTTCTACCTGGGAAACAGCGCTGGGAAGACAAAAGGCCAGGACAGAGTCCTCATCTGTAATCTTCGTATCACCATGTGCTAAAGAGACATGTCCGTGGTGATTAACTGCCCCAATAACAGACGACGACGGAAACTTCAATTCTGCAAGAGTCTTCCGAGTAATTTTACTTCCGGGGGCGGGACTGAATTGAATTGCCTCCACATCCACGTCCTCAAAATTCGTCACGACCAACTTTTCATCACGCTTGATATAATCAAGAATCTCAGTCACTGTGCACATATTCTTACTGACCACCGCATCGAGACCTATCACCTTCATAGCCGGAATGTATTCGGTTGTGGAGACGTGGATTATGGTTTGACGAACACCCAGATGTTTTGCAAGCATGGCTGACAGCAGGTTAGTTTGTTCATTCTCAGTCACTGCGATAAAGCTGTCGAGCTCTTCAGGATCTTCCATTCGAAGAAATTCGATGTCAGTTCCATCGCCGTTTAGTACGAGCGTCCTCGATAGTTCCGAAGCAAGCACCTGAGATTTTTCGCTATTCTTATCCACAAGTCGAACCTCGATTTCTTCCTCAAGTGAACGAGCTACAGCACGGCCGATCTTACCGCCCCCTAAGATCATCACATTCCTTGTCTCGCGGACCGGTTTCCCGACCCAATACATCAAGTTCTCTATATGTTCTTTCCTTACGAGGAAATAGCAGATATCATTCATCTCTAGGACTGTCTCCCCGTGTGGCACGATAGTTTCTTGCCCACGAAGAATTCCGACAGTATTAAATACAAGAGACGTTTCGTTAGACTGAATTTCATTCAGAGATGTTCCAATGACGGGACATCCATTGTCCAGACGAATCCCGATAAGCTGAAGTCTCCCCCCTTCGAAATCCACCACGGTCGTAGCTGACGTCTGCATTACAAGGCGTCTAATCTCCGCCGTAGCGGCCATTTCCGGGTGTATCACCTTATCGATACCAAAGCGCTCCGGCCGGATGATTGCCTCTTTGTGAGAGTACTCCGTATTGCGCAGACGTGCAATAATCTTTCGTACACCCAGCTCGTGCGAAATCTGAGAAGCGATCAAGTTGACTTCATCAACCCGCGTAACGGCAACAACAATGTCGGCTTTGTCCACAGCCGCCTCCCTCAGCACATCGGGACTCGCACCGTCGCCCTTGATAGAAATAACATCGAGATTTTCGGAGGCGCGGCGAACTTTCTCTTTCGAAAAATCGATAATTGTGATATCGTAGTCTTCTTCGCTGAGGCCTTTGGCCAACTGGAATCCCACCTCACCTGCACCGATAACAACTATTTTCATTTACCTAAGCAATACCATTTTCATGGCGTGATAATTGATTCCGACTTTCATTGAGCAGACATATTCACCCGAAGAAACAGGAAGCCCATCATCATCAAGCCCATCCCAGGGTTTCGCATGATAGCCTGCGGGCAGAACAGACTGATTTTCCAAAATCCGGACCCGTTTCCCTTCGATGTTGTAGATGATGAGATTCACAAGTGCTGATTCCGGAAGATCAAACCTGATCACCGTCTGTTCATTGAAAGGATTGGGAAAGTTCTGGTTAAGGGTGAAGGTAGAAGGAGCAGACGGTACCACGTAGATCTGTCCTGCCGACACACGAAGATTGATCTTGTTTCCGTCAGGACGAGAGAGGATGAAATCCTTCACATCAAGCAAAAGCTTTCCTTCGTAATCCCCTTTAGCACTAAGGGGAATCATCAAGACCGGATCATCAAGGTCAAGAGTTTCACCTTCCAGTGAGAAAGCTACGACTTTCAGGCTGACCGAATCCCTTTTAGTCTTGAGTGAAAAAGCATTGTTGCGTGTGGAGAGCGTCGGGACACCCACTTCAATGGCCGACGGATCAAATACGACTTCAAACTGCATTCCGGAAATGGCCTCTTCGCTCTGGACCGACAGATATATCAGATCATCACTTCCCTTTACAAGCGATACATCGGAGAAGACCACCTCTGTCTCCTCAGCAGAGACAAACCCGGCAATAAACAAGACAGGAAGGATGCGACGGAAAATCATCAGATCATCATCCAGAGAACACTAAGATAAGAAGATTCTGGGAGATAGTCCAACACGGATTTTCGGAATGCCACTAGTTGGCGCACCTCTGTGAAACCTCCTCAATCAATGCGTTCAGGCGGTTTTCATCCTTATGGACGTTGAAGTCGTCAGTCTCCACTGTCATAATGTTATAATCGTCTTTGGCGCGATCAATCCATCCAGTATAGGCCATATTAAGATTATGGAGATACTCAGGAGAAATATTCTTTTCATAGTCTCTGCCCCGCTTTTTCAGCCGTGTCATGAGAGAATCAGTAGATGCTTTCAGATAAATGATGAGGGTCGGTTTACGCAGATAGGAAGTCATTTCATCAAAAAGAGCCTTATAGTTTTCCCAGTCGCGATCAGTCATATTCCCCATTTGGTGAAGAAGGCGTGCGAATATTTCCACGTCCTCGTAGATAGTCCTATCTTGGACCGCCGGTGAGGATTCTTCAACCATTTCCCTATGAGTCCGGAAACGGTGTGAGAGAAAATAGATTTGGAGATGGAAGCTCCATCTTCTCATATCTTCATAAAAGTCCGATAAATATGGATTATTATCTACCGATTCGAAAAAGGGACGCCAACCAAGCTTTTCCGAGATCATGGTAGTCAGCGTCGTCTTGCCGACTGAGATATTGCCAGCGATGCCAACAAAAGGAACTTCACTCAACCGGCCAGCTTCCCCCGTACCAGGCCATCCTCAACCGACCTGAGTTCTACGTTCTGAACTGTACCCTCCAACTCCTCAGGTCCGCTGATGGAGACACGAATGTAATTATCAGTGAACCCTTCAAGAATTCCCTCATCAGCACGCTCAAGGAGAACCGGCCGTACATCACCAACAGAGGATTCATAAAAAATCCGCTGCTTCTTGGCCGACAGAAGATGAAGCTTCTTACTCCGCTCCGATTTCAACGCAGGCTCGACTTCATTCCCTAAAAGAGGGGCATCTGTCCCCGGGCGCTCCGAATAACTAAAGACGTGAAGGTATGAGATGTCAGCCTCACGCAATAAGTCGTGAGTCCCTCTAAAGTCACTGTGGGTTTCACCGGGAAATCCGACGATAACATCCACACCAATACAGCAATCAGGAATAGTCTCTTTTACCCGCTCAACCCTTGATAAGTAATGTGAGCTGGAGTAGCGCCTCCGCATCCGTTTGAGGATCGTATCTTCCCCTGACTGGAGCGGCAGATGGAGATGAGGGACAATTGAATCACACTCCGCAATGAAATCAATGATGTCATCAGTCAGCAGATTGGGCTCGATGGATGAAATTCTTATACGCTCCGCCTCAGTGGTCTCCAGTACTCGTAGAAGGTCTAAGAACGATTCGTTTTGCCGGACGCCAAAATCGCCGATATTGACGCCGCTCAATACAATTTCTTTAGCCCCACAGTCAACGAGGTTACGGACGTTTTTCACCGTTTGCTCAATAGTCGCGCTTCGGCTCCTTCCCCGTGCCATGGGAATGGTACAGTAGGAACAGGTGTAGTCACATCCGTCCTGAACTTTAAGGAAAGTTCGCGTTCGCTCCGAAGTGGAAAATGCAGGAAAGAACCGATCAACACTATCAATATCACAGGAGTGAACTTCACCCGTCTCTCTCTTGGAAAGATCATCAAGATACGCCGAAAGATTGAACTTCTCCCCGGCCCCAAGCACAAGATCGACGCCGGGAATCGATGCGATCTCATCTGGCTGCAACTGTGCATAGCACCCCGTGACAGCGACAAATGCTTCAGGTGATCTCCTCAAGGCACTTCGGATCACTTTTCGGCATTTCCTATCAGCGCTCTCTGTGACAGAGCAACTATTGATGACATAGACGTCCGCGGGTTCGGAAAAGTTTACTCTACGAAAACTGTTCGATTCAAGTGATGCTCCGAGAGAGCTCGATTCAGCAAAATTGAGCTTGCACCCCTGCGTATGGAAGGCTACTGTCTTTTCCTTTACTCCGGTTGAAACGTTTATGGTCATTTCAGGCAACTTCCACCCTCCCCTGATCGCCAACCATGACTCGATGTGCCCGCGGCCTGATCAGAGACTGACTAAGTTCAACATCGTGCCCAAGTAATGATGCCTCAATGCGGCGCTCCACGTTCTTCACCGATGAGCCTGACATTATGATCGAATACTCCACCTCAGATCCAACGATTCTGCAGTCGTCCGATATGGCGGTGTAAGGACCAATGTAAGCATCCTCGATGTGGACATTTTCCCCGATGATGGCCGGGCCTCGAACTTGACTGTTCACAATCGTTGTACCCTTTCCCGTCAAGACTTTCCCAGTCATAGTCGACTTCCCGTCTACTTTCGCCGCCTTTGTTCCTATCAGATTATCAAGCACCAGTCGGTTCGCTTCAAGCAGATCGGATGGTTTTCCCGTGTCCTTCCACCATCCAGTGATCTCAGAAAACGAGACCGACTTGCCTTTATCAAGCAAAAATTGGTGCGCGTCTGAAATCTCCAATTCGCCGCGGGAGGAAGGTTCAATACTGTTGACAGCTTCAAAAATCGAACTGTCGTAAAGATAGATTCCCGTAACGGCAAAATCACTCTTGGGAGAAGCCGGTTTTTCTTCGATGGAGGAAATTCTGTCACCATCGATTTCCGGAACGCCAAAACGTTCTGGGTCCGACACCCTGCTGAGAGCAAGATGACAGTGTGATTGTGAAGCCTCGAATTCATCCACAAATCGCTTTACACCGCCAACGAGAATATTATCTCCGAGATAAAAGAGAAAACGGTTCTTCCCGATGAAAGGCTCGGCAATCTTCACCACGTGTGCGAGACCCAGCGGTGCATCCTGTTCTATGTAGGTGAGTTTGACGCCGGATTCTTCCCCAGAACCGAAAACAGTTTCAATCTCATGATCGCCGGCATTCACGATAATGCCGATCTCTTTAATTCCGGCATCAGCCATGTAATCGATGGCGTACGATAGCATCGGTCGGTTGGCGATGGGAATAAGATGCTTGTTCTTCGTGTTAGTGATGGGCCGAAGTCTAGTCCCGTGCCCGCCGGCTGTAAGGAGTCCCTTCATCGCTTAGCCAACGCCTGTTTGCTCAAAGTATCGGCTTTCTTGTTGTTCTCTCGAGGAACATGCCGAAGGCTCCAGTCAAGCCCAACCAGCAGCTCGCGGGCTTTAGCGTGAAGATGCTGAAGGCGCTCATTCTTCACCTTATACTCAAGATTAATCTGTTTTACTATTAGCTCACTGTCACTATGAATATCCAGATTCTTTATGTCTAGCTCACGTCCAATCTCCACCGCTTTCAGCAAGGCATAATATTCGGCTTCATTGTTGGTGGCTGCACCGATGTTTTCAGAAAACGAACAGAGTTCTTTCTCACTCTTGGCTTTGTTGAAGAATATCCCTCCAATACCGGCGTTGCTGTTATCGAGCTCCGAGGCGCCGTCAATGTAGACCGTTACGGAAATCTCTGATTCTTCCGACAGGAGAGCCGACGCAATATCCATCCACTCTTTCTCTGTGGATCCTTCGATCATGGAAGTCAGCTTGCTCAGATTCACCGGGGATAATAGTTTTCCTAGAATGCTTTTATGGCGGGAAGTAAGGTTGCTCATGGAGGCGGGGAAATTAGGCTGATGCTCCCCTTTTCACAACGGGATTGTGTCCTGACTTAGCGGGACACTCCTCCCAGAAAAAACACCAGTTACAAAGCGGCGTCTCAACCGGATTGAACGGACCTCCGCTCTCTATTTTATCCTTGATCTCAGCCACGAGACGTTGGATTCGTCTTTTGAGGTTTTCCAGCTGTCGCGGCGTCCTTTTGGATCTTACTTCTTGTCCCTGCTGGAGAAAATGCCAAACGAGTTCCATAGATTCGACCTTACCTAGCATTTTCTGAATACCTATCTGATAGAGCGCCAGTTGCCGATTTCTGTCGGCATCGGCTTGACTCATTGCCCTTCTGGAGGTCTTGTAATCATGGATTTCCCAACGGCCTCCGCCCAAGTCATCAAGACGATCGAGAATCCCCTTCATCTCAAAATTGTCATCTTCATCGAGTTTGAATACAACCGAGTATTCGGTCTCTTTTACAGACTGATTGAACGGATGGTGTCTCCGATAGTACCGGCTGAGGCAGTCTCGTCCCATATAAAGGTAATAGTCAGCAGAGAATCGCCGCTTGATCACTTTCACCTTATTGTGAATTTTTTCGTTCCATACCTCCGAATAAAAATCTTCAATCGCATCAAAAATCGGCAATCGTCCCAAAGCAACCTCTTCGTACAAGAACTGAAGCGCTTCGTGAACTCTACGGCCAACGAAAGATTCTATCCCTTCAAAGGGTTTCTTTATCCTGTCAATATAGACGAACTTGTACCTTGCCGGGCACTGTTCATAGGTCGAGAGACTCGAATGGGAGAAGGGTCGGTTCATAGTAGGCAGTTCAGCTCAAGGATGAGCTTAGGGTCTTACCGCCAGCGAGTACCGTAAGGAGAGACGTACGGGTCAAGGAATTCGTACTCTCCAAAACCATTATAGTCAACAAAGGTAAATGAACGGCTGATCTTAAAGTAAGTCCATCGCTGATACTGGCGGCCGCCCATGCCATGCATATTCACTTCAATGTCATCTGGTGGACCAAAAAGTAAAAAGATCATCCCCATGGCGGTCTTCCAGCCCTCCTGCCACGTACCGAACTTATCGTTGGCGTACTGAATCCTGCGGTAATACTCGTCCATCAATTCGTTCTTCAGCGTCTCCGGCGTGGGATCACGCTTGTTCCAGAAAGCTCGGAAATTCTCTTCTTTTTTATCTTCCTTGCTTCTACTCAGTTTCTTCATCTCATCAGAATATGCGATATATCTCAACTGTTCTACTGCTTTGTCAATATTGTCCACAAAGACAGTCATTCCCCTCCAGAGGTTCCGGACTACCGTACTCGAGTGTACGCGATTCTTATTGTCAAAATCATCATCTAGGCTGATCTCTAACTTGAAGCGCGAGGAGACTGTGCCAACTATCAACTGCTGGACTGTCTCTTTGAGAAAAGTCCCTTTCCCCCGTACATCTACGGAGTCCTCTTCTAATACATTGTCATCAGCGGAGAGCAGTCGAACGAAAAGGTAATCGGTGCCGGCGGGGAGACGCGCTTCATAATAGAAATATATTGTTGAATCATTTTCAACAGTTCTTGGCGGTATAAGTGGAAGCCCGAGTGGATAAGCATCATCCTTCACATTGGGATCGAAGAGAAGCAGATCGCTAATAGCAGCGTCCTCGGCCATTTGACTGAGATCAACTTTTATTTTTCTCCGACCGGTCTTCCGGGTGTCCTCATCGGTTACCTCTACGATACACGTATATTCATCCGGAGTGAGTACAAACACTTGGGCGCTGAGGTCTCCCTCCTGAGAGGAAACAGTTGTATTGAAATCCTGGGCAGTCGACTCAAAGGAAGAGATATGGCGCTTCACCTGCTTTTCATCCCCATCAAGAATGGTGATTGCCACCTCATACTCCGCAACAAATTGATCACCCTTCTTAATGAATTGGACAGCATCGTAGGAGATTCTGACATACACTTCCAGCCGGGCTGAATCGGGAGAGGCAGTGGGATAGCCCGGCGCACTTACCGAAAACTGGGGCGTGCCAAGCTCCTTCATCTTTCGTCCTCTCATCTGCGCTAACAAAGAATCTGAGATGAGGAAAAGGGTGACGATAGAAAGGAAAGTCAGTCTCTTCATTGTAGATACCTTTTCCACTTAAAACGACAAAGACCCTCATCAGTTCCGAAGAAAACATCATCGCCACGAACATGAACGGCATTTACCTTTTTAGCAGGAAGCCCATCTTTGACACTGAACCGATCGAAAAAACCGTTTTGGAGATTTGTCACTACCGCGCCGTTCATCGTTCCAAACCAGACAACGGTGGTAGTATCATCCAACGATACAACTTCCAAGTCCAATGTTTTGAGACCAACAAGCTGCGACTCGGCGGTGAAGCGATCCCATCTTCCGCTACTCTTCTCATACATCAAGAGGCCAAACTCATCAGCAAAATAAACCGTACTGTCAGAAGAAACAATAGACGTTATCGGAGACATCAGCGGCGGCTCACCCCGTTTCAACCCTGTCAAGTCTTCACCAAAACTCCCATATTCGTAAGTGAACTCGGCATCGGCGAGCCATCGCCAGAGTCGCCGGCCTGAGCTGACCCACAGATTCGCTCCGTCCCACTCTAAGGCATCAATAGGCCACTGTCCAATCTTTGCCGGGAGTGACCACGGCTCACTATAACTCTTCTCAACATTTATCCGCAACAGCCCCCTGCGATGTCCGACGTAGACAAATATACCGTCTGACTTCAAATGAGTAATTGGCTGGTCAATAATTGGGACTGCCCTTGTGAAGCGCGACCAAATATCACTCTCAGGATCATATTTCTGGATCCCTTCTGTCGTCCCGAACCACCATTCGCCTTTTACCGGAATGACGGCGCCCGCCTGATCAATGCCTACCGTGATCTCGATTCCTTCACGGAAAACCTCAGCTGAACCTGGTCGCCCACCCATCAGTGTGAAACCTGTGTATCTACCACTATCCTCTATTCCGATGAGCCAAAGTTCATTTCCCCATTCTTCAATGGCTTTCACATTATTTTGAGAAAGACCAACTGACTTCGGTTCAAGTAGCATCATCTGCCTATTACCGTGGAACACGGGACCGCCTTCAGTTCCTATCCAAAGGTCCCCGAATCGATCCGTATGTACGCTCAAAATCCTTGCCGATTCGTTCAATGATGGCCCATTGAACGAGTCCAGTTCCAGCGTCCAACCGCCAAGGGCGGTATATCCATCAAGAAAGTCCCGGGCTGAATCACCGGCTCGCAAAGGATAACTTCCCCATCTAGTCTCTTCCTCTGATGGTGGACCGGAATAAGGAACAAGGAGAAACCCCGAAAAACGATCGATTTTCAAGATTTGTGAAGAGGTGACGCAGTACAACTCGTCTGCCGTCGATCCAATCCGGATGATTTTCTCAAAATTGCGTAGTCCGAGATTTTCTCGCGGGACATGACTCCATCTCCCCCCACCGTCTGTGGAAAAATCGAGCCCTTTCGGTGTTGCTGCCCATAGTATGTTCGTATTCAAATCGTAGTAAACCGCGGTGACCGAAAAATCAGAGAGTCCCTGAGAAGGGGTTATTGGGTGATCCCAGTAATGGCCAAAACTGTGGTATTGAAGCACGCCGCCAGGAGAAGCAAAATAAACATGGTCGCGGCCGTCCGAAATTGAAACAACATGCTGGCTGAAACGATGAGTGACCCAATCCCATGGCTCGTAATTGATATCTGCTTGAGCCGGCAGGTTCGAAGTCAGCAAAAGACAGAGCCCACCCCGAAGCACGCTGACCATCGACTTCTTAGAGATGATAGCCGGTGATGATCTCGTGAAGCGTCTCCTTGGTTATGGGAACAACACCCACTTCTTCGCAAACTCTGCCGGCGGCAAAGTTTGCAATTTCGGCTGATTCCACGGAAGTCGCAGCACTGAGATGGGCTAGTGAGAATACGGAAATGACCGTGTCGCCAGCCCCAGAAATGTCATGCACCGCACGAGCGCGGGTCGGTATGGTGTGGTAGCCATCGTCATCAAATAGTGCCATTCCTCGCTCGCCCAACGTAATCAGCAGGATTTCACAGGCGAGCCTATCCCTCAACTCAACACCTACACTGTTCACTGTCTTCTCACTGATATTGGAGCCCATCGCAAGATCAACCTCTGCCGCATTCGGTTTCATCAGAGTGACGCCCTTGAAGGCAAAGAAGTCATTTGCTTTCGGATCGACATAGACCGCCTTATTCTCTTTGGCACAGAGGGTAAGAATCTTCTCAATCATTTTTTCTTCAAAAACGCCCTTATCGTAGTTTTCGATGATGACGCCATCGAAGGTATTGATCTCATGAGACAAAGAGTCGATCAGTTTTCCTTGAAGCTCTTCAGATAGAACAGAATCATCTTCCCAGTCGGTTCTGACTACCTGCTGTTTGTGGGCGATGATACGCGTCTTGACGGTCGTGGGCCTCAACGGATCTGTAATCAGCATGGAGACATCTGCACCTGCCTCCAGAAGAAGTGATTTCAACTGCGCCCCTTCCTTATCATCACCAATTACGCCTAGGACACCGACGTTTGCGCTGAGTGAACGAAGGTTCGCCACTACGTTTGCCGCACCACCGGGATTGGCACTCGAAGAACGAATCTTTACCACCGGTACGGGAGCTTCCGGAGAAATCCTTTTGGCATCGCCCCATAGGTAGTTATCTATCATCAAGTCTCCGATGACAAGAAGGTTCAGGTCGCTGAAGCAGGATTCTATCTCGGCGTAACGGTCAGGAGAAATCATGATGTGAAGAGGCTCCTTCCCAACATCTGATCTGGGGGTGACAAACCAATCCCTTCCAGGATTGTAGGAGCTACGTCCGCAAGTCCTCCATCAGAGCGCAGGCGATGACCTGGTGGGCCGTTCACTACAATAAATGGAACTTGATTAAGTGTATGCGCCGTATGTTCCCAACCTGTCGATTCATCTACCATCACTTCACAATTTCCATGATCGGCAGTAACAAATGCTACAATTCTCTTTTTCAACGCCATGTCCAGCACATTGCCCAACACTTCATCGGCAACCTCCGCCGCCCGGATGGCGGCATCGAGGTTCCCTGTATGGCCCACCATGTCGGTGTTCGCTACGTTCATTACGATTGCGTCACCTCTCTCTTCATCAATCGCCTTAACAACAGCGTCGCGGATACCAAACGCACTCATCTCCGGCTGGAGATCGTAGGTCCTTACTTTTGGAGATGGAACAAGAAGCCGCTCTTCAGCATCATAGGGATCTTCGTCTCCTCCGTTGAAAAAGTAGGTGACATGGGCATACTTCTCAGTCTCAGCGACTCTAAGCTGACTTAAGCCGGCCTGTTCCAAAACCTGCCCCAGTTTCATATCGATCACCAAATTGCCGAAGATGACAGGGAAACTGAACGCCCCATGGTAAGAAGACATTGTGGTAAGTCGAACAGGTTTCTGAATCGTGGGAAAATCAGAGAACACACCCACACCGAGGGCCGAACAAATCTGCCTCATTCTGTCGGCGCGATAATTGAAGCAGAAGACGACGTCGTCGGGACCGATTTTCCCTTCTTCCCCACAACACACAACCGGATCTATAAACTCATCGGTCACCCCATGTTTGTGAGAGCGTTCTATCGCTAATAGGGGTGAGTCAGATTTCTCTCCTTCTCCATTAACGAACAAACGGTAGGCCCGTTCTGTCCTCTCCCATCTCCGATCACGATCCATGGCGTAGTATCTGCCTATGACGGTAGATATTTCGCCAAGACCGATCTCCACCATGGCATTTTGGATTGTGCTGACATACTGAAGCGAACCGTAGGGAGAAGTATCTCTCCCATCAGTAATAGCGTGCAGGTAGAGGCGATCAACCCCAGCATCCCGTGCATAGCGGACAATTGGAGGAATGTGGTCAAGATGACTGTGAACACCGCCGTCTGAAACGAGTCCGAGGAAGTGAAGAGCTGACTCCTTCGCCTTTACGTACTCGAAAAGCGCCTTGATCTCGGGATTATTCTCAAGCGAATTGTTGGCGATAGCATCGTTTATCCTCACAAGATCATGCTTGAGAACACGCCCGGCACCGATGGTCATGTGGCCTACCTCCGAGTTTCCGATGACTCCTCTGGGCAGACCCACCGCTTCCTGAGATGCGCCCAGCGCTGTCCATGGATGCTCCCTAAAGAGGTGATCGAAGGTTGGGGTTCGTGCCAGCCGAAAAGCGTTATTCTCCCGAGCTTCTCTCAGGCCTAGACCATCCAGAATAATCAGGATAAATCTCTTTGGAAGATCATTCACCGGCCGCCTCCATCAGTTTTATCAGGTGGGTTTCTACTGATTCGGAGAGCCCTTGAATATCGTAGCCTCCTTCAAGGATGGATAGAAGTTTTCTATTGCAAACCTCAGCAGTCAAATTGGTCATAACCTCTGTCATTTTGAAAAAACATTCTGTTGTTACGTTCATATAGGCGAGTGGATCGCGGACATGCGCGTCAAATCCCGCAGACAAAATTATGAAGTCGGGTTTGAACCCCATAACGATATCCGGCAGAGCGTTGTTGAAAATATCCATATAGATCTCATCGCCTCCTCCGGCCTCAAGCGGAAAATTGGTGGTGGTGCCCAAACCTTCCCCCACTCCGGTCTCTTCTTTTGCGCCGGTCCCCGGAAAAAAGGGATACTGATGGAGGCTAATATAATGGACTGTAGAGTCTGCTTCGAAGATGTGTTGGGTTCCATTCCCGTGGTGGACATCCCAATCCACAATGAGAATGCGCTCAGCCCCGAACTGTGCTTGAGCCGCCCTCGCGGCGACTGCGGCGTTATTAAAAAGACAGAATCCCATGGCCTTGTCCTGCTCAGCATGATGCCCCGGTGGTCTTATCGCACAGAAGACGTTGCACATCTCACCAGTGAAAATCTTCTCCACGGCAAGGATAACGCCTCCGGCCGCATGAAGTGCCACCTGGAACGATTCTGAGGAGATGACCGTGTCCCCGCCATCAAGAACGGATAATTCTCCACGACATCTCTTGTCCACCCATTGCACATAACCGGGAGAATGCACACGAATCAATTCCGAAGAGGACGCAGGCCGGGGATTTAATATCTCTACATTGTTCCAAACGCCGGATGACTTAAGCCGACCCAGAACTGATTTGAGTCGCTCCGGCGATTCAGGATGGGAGGGTCCTGTATCGTGGTCGAGGAAGCAGCGACTTGTGATAAGCCCAGTCTGATTCAACGCTTAGAGCGCGTTTTCTCCTGCCGCTTGAATGAACGGACTTGGGAGAGATGTCCGTTATCAAGAGAAACCTGAACGCTCACCGCTCCTCTGAGGTCCTTTGACCTGCTGCTGGCAAGAATTACGGTGACACCACGGGATCGAGCCACATGGCTAAGCTTCTTGTTCAAGTCCCTCATAGTATCGTAGTCTAAATGGCTTCCGTAATTATCAATGAGCAACACTTTGGGATCCGATTCGATAACGGCAAGAAGGCTCAGCTTTTCCATCTGGCCACGAGAGAGCATTGAGATCGATTTGTCCCACTCTGAAGAACGCTGTCCATTACTATAGTACTGTTTCTTTATCTGCTTAATACGATCACCAAAACGACTCTCTAAGAAGGTTTTCACTGTCTCTCCGGAGGCTGAAATCTCCGTTCCACAATACTGAATCTCATCGGGAAGTTTGATCTTTCCCCGCCAGTTTCTATGGAAAGTGTTGCTCTCATACAGCACATCACCTTCCGCTGTGTCGATCCGGCCGGCGAGTAGATTGATAAAGGTGGATTTCCCGCATGCTATCGGACCTACTACGCCATAGACTGTCCCCCTATGGAACTTAAAGCTGCTGATTTTTAGTACAGTTCGGTCACCGTACTTTACATTGATATCTTTAAGTTCAAAGATTGGAACCTGAATCCTATTCATAAATAACCTCCTTTTCAATTAGAATACTCTTCCGAGTACTCGACAAAAGAGGGTCATCGGTTCCGCGTGGGTAGACTTTAGTGTAGAGACTCAAGAAATCGCTCTGCATCAATCGCGGCCATGCAGCCACTACCAGCGGCAGTCACCGCCTGCCGATAAACATGATCCTGCACATCGCCTGATGCAAAAACGCCATCGATAGAAGTCTTCGTAGAACCATTCTTGGTAGCCAGATAACCTTTATCATCGGTCTCCAACTGGCCCGAGAAAAGAGAAGTGTTTGGAGTGTGGCCTATCGCAAGAAAGATACCTTCACATTCAAATTTCCGTGTTTTACCGGATTCGGTATCTTTCATTGTAACGCCGGTAACTCCTTCATCCTCGCTACCACTGATCTCTTCAATCACGGAATTCCAGACAAACCCGATCTTTGAGTTCTTCCTTGCCCTCTGTTGCATAATCTTGGACGCCCTCAACTCATTACGTCGATGGACCACCGAGACTTTTCTGGCAAACTTCGATAGAAAGAGCGCCTCCTCCATTGCTGAGTCTCCCCCACCGATTACAACTACGTGTTTGTCCTGGAAGAAGAAGCCATCGCAGGTTGCGCATGCTGAGACGCCGTGTCCCATCAGCTTTGATTCAGAATCGAGACCGAGAAGACGTGCCGAAGCGCCTGTAGAGACAATGAGAGATTCGGATTCGAAAAATTCGTCTCCTACCCATATCTTGAAAGGCCTCTCGGACAGATCAACCTTTGTCACTTCTTTGAAGCGACAGTCAGCGCCGAAACGAGTTGCCTGATTTCGGAACAAATCCATCAATTGGGGTCCCATCACGCCATCGGGAAAACCGGGATAGTTCTCCACATCCGTGGTGATGGTCAGCTGCCCTCCGGGCTGGGTACCTTCAAAGACTAAAGGTTGAAGGTTCGCCCGAGCACAGTAGATGGCGGCGGTTAGACCCGCCGGCCCCGAACCGATTATTATGACCCTGTGAGTCACTAATTGGACAGGATCCTGTCCAGTACGTTAGTGATGTTGTTTTTGGGAACGGCGCCAACAATCTGGTCTGACACTTCCCCATCCTTGAATACCAGCAGACTTGGAATACTCCTGATCCCATACTTAGGTGGCACTTCCGGATTATGATCAACATTCATTTTTCCGACCTTAACCCGTCCGGCATACTCCGTGGCAATTTCTTCCACAATAGGGCCGATCATTCGGCACGGTCCGCACCACTCGGCCCAGAAATCAACAAGAACAGGAGTGCCAGAAGAAAGCACATCTGACTCGAATTCCGCATCTGTAAACTCAACAAGATTTTCCGCCATCTTGCCCTCCAGCAATTAGGTTTTTCTAAGATTAACGACGGTCAAATATACCTTGGGTCTTCTAATCGACAAAACAGGGAAGTGGGGAAAATCAGTTGAAAAAGAGAAAAATGGCGGACTTAAGTAGTAACGCGTATAAACCTTCTCTTCCCCACCTTGAGGACCACTCCATTGGAAACATCAACAGTGTCCGTGATTACGGAAACTCTCTGCCCATCAACACTGACGGCGCCCTGCTCAATGAGACGCCGCGCCTCTCTCTTGGATGGAATCAGCTTAGAGTCGCACATCATGGAGAGGATTGCTATCTCCCCCGAACCGGCGCTCCATTCCTCCATGTCATCCGGGATATCCGCTTCAACGAAGATTCTGTCGAAAGCCGCCTCAGCATTCATTGCCGCTTCAGCGTTATGATAAAGGGTCACAATTTCTCTTGCGAGCCGCCGCTTCAGGTCACGGGGATTTACCTCACCGCCGGCCAGTTGGGCCTCTACCTTATTCAAAACAGACACATCCACATCGGTGGCGTATTCGAAGTAACGAAAGATCAACTCATCGGTAATGGACATGGTCCTCCCGTATATCTCTGAAGGTGAATCCGTGATGCCGATATAGTTATCGTAAGTCTTAGACATTTTTTTAACGCCATCCGTTCCTTCAAGTAGTGGCGTAGTAATCACAATTTGTGGCGGCTGACCGTAATCTCTCTGCAGATCCCTGCCAACGAGTAAATTAAACTTCTGATCTGTTCCGCCGAGCTCGACATCAGCATGAAGTTCGACCGAGTCCGTCGCCTGGGCGAGGGGATAAAGAAACTCATGGATCGAGATAGGGACTTCACTCTTGTACCGTTTCTTAAAATCATCCCGCTCCAGCATCCGGGCAACGGTATAGTGGCTCGAGAGTTTGATGACATCATGAAAATTCATAGCACCAAGCCAGTCGGAGTTTCGAACAATTTTCAGGTTATCAAGATTAAGAATGTGACCGGCCTGTTCGATGTAAGTCTCAGCGTACGCTTCCACTTCCACAGGTGTGATGTGGGGACGGGTCTTGTTCCGACCGGAGGGGTCGCCAATAAGAGCCGTGAAGTCGCCCACTACCAAAACCGATTGGTGGCGCAAGTCCTGAAAGTTGCGCAGCTTTCGTAAAACAACGGCGTGACCGATATGGAGGTCTGGACGGCTCGGATCACAACCGAGCTTCACCACAAGCTGATTCCCCGTCTGCTCCGCCTTCTCGAGTCGCTTTAGCAGCTCCTCCTCGGAAATGATCTCTTCCACCCCCCGACGTATCAAATCCATTTGTTCGTTAATGGGCGGGAAATTCGGCATTAGTTCCTCTTCCTCTCTTTCAGCTCGCGATCGAGATCTCGTGCTCGATCTCTTTCGGCAATGGCCCGCTTCTTCTGGTAAATCCTCTTACTCCTTGCTAAACCGATCTCAGCCTTGGCCCAGCCGTTTCTGAAATATAGTTTCAGCGGGACAATGGTCATTCCCTTGGAAGCAACCTTCCGAACAAGTTTTTTGATCTCCTGCTTATGAAGTAACAGTTTTCGGTTGCGATAAGGTTCATGGCCGAGGAAGCCTGTGTGGGAATAGGGCCCGATGTGCATCCCCATGAGAATCACTTCGCCCTCCCGGATCACTGCATAGCTATCCCTCAAGTTTCCTTTCCCTTCTCGCAGACTCTTCACTTCTGACCCTCGAAGCTCCAGCCCCGCCTCAAAACTCTCGACGATTTCGTAGTCGTGAAAAGCTTTCCGATTGGTGGTGACTGCTTTTGGTTCATCTTGCATGGTGACTAAGAGGTGAATTTAGATTTTCCTCCCACGAGAGAACAAGGTTTATCCTTGAAAGTCGCAACACACGCCACTAATTTCGCCTCGCTTTCTAGCGCCCGAACGGTCCTGATATAAAATCCGGACCTCAGCAAGGAACAACTTGACAATTGCCCGGATGGCGGAATAGGTAGACGCGCATGGTTCAGGACCATGTCTCAGCAATGAGGTGCAGGTTCGATTCCTGTTCCGGGCACGCTCTGAGATCAGTTCCGAGTAGCGGCGCTGAGATCAAGAGGCTTCCCCTCAACGTTTGACGGAATCTCGAGCCCGAGTTGAGCGGCGATTGTGGGGGCGAAGTCAACGGTCATGGTTCCCTTCAACACCGTTTTCCGCTGAATTCTGTTCCCAGCAAAGATCATAGGGACGTGGCTGTCCCAATCATACGGGGTACCGTGGCTTGCACCGTAAGGAGACTTGGAGATCCAATGTGGTTTGGGTACGTAGTAGAGATCGCCGCTTATGGTCATATGATGACTATTCCGATATCGTTGCTCGAGATTTGTCAGCGGCCGGTTCGACTCTAGAACCGCGGCAGGGATGATCTTATCGACCCACTCGGTTTTCACGAGGATCGGACTGATGACTTCATCAATTTCGCCTGCTTCCACCCCTATCTTCTTGAGAAGGTTCAGATCGTAAAACAGGGAGCCGGCTGAGACTTCTTCGATAATCTTCTCAACGCCAAACTTGTCGGACAAAACTGTGTTAAGATGCTCTACCAGTTTCTTGAATTGATCGCCGTAGCGGCCCCCGCCCAAACCAAGCTCTTGTGAATATTCCGGAAGATAGCCGGCACCGTGATCCCCAGTTAAGGCAATCATTACATGTTCCAGCCCAATCTTGATATCAAGGTATTCAAAGAAAGAGCCAAGGTAGCCATCGAGCGTGAGAAACATCTCCATCACTTCGTGACTGAAGGGGCCATAGCGATGCCCTACACCATCAGACATGGAAAGACCGATATTGAGAATATCCGGATACTCGTCTCCGCCGAGCCTTTTATTATCAATGATCGCAGTGGCAAGATGAAGGAGCACCTCATCTAGAAAAGGGAAGTTCCACAGCTCCCCGTACTGGGGACTCTCCCCCGCTTTCGGCTCCGGAAGAATATGCGGAAAGGTTCTGTCTGGAATTCCTTTTGATCTATCCTCTCCAGGGTAATCGTCCGGCCTGCACCGCCTGTCGTATTCAGCAACATCGATAGAGCGTCTCCAAATGCTCCCAAAATATTTGTCCAGCGGCTTGCTGGCGTGGAAGCGATCCAGCCATGTAGGATATTTCTCCATGTAGTAGTCACTCGTGATAAAGCGGCCGGCCTCAGAATCGAGCCAGAAAACGCCATCTGGATTCTTCCCCCCCATAAAAACAGCACTTCTATCTTTTACAGAGATGGAGTAGACCTTTGATTTTGGCGAAGACTTTTTTAGCCAGTCTCCAAGGGCAGTGGCGTTGACATTTCTGTAAGAAGAGGAGTTATTCTTGTAGTATACTGATAGGTCACCAGTGCCTAGAGAAATCGCCTTATCATCCTCAACACAGTAAACCCTTTTTTGGGAATTACGGTCATACCACGAATTCCCAAGAATCCCGGCGGGGCCCGGATGACGTCCAGTACCAATGACAAAATGGGCCGGACCCGTACTTGTCATCGCATGCTCGTGGTGAGCGTTGGATAAGACCACCCCCTCTTGCGTAAGATACTTCAATCCTCCTGTGAACAGATCACCGAACCTGTCTAAAACATCCGCACGCATTTGATCAACAGCAAGGACAACGAGCAGTTTCGGTGGATTTTCCGGCTTGGCATAAAGATGGGATGATAGAGCGAAGAGGAGGACGATGGAAGTTCTTGCTGTTCTAATCATTTGCTCCGTCGAAGTTATGGTCGATGTTTCGAACACTAAATCAGAATCTGATCCTGATCTCTTTCCTCTTTATACCTCCAAACATCGACAGTAAATTTGATTTCATCTACCTTAGATAATGACTGATCACACAAAATCAATATCTTACAGCTCATATCTCCAACTTTACAGGCTCCTTTCAAGTCAAAGCCCAATCATTGAACATTCCACTGTACCAGCGCATGACAAAATGCTCTTCATTGTCGTGTATCAAGTTTATGAACTTTGGTTCAAGGAAATTATAACCGAGCTCGATTCGATCCGGTCACTGTTTATGGCCGACTATATCAACAAGTCCTATATCGGCAAAGCCACAGCACAATCGTCATCCACTGATAGTGCAGAGAATGATCGGAAGGAAAATCGGCACCTAGGATTCTTGTACACGAAAGAAACCGAAGACTAATCAGAGGCATTCATGAACATTGAACTGACCGGCCGAAAGGCCATCGTATGCGGAAGTACCCAGGGGCTCGGCCGTGCGGCAGCGGAGGAACTTGTATCGCTGGGAGCCACCGTAACACTCGTGGCGCGGAATGAGGAATCACTAACTACCGTCCGCGATTCGCTGAAAGGCGACGGCCATCTCGCTGTTTGTGCCGATTTTAGCGATCAGGATATGCTGCGTGAGCGGATCAACGCCCACGTACAGCGCCACGGTCCATTTCATATCCTTGTGAACAACACGGGTGGTCCTCCACCGGGAGAAATTGCAAAAGCCGAAAGTGGTGAGTTTATCGATGCGTTCTCGAAACACCTCATCTGTAACCAGATTCTGACAAAAACTGTGCTCCCGGGGATGAAATCCGAGGGGTACGGCAGGATCATCAATATCATTTCAACATCGGTGAAGCAGCCAATCCCGAACCTCGGAGTCTCGAATACCATCCGCGGCGCTGTGGCAAATTGGGCGAAAACGCTTTCCCGCGAGGTGGCACCTTATGGAATTACGGTGAACAATGTTCTCCCTGGGACAACCAATACGGCACGCCTACACGAGCTCTTTTCCGCGATGGCATCGAAAAGAGACACAGACCCGAAAACAATAGAGGAAGAGAGGAAGAATAAAATCCCTGTCGGCCGTATCGCCCAGCCTGAGGAAATTGCTGCCGCCATTGCCTTCCTAGCTTCACCAGCGGCCTCCTTTATCAGCGGTATCAACCTTCCGGTGGACGGAGGCCGGCTGATGTGTCTGTGAAGAACACTGTCTCGCCTTCAAAATGGATCAAGTTCGATCGTATGCTCTCGCTCGATGGTGAATGGGTCCGATCAAAACTACTCCGATTTTTCAATGAGGGGGGGCCTTTTGGTGATCTAAACACGAGATCATTCATCCCGCCGGAAGATGTGGGTGACGGCAAGATTATAGCCGAAGAAGCGTGCGTTTTCGCTGGTACGGAAATCCTGAAGCACTGTCTGAATGATATCACGCGGCTTGATTTTTCAATATCAGACGGAGATACTCTTGCACCGGGCACAACTATCGCATCTCTTCACGGTTCAGTCCGTGATATGCAGACTCGGCGAAAAATCATCCTTAATCTCCTACGGCGCCTTTCCGGGATTGCCACAAATGTCCGAAAATATGCGGAAGTTGATGCGCCGAAAGAATTCATGATTCTGAATGCACGTAAAGCCTCATCAGGCTCTAGCAAACTGGAGGATTATGCAGTGTCGGTGGGTGGTGGATACAGCCGTCGAATGAACTTGTCTAAACCCATTCTCCTCGGCGAAGAACATATTGCGGCGGCGGGAGGTCTTCGAAACGCCGAAGCCTTCTCACGGAGCGCCCACCCAGAAGTTCCAATCCAGCTGAAGATCTCTTCTTTTGAGCAAATAGAAGCGGCACTGGAGATAGAGACTGACGCTGTTCTACTAAGTGACATGACTTCCAAGGAGGTCGGTGAATGTGTATCTTTTCTTCGATCTTTCCCAATCGGCGAATCGATTTTCGTGGAGGTATCCGGCGCAATCACCGTCACGACTCTTAAGGACTATATTAGGACAGGAATTAATGCGGCTTCAATTAGAGGACTCACAACCAGCGACAAAAGTGTAAACCTAAAATGGACCGAGGATGAAGCTCCCAGAACAGTGGGAAAAAGTGACTAAATTCTCTAGAGGAAAAGATTTTGCCAGAGAATTGGACCGCTCAGATCCTCTTGCTGACTACAGGCAGAACTTTACCATTCCAAAATCTTCTGAGGGAAACGAAGTAATTTACTTCTTAGGGAACTCCCTCGGACTCCAGCCAAGCGGCGCGATTGAGGCTGTGATGGAAGAGATGGAGACGTGGCGAACTGACGCTATCGGTGGGCATTTCAAGAAACAACGCCCCTGGTCACTTTACGAAACAAACCTGATAGATAAATCTGCGGCACTAGTAGGTGCTCTGCCGTCCGAAGTGACAGTAATGAATTCACTTACCGTTAATCTCCATTTACTGATGATCTCATTCTATCGTCCAACAAGGGATCGCAACAAAGTGTTGATGGAAGAAAAAGCGTTCCCTTCTGATCAATACGCAGTGGCGTCACAGCTCCAGTATCACGGTGTCGATCCGTCTGACGGAATCGTGAAAGCAAAGTCGAGGAATGGAGAAAACTTCATTCAAAATGAAGAAATCATTGACCTGCTTGAAGCGGAAGGAGATTCTATTGCGCTGATACTGATGGGCGGTGTTAACTACTATTCAGGACAGTTCTTTGACATGGAAAAAATCACCGCGGTGGGACATGCGAAAGGGTGCGTTGTCGGTTTCGACCTTGCACACGCCGCCGGGAACGTGGAACTGATGCTACATGACTGGAATGTCGATTTCGCGGCGTGGTGTAACTATAAATACCTCAACGGCGGTCCGGGTAGCATTGCTTCAATTTTTGTACACGAGCGCAACGGAAATCGCCCCGACCTCCCGAGGTTTGCAGGATGGTGGGGGCATAACCGGGGAACGCGGTTTGAGATGCCGGCGCAGTTTGATCCCCTCCCGGGGGCCGAAGGGTGGCAAATCAGCAACCCCCACGTCCTTTCAGCGGCGTCTCTGCTCCCCTCCCTGGACCTCTTTGATCGAGTTGGAATGGCTACACTTCGTCAGAAGAGCTTCCAGATGACAGGCTATCTCGAATTCCTTCTGGATGAACTTGAATCCGACGCTTTTACTATTATCACTCCAAGAGACAGAGAACGGCGAGGAGGCCAGCTCTCACTAAAGTTTGATTTAGACGCCGAAGAGATTTGTAATAAACTCGCTGAAAACGGCGTCATATGTGATTACCGTAAACCGGGAGTAATTCGAGTGGCACCCGCTCCGTTCTACAACTCCTTCTTAGATATCTATACCTTTGTCGAAATCCTGAAGAGACTTCTCTGATTATCTCCGCTCTCTGTGAAGAAATGATCTCAAGAGGGGTCAATCACCGATTATACTGAAAACGAAGTTTGAGTTTCTGGGAAGCAACCACGTTTACTTCCCAGATTCCCTTACAGATGAAAGTTTGCTCCATGTTTTTGATGTAGCGAGAAGTCGATGTACTGGTTCATCTTTCAGAACTGATTTCTTAAAAATTTCAAGCACGTCCTCAACCCTGACACCGGTATACCACAGTCCTTCAGGATATATGACCACAGTGGGACCAAATTCGCATGCATCGAGACAACCACATTTGTTTGAGCGAACCTTCCCTTTCAAACCGTGTTGATTGATCAGCTTGACGAATTCATAACGGATTTCTTTCCCGCCCAACGCGGAGCAGCACCCTTTTGGACTGTCGGGCGGCCGCTCATTGATGCAAACAAAGATGTGTTTTTCGTATTTCAAGTTGTACGATTCACGCTAGGCTTTGATTCCTATGCCGATTCAAGAGAGTCTAACATCTAATCTGGTATCAAAACCACTTTCCCAAAATGCTTCCCTTCTTCAATGTAATGGTGCGCCTCCGCAGCCTCTGACATAGCGAACGTCCGATCAAGGATGGGACGGATATGACCGTTCTCCAGCAGTTCCAGCAACTCTCCGAAAGCCGTAGCATCGCCCATTGTGGAACCCATGATAGTCTGATGTTTGAAGAAAAGATGGCGTATATCGACGGCCGCCTTCGGTCCTGTGGTGGCGCCGCATGTGACGAGGCGACCCCCGTGAGCAAGTGAACGGAGACTCGATGCCCACGTCGCTTCACCGACATGCTCGAAAACAACATCGGCTCCCCATCCTTCAGTAATGGTTCTCACCTTCTCGTGGATTTTCTCATCATAATGATTAACAAGATGGTCGGCGCCGAGTTCTGAGGCAAGCTGAAGCTTCTCATCATTTCCGGCGGTGGCGATAACCGTACAGTCAAAATGCTTGGCGATCTGTATTGCGGCGCTTCCGATCCCTGAACCTGCCCCAAGAACAAGAACAGTCTCGCCCGCTTCAATCTTACTCCTTCGAATGAGCATGGTGTAAGCTGTTAGAAAAACCAGTGGAAAAGCCGCCGCCTCCTCAAAAGAGATGGAAGAATCTTTCTTACCGAGATTCTTCGGATCAATCGCCAAATAACTGCATTGTGAACCGTCTTGAGTTTCACCGAGAATTCCGAATGTGATACAGAGGTTCTCACGGTCTCTCCGGCAAAAACGGCAATCTCCGCAATAGAGTCCCGGCTGGATTATCACCTCATCGCCGACACTCCAATCTTTCACGTTTGCGCCGATTTCAGCAACGACGCCGGCTGCATCGCTTCCCATAATGAGCGGCAATTCTATTCCAGGAAAACCCTTCCGGACCCAAATATCGAGGTGATTGATTGAAGCAGCCCGAACTTCTACCAAAACCTGGTCGTCAGAACAGATGGGCATTTCAATCCTTTCCCACTTAAGAACATCGGGGCCGCCGTGCTCGTGGATGCGAACTGCTCTCAAGTCAGATGGGGGAAAAATTTTCGGTCGAGGCTGTACCTCCCGGGACCGATGAACATAATTGTCATGAAGATAGCCCCGTAGACGAAAGCCAGTTCAGGACTCCCTTTCCCCGTTACTACATGGCCGTATGCCGCCACAAACATGGTGACCGAAAGCAGGAACGACGCCGGTAGGGTAAAGAGTCCAACTATGAGAAGGACCGCACAGATACTCTCAGAAAAAGAGGCCATAAACCCCCAAAAAATTGGGAAGAAGTCGATACCCAACCGTTCCATAGCCCCACCAAGTCCCTCCCACCGTTCCGGTCCTTGGGTGATCTTGCCATAACCGTGGTTCACAACCATCAGGTATCCGGAGAAGATCCTTAATAAAAGCAGTCCGGCATCACGCCTGTTTTCAAGCAGGCCTTGTATCGCATTGGGCATCAGGAATTCTCCTTGTTGATCTCTTTAAATTCAGCCTCACGGATGTCCTCATCTCTAAAACCAAGTTGTG
>JAYZCL010000014.1:0-39224 GCA_036338335.1 Fidelibacterota bacterium
GCTCAACGGCGTACCCCTTACGTTCCGCGGGGTTAACCGCCATGAGCACGACCCTGTGGTGGGAAGGGCGGTGTCTGAGGAGTTAATGGTTCAGGACATCAAGCTGATGAAACGGTTTAACATTAACGCTGTCCGCGCTAGCCACTACCCCAATCACCCCCGGTGGTATGAGCTGTGCGACGAGTATGGCCTCTACGTTATCGATGAAGCAAACTTGGAAGCACACGGCATGCAGTTCCACGCCAACAGTTACGGAGAGATTGCCGATAGTCCAGAGTGGGAGGCGGCGTGGCTCGATCGAGGATTGCGAATGGTCGCTCGGGACAGGAATCACCCTTCCATCCTGCTGTGGTCCATGGGAAACGAGGCGGGAGATGGCAAAAACTTCCAGAAGCTCTACTCAGCCATGAAGACGGATGATCCAACGCGCCCTGTCGCCTATGAGCCTGCGGGATTGGAGAGCCATACCGACGTCGTATTTCCCATGTATAAGTCCATCAATTTTATTGTCGACTATGCCAAGACTCACCGGGACCGCCCCCTCATTCTGTGCGAATACGCCCACGCCATGGGAAACAGCGTTGGAAACCTTCAGGACTACTGGGACGCCATAGACGGCTATGCTCACCTTCAGGGCGGCTTCATCTGGGATTGGATAGACCAGACGATCCTGAAGACAACTGAGGACGGCACCGCATACTGGGCTTACGGAGGCGACTTTGTGCATGAAACGGTTGAAGACGATTCCAACTTTTGTGCCAACGGTCTCGTGGCGGCGGACCGTTCTCTGAACCCCCACATCTGGGAGGTGAAAAAGGTGTACCAGCCGGTGAAGTTCAAGTTGATTGACCGAGAAAAAGGTGAAGTTGCCATTCAAAACAGATACAACTTTATCGATCTTTCCCATCTCGATTTCAGCTGGGAAATTCACGAAGATGGTTATCTCATGGCGCATGGAAAGGTGAGTCTCCCTGAGGTGGCGGCGGCGGAGGAGCGAACGACAAAAATCAAAATTCCTGAAATCAACCGCAAAACAGGTTCAGAGATCCTCCTGACCCTGAGGGCGAAAACAGCCGTTGAATCCGACGGCGTCCTCGCAGGTCATGAAGTGGCGTGGGATCAGTTTATCCTTTCGGGCGCCCTAGCTGTTGCATCGGCAAACAGTGAAACTGGCAAAGTGAAGATACATCAGAGAGATGCTTCCATCATGGTGGAGGGAGATCAGTTCGCCATCGAGTTTGACCGTACCGCCGGCGCGATCAGCTCCTTTGTCTACAGCGGTGAGTCTCTTTTGCAAAAAGGACTCCAGTCCTACTTCTGGCGGGCCCCCACTGATAATGACCTCGGTAACGGCATGCAGCAGCGTCTCGCGGTCTGGCGCGATGCCGGTGAAGAAATGACCGTGCGTCAGGTGCAAGACGAAATGCTGAATGGACGGGCTGTGGTGACGATTCATATGAAGAATGAAAAGGGAGGTTTCTATACTTTCACCGTTTACACAATTTCCGGCGACGGAAGTGTGGCGGTTGACCACAGATTTAATCCCGGCGAATCGGAACTTCCTGAACTTCCCCGCTTCGGGATGATGATGACACTGGCCGGCGACTTCAATCAGCTGAAGTGGTACGGCCGGGGTCCCCATGAAAGTTACTGGGACAGGAAAACTTCAGCGGCCATCGGACTGTATGAAGGGACGGTATGGGAGCAGACTTTTTCCTACGTTCGGCCGCAGGAGACAGGAAACAAGACGGATGTCCGGTGGATGTCCCTTACAAACGGATCTGTCGGACTGAAGATCACAGGCGCCCCAACCTTCGATGGGAGCGTCCATCAGTATCCCTATGAAGACCTTAATCATGTCCCCCACAGTCAGCGCCACGGCGCCCTCGACATTCGGCCTCAGGACGTGGTGACGTGGCTCGTGGATTATCGCCAGATGGGTGTGGGCGGTGATAACAGTTGGGGCGCCCGGACACACCCCGAATACACACTGCCGGCGAAAGAGTATAAATACAGCTTTACTTTGCAACCGTTCAATGAGGGTGTTCCTTTAACATCGATTAGAACGCAATGATAGTTAAAGTGTTCATTCGTTTATTTGTCTAATAAGGT
Organism: Fidelibacterota bacterium; assembly: GCA_036338335.1. Classification (GTDB taxonomy): domain Bacteria; phylum Fidelibacterota; class Marinisomatia; order Marinisomatales; family S15-B10; genus S15-B10. The sequence goes on from JAYZCL010000014.1 coordinate 2,113, forward strand.
TATTAGGGTGTCTTCCTTGACTAAACGGACAGGCACAAACTTGAACATACTGGTACGCAAACACATATAAACTATAACATTGGAGGTACTATGAAACTGACACTCGCGGACGGGCTGGCATTTGTAGCCTTCTTAGGGATTGTGGTTGGCGTCTCACTCTACGCTTCCCGCCGGGAAAAGGATACAAAGGATTACTTTCTCGCCGGTCGGCACCTCACCTGGTGGCTCATCGGTTTTTCACTCATCGCTTCAAATATCTCAACGGAGCACTTCGTCGGCATGGCTGGCGCCGGTTTCGGAGAGGCGGGACTCGCCATAGCGAGCTATGAATGGATAGCTGCCGTGACGCTTGTGGTGATGGGTCTCTGGCTGCTTCCTCTTTTCCTCAGGCTCGGGATTTACACCATGCCGGAGTTCCTTGAACACCGGTACGGCCGACCGGCCCGGACACTCATGGCAGTTTACATGATGATTGCATACATCGGCGTCGCCATCGCGGCGGTTCTCTATTCAGGTGCTCTTGGATTGCGGACAATCTTCGGTCTGGACCTCACTACTGGCATTTGGCTTATCGGACTCCTCGCCGGCGCCTATACCATCTACGGTGGGCTGAAAGCGGTGGTGTGGTCCGATCTGATCCAAGGATCGGCTCTTCTCCTTGGAGGTCTGTTTGTCACGATTCTCGGTCTGAATGCAGTGGGCGGACTCGACAGTTTCCTGACTCACAACGCCGACAAACTTCATACCATTCTCCCGGCCGACCATCCCGATATACCGTGGACCGCCATGCTGTTTGGTATCTGGATCCCCAACTTTTTCTACTGGGGCTTCAATCAGTTCATCACCCAAAGAACTCTCGGATCGAAGAGCCTCGCCCACGGTCAGGACGGCATTATGTTTGCGGCGTTCATTAAGTTGATTATTCCGTTCATCATTGTCTTTCCCGGGATCATTGCATTCCAGCTTTACGGTGATCAGATCACCAACGGCGATCAGGCGTACGCAGTACTGATCCAGAACCTCCTTCCTGCTGGCCTCAGGGGGATCATGTTTGCCGCACTCTTCGGTGCGGTCATGAGCAGTCTCGATTCCATGCTCAACTCCGCGGCCACCATCTTTACTATGGATATCTATGCACAGCATTTTGTGAAGACTTCCTCACCGGAGAAACGCCTCCGCATCGGTCGAATCGCTACAGGTGTGTTTGTGGTCCTGGGATGTCTTATTGCACCTCTTCCGGGGAAGTTTGAGGGTGTATTCAGGTACATCCAAATGGTGTGGGGATTCATTTCCCCAGGGATTGTGGCAGTCTTCTTCTTTGGCATCATCAACCGCCGTGCACCCCTTTCGGCTGCGTTGTGGGGAATGGCCCTCAGCGTACCACTCTACGGTGCCCTGAACTGGGCATTTCCGAATATCGCCTTCCTGAACCATATGGCAATCTCCTTCACGGTGATAGTGGCTGTCATGGCGATTATAACAAGAGTGAATCCTCTACCCGAACCGGTTATGTTCGTTGAGAGTGGTGAAGTGGATCTCACCCCCAGCCCCCGCGCCCGGAAACTGGCCGCTGTCATTGTTGTGTTAACCATTTTTCTCTACATCATTTTCTGGTAGAGAGAACGCCTATGATTGACGTCTCAAAACTAAGGAAATGGTCGCCTCCAGAAGGATGGCTCGCCATAGATACAGTTGATGTCCATACAGAAGGCGAGCCGCTCAGGATTATTCTGGACGGTTATCCGACTCTCGAAGGCGGTACGGTCTTAGAGAAGCGTGCTTTCGCACGTGAACAGGTCGACCACTTTCGTAAATCCCTCATGTGGGAGCCCCGAGGCCATCACGATATGTACGGTGCACTCATTGTGGAGCCTGATTCACCGGAATCACATTTCGGTGTCATTTTCCTTCACAACGAAGGGTACTCCACTGGATGCGGTCATGCAGTACTCGCTTTAACCAAAACATTCGTTGAAACAGGACTGATTGAAATGAAGGAGGAGGTGACGCCTGTGGTGATGGATGTCCCTTCCGGTACGGTCCACGCCGAAGCGATCTCTGAAAACGGAAGAGTAACAGGGGCGCGGTTCCGAAACGTTCCGTCTTTTGTTCAACTTTTGGATGGGGAGGTGGATGTGCCAGCGTATGGAACGGTACAGTACGATCTTGCTTTCGGCGGCGCGTTCTATGCATTTGTAAATGTTAATGAAATTGGTCTGGACGCGGTTCCGAGGAATAGCGCCTCCCTCGTCTCTGCCGGGATGGCAATAAGGAAAACTGTGGCGAAAGCGGTAACAATGGATCATACCTCCGAGCCTGAAATGAATCATCTTTACGGCACCATATTTTTTGCTGACAGCAACAAACCCAAAGTCCACAGCCGTCACGTATGTATCTTTGCAGACGGTCAGATCGATCGATGCCCCACTGGTACCGGTGTGTCAGCGCGACTTGCCATCCTACATGAAAGGAGTGAAGCCAAGCTTAATGAGACAATTGTCATTGATTCCATTCTTGGGACTTCATTCACCGGTCGCGTGGTGGATACATTAACCGTAAATAGTCGACAGGCGGTGATTCCGGAGATAGGCGGAAAGTCTTACATCACCGGAAGGCAGACGTTTGTCATCGATCCTGATGACCCGTTGAAAGAAGGATTCATTCTTAAATAGATCATGTCGCGGTTTTTCAAGATGGAGAGGGGCGATCGGTGGTACCTAATTGTCATTACTCTATTTTCGATCATCGCGTTCATGCCGTGGACGCGGGCATTGGATGTGGGAGGGATGTCCCTCTTTGGCTGGCTAATGGCTCTGTTGATGGTATTTTCCCCTGCAATTGCTTTGTACCAGCTATTTCTCAGGAAGAATCAAGGAGAAGACAGTGACGCTTGAGAGGACACTTGTTATTCTCTACCTCATGGGGTGTATTGTCATCGGCGCTTTAGCGTCGCGGAAAGTGTTTGTCTCTCGGGATGAGTATTGGGTGGCCGGAAGACGGATTGGCACTTGGGTGAACGCCATGGCCATCATGGCGGCGCTGGCCAGCGGTGGCTCCATCATTGGTGTCATGGGGCTGGCCTACGGCCGGGGAATTCCCTACACGCTGTCCCTCTTCGCTGGAGCAGTCATCGGTTTTCCTCTGGCGTCCATCCTTGTGGCGAAACCACTCAGGAACTTTGGAAAGTTTACCATCACGGATTTTCTTGCTTTCAGGTATCCTCATCCTGTGGTCAGGATTCTGGTTCCCCTCCTAATAGTTGTTAGCTTTACGGTCTACATAGTAGCTCAGATGAAGGCCGCTGGCATTACGGCAGAGACACTCCTTGGCATTCCGTACCAGCAGGCCGTAACACTTTCGGCGGCGGTATTCGTCCTCTATGTCTCCATCGGCGGCATGCTTGCCATCACATGGACGGACGTGATTCAGGGGACGCTCATGCTGGTGGTGATCCTCGGAACAGCACTTGCGATGATGGCCCAGAACGGTGCTCCTACCACCATCATCGCCGAGGCGACAGCGAAGGCGCCAGAACTTGGACAGGTGGCAAACGAACCGCTAGGGAACTATCTCGGCTTGTTTATAATCTGGGCGGCGGCTATTCCTGTTATACCCCATATTGTCATGCGCGTTTTTACTGCTAAGAATTCACAGGGGGCTAGGCTCTCATTGAACGTAGCCATGGTGGTGTACACCATCATGATTCTTGCTGCCGTTATGGTTATCGTCCCGGTGGGGAAGATCGCCTTTCCCAATCTTCAGGATGCGGACCAGATTTTTCTCGAAGTGATGAATCATCAATTTCCCCCACTCATTAGGGGCCTTGCTGTGGCTGCCGTCATTGCTGCTGTCATGTCAACTACCGATGCACTCCTGCTGGCGTGTAGCTCTGCTATCTCTCACGACCTTCTTGGCAATTACCTCAAGAAGCATGTCACAGAGAAAGTTGAGAACAGGATCAATGTCGCCGTCGTCTGGGTGGTTGGGGGTGTCGCTATGATCTTCGCTTACTCGCCGCCGAAACTGATAACCGAGTTCTACTCCGCTGCCATCGGCATGCTCAGCGCCGGACTGTTCGTCCCTGTCGTGGCCGGTCTGTGGTGGAAGGGGGCTAATATGGTTGGAGGAATCGCTTCCATCGTGGCAGGGGTGGCTGTCTATCTTCTTGTACAGTTCAGTCCGGAATTTCCGCCGTTATCGGCTATTCTTTACGGACTTCCAGCCAGCGCCGTCGCCATGGTTCTCTTCAGCCTGTTGGGGCCGCCAGACTCCAAAGAGCTAACATTGACAGTCGAAAGGCTTCACCGATAGGGTGAATTCCGTCGATCCCGCCATCCTTGTCGGCATTGGTTTTTATCTGGCCGGAATGCTCAGCGTAGGCTTTTACGCCAGTAGAAAGATCAAGGATGCCGGCGATTTTCTTGTAGCTGGAAGGCGGCTCTCCCTCTGGCTTTGCACCGCCACGCTGATGGCTACTTGGATGGGAGGCGGCGCCATTCTAGGCGGCGGTGGAGCGGCATATGAAAAAGGATTTCTCGGAGTCATCGCTGACCCATTTGGTGCTTCGGTCTGTCTCTTCCTGGCGGGACTATTCTACGTCAGGATGATACGGCGAATGAGGCTGGTGACAGTCATCGATTTCTTTGAGATGCGTTTCGGAAAAACTGCGGGGCTCTTTTCTTCCGTTATCATGATTTCCGTCTTCATCGGCTGGACCGGTTCTCTCCTGGTTTCAATCGGATTTGTGCTCCACGCTCTCACTGGACTTCCCGAGAATACAGGAATTATTATCGGTGGTCTCATTGTGTTGGTCTATACGGTGGCGGGGGGGATGTGGGCAGTGTCACTCACCGACTTTTTTCAAATGATCATCCTCATGGTGGGACTGGTCATCGCTTTTGCTATTATTATCAATCAGTTCGGCGGTATCGAAGGATTTATCGCCGCGGCGCCGAAAGGGAGCTTCAGGATGCTTCCGGAAAATGCCACCCTATCGGAATGGATGAGCTATATCAGGATGTGGATGGTGGCCGCTTTTGGTTACCTTGCCGGACAGGATCTCATTCAGCGGGCACTCTCTTCACGAGATGAAAGTGTGGCGCAAAATTCAGCCTATTTTTCGGCGTTACTCTATCTTGTTTTTGGTCTTTTGGCTGTACTGATTGGCATCGCCGGAAGTGTCCTTATGCCGGGACTGGACAATCCGGAACTGATCATCCCAAAATTGGCCATAGAGTATCTTCCGTCTTTTCTCATCGTCGTTTTTATCAGCGCACTGCTAGCCGCCGCCATGTCAAGCGCCGACAGCTCTATTCTGGCGACTGCGTCAGTCTTTGGGCAAAATGTTGTACCTCATCTGCCGGACCATTTTCAGGAAAAAGGGACCCTCTGGTGGACGCGCCTGTCGGTCTCTGTTTCAGCGGTCATCGCCATGATGGTGGCGCTCTACGTGGGTGAAGTGTACTCGCTTCTCCTTGATTCGTTCTCGATTCTTCTGGTGGGATTATTCCTGCCATTGACCGCCGGCATCTGGTGGCCTCGAACTAATACACCCGGCGCCCTCGCTTCTATGTTCGGCGGAACGGCCGCTTGGCTCATGTTCATGAAGCTAACGCCTGAATTACCCTCTGATGTCATCGGGTGGTGTGTTGGGTTTGTGCTTCTCTTATTTGTCACTTTTCTCACGTCCGAGCGGACCCCTCCGCTTCCCCTTGCGGATATGGAAGGAAAACCGCTTGAGTATGCCAATCGCCTAGGAACACTGTCGCCTTTTCAGAGAGAAGGTGCCCTATGAGCCTATCAGTCATCGTGGATGCTTCTTGTTCGCCCATTGGTGCAAAGCGGGGCAGGATGTCATTCAACATTTGCCCCGATGACCTGACGGGATACCAAGTTAAAGTGTTACTTTAGATAAATTCGTCTTTTCATTCTAATTCTGTAGAAGACGTCTCCCTAGGTTGCGGATATCCGGAGGAAATCCAAGGGATGTTCCTAGCCCGTTCCGCAGCTGTACTGGAGAGGATTCCGGTGGAGGCCGCCGCCACCGCACTGGGCCATCCGTTGGGTTGTTCCGGTGTACGAATCCTGACTACCCTGATTAATATCATTAAGCATCAGAATGTTGGACACTGTCTTGCCACTATGTGTATCGGGAGGGGACAGGGAATCGCCACGATACTTTGGAGAACCTGAGAATGAGTAAATTGGAAAGAGTTGCACTCAACCAATCCAAAACCTTTCTAAGGAGACCGTGTCATGAACCGATTCTTCCCTCTTCTCTTACTATCTTCCCTGACATCTCTTTCCGCTCAGTCTGAGCTTGGAAAAGGCATGGAGTGGTACAATCGACGAGCAGAAGGGTCCGTTGGCTCAACCGCGAAGGCCGATCCAATCGACAGGGCCATTGAACATTTCGAAAAGGCGCTGAGCGGTAATGACGGAAGCGAGGCTGCTCTCATGCTCATAAAGGCGCTCTACTTTAAGGGCGAATACACCACTTCAGATGAGGATGAGAAGAAAGAGATCTTCGACAGAGGGAAGCGATTTGCCGAAAGGTATGTTGCACGCTACCCCGACTCGGCGCCCTTCCGGTACTGGTTCCTCGTCAATCTCGGGAGTTGGTCAAAGGCATACGGCATTATTGCAGCGGCCCGCGAAGGGGTGGCCGACCTCATGAAAGAGCATTCAGAAAAAATCATCGAACTCGACCCCGACTATGAGAACGGTGGAGGCTATTTCATGCTTGGGGCTGTCCATTACTCATCGCCTTACATTCCGTTTCTACTGTCGTGGCCGGATAACGACGAAGCTATTGTCTGGCTCCGGAAAGCCGTTGAAACGGGAAAGCCACGGCTTATTCAGATGGTTTACCTCGCGCAATCTCTACACAAGGACGGTCAGAAAGAAGAAGCCATCACGCTTCTGAAAAAGGTGGTCTCAACAGATCCGGCCGATGAGAATCTTGTTGAACACCACGATAATATCCGGGAAGCGCAAGAGCTCCTTCGGGATTACAGGTAGAGAGAGGATTGGGAGCCACCTTACACACACCTCAAAGATTATTGAATGTAGCATTGCGAACCTGATTGTGTTTTCCTGTGAATCTTGGTGTCTCAGTGGCTATTCTCCAACTCACTGAATCGTGTTGATCTCTCAACGGAATCGTCATAAATTTTCGTCGTGAAACTGAGCTTGAAACGTCGGAGCGTTTTTATACCTGTTCTTGCGTTTCTGATTTTTCACACCGGACAACTTTCCGGTCAGAATGACGAAAACATACTCGGGATGAGACTTGCGCGGCCGACTATCGGGTTCTCTCTCGAGACCGCAGACTTTGGAAACGGTGCCTCCATTTTTTTCTCTCGTCCCCTGACCGCGAATATTCAGTTGTTCGGTCAATTCAAGGCGATGGACGTCACCGGCGAAGCGGAAATGCCGGTGGTCGATTATTGGACCGGAAATGTCTTCAAGGCAAATCCTTTTAATCTCTGGCTCATGCCGGCCTTCGCGGGGATCAAGTATCACCCTTTCATCGGCCGTATTGCCAATAACTTTTCGCCTTTCGCCATGGTGGCGGCAGGACCGGTCATTATCATGGATGTGCCCGAGACGGGGAAGTTCTCCTACAAGATGCAGAATATCGAGACCACCTATAACAGGGGATTTGTTTTAGGCGCAGGCATAGATTTTATGATGCAGCCCGGCCGAGTTGTTTCTCTGTTCATGGGTTACGATCACATTCGAATCGGGGACGTGGTTCAGGGCCGGGAACATTACGGTGGTACGGTCTTCAAGTTCATGATCGGCCGAAAGTTCAAGTAGCGGTGGCCGAGCGGCGGCATTTTATAATCCATCCTGACCGTCTCTCCGGAAACCGGTTTGTCCTAAATGGTGATGAAGGGCATCATGCAGCCCGGGTGACACGTCTCAGGATTGGTGATTCAATTACCCTTCTCGACACCGAAGGTCCCGCTTACGCTGGCGTGGTGGAAAAGGTTGGCGGCGACAGGATAGAGGGTAGGATTGTTGAAAAGATTGAACATTACCACGAACCTTCAGTCTCCATTCATCTCGGCATCGGCATGCTGAAAGGGTCAAAGCTGGACACTGTGGTGGAAAAATGTACTGAACTCGGGGTGAGCTCTATCACGGTTCTGAATCTTAAAAAAAGCGTAAAGCGAAACGTTAACTTGGAAAGGCTCAGGAGATTATCCATCTCCGCCATGAAGCAGTGTGGCAGGGGGCTCATGCCTGACATTTCAAGTTCGGGCCTGTCCCGGTGGATCGGTCAAGATTCTGGTGGAGAGAAGTTTGTCATGCATGAAAAGGCTGAGTCGGAACCGCTGGTTTCACACCTCGAGGCGGCTCCAACGGATGGTCTTATCTGGCTGGCTGTGGGGCCGGAAGGGGGCTTCTCGCAGGACGAGCTGGAAATTCTTGAAGAAGCTGGCTTCATACAATCGTCTATCGGTCCGCGCCGTCTTCGTTCTGAGACCGCAGCTATCACTTCCGTGGCTATCGCTGAACAGATCGCCGAAAGGGACAGCCGGCGTGAGTGACTGCCTTTTTTGTAAAATTTCCGATGGTGATATTCCCGGGGAGATGTTGCATAAAACTGATTCGGTTCTTGCCTTTAACGATATCAATCCTCAGGCGCCTCATCATGTTTTGATCATCCCTCGTAAACATATTGCTACCACCAACGACATAACCGAAGGCGATCGCGAAGTGCTGGGAGAGATGCACCTGCTTGCCAAGCAGATTGCTACCGAAAGAGGGATCGCTGAGAGCGGATACAGAACTGTTTTCAACTGTAACAGCGACGCCGGACAGGCGGTATATCATATTCATCTTCATCTGCTTGGAGGCCGCAAAATGAGCTGGCCGCCCGGGTAGCACAAACGCAAGGGAGAGTTTTCAGGATGATACCTCGGAATATCATATCAATTCAGCGTGAAAGGTGCAGCTAGCCGTGTATATTTCTCAACTTGCGCTTCACGGTTTTAAATCTTTTGCCAATAAGGAGCGGCTTGCTTTCGGCCAAGGGGTGACGGCGGTGGTCGGTCCTAACGGGTGTGGTAAGACGAATATTGTGGACGCTGTTCGATGGGTGCTTGGTGAGCAAAAAACCAGGATGCTGAGATCCGCCCGGCTCGATGACATCATCTTTAATGGCTCGGATGCCAAGAAGCCGCTGAGCGTCTGTGAGGTATCCCTTACAGTTCATAACAACCGAGGCATGCTTCCGGTAGAGTACGACGATGTGGAAATTACTCGGCGTGTCTTTCGTAATGGTGAGAGTGAGTATATGATTAACCGGACGGCGTGCCGTCTCAAGGATATTCACAACCTGTTTGTGGACACTGGTATGGGGGCCGACGCCTATTCCGTCATCGAGCTGAAGATGATCGAAGACATTCTCAGTGAGAACGCCGACGATCGCCGCCGAATGTTCGAGGAGGCCGCCGGCATCAACAAGTATCGCCATCAGCGGCGAGCGACTATTCTGAAGCTGGAATCAACAAAGGGGGATCTCGACCGTGTAAGCGATATTATTAGCGAAGTTGAGAAGAATGTCCACGGACTGCAGTTGCAGATGAAGCGGTACAAGCGTCACGCACTTTTTATTGAGAAGCTTCAAGAGAAGGAGATCAAGCTTGCAGCGTTAAAGCGGGGGAATATCCTGAAAGAACTCGATCCTCTTCGGAATGAGGTAGGTTCTTTTACGAATCAGAGAAGTTCCAAACTGGATCAAGAAAAAGGGAGGGAAGAGATCCTCCAAAAACTTCGCTCAGCCTACGAGGAGCAGAGAACGGAATTGGAGAAAATCCAAACTGAAATAGACGCATTCTCAGAAGAACGTCAACTGAGCAGCAACCGAATACTTGTCTTGTCGGAGCAGGAGCGTGGGGCGGCCGGGACCATCGAGCGTCTCGGTGTTGAAAGGACTGAAGGGGAACGGAAAAAAGAGGCGCATCACCAGAAGATTGAAGAGCTTGAAGCTGAAAAGGTCGGACTTGATCCGATAATCATATCGGTCACGGAGGAGTACGAATCACTAAAGACACTGTTTGAAAAAAGTGATTTGACGTACAGTGAGGCGCGAAAGCGTCTTGACACACTCGCGTCCGAAGAGCTGGAACAACTGAAGAAACTCAATGACATGCGATCTCTTCGAGAACGAACTGCCGAAATAGTAGATGAAAAATCAGAACATTTGACGAGCTTAGAAAAAAAGTCCGAAGATCACGAATCCCAAAATAGCGACCTTAAAACTGAACAGAAATCTCTCATAAAGGAAAGGGAATTCTCTGAATCTAACGTTGCCGAGAAGAAGCATAATCTCAATGAAGTGGAGTCGCAGATCACCAAACTTCGCACTGAAAAACATGAAACCACTTTGGAGTACCATCGGATCCTTAACCGAGTAGAAACGCTCGAATCCCAGTTGCAATTTTATCGCGAAGTGGTGGAAAAGGGGGAAGGGTACCCTGGAGGAACTCGCTATGTGCTGAGCCACAGAGAAGAGTTCGGCGCCATTCTTGGCACGGTGGCTGATCTTCTTGAGGTGAAGGCGGATTACCGTCTCGGCATCGAGGCCGCCCTTGGCCCCGTATCCCGGAGCCTCGTCTGTGAAACAAAAGACGAAGCGTTAGAACTCGTCAGCCGACTCTCAGAAGAAAACCTGGGAAGAGTATGGATTATTCCTCTTGACGCAATTCCCGCACCTACTCTCTTAGAAGAAGGAATCCCGGCTGGCGTCGATGCAGCAACAGTGGTATCCTGCGATAGTCGACTCCAGCCTCTTGTCGATTTTTTCCTAAAGGGAACGCCTATCGTCAAGAACGGCGAGGAGGCACGGGAATGCGTTTCCGCCGCTGGTATCTCTATGAACGTGGTAGATCTCGAAGGTAACCTCTATGCAGGTTCGGGGCTGATCATGTCTCGGGAGAGCGGTTCCGAAACCGGTATTCTTGGACGGAAAGAGAAGATAGAGTCGCTGGATAGGGAGATAAGTGACCTTGTAAAGAAAAGTGAGGTGGTAAAGCTATCGATCGACAATGCCGGCGAGGAGATTGATGAGACTGAAGAAAACCACAATACTCTCTCATCCGCCCTGAGGGACGCTATGGATAAACTAATTAAAATCGAGAATGAGATTAACAGGGTTGAGTTCGCCATCTTCCAGAACCTCGAGTTACAGCAGGCGACCACTCACGAGATTATCTCCGTAAGATCCGATCTGTTAAATTTTCAGAAAAGTCTGGATAATCTCATTCCTCTCCTGAAGAAAGAAGAAGAGAAACTGGCCACTTTCCGCACCAAGATGAATGATGCGAAAACGGTTCTTGAGACTGCCCAAAGTGACCGGGACACTCGGAGTCTGGAACTCCAGGATCATCGTGTTCAGCTTGTCTCTCTGGAGAGCAAGCAGGAAAACCTTCAGTTTAGGGTCAAGGCATCGAAAGAGGCTATCACCGAAATTGATCATCGGGCAGTTGCCATGAAGGAAGAGATTGTTGGATTTCGGGCTCAAATCGAGGAGATGAAGTCTGATAAATCTGAGGCTGAGAAGAATAACGAAGAGTTATCAGGGAAACTGAAAAAAACTATATCAATGAAGAATCTGAAAGATGATACATCACGTGACACCTATCGCCAGATTGAAGAAGCGGAGCGTCAGATCAGGGAAGAACAGCGAGAACGCGAACAGCAGGCTGAAGAGATGAAACGGATTGAGTTGAAGATTGCAGACCACGAAGGAGAACTTAGGCGCATAGAGGAAAGGATTTTGGAGAAGTACGGTTCCAAGGTGCCGAAGTCGGTCGAAATTGAGGGGTCTGAAAATGATATTGCGCTGGAGATTGACAGGATTGAGCGAAGTATTGAGCGAATCGGACCGATCAACATGGCCGTGAAAGATGAGTATGAGGAGGAGAACAGCAGACTCGGTTTTCTTCAGCGGCAGCAGACCGATCTTCTGGAATCCGAGGAGAAACTTCTGGAAACGATGACCAAGATTGATACCGCCGCTAGAACTCAGTTCCTCAAAACTTTCGATAGGATTCGGGACAATTTCAAGAAGACATTCACGATGTTTTTTGAGGGAGGAGAGTGTGATCTGGAATTGAAAAATGACGAGGATCCTCTCGAAGCGGACATTTCGATTCTTGCCAAGCCTCCGGGGAAGCATACCCGAAACCTTCGGATGCTCTCCTCCGGTGAGAAAGCTCTTACTGCCATCTCGCTCCTTTTTGCCATTTACCTGGTAAAGCCGAGTCCGTTCTGTATTCTCGATGAAGTTGATGCTCCGCTGGACGATCACAACATTGGAAAGTTCACACGCGTGCTTGAGAAGTTTTCGGATCAGACACAGTTTATCATCGTGACGCACAACAAGCTGACCATGGAAGCGGCGAAGTATCTCTATGGTGTTACCATGGTCCAATCGGGTGTCTCCAAGATCGTCTCCGTCCAACTGGACTGAATCGATCACCTCAATCTCTGGTTGTATCTTTTTTGTTTCCTGTGTAATTATGGCCAATGAATCGATCAGAAGCCACCACTTCGTACCGATGGAATTATCATGACTTGATGCTCCATCGGGTCCACGAGATACTTCTCGTGGCCTCGCCCTATGATGCCTATATCCTTGAGGAAGACGGTCGCCTCACGGAACAGATACTTACAGAGTATCTCGGCATGAATCTCAGTTATGCGCCGAGGGTCTGGCGTGCCTCCACTGCAGCCGAAGCTATGAATATGCTGGAGGAGAGGAACTTTGACCTGATCCTGACCATGCTGAGAATCTCCGATATGGATCCCATCACTTTTGGGAAGCGAGTAAAAAAGGATCGTCCCGAACTTCCGGTAATACTGCTGGTATTCGACGCCACTGAACTAAAAAGGATGGGAAACCTCTTACGGGGAAGCGCCATCGATAAGGTGTTTGTCTGGAGCGGTGATGCGAACGTACTTCCTGTCATTATCAAGTATGTGGAGGACAGAAAAAATGTAGAGCGGGATATGGAAATGGGGGATATCCGCACCATAGTGGTGGTGGAGGATAGCCCGCGGTTCTATTCAATTATTCTTCCGAGAATTTACCGTCAGGTGGTTCACCAAACTACTCGCCTCATGGACGAAAGTCTGAACGATACGCATCGGTTATTGAGGCTTCGGGCCCGTCCCAAGATTATTCTCGCCTCCACCTATGAAGAAGCGACCGAGATGGTCAAAATGTGTGGAGACAACCTTCTTGGTGTTATTTCGGACGTACGTTTTCCAAGGAATGGCGATATGGATATTTCAGCCGGGTTCAAACTCGGGCGTTGGATCAGGAACCGTGAAAGCGCCATGCCACTGCTTCTTCAGAGTACCAAGCCGGCAGGGGAAAATAGGGCAAAGCGTTTGGACGCGCGGTTTCTGTACAAGGAGTCGCCAACCTTCCTGAAGGATATGTCCGATTTTATCGAGGAGAATTTCGGCTTCGGAGATTTTGTTTTTCGCTTGGCTGGCGGAAAAGAGGTGGCGCGCGCGCCTACTCTTAAGGATATGGAAAAGGTGCTGTCGGAGGTTCCCGCAAAGTCCATCGCCTACCACGCCGGGAGCAATCATTTTTCCAACTGGCTCGCTACCCGAGGCGAATTCTGGATCGCATCCAAAGTGAGGAAAATGAGTCTATCAGATTTTGACAGCGTGGAAGCGTTGAGAAAGTATCTCATCGAAGCTGTCGGAACAACACGGGAGGCGAGAGTTCACGGAAGGGTGATTCAGTATCGGGGAGGCGGTTTTGATAAGAGCGCCGACTTTGTCCGGTTCGGACGCGGTTCTCTTGGAGGAAAGGCACGTGGTCTCGCTTTTGCGCAATCCCTCATCAAAACCGATACAATGAAAGAAAAGTTTCCGGGAATAAACATCACCATCCCGAAGATCGCGGTCATCGGTACGGATCAGTTTGAGATCTTCATGGATGAGAATCAACTTTGGGGGCCTTCGCTTAAGTCCAAGAGTTCCCGAAGGCTTGCGAAGAAATTCCTTTCGTCGCCGCTCCCTAAAGCACTTCTGGAGTTTCTTAGGGAGTATCTCCGGGAAATGAAGAATCCCGTGGCAGTACGTTCCTCGGGACTTTTCGAGGACATGCAGTACCAGTCGTTGGCGGGACTGTACGCCACATACATGCTCCCAAACAGTGACCGCTCACTTAAGGTACGCGTCTCCCAGGCGGCTGACGCCATCAGGCTTGTATACGCTTCTATGTTCACCGTGGAAGTAAAGTCGGTTACCCTATCGAGCGGTCATCGGCTAGAAGATGAACGGATGGGGGTCATCATTCAAGAGATTGCAGGCAAGAGACACGGACCACGTTATTACCCAACTTTCAGTGGTGTTGCGCAGAGCATCAACTACTATCCTGTATCCTATATGGAGCGGGAAGAGGGTGCTTCTTACCTCGCTCTCGGATTAGGTAGGACAATTGCTGAAGGGGGGCGGTCTCTTAGAATCTCACCAAAGTATCCTCGTCTGACGCCCCAGTTTTATTCTCCCGAGGCGATGCTAGAGAACAGTCAGACACAGTTTTATGCCCTTGCTCTAACAGCAGGACAGAACCTTCTGAATTCAGGTGAGGAGGGGAACTTGGTTAGGGAACCGCTTTCTATAGCGGAAGAAGACGGCGAACTAAAACACCTTGCCAGCGTAGTGGCGGCGCCGGACAATATTGTTCGAGATTCGCTCAATTATGATGGACCAAGGGTTGTCACCTTCTCGCGGATGCTGAAGTCAAAACAGTTTCCTTTGACGGAATTGATTGAAGAGGTGTTGCGGCTGAGTCAGAATGCGATGGGATGTGCCATAGAGGCGGAATTCGCTTGTAACTTTTCCGATAATCCCGAAGAACCTTCCGAATTTAGCTTTCTTCAGATAAGGCCGATGCCCAGCGACACTTTTGACCGCGCCGTTGATATGAAAGCATCTCTTAGGGGGGATGTGGTCTGTTCAAGTGAGTTTGCTCTGGGCAACGGGTATATCAATGATATCAAAGACATCCTCATGGTTGATCCGGACGGATTCAATTTCTCTGATTCAGCCAAAGTAGCTAATGAGATCGGCCGGATCAATAGGCAGATGGGAAACGTCAATTCAATAATAATTGGTCCGGGACGATGGGGCAGCGCGGACCCGTGGCTTGGGATTCCGGTCAGGTGGGACCAGATTTCCAGAGCGAGAGTTATCTTGGAAGTTGGTCTTGAGGGGAAAGCTATAGATCCTTCCTTTGGAAGTCATTTCTTTCAGAATGTTACCAGTTTCAGGATCGGATACTTCACCGTGAATGGTCCTAAGGATACGCTGGATTGGTCGTGGTTGAGATCTTTACCGACGCGCAAAAAGAGTGATCATCTCAGATGGATTCGACTGAAGGAACCTCTGGCTGTCTGGATTGATGGGCTGACTGGGAAGGGTTTGATACTTAAGCGGCGGCTGATTTGAGCTGAACGAAGGCCCTGTAGAGCCTTAAACGACCCCTTGGTCCAGCATAGCGTCAGCAACCTTGATAAAACCCGCAATGTTGGCACCACGAACGTAGTCGACATTTTCTCCACCAGTGCCGTGACGTACACACTGATCATGTATATTCATCATGATTCCGTGAAGTTTTTCATCTACCTCTTTTCGAGACCACTGGATTCTCATGGCGTTCTGGCTCATTTCGAGGCCGGATACGGCAACACCGCCGGCGTTTGCCGCCTTTCCCGGGCCAAATAAAACGCCACTTTCCTGCAGGACTGAGACAGCATTAGGTTTCGTGGGCATGTTGGCCCCTTCCGCCACGCAGACACATCCATTTGATACAAGTGTTTTCGCATCTTTAGCGTTGATTTCATTTTGTGTCGCCGAAGGGAGCGCAACATCACACGAAACTTTCCACGGATTCTCACCCTCAAGATAGTCGCATCCAAACTGTTCTGAGTACTCCTTGATGCGGCCACGACGCACGTTCTTCAGTTCCATTACAAACGCAAGTTTCTCTATGTCAATGCCATCTGGATCGTGAATAGAACCTGCGGAATCTGAGAGAGTCACGGGCTTCCCGCCGAGATCAATTACTTTCTCGGTGGCGAACTGAGCTACGTTTCCGGAGCCCGAGATGGCGACTGATTTTCCATCAAAGGATTCACCTTTGGTCTTCAGCATTTCCTCGGCAAAGTAGACACAGCCGTAGCCGGTAGCCTCGGGACGGATAAGGCTTCCACCCCAGTTCAGCGCCTTTCCTGTAAGGACGCCGGTGAACTCATTCCTTAGTCGTTTGTACTGGCCGAAAAGGAATCCGATTTCCCGGGCCCCGACACCGATGTCGCCGGCCGGAACATCTGTGACCGGGCCTATGTGGCGTTGTAGTTCGGTCATAAAGGACTGGCAAAAAGACATCACCTCGTTTTCTGATTTTCCTTTCGGGTCAAAATCAGACCCACCTTTACCTCCACCCATTGGAAGGCTTGTGAGGCTATTTTTGAACACCTGTTCGAAACCGAGAAACTTCAGAATGGAAAGGTTAACGGACGGGTGAAAGCGGAGTCCTCCTTTGTAGGGGCCGATGGATGAGTTGAACCCCACCCGAAATCCTCGATTGACTTCAACTTCCCCAAGATCGTTCCGCCACGGAACTCGGAACATCATTACCCGCTCTGGCTCAACCAGACGGTCCAGAATGCGAGCGTCCATGTACTGAGGGTTATCTTCAAGGTAGTCCCAAAGCGATTCCGCCACTTCGTGAACTGCTTGGTGGAATTCGGGCTCCCCGGCGTTTCGAGCGACGACGACATTCATGAAATCGCTCACTGATTTATACATGAGGTTTCTCCGTAAAAAAATTGCTTTATTAGGTTCCAATGCGAAGTTACAATGAGGGACAGAAGCTCGTGAAATGTTTTTCATAATCTGTTCACTCTTACCTTAGTCGTAAATCCGTGGAGAAGATTTAGTTCTGTTTGCTCAGTTTATTTGTCCCTTTCTTGTCGAATCTGTGTTGGGGAATCGATTGGGGAGACTGTTCCCTGAGGTAGTTTCGAATCTTTCTATGGTATTGGCTACGGTTGTTCCATTTCATCTTTCCCTAGAAATAGAGAGGGAATTATCCTGTGAGAAGCGGTTTCTTGCGAGATCGGGATCGAGCCTCTTGCAAAGGGTAAAGAATACCCATTAGCAAACTACCTTGACAGCAGTAGAACGAATAATATTGGAGACGCCTTCGTTGCGCCGGGCCAAGTTTCTAGCCAATTCAGATCGTTGATGATGTGTTCACAACCGGGTCTACAGTTTCCGCGTGCGTCAGTCTTGTAAAACTCGGGGACGGATTTTTTGCTGTTTTGACACCGGGGACACCTTATTTTCACCGCCGTATTTCAGACAGACAATGACCGAAGCGATCAAATCTCTGAACCTTCATAAGGAGCGGGCTCTTATCCGATTGGACCTGAACGTTCCAATTAAGGACGGACAAGTGGCGGATGATTTCAGGATCCGTTCAACTCTGCCCACGCTCAAGCACTGTCTGGAGAACGGCGCATCTGTGGTCATCATGTCACATCTCGGCCGGCCGGCGGGAAAGGTTGATGACGCCTTGAGCCTGATGCCGGTTGGCGAAGTGCTGTGTGACTATCTCGAGATGTCCATCAAGTTTTCCCATGATTGTATTTCAGATGACTCCATTGATGTTTCTCTCTCCCTCCAACCGGGAGAGGTTCATCTCTTGGAAAACCTCCGCTTCTATTCCGGTGAGACTGAAAATGAGTCCCAGTTCTCGCGGAGGCTGGCGAAACACGGAACTTGTTTTATCAATGATGCATTCGGGACAGCTCACAGATCTCACGCATCCAACGTCGGTGTGACTCAATTTGTCCGAAATGTATATCCCGGGATTCTTATGGAGAACGAATTTACGTTTCTCTACGACTCTCTAAAGGAACCAAAACGTCCGTTCACCATCGTCCTAGGTGGTGCCAAAATAGGAACTAAACTCCCGCTTGTAAATCGATTTCTCCGAGAAGCTGACCACGTGATCGTAGGCGGCGGAATGGTCTTCACGCTTTTGAGAGCTTCGGGATATTCTATTGGTAAGTCACTATGCGAAAGTAAATTACTCAACAATTCTAAGAAGTTGCTTGATACCTTAGAGTTGTCATCGAGGAACCTCATTCTTCCGAAAGATTTCAGGGTTACACGTGATTTATTATCTGCAGAAGTCACAGAGGTTCGGAGCGCGGGAGAGATAGGAGCTGATGAGATCGGAATCGATATCGGTCCGACAAGTGAAAACGAGTTCAGCGAAATCATTGCCCAGAGCGAGACAATTGTCTGGAACGGCCCGATGGGTGTTTTTGAGGTGGAAGCATTCAGTGGTGGAACAAAGGCTGTCGCTGAAGCTATCGCGAGAGTGAGCAGAGCGGGTGGAACTTCCATCATCGGTGGCGGTGATTCTGCGGCCGCAGTGAAGAAATTCAATCTAGGAAAGGAAATGACGCATATTTCTACCGGAGGAGGCGCCTCGCTTGAATTGCTGGCGGGGAAGGAACTTCCGGCTTTGAAAGCGCTGGAAATGATGTGATGACAAGACCTGTAGTCGCCGCAAACTGGAAGATGTTCAAGACGCCTTTAGAGTCTGTAGAGTTCGTCGAGAGACTGAAGAAGAAGCTTTTGGATTGGGAAGGAGTAAAGATTATATTATGCGCGCCCTATACTTCGCTATTTGAAATGGGAAATTCCCTTCGGGAAGATGGTCGTATCGCGCTTGGCTCTCAGAACATTCATGCGGAAACTGAAGGTGCATTTACTGGAGAGATATCGGTAGCTATGCTTCAGGCGTGTGGTGTGGAATGGGTGATTATAGGGCATTCTGAACGGAGGACTCTATTTGGTGAGTCTGACGAACTTCTCTGCCAAAAGGTTACTGTTGCGTTGACAAAAGGTCTGTCAGTAATCTTTTGTGTTGGTGAGTCACTTCAGGAAAGAAAATCGGGCAAGACTTCGTCGGTTCTGAGACGTCAACTTGGTGCCCTCCTTTCCCAACTGACTGAAGCTCAACTTCACAATCTGGTTATCGCCTACGAACCGATCTGGGCAATCGGATCTGGTCTGAGTGCTAGTACGGATCAGATTGACGAGGCGCATAAAATCTTGAGGAGGACAGCAGATGAGATTTTTCCGAGGGCGTCGAGCGAATTTGTGATCCAGTACGGTGGCAGTGTAAATCGGGGGAACTGTAAAGAATTGAGTGAAATTGATGAGGTAAACGGCTTTCTGATCGGCGGCGCAAGTCTGGATGTTGATCAGTTTGCCGAGATTGTTGCAACAATCACTGAGGTGAAAAAAAGATAGATGTATGGATTTTTGGTATTTCTGCACGTTTTAACCTGTCTATTGCTTGTGACGGTTATTCTGATGCAGGCGAGTAAAGGTGGCGGTCTGGCCGGTACCTTCGGAGGCGCATCCACTGCTATGTTTGGTGGCCGGGGCGCCGGGAGCTTTTTAAGCAAAGTTACGGTGGGGCTTGCGGCGACATTTATGGTTCTTGCTATACTTATCAGTCTCGTGAATGTTCCCACAGACAGCGGTGATTCAATTGTCAGAAAAATGGCTGAAGACGAAGTTGTCTCTCCGGCCGCGGATCTGCCTGTACCACTCTCGCTGCCACAGGATGAAGTGAAGGAAAAGTGACATCTTCTTTCCAATTTGCCGAAGTGGTGGAATCTGGTAGACACGCTATCTTGAGGGGGTAGTGTCCGACTGGACGTGCGGGTTCAAATCCCGCCTTCGGCACAGAACTAAACAGGGTTACGAATGAAGAAAAGAGTATCGATTTTTATCACTATGCTGGCAATGCTGACAGCTCAAGCTAGTGAAGATCTATTGAACGAAGGGAAGAAACTTCTGGACGGAGGTTTCATTGCTGATGCGGAGGCAAAGCTTCTTGAAGCTATCAAGGCAGATCCGGCTGTAGCAGAGGCGCATTTTCTGCTCAACAAGGTATATCTTCGTAAGTATGATCTTGACAAGACACGGGAGTCGCTCCGGCAGGCCATTGAACACGACCAATCGAATCAGGAATACAGGGACGAGTTTGAGCATCTTACCGCTCTCGCTTCTTCTATGGCGAGTGCCATGCGGTCCCTTAATGGGGGAGACCCTGACGTTGCCATCTCAAAGTTTGAAAAAGTGATTGAAGACTATCCTGAATTTACTGCGGCTGGTCTCTACTATAGTGGCATCGCCTACATGCGGTCGGAAGATTCCGGGGAAGCCGCAAAGTATTTTCGGGAATCAATGGGTTTTGATCCTAACTATGAACGGCCAAGGGTAGCTTTGAAAGGACTGACGGACAAGGCTTACAACGAAGGAAACAAACTGTTAAGACGGGGAGATTACGAGGGCGCAGAGGATTACTTTAACAACGTGCTTGCTCTCAACCCTTCCTACTACCAGGCGCATTTTCAGCTGGGTTATTTAAATACCAAACTTGGTGACTATGATCTTGCACTGGAACATTATCAGAAAACTGTAGAAAAGAATCCCTCCTATGCCAAAGGGTGGTTTGCACTCGGGCTCACACATCAGCGAAACGGAGACTACGACAGTGCAATTAAGGCCCTTGACAGTGCAACCAAAGCGGATCCGACCTACGCCAAAGCGCTTGTGCAAAAGGGTAAAATCCTCATAAAAGAGGGTGACTACCAGTCGGCTGAAGGTTCCCTAAATCGGGCGATTCAGGTTGACCCTTCTTATAGTAGTGCATATGCTGACCTCGGCCAGATACATGTGAGTCAGGAAAGATGGGACGACGCCATAAGTTCTCTCTCTACCGCCACGGCGCTGGATACGAGGCTTCACAAGGCGTGGTTTCTTCTTGCTCAGTCTCAAAATGCCCAATCATCATGTGAAGATGCAAAAGAGTCGGCCCGCTCTGCTCTCGATGTGAAATCTGACTACGCGCCCGCTCATTTCGAGCTCGGTGTGGCAGAGACATGCCTTGGTAACAAAACCGCTGCATTGGCGGCTTTCGAGAATGCCCGCAAGGATAGATCATGGAGAAAGAACGCCGAGTACGAGATTGACAAGATCAAGAATCCTGAAAAATATAGAAATCCCTAAGTGAAATGAGAGGGGCGCTTCGGCGCCCTTTTTCTTTATCACTCCTTTCACTTAATAAAGGGCATTCTTATTTTTGTCTGACTATGATTAACGCAATAATCTTCGATCTCGATAATACGTTACTCGACTTCATGAATATGAAGCGACAGGCGATAACCGCTGCTGTGGATGGGATGGTAGAGGCCGGACTTAATATAGATACGTCTGAAGCATACGACAGTATAATGGTCCTCTATGAATCGGGGGGATGGGAAAATCAGGAGATATTCAACGATTTCCTTGAGAGCACTACCGGTGAAGTAAACCATAAGTTCTTGGCAGCAGGAATTGTCGCTTACAGGCGTGCCAGGGACGCGGCGCTTACGCTTTATCCCGGTGTTCAAAAAACGCTCATTACACTTTCGAAAATGGGACTAAAGCTCGCCATCGTTTCGGATGCGCCGAGGCGCGAGGCGTGGCTTAGAATCTGTTACCTGAATCTTCATCACTTCTTTGATCTTGTGCTAACATTTGATGATGTGGGTGAGAGAAAGCCCTCACCAAAGGGATTTGAAATGGCGCTCTCAGAGTTTGGTCTTATATCAGAAAAGGTATTGATGGTGGGTGACTGGCCGGAGCGTGATATGGAAGGTGCACATCAACTCGGAATCCGCACAATCTTTGCGAAATATGGTGATACATTTGGAACGGTTGAATCTGGGGCCGATTGGGAGGTTGAGGATATCTTCGAGATTGTCTCGATCGTGAAGTCTCTCAATGGTGCTTGAAAGCAAGGTCGGCACAGATATTGTAGAAGTGTCTCGCATCGGCACTCTGTGCGATGAACAAGGTGGCCGATTTTACAGGCACATATTTACGGATTCGGAAGTGGAATGGTGCAAGGAGAGGGCAGTCCCTCAAATGCATCTCGCGGGACGCTTCGCCGCGAAGGAAGCGGTAAAGAAAGCGCTCCTTGCCTTTGGAGAGAAGGAGATACCTCTTAACAGTATCGAGATATTGCGCGAGAGGAACGCCCCCCCGCAAGTGACCCTTCACCTTGAACTCAACCGGACCTACGAATGTCAGGTTTCCATCTCACACACCGATTCCCTCGCCACCGCTGTGGCCATTGTAACGTCCCAATGAGGATTCTCTCCGCAGACGAGGCGAGAGAGGTTGATCGGATTACGATGGATGAACTCGGCGTAGCGAGTGTATCTCTAATGGAGAAGGCGGGCTCGGCGGTGGCTGACAAAGCCGCATCCATAGCGGATGGCGGCCGTATTGGTATTATCTGTGGAAAGGGGAACAACGGAGGAGACGGATACGCTTGTGCTTCGGCACTTAGAACGTTGGGGGTAGACTGTGAATTGATATCGCCGGAACCGGCCGGCTCCGTCACCGGTGATTCTGAACATTTTCATTCGATCTGTCACGAATTAGAACTGGCTATCACTTACAGCATCATCGCCGGAGAGGTTGATCTCGATATCTATGATCTCCTCGTGGACGGGCTGTTGGGAACTGGAATCTCTGGAGATGTGAGGCCGGAATTAGCGGCATGGATTGATGAGATGAACAGGGCCGAAGTTAAGAGGCTTTCCATCGATATCCCTTCCGGTGTGAACGCCACCGACGGCTCGTTTTGCGGTTCAGCGATCAAAGCCGACGCCACAGTGACTATGGGATTTTTAAAACAGGGGCTTGTTCTTCAACCGGGTGCATCGCAGGCCGGCGATGTGACGGTTGCTGATCTCGGATATCCCGAAGAAGCTTTCACTGGTCTCACACTGTATAAGCGGCTCATTGAAGAAGAGTTGGTTGCTACTACCCTTAGCCCGCCGGAGCCACATACGTATAAGCATCGCCAGGGGAAATTGTTGGTCATTGCGGGTTCTCGCGGATTCACAGGGGCTGCCGTTCTGTCTGCCAACGCCGCCATGAGAAGTGGATCGGGACTCGTCATGTGTGCCGTTCCTGAATCTCTTAATCCCATATTTGAGAGAAAACTTGACGAACCGATGACACTCCCTATCCCCGATGAAGGACGTGGCTTCCTCAGTGATAGCGCGGTTCCGATGATCTCAGAGAAGCTTGACTGGTGCGATGCCGTCCTCATGGGGCCTGGAATGGGAACCGACTCTGCCGTAGGCCCGTTGGTGAAGAGCGTACTCGAAACAAGCAGAAAGCCAATACTGCTGGACGCCGATGCCATAACCCATATTAGTAAAGAACAGAACATCTTGGAATCGATCAACTGTCCGTTTGTATCGACGCCCCATCACGGTGAAGCGTCCAAGCTGTTTGACGTTGAGCCCGATGAGATCAAGCGAGATCCTTTTGCGTTTGCTGGGCAAGCAGCGGTCCGAACCGGAGGAGTAATCGTGCTGAAAGGTGCTCCAACCTTGACAGCTTTTGGGAGTGAAGTTTTTGCTAACTCGACGGGCCATCAGGGTCTCGCCAGTGGCGGAACGGGCGATGTTTTGGCTGGAATCATCGCCAGCTTGCTTTCGCAGGGGATGTCAGTGGAAACTGCCGCCCAGATCGGTGTCCATATTCACGGAAGATGCGCTGATCTCCTCGTCAATGAAAAAGGTTATAGAGGCTTGATCGCCACCGATCTTATAGGGATGATTCCCACAGTGATTACTGGATACGAGATAAATTGAGGAAAGGTTATGGATAAACTGGTGACCTACGGAGGACGGCCGCTCATCGGTACCGTTGAAATTGGTGGCGCGAAGAACGCCGTCCTTCCCATTATGGCAGCGACCATTATTGTTCCGGGAACATACAGAATTGGTCGTGTACCTGATCTGCGTGACACCAGAACCATGATCCGTCTTCTTGAGATTATCGGATGTACGGTTGAGTTTGAGAAAGGGAACCTTATCATCGATTCGACGACATGTGATAATCCCGAAGCGCCGTATGATCTTGTGAAGACAATGCGCGCTTCATTTTATGTTTTGGGGCCGCTTCTGTCCCGTTTCGGGTATGCGAAGGTTTCCATGCCTGGCGGGTGTGCTTGGGGTCCACGGCCCGTCAATTTTCACGTGGATGCCATGCGGAAGATCGGCGCCGAAATCGAACTGAAAGATGGATCTATCGTTGCGAAGGGAAACAATCTTAGTGGCGGCCAAATTGAATTCAAAGTTTCCTCTGTGGGTGCTACGGGAAATGCTGTTATGGCGGCAGTTGGTGCTGCGGGGAAGACGACCATTACCAACGCGGCAATGGAACCTGAAATAATCTGTCTCTGTGATTTTCTCAACAATATGGGTGGAAAAATTACCGGAATTGGTACGAGTCGACTCCTGATTCAAGGTTCCTCGGCTATGAAAAGTTCGGACGTGAATGTAATCCCTGACCGAATCGAAGCGGCCACATTCTTGATCGCTGGGGCTATGACAGGGGAGAGTATTACGGTAGACCGCGTTATACCGGAGCATATTTCGTCAATTATTGAATTGCTTCGCCAAACCGGATGTGAAATCAATGTTCATGATTCGCGGGTTACGATCAGGAAAAAAGGGAGACCAAGGCCGGTCTCTATGGAGACGGCCATTTACCCCGGTTTTCCAACAGACGTTCAGGCGCAATGGATGGCTTTTATGTCTCTGGCTGACGGCGATTCAACCATTACCGATACGGTCTATTTTGACAGATTCACGCATGTTGCTGAATTGAACCGGCTCGGCGCAAACCTTACCCTCCGACAGAACGTTGCAGAAGTAAAGGGGACTGACCAACTGAAAGGGACGAAGGTCATGTCAACAGACATCCGTGCTAGCGCTTCCCTCATTCTCGCCGGACTGGCGGCGGAAGGTCGTACCGATATCTCGCGTGTCTACCATATCGATCGCGGGTATGAGAATATCGAAGAGAAGTTTCAATCTCTCGGAGCTGATATTATGCGGGAAAATGAGTAAGTCTTATTACTGACTCAGGATATTAATGATCTCTTCGGCGGTCACTTCTGGTGAAAGATCATCGGTGGCGACACGGATATTCGCTTTTTCATAATATTTTTTCCGATCTTCAAGCATCTCCTGAAGGATGTTGCCTGGCTCCCCGCCTGCTTCAATAATCGACTCCTTGGACTCCATCCTCTTTACCAGATCGGCCACTGGAGCATCCAGCCAGATCGTGGCGCCGGTGGTATCCATGGTCTTTAGCTTGCTTTCTTCAAGGACAGTATCGCTGTTGCACGCAAAAACCTGATGTTCCCCCTGTGACAGTTCGGTCAACATGGTCGCTTCCATGTTCCGGAGTGATTCTTCGCCGAATGTATTGGAGATTTCTACAAGAGGGCGGTTATAGATTGATTCCAGCATTTCGTTTAGATCGACGAAGGCCCACTGGAGCCGGTTGGCAAGAATCCGCCCCACAGTCGATTTTCCCACGCCCATCATCCCAACCAGATAGATGTTACGAAGTGAGTTGCTCATTAAGTAGTTACCGATTATACCATAGTTTCACATTGGAATCAACTTGGTCTCAAGATAAATTGACAGACAGAGAGACAGCCGTTTCGCGAGGGAAGCATGCCTCTCATGGGTGATGGTTGTATAATTGGAGAGGTGGCCGAGCTGGCTGAAGGCGCTCGCCTGCTAAGTGAGTAATCGGGGAAAACCCGATTCGAGGGTTCGAATCCCTCCCTCTCCGCAAATCTAAATCCGTTTTCGACGGCCTACGATTTGTAGATATTATTTCGTCTTCCTATTTCAGGAGTAGATTCGAGGCATAGGGACACACCAGCACTTAGCCATTTTCTTATCCAGATTGATCCGCGAATGAATAAACAGATGTTCGTAATGGCCATCAGTGTGTCGTAACCTGAAAACGCGGTCTGTCTCAAGAATAGTCGATCCCATTTTTTGGGACAACTCAGTTATTTCACGCGACCTTGTCATGACTTGGTCTCTCTCCACCGGATGAAGAAGTACAAGATAATCTTTTCCGATTAATTCTTCCTTGTCATATCCCACGATTTCTTTCCATGTATAGGCAGTACCGT
Source organism: Fidelibacterota bacterium (assembly GCA_036338335.1). Taxonomy (GTDB): domain Bacteria; phylum Fidelibacterota; class Marinisomatia; order Marinisomatales; family S15-B10; genus S15-B10. Next base: position 28,256 of record JAYZCL010000014.1, read on the forward strand.
CATGTGCCCTCCGAATGGGATAGTTTAACGCCCTTTTCTCGTAGTCTATCTCAAACTGCATCTGAAGCCATCCTGCAAAGCCGACGTGCCAATCGATCCGAGATGGGTGGTAGAGCCGCCCGGACTCTTCAATGTTTTCGAACTTTCTCTGGAGTTGAAATAGTCGTTCAAACAGGTCTTGAGATGTTTCAAGTGTTATCGCCGACTCCCGGTTGAATCCTGAATCCCTGAACTTGCATTCCGTCCGGCTGTGGTCAACCCAGACAACCTCCTTTCCCAGTGCGGAGGCGATAGCCTCAACATTGCTTGGACGGATGTTTGTAACACGCTGGTTCATCCAACGATTGACAGCCGTCGGCGTCAGACCGGCCCGGCGGGCTAGCTCACTCTGGCTTATTTTGCTGGCTCTAATGAGTTGAACTGTGGCTTTGTGGCTTTTCATAATCGTAACTATATGGCTCAGAATCCGAGCAAATTAATCAGATAAAATTATGAACTATAGATCTAATGTTGCAACAGCCTTGAGACGGTGCCAAGACTTAAACCTTTGCCGAAATAGTGGTGACGGTGTAAGCTTTGATGCGCTTGGAGGCGTGGCAGAGTCTGGCTAAATGCACCGGTCTTGAAAACCGGCAAGGGCTTACGTCCTTCAGAGGTTCGAATCCTCTCGCCTCCGCTTATATCATCTATAAGAGTTCTATAATATTATCGGAATTGTTGCTGTGATCTTTTACTGTAGCTGATATCGGTATGATCAGACCCTTTCTCTATTTCTCGATTCACGACTAAGTTTGGCCATGCCCATCGCACCTCGAGTCCGATTTGCGCCAAGTCCTACAGGTGAGCTCCATCTGGGAGGAGCAAGGACGGCCCTTTTCAATTACCTTTTCGCACGACAGAAGGGTGGTCAATTCTTTCTCAGGATCGAGGATACTGATGTCCAAAGGTCCAAGAGTGAGTTTGTCGATCAAATTCGCTATTCACTGGAGTGGCTTGGGCTGAATTGGGATGAACCGATCGTTTATCAGTCACGCAGACGGGACGCCCACCATGATGCTGTCCGCCGGCTTTTGAAAGATGGTGGAGCCTATCGTTGTTTCTGTACCGTTGAAGAGCTTGCTAAGGAGCGAGATGAAGCGGCAAAATCCAAGAAACTCTACCGTTACTCCAGCAGATGCAGGAACATTTCAGATGAAGAACTCAAACAGCGGTTGAACAGGGCCGATCCTTTCTGTCTGAGACTTCTGATCCCAAATGGGAAGACAAAATTTACCGATGCTGTCTACGGCCCGATTGAAGTTGATCATAAGGAAATTGACGATTTCATTATTCAGAGGACGGACGGGACGCCCACATACAATTTTACTGTTGTTGTAGATGATTTGGAGATGGAGATCAACTGGGTTATTCGGGGAGAAGATCATCTTGCTAACACGCCCAAACAGATTATTGTATACAAGGCACTTGGATCGAAACCCCCGAAGTTCAGTCATCTGCCGATGATTCTCGGACCCAACGGTCAGCGGCTCAGCAAGCGTCACGGTGCCACGGGCGTTCAGGAATACCGCGATATGGGTGTTCTTCCGGAGGGGCTCCTCAACTATCTTGCCCTTCTGGGCTGGTCACCCGGTAATGACAGAGAGGTGCTCGGTTTCTCTGAACTGATAAAGGAATTCTCTCTTAAGAAAGTTATAAAAAAGGGAGCGGTCTTTGATGAAAAGAAGCTGAACTGGATATGTGGCCAGCATCTTTCGGGGAAAGAATCTAGAGATTTGCTGGCAAGTCTGCGGTCCCTGGATCAGGAATGGCACAAGGACGAAAATCAGGATTACCTTCTGAAAGTCATTGAGATGGTAAAACCCCGGGCCAAATCGCTGAGCGAGTTGGATCAGTATTCAGACTACTTTTTCACTGATCCCACATCATTTGACGAAAAACCAGTCAGGAAGCGGTGGAAAGATCATTCTGTCACAGAACTGATGAATCGGTACTGGCTGAGCCTCCACGATTTAATCAACTGGGATGCAGCTACTCTTGAAGAACACTTGAGGACGTTCTCAGAGTCTGAAGAGATATCGGCAGGGAAACTGATCCATCCGACGCGGATCGCGATTTCCGGGCAGGGGGTGGGACCTTCGCTCTTCGAACTTATGGCTCTGATCGGTCGGGATCGCGTTCTTAGGCGGTTGAATTATGCGATTGATAATTTGCCTCCATCCTGATAGATTGCTGTGTTATGAAGCGCATGACACTGGCAGCTGTCGCCGCGTTACTCCTGAGCGGGTCGATCTCAGCATCACCGAAGTGGCTCAATTTATACATTCCAGAATTTGACAATCTACGGAATGACCCATCTGTAGCGTGGCTCAGTTCCGGGTTCGTTGATATACTGTCTAAGAAATTTACCGAGCTGGATGGCGTCCGGGTTTATGGCCGTCCCACCTTGGAAAAGATTCTTCAGGATAAATCATCCCTTTTGACTCAGCGTGTGGGTACGGAAAATGTACTGGTCATGGGGACGTTTACCAGGGAACTGGATCAGGTGACCGTAAATGCTCAGATAATCAATGTCGCTAATTGGGACGAGCTGGGGATTGCCCGAACCATCGGTTCCATGAACAATCTAACTATCCTAGGTGATGACCTGTTTTCTAAGCTAACCAGCGGATTGAAGGATCAAATTCCACCTTCCCCGAAGGCGGGCGAGCTCCAGTCGTTGACAGGTTATACAGAGGCGCCTGAGTTGAACCGACAAACCCGGGAGGTCGGTTCAACGATTGAGGATGCGCTGTCAGGACTTGAGAAAGCGATGGATGTCTATATTGGTGCTCGCGGAACAGCAGCGAAGACAGAAGCGGGCCGGGGAAAGTTTTCCAGACGTCTGGACTTCGGTACCAAGGATACTCCTGCTGAGCCTGCCTCCAAAGATGCCATGATTCTTGAAGAGATTCTGAAAACAGTTGCCGCCAATCCCTATTCAGTAGACATTGGTAAACCGAAGGTAGAAGTTGATCCGAAGGGCAAGGGAAAAACGGTCGTACTCACTCTTCCGGTCAAGTATTCACTAAAGGAGAACCTGATTGGAGATATGCTTCGTTCCCTGCCGTACACGGGGGTCAAGCACGACGGAACACTTACGTCAATAGAATTTGCGAGAAACAAGTTCCCCATATCCGGCAATTTAATGGAGCGCATCAACAAAGGGGAGTTCAGGATTGTTCCAGTGGTTCTGTTGCTCGATCAATCGGGCGCTGCTCACACCACCATCCTTGACACTGGAGACCCCTACTGGCAGGGCCAGTCTAGCAGGCGTGACAGGACAAAGAGTGAACACATTTTTTCACCGCTTGTAGCATTCACGGTAAGTGGGTGGTCCCTTCAGGTGACTATGGAAGCCGTGAATATTGAAGCAGAATATATTGTGGAAATGGCGAGGCGCGATGTTGCGAAGCTGTCAGAAGTTGTGGTGGAATTCGTTCCCGAAGCCGATCTTCGCAAATTCCTTGCTACAACCCTTTAATCTAAATATGAGAAAGCTGATGAGACAGAATGCGGTAAGAGCTGCCGTCGTTTTTCAAGTTACAGCTTTGACAGTTGTCGGCGGTCAGCCCGGTACGATGACAAAGGCAAAGCAAACCGCCGCAAAATGGGTGGACAAAAATAGCAAGACCATTCAGGAGGCATCCAAGACTGTTTGGGAGTACGCCGAAATTGCACTTAAGGAGCATAAATCGGCCAAACTGCTATCGGGGATGCTCGAGGATGGAGGCTTCAAAGTGGAGCGGGGTGTTTCGGATATGCCGTCTGCCTTCGTCGCTGAGTACGGATCGGGGAAACCGGTGGTCACCTTCCTCGCTGAATACGACGCGCTTCCGGGGCTCTCGCAAAAGGTGAAGACTTTTATCGATCCGATTGTAGAAGGAGCCGGAGGGCACGGATGTGGTCATTCGCTGTTCGGTGCAGGTACTGTGGGAGGAGCACTAGCGTTGAAGAGCGCTATGGACAAACATAAGCTTAAAGGGACCATTCGCGTTTATGGTACGCCCGCCGAGGAGCAGGTGGTGGCAAAGGTTTTCATGGTCCGGGACGGCCTATTCGATAACGTGGACGTTTGTTTCGACTGGCACCCTTCAAGCATGAATCGCGTCAGTGTTTTGCCGAGCAAAGCACTTCGATCATTTGAGGTGACCTTCTACGGCCGTTCGGCCCACGCTTCCGGAGCTCCGTGGGAAGGGGTATCGGCCCTAGACGCCGTGGAAGCGTTCGAGACCGGCGTGAACCTTTTGAGGGAGCATATGCCTACAACGGGAAGAATTCACTACGTGGTGACACAAGGTGGCGGCGCACCCAATGTGATTCCGGCCAAGGCCTCCGTCTGGATGTATAATCGCGCCAAGGATTGGCCCGAAGTGATGAAAATATACCGGCACGTGGAGACAATTGTGAAGGCCGCGGACATGATGGCGTGGGGTGAAGAATACGGCAATCCAAAGACCGGTTTCAAACCGGCGGAGATTGACATGCTGACTGGTGTGTATGAGTACAATCACAACCACGAAGTTGCCAAGATTGTGCATGCTAACCTTTCTCTTGTTGGGGCGCCAAAATACACGAAATCAGAAGAAAAGTTCGCCCGGGACCTTCAAGAGACGTTCGGCGTGGAGGTGGAAGGGTATCACAGTGAAGTCGCGGATTTGAACCTTGATCCACCAAGAGAATCAGGCGGTTCCACCGATGTGGCGAACATATCGTGGGTAACGCCCACGGCGGGATTTGGTGTCAGCAACTGGCCGCAGAATATTCCGGCTCATTCCTGGGCCTCCACCGCTGCATCTGGAAGCGAACCTGGGCTTAAGGCGATGCTCAATGCGTGTAAAGTCCTCGCCTTCAATGCCATCGATGTAATGACCGATCCAAGCCTTCTCGATCCGGTGAGAAAGGAATTTTCGGAGAGTGTAGAGGCGTTCGATTATGATCCGCCGGTGGGATCTGAGGTTAAGCCGACCCTGCCCTCTCACATGAGGGAGTAGTCTCACTTAATTACGCACCATATTTGAATCGTTTGATGGCGGTGTGTAATTTCCTGACGTGAGAGTTTTCGTTTCAATTCTGATCTTAATGGTCGGTCTTCTCGGACAGACCTATTCGGTAGGCGACACTATCAAAGATTTCACCTTGCCGATCTGTTCCAACGGTGATTCTGATTCCCTTAGCTTTTACGCCTACAGTGGCGCCGAAAATGGAGGGTCACACCACGTCATTTGGATCAATTTCTTCACTTCCTGGTGAGGATCGTGTCAGGCGGAGGCTCCGTCCACGGAAAGGATTTACCAGGAGTTCAAAGATGAGGGTTTGGTTGTTCTCGGTGTCGGGTCTGACTGGGGCCAGCCATACAACTGCAGCCAGTGGAGCAATAAGTTTCAGCTCACCTATCCACTGCTGAATGATATCAGATCAGATCTCTACTTTACTTTTGCTTGGGATGGAAACTCAAGTACTCCCGGGAATCAGTATTACGTTCCGATGAATATCATTTATGATCACAACATGGTGGAGCGATACCGGGCGTACGGGTTCAGCGAAACCGCCATTAAGAAAAAGATTAAAGATCTCATCGAAGAGTTGCCGGCCGTGTCGGTGGAGGATGAACCTTCTCCATTCCTTCAGCCATCAGCCATAAGAATATTTGATGCTTATCCCAACCCGTTCAACGCCGCAACGAAGTTCACCTTTTCAGTGTCAGAGCGTGTCGTTGCTGACGTGGTGGTCTACAACAGCCTGGGTGAGGAGGTGGCAGGGTTGGCGCATTCGGAGCATTTTCAAGCGGGAACCCATACCTTTTCCTGGTACGCGAAGGAGATACCTTCGGGTGTTTATATCATTCGCGTTGAGACAACTGAAGCTTTTGCCTCAACGAAAGTAATTTTGCTGAAATAATCACCGTACAACGGTGAACTGTAGCCCGTAGGGGAATCGAACCCCTGCTACCGCCTTGAGAGGGCGGCGTCCTAACCGCTAGACGAACGGGCCTGCGTACACCCGGGAGGACTCGAACCCCCAACCTTCTGGTCCGTAGCCAGACGCTCTATCCAATTGAGCTACGGGTGCATTAGAATTATCAATCTGGAATTAGTGAATTGTTCACTCTTTTCGTTTTTTCTTCAATGTACTCAGTGAGCTTTCGAGAAGTTTCAGCAGCTCATCGCACCTCTTCGATTAAGGAATTGACAAGTTGATCAATTCTTAGATCTGCTGGGGAGCAGGGATTCGAACCCCAATTACCAGAGCCAGAACCTGGCGTCCTGCCGTTAGACGACTCCCCAATTATGCCAAAATTAACCTATGAATTTACCCGAGTGGCTCCACCTTCGCCAAAGGAAATCACCCTAAAATTTGTCCCTGAAACATGTGCTCAGATTCTTTGTTTTCTCTCGAAAGTGATTTTATATTCTCAATTGACAGCGTCTGTCGACGAGAAGAGGTAAGGTACGTTCAGACGGAAAGATAAATTGGAACAACACGTGATATCACGAGACTGGTGTAATCTCGGTCAACTGAGACTACTGCTGTTTATGCTCGCAATGACGGCAGCAGTGGGTCTATCGCCTCTATGTGCCCAGGAGGAAGAAGAGGAAGGAGAGAGCATCATCTGGGGTGAAGAAGAGGGGATCGAAGAAGATTTCTTCGACGAGGATGAGGAGTTTTTTGACGAGGGAGAAGAACTGTTTGATGATGAATTTTCAGATGAAGAGTTTGGTGATGATCTTGATGATTTCCTCGTAGATGAAGAACCGATTGAAGATGATTTTTTCGAAGAAACAGTGGAAGAGGAATTGATGGATTTAGGATATGGTGTCCGGCTCTCGGCTGCTTCGCCAGCATTCGTGAATAGCACACTCATGACATGGAACTCCCTCATTGACATCCGTCTTGGCGCTGACCTCCCTTTCACCTTTCGTCTGGGACCGATACGAATGCGGATTGGCGCTGAACTGGTAACCTACAAGTTTATCAATTACCTTCCGGAAGGAGGGGAGTTCAGCGGTGTCGGGGTTTACGGGATGGTGACGTTTCCCGCGGGGCCGTCGGATATGCACGGCGGTATTGGCTTTCTCGGCAGCTCTCCGGCGGTCGTTGTAGGGCAGAGTTTTGGCCTTCCTTATGCCGAAAATATCATTTTCAAAATGGGAACGAGGGCCACGCTTACACTGACAGCGCCGGAGCAGTTCAAGGAGTCCGGGCCCCGCGCCACCTGGTTTGAGGGATTTTTTACTGTAGTCTACAACCTCGATATGTGAACGAATAGGAACCGGTTTTGAATCGAAGAATCATCTACTTTGTTTTTCTTTATGCCGCTGTCGCGGTCACTCCTTCTCTGGCGCAGGAAGATACCGACCCTTTTGAAGAAGAATTCGGTGATGAGTTTCTGGATGAGGAAGGTTTCCTCGAAGAAGAGGATTTTCCGCTGGAGGGCGAGGAGTTCGGCGATGAGGAGTTTCTTGATGATGAAGGGTTCGATGAGGAAGGATTTGATGATGAAGGTCTTGCCGGATTTGATGATATGGATGCAGCCCCCCTTGAAGATGATTTTGAAGGAGACACCAGGTTGGGCTACACCTTCACGGTTTCGGGAGGAATGCCAACATTTCGCAACAGCACCCTTCTTCCTTGGCTTGGTACTCCGAACGGTCGAGTCGGCGTCGACCTCCCTTTCTATCTCTCCATGGGGCCCATCGGTTTTCGCGTGGGTGCGGAAGTGGGAACCTACGATTTTAACTATGATGAGACGGGCTTAGTGGTTGATGACAAGGCGGTGCTTCCGCTCGAGGGGAAATTAGGTGGTATTGGCTTTTTTGGCGTTATCACCATACCGTCAGGTCCAGCTAACCTTCGTGTCGGTGTGGGAATGGTGGGAACTTCACCGGCCTATATGGCCGTACAAAGCATCGGAATGGCATTGGGAGATCTGTTAGACTTGAGACTTGGCGTCCGGGCGACGGCCGCTTACAATGTTCCTGATGGGCTTACAACAACCGGGACACACATGTCGTGGGTAGACGCCTTTATGGCGCTAGGTATGACATTTTAACTCATGCTTGAAGTGATTGAAATCACAGGACAATACTCTAGAGAAACCATAACTTGATTTCAGGATGACTTATCTATTATTCCTAGGAAACTTTATATGAGCGCAGTGCTCAAGTTAATCCTGATCATTGCCTTTTCTTTCAATTCGCTTGGGGCGGTCCGATGGGTGTGGTCAACTTTTTATGGTAATGGAGATGATGATGCCCATTATGACGTAGCTTCAAAAAATGATGGAAATGGTGGCGTAACAATTAGAGTTACGACTAGGGCTAGTGGTGCCGATGAAAGCACCACTGCAGCACAGATCAATGCTTTTTATCTGGTAAAAATGAAAGTGGGATCCGGTGGTACTTGGTATACGGCCAATTTTTCGGGTGACAATAGTACGCAGGGCCAGTGGCAAATGGGTGGTGATGTAAGTACAAACTATACCAAGACAATTACTCATGCTGAAATGGCCTCTACTCAAGGTTATGCAGAAGCGAATAACAGTGAACTCCATTTCAAGGTACTTTGTAATTCCGGCTGTACTGCGGGCAATGAAATTGCACTCACCCGACCTGATGGAAATGCTCATTTAGACTTTGATGTTGTAACTCCAACCGTATCAAGTGTTACAATTTCGAGCAATAATAGTTTGGGGGGAGCTTACAGGCAGTATGCCAGAAAAGATGATGTGATTACCTTAACGTATACTGGTAGCGAAGCTTTCTCAGTTGCCCCAACGGTAACCATCGCTGGTCAGGCAGCTGATGCAACTAATGTAGCGAGTACAACAAACTGGACTAGTACAGAAACTATTACTACGGCCGCGGCAGAAGGTAATGCGGCTATTTCGATATCTGCTTTCAGAGATACTATTGGTAATATTGGTACTACCAATACGACTATTAATACTTGTACGAATTGTACCACTTCCATAACGGTAGATCACACAGCACCAACAGTTTTTTCAACACGCATGGATGATACCTTTGCGGATAATATTGATAATCAGGATGCTGGTTACGTTACAACGGCGGATGCGGTTTCTCTTGCGGTAGTTTTCTCCGAGAATATAGGTACAACGCCAACGATTACGATTGGGGGGCAGGCTATGACTGCCGGAGTAACAGCACCGCAATCCTCGTGGAGCTATACTCGAAACCTTGACGGAAACGAGAATAATAATGCATTAATGGCCCTGGTTATTACGGCTAATACAAATACTCTTGCTACTTCAGTTGTCGATGTAGCTGGCAATTACCTCGCTGCCAATTACACTACTGCACCCACTAATCAGCTTTACTTTGATAAGACGGCTCCAACAATAGGCACGGTAACCATTGCATCAAATAACGGGATTGCAAATACTCTTGCAAAACCGGGTGACATTGTGACTTTAACTATTGCTGCGAATGAAGATTTACATACATCTCCGACAATGACTATTTCCGGCTCCGCTGCAACAGTGACACAAGGTGCAAATAGGCAAGCATGGAGCGGAGTTGTGACTATGTCAGAGGCCGCCCATAATGAAGATACCGCGGTAGATATTACTGTTGATGGTTTTGATAGATCGGGAAATGCTTTTACTCAGGCAACAGCTATTACTGCTGGAGATAATGTTAATTATAATGAAACAGCGCCAGTCATGGAAAATGTCACTATTTCTTCAAATAATGCAAACAACAATGATCGTGCAAAAACTGGAGATACCATCACACTTGTTTTTGAAGATACAAATGAGTCTACAACTCGTGATGCATCACTTGCTGTGACCATTGCAGGTGCAACCATAGCTGGTGGCAACATTGCGGAGAATACTAATGATGCAAAGTATACCGCAACATATGTTATGCAGGGAACGGAGACCGAGGGTGTTATCCCCTTTACCATCAATCTTACTGATCAACACGGTAATGCCATGACTGAGGTCACGGCCGAGGCTGGCACAGGGGCTGCTGCTGATCCTGCAAGTGTCACATACGATAGAACTGACCCTGCCGTTAACGCACTGACTATTAAGTGTGATACAAATGATGATGAGTGCACGGATGCAGGTTTTGCTAAAGTTGGCTCTCTGATAGAGGTAACATTAACAGCCGATGAAGATTTGGATGGTGATACTGATGCCACAGGGAGCATAATGAGTATTAATGCAGCAGGTGGGAATACACCTACCGCTGCGGCTCCTACAGTAGTAACCATGACTGCAACAATGACGGGGGGTACCAAATCAACATTAACATTTGAAAGTGATGATATCATAGACAAAGCTGGTAATGATTTAGACAATAGAACTCAGGCTCATATTACTGATGGTACAAGTGTTAAATATGACCCAACTGTTCCGGTAATTAGTGGTACAGTGATTTCTCTTCCCACAAATGATGGCTATTTCAATGAAGGTGATAATCTTGATTTTGTTTATCAGGTGACGAATGGAAATGGAGGAGCCAATGAAGGATTCAGGCTCACCGGAACCCCTCAAATAGCCCTTACCCTAACTAGCGGAACTGTGACCGCTGATTACCATATCGGAAACAGTAATTTGGCCACTGGAAGACTGGCTTTCAGGTATATAGTTGGAGCCGGCGACACAGATGCGGATGGTCTCACATTTTCACGAACAATTACAGAGAATGGCGGCACAATAAATGATTCTTCATATAACGCGATTGTTTACGCAAATGCTCTGCCTGCTATGGGTAACACGTATTACATCGACACCACAGCACCTACAGTATCAAAAGTAGACACTAGGAATACCGTTGACAACAAGACCTACAAGGCGGGTGATGTGATCAGGATCGGGGTGATTATTTCCGAGCAGGTGACTGTCAGCACCGCTGGCGGAACGCCAACCTTAGAGCTGGAAACACAGGCAGGAACAAATACG
>JAYZCL010000015.1:0-5701 GCA_036338335.1 Fidelibacterota bacterium
TGCATGAAGGGTGACATTGCGAAGTAGATTTCCGGCGCCTCCCAGAATGTCCGCTCCTCGGCCTGAAAGCCGAATGGTGTCAGCGACCGGTTGTATGCACCACTCCGGGCGATGCCCGTGGCAAAAATGTCCGAGTGAGCCAAAAGGTTTGCCGTCATGAAAGCGCCGTAGGAGTGGCCGACAATGGCCACCTTTTTTCTATCGGCAACACCTCTCTCAACCATATAGTCCACCGCCGCCTGGGCACTGGCCACCAACTGCTCTATGTAGGTGTCATTTGGCTGGACATCACCTTCCCCGATGATGGGCATAGTAGCATTCAGGAGAACACCGTAACCGTGAACTAGCATGGAGAGAGCCGACGTGGAGCTTGACGTCGGACTGATACGAATAAATCGATAGGACGAACCGATGACCTGTGCCGCAGCGCTAGATGTCTTAAACTCCCGAGGATAGGCCCAGACGAGCATGGGGACAGCGCCATCTTCCGGCGTGCGCCCCGGCGGGAGATAGAGCGTTGCAGTCAGGTCCATCCCGTCGCCTCGCTTATACTTGACCATTTCGGTATAGACGCCCTTCATCTGTGGATAGGGATGCGGAAAGGTGGTCATCTGGTCGGTCTTTCCACTCTTTAGATACCGAATAAAATAATTCGGCTGTTCGTCCATCGATTCCCGGGAAGTGATGATGACCGAGTTCTTTTTGTCCAAAACGGCCATGGGGCGCTCGTAGTAAGGCACCTCGGAGCGAAACAGTCTTTTTGTGCTGCCCGTCTCAAGATTCAGTTCGTCTAGGAATGGTCTGTCGCCTTCCGGCGATGCACCGATGCCGGAAAGGAAAATGGAGCTTCCGCCAGTCCCCGTCAACAGCACCGAGGCACCGCTATTATTCATTTTCATCATGGGAGAACCGGGATTGCTGTACCGATCCTCATAGAGGCGATCAAACACGAGCTTGGGCGTCTCACCGGGACTGTCCGGCGAAACCCTCCACGTCTGCGTCTTGCGCGTACTCCACTCCCGAGTGGTAATGAGGACGAGACCGCCGTCTCCCCACTGTACATAGCTGTACCTCAGAGGGAGATCGATGAGCACGGACGGCGCTACTTTAAACGGCGCGGCGTGGACGAACACCCTGTCCCTCACCTCAGCATCAACTTTGGGATCACCGCCGTCCTGAGCTTCCGTCCAATAAAGCGTCGCATCTGAATCAGACCGCCAGCCAAAGGAGCGGGGTCCCGTAGGCACCGCGCCGAAACCGAGGGGAAGCTGTTCCGCCAACGGCATGTCCGTCGCCGTGTGAATCACCTTTCCGTTTAAGTCCCAAACCTCAACCAGCGTCGGGAAACGGTAAACCGGTACGAGATAAGAATAAGGGCGGTGTACTATCTCAATGAGAAGCATTCTCCCATCTGGTGCAGGCTCCGCCCGGCGATAGATGGCCGGCTTTCCAATGTTCTTCACTTTCCCCTTCACCGTCACGTGCACGATTTCCGACATCATATAGTGGTCAAACAGCGCTTCATCGTGAGGCGAACTCAGAAGGTCCTGATAGGTTCGGGCCGGTGCTACTCCTCCTGTGTTCTCCTGAACGACAGGTCCTTCCGGAACCAAGCTCGTCTCCGGAGCGGAGCCCCGCCCGGTGGGAACAGTTAGAGCGATAATCCCATTACTGTCCGACAACCATTCAAACGGGGAGCCGTAGGCTGCATTCAGAGAATTCTTCATAACCTGCTCTGCTTTCCCCCTTTTCGTATCGGCGATCCAGAGGGAGATTTTATCCATGGACGTAACAGTAAAGGCAAGGTACTTCCCATCGGGAGACCAGGCGATGTTTGAAATCTTTGGATTTGCCGGGAGCCCGGAAACCTTCACTTCCTTGCCTCCCGTCACCAACCTGAGAGTGAGAGAGGTATAGTGACTCCGCCGGCTTCTGCCGTTCGTCGCCGGATTGATCCTCAGTCCCGCAATTCTCAGCTCTAGTTGGGACAGCTCATCGATCCCCGACATGGCTGGCCTCTCCATGAATAACGCCTTCTCTTTCGATGGACTCAGCATCATGGCAGGCATGAGCGGCGCATTAACCAATTCTTCGATAGCTTTCGGCGGCATTCTGTACTTCTGTATATCTTGCGCATGTAAACTTCCCGTCAGCACTATAGCAGCAAACAGCAATATCTGTGGTAAAACGGAAATGGTTCGGCTTGAGCAGGTGAGGTTCATCGGAAGCTCCTTAACTTGAAAGACCGATTGATGTTAATTCTTAACCCCTGGTACCGTCATCTTAGCAACTTCTATTGGTACTACCCGCCCGACTATACATTCATCTCTAAGTACTAAGCAAGGCTTTCTGTTGTGCTGAAACGGGTTTATATTTAACCATTGTGGTTATTAGAACGTCTAAAAGGGAAACAGTGAAAAGGAATGGTCATGAAACGTAGATTTCTCTTTACTCCCCTGATCATGGTCCTGGCAATATTCATTGCCGGATGTGAGAACCCATTTAATACAAATGATGAAGTTCAGCTCGACTCTGAAGAGCTGGAACTTTTTTCGTACGATCTTGAGACAGATCTAGGCCTCTCCGGTGCCAGCGCCAAAAAAGTTCGCTCCGCCCTAGGCCGGCATGGCAACGGCGGACAGTGGGACAAAGACCCAGGTTTTCTCTGGAAACTTGCCGCCGAGCTGCAAGAAAAACTGTCTGATGAAGAGAAGGCCAAAATATTTGCTCGAATGGAACGTAGCAAGAAGAACGATAAAGACGGCAAAGAGTTTGATCGTCGTAATCAAAAAAAGAATGGAAAAGACACCGACAACTTCCGACTGATTTATTCTGTTCTGACGGATGAACAGAAAGCTGAGTTTGATGAAATAATGAGAGATTTCCGGACTCAAATGGGCGCTGTTGGCGATAAGGTGAAAGCCGGTGAGATGACGAAGGAAGAAGCCGGTGAAGTGCTGAAGGCATTGCATGAATCATTGAAATCTGCCATTGATGCCCTTCTGACAGACCAGCAGAAGGCAGAACTGGAGCAGATGAAGGAGAAACTCGAAACAAAGCGCAAAGAGTTCGCCGAAGCGGTTGAAGCAGCTAAGACTGAAGCGCTTGGCCTAACAGATGAGCAGATCGCCTCCTTTGAGGCTCTCAGGGCTAACACCAAAGCGGCCATGGATTCACTAAAGGAAAAGGTAGAATCGGGCGAAATGACCCGAGAGGAGGCCGGTGAGGCCATGAAGGAAATTATGGAAAACAGGAAGACTCAGTCAGCAGAGATCTTGACGGAAATTCAGATTGAGATTATCAAGATTCATGCCTACCTCCAGCTGCGGTGGCATCACCGTCATGGCCCCCGAGGAGGTGATGGAGACGGTCGCGGCGGTCGTGGCGGATAACCTTTAATACAAAAATCACCTGAATAAAAAAGGGCGACTCTGTCGCCCTTTTTTATTCTATCTCTCTCAAACGAGAAAAAAGTCAATAGTAATGAGATAGATTCTTTTTAGGCATGAATCGAGACTTAGAATGATCTGGCTGGGAGATGTGTGGGACCAATAACTCTGAGGCGGGAAAGTGCAATTTCCAATAAAGTGTGCCAGCCACTGCTTCCTCTCCTTCGACTGGAAAACGTTCGAAGATGTTTTTCAACTACTCTTTTGAGTTCCCACCTAGCGGGTTCGGTCTGCATTGATAATATTTTGCATTTGTTTTCTCAGCCTGTCAAATATCTCGAGATTCTGATCAGAAACGTCTCTCGCTTCTCTAATGTCTTCTTCAAGGTTGAAGAGTGCGAATCTCGGAACCGACCATGTGGTCATAGATAGATCACCATTGTACATTTTTTCTGAATCGTGCCGCTGGAGTTTCCAGTGACCTACGCGCAAGCCGTAAGTCCCCCGGAGCCCATTATCCTGCGATACGATATACTCTCTCCCTTTTGCTCCTGGTTTTCCCAAGAGCACGTCCAACATATTGAAACTGTCTAAGATACCATCATCAGGGAGCTCCACCCCCGCCAAGGCCGACAGACTCGCCGCCAAATCGATGGTGGATACCATTTCATCAGATATACCGGGCTGAACTGTCCCTTTCCAATAGGTGATGAATGGGATGCGCGTGCCACCCTCACGGACAGTGTATTTCCCGCCAGCGAAAGGACCGGCCGGTTTATGATCACCCAATCTCTCATTGGAAAAATCATCATAACCATCATCCAGCACAGGACCATTGTCCGAAATGAAAATGACAAGTGTCCTTTCTGTCAGTTTAAGCCGATCCACTGTCTTTAGAATCTCGCCCACATTCCAATCGAGTTGAACTATGGCATCACCGCGGTAGCTCATACGAGACAGACCCTGGAACCTTTCATGAGGCATCCGCGGGACATGAATATCATGGGAGGAAAAGAGTAGAAAAAAAGGATTATCTCTGTTTTCATCGATCCACCTGTTGACCTCTTTTTGCCATTCATCGGCAAGATCTTCGTCCCTGAAGCGTGCGGAATGACCACCTGTATAATAGCCGATTCTGCCAATTCCGTTGTGGATGGTATTGTTGTGTCCATCATTCCAATTCATACGCAAGGTGTTTCGATGGCTGACCCCTGTGGGGTGATATTCAATGGGTTTCTCATAGCCCACCCATAGGGGATCATTGAGATCGAGGTTTCTTACATGATGATTTTCCACATACACTTGGGGTACACGGTCATTGGTAGTAGGAAGGAGAAAACTGTAATCAAATCCAATTTCGCGGGGCCCCGGTTTCAGTTCTCCATTCCAGTCAGGCCCTTCCGGTCCGCCCAAGCCCAAATGCCATTTCCCGATTACAGCAGTTCTATAACCTGCCTTCTTCAGCAAGGAGGCGATTGTTTCGGTGCCGGGTTGGATAATGGCCGGCGCATTGGGAGGTGCAATGCCTGTATTCTTCTTTCTGAACGCATAGGAACCAGTGAGAAGAGAATACCTCGTGGGTGTGCAAGTGGAAGCTGAACAGTATCCACTGGTAAATCTTAATCCTTCATTAGCCAGTCTATCAATGTGGGGTGTTTTGACATTCTCCGGTTTGGCGCCGTAGGCGCCCACATCACCATACCCCAAATCATCGGCCATGATAATGATAATATTGGGTTTCTCAAACTTCTCTGGGAATGTGCAACAGCAAAAAATGAGAAACAAGACGAGAGAGTTTTTCAAATTTGCAAGAAATTATACCACGGTGTGGCCACTTCTTTTATGCACACTCTTATAAGTCTAAAACCAAACATTTCGAGAGGACAAACAACGCTCCTATCCAAATTAGTCGTTCCGTCATTGTCGATTTTTCAGTGATTTGCTCAGTTCTCTTACTTATGCTTGGGAAAAAGCGTTCCAAGACCTCTCTCATAGCAGTCGTAAGTAAGTCATCAATACGATCCTGATAATCATAAATAGCTGATTTTATTATTTCTCCTCAGCTCTGACGATTCTAGAAGATATAGTATAAACATTACCCACATTTCTGATCTTGTTTGTTGAGGATTGTATCCACCCTAATCAATCTAATTTGTTGAGATTTAAGCAATAGCAAACATTGATCCAACTAATATTGCAACAAAAACCCAACTGACGATAAATCCAATAATGGATATTTTTGAAGGTCTTAATATTTCCAAATTATTGATGGAAAATAGTTTTTTGGCTTTTGGAACAGTAACATTTTCTGG
>JAYZCL010000016.1:0-79932 GCA_036338335.1 Fidelibacterota bacterium
CTTCGGGCATCAACAACTTATTATGTCGGTTGAAGCGCGTCAAACTATTATACCTTCTACATCAATTTCAGTATTGTCATTTAGTTCAGAGATTGGGTTGACAGGTGTGGGATTTATCGATATGGGTTATTCATCAAAAGAATTATCTGACCTTTTTCATAATGACCCACTTATTGGAGTGGGTTTTGGTATACGTCTTCCGACTCCAATAGGATTTATTCTTCGGATGGATTACGGTTGGGGATTTTATGGTGGGACAGAAATGGGAACAGCCATTAATCTCGGAGCTGGACAGAAGTTTTAAGCCGTTGCTGGGAATTCGGTGGATCAGCTGTGTTAGGTTTCTCTCCGACTGAATAGTGTAGCTCTGTCAAATCTTTTTTCGTTACCGCGCCGAAGCCTGGCGATATTTTCCCTGTGTGTGAAGAAGACGAAGAGCGGTACAAAAAGGGAAAAGAACAGTAGGAGGTGAGACACCGGGGGGAGTCCGGCCCACGGTAACAGTAAGACCGAAAGAGGCAAAGTCACTGCCGCCGTCATTGAACTGAGAGAAACGTAGCCCCACTTCATGAAGGTGATGCCAAATGTGAGGAAACAAACCACTACGGCTATGGGGTAAAGGGCAATCATCACCCCGGCGAGCGTGGCAACACCCTTTCCGCCGCGAAATCGGGAAAAGATGGTGTATGTATGACCCAATACTGCGCTGCCTCCCGCTGTTATTCGAACGAGAGAGAAGTCGCCCCCTTCGCTGCCGCCGCTTGCCATGAAAACGATGGGAATCCATGCTGTCGCAAGCCACCCCTTCAATATATCTACCATACCGACAACGATCCCCGGCTTCAAACCGATTACACGGACAACGTTGGACATGCCGGCGTTCCCGCTCCCGTGTTCACGGATGTCGATCCCAGCGATTTTTCTAGCGACAATAATGCTTGTCGGTAGAGAGCCAACTACATAGCTAATGACTATAACGATAAAAAAGTCCACAGAAAGTTTGATATTATGTTGTTTTGACCCGAAACTTTACATATTTTTTGTCAATATAATACCTACATCGGTCCGGAAGATCTGTCTCACCCTCCTTAACCCCACGTTTCTTTCGGACCGATTATTATTCTGGAAGGCTGGCAATTTCGTTTTCTTTGGGCGCCAGCATCCCGCCTGATATAATCGCCTTCAACCCTTCTTCCACGCTCAATTTTGAATCGATGGCGTTGCTCTGAGGAATGAAAACCATTACGCCTGATGTCGGATTTGGTGTGGTGGGGACGAACAGGTGGTAATAGGGCGTTCCGTTTGCATCTTTGGATTCACCAGTAACAAAGGCCATAGTCCAGATTCCGGCACGGGGATAATTGATGAGTACCGTTTTCTGGAAAGCCCGGTTTGAAGCTCCGCTGACTGATTGGGTAATCTGCTTTACTGTTCCGTAAATGGTATTGGCGAGAGGGATTCTCCGGAGAAGAGATTCTCCAATGGAAACCAGTTTTCTCCCGAGGAAGTTAGTCACCAAGATGCCAAGAAGATACATAAACAGGAGTGCGATTATAACTCCGAGCCCAGGGATATGGAATTGGAGGGAATCTAGAAGGGGGGCGGCGAAGCCGTCGAAAAAGTTGAAGAGGAGCGTTAGTATCCAGACGGTAGCAAAGATGGGGATGATGGTGACGAGTCCGGCAACGATTTTCCCGCGGAGATGTTTCAGTACGTGCGCCATTATAGGTTCATGAAGTTAATCCGCTGATCCGAATCCATCAATCGGAATGGGGTAGATGACACCCTTCATGCTCAAGGAGCCAGTTTTTCATCGATAGTCCGCCCCCGTAGCCGCCGAGGGTTCCATCGTGGGCGATGACGCGGTGGCACGGTATTACAATCGGAAGGGGGTTACTCCCGTTGGCGCTGCCTACGGCCCGGACCGCCTTGGCATTGTTTATCTGTTCCGCGATTTCCTTGTAAGAGGCTGTTTTCCCGAAAGGAATTTTAGCTACTTGGTGAAGTGTTTTCTCCCGAAACTGCGTCGTCTTCAGATCGAGGGGTAAGGTGAATGTTCTTCTCTCGCCGTCGAAGTATTCCTGAAGTTCGTTCCGTTCTTCGCGGAGGGAATCGCGGTCTTCGATCACCCCTTCTTCAGGGAAATGGTCAACGATCCACTGGAAAAAAGAGCCGTCAGTTTTGGAGGGCAGATTAATCTTACATACGCCATGAGGTGTTTTGGCAATGAGAAGTCTTCCGATGGGGGTGTTTAAAGAGGCGTAAGTGATCACGCCCGGAGATCTTCCGGCCGGATGGGGAGTTTGCGAACTCTTATACCTATAGCATCGAAGATAGCATTTACTAACGCTGGGGCCACCGGAGGTAGAGCTGGTTCTCCGTCAAGATGAATAGTGCAGGAACCGCACAGCCCGCAGCCGCAGCCAAACTTGGTGCCGGTGAATCCCAACTCATCCCGGAGCACCCACAACAATGGCATATCGTCAGGCACATTGACCTTGTGCTTTTTACGATTTATGGTTAATGAGTATCGTGCCATGAAAGTATACAAATCTACATCTTCTTTGAAACTATTTCAACGTGTCGGTAAGGCTAATTTCTATATACCCTCCCTCCCCGGAACTTGAAGAGAATGAATCAGGTAGACGCCGAAAAGTACGAGTGCTCCTCCGGCGAACAGTCCAGCACCGTAGGTCTCTCCGAGAAAGATCCAACCTAAGAATGAAGCAAGAACGGGCGGAAGAAGACCCAGCGTTGATATCTGATTCACCGTTAAATGGTTGTAGAGCCAGAAGTAGATTGTCCATGTTATAACAGTGCCAAACACGGCGAGGTAAGCTAGAGCCAGAATGGACGTGTTGTTCCAAACGGTTGACGCGGGCTCTTCCAAGACGAAGGAAAGGGGGATCAACACAGCGGCTGAGATGGACTGAGCGATAACATTGACGTGCAGAGGATCAACCGTTCTGTGGTATTTCTTAAGGTAAACATTGGGTCCGGAAGCCAGTGCCACAGCAAAGAGAATTGCTAGCACCCCGATGAGATTTATTTCTCCTTCTCCACCATTTGAAGTGACGATCAGTCCAACACCAGCAAGGCCCATCAGTCCGCCCCCTAACCGGCGTAGAGTCAACGGCTCCGATGGAAGCATGAAGTGTGCGGCGATAGAGACGAAGATGGGAAGCGTTGCCCAGATTATGGCGGATAGACTAGAATAGATATACTGGGCTCCCCAGTAGGTGAGTGAATATGCTCCCACGAAACTGAAAAGGCCGAAACTGAAATAGACCTTAAGAGCTGTTGCGGAAAGGTTGATTTTTGGTCGTCGGTGCAACAGGAGAGGCCATAGGATAAAAGCAGAAAATGTAAAACGGAGACCGAGGCCGAACAAGGGAGGGATATACATCAGGCTCACTTTCAGTGCTAGCCAGGTTGAACCCCAAATGATGTTCAGAATTGCGTAAAGAGTAAAAACTTTCGGCGTCACGATTGAGAGACCGGAACGATCGTACAAAGTGAAGGAAACTGGCAGTCCGGTACTAAGCGGTGGAACGCTGCTGCCACAGCACCACCACAGGACTCGCCACATAGATTGACGAGTATGTGCCGACGAGTACGCCGACAATCATTGCGAAGGAGAAGTAGCGGATCACTTCACCACCGGCGATATAGAGAATAAAAACAACCGAAAAAGTTGTAAGCGACGTAATGATCGTTCTCGAGAGAGATTCATTGATACTTATGTTAAATATTGAATCCTGATCGAGGTTCTTGAGCCGTTTCATGTTTTCTCGGACTCTGTCAAAGACGACGATTGTATCATTCAGGGAATAACCGACAATGGTCAGAAATGCGGCAATGATGGCGAGCGAAATTTCGTAGTTGAGGATTGAGAATATGCCCAGTGTGATGATTACATCGTGTACCAGGGCAGCGATTGCGCCGATGGCGAAACCGAATTCAAACCGAATCGAGATGTAGATCAGAATCCCGATGATCGCGGTGATGATGGCGAATAGTGCTTTCCCTTTTAATTCAGAGCCGATCTTCGGACCAACATTCTCTATTCGCCTGAAATCGAGGTCTTGGCCTGGGAACTGTGCCTGAAGCGCTTTCTTTAGTTTAACTGCCATGTCATTTGATCCCGGACTCACCTGAAGCCGAATGAGAATCTCGTCAGGGGAACCGAATGTCTGCACTTCACCTAAACCAACATCGAGGGTCTCCAGAGCGCTCCTCACGCTGGCTATATCCGGCGGCTCTTCAAACCGAACCTGAGCGAGAGTTCCCCCAGTAAAGTCGATACTCAACAGCGGACCGCCGTGAAGAAAAAGCGACACAATTCCGGCAAGGATGAAGGAACCGGAAATGACGAAGCCAAACTTCCGCATGCTCAGAAAATCTATGTTTGTATCTTTGAGGAATCTCATATGCTTAGAGTTTTCAGATCACGTTTTGTAGTGATTACGTTGAAGATGGTACGGGTGGTGAAAATGGCTGTAAACATGCTGGTAAGGATACCCCAGAAGAGGACGACGGCGAACCCTCGGATAGGTCCAGTACCAAACTGCATGAGAACGAGCGCCGCCAGAATAGTCGTGACATTGGCATCGATGATGGTGGTGATGGCCCTGGAGTATCCGCTATCTATGGCGGAGCGGGGTGTCTTCCCCTTTGTCAATTCTTCCCTGATACGCTCAAAAATAATGACATTGGCGTCTACCGCCATTCCGATGGTCAGGATCAGTCCGGCAATGCCTGGTAAGGTGAGAGCTGCCTTAAACGTTGCAAGAATCGCAAGGACAAGAATCAGGTTCCACATCAGGGCGAACGAGGCGATAAAACCCGCACCCCTGTAGTAGAATGCCATGAAAGCGAGAACGAGCAAAAGTCCTGTGATGATGGATCTCGTCCCCTGATCGATGGAATCCTGCCCAAGTGAGGGCCCAACGGTTCTTTCTTCAATGATATCAACCGGAGCCGGGAGGGCGCCTGCTCTCAAAACAATAGCGATATCCTTCGCCTCATTCATATTGGCAAACCCTTCGACCTGTGTCTGTCCATCTGTGATTTTGGTCCGGATGACCGGCGCCATGTGAACTTTCCCGTCTAGGAGAATGGCAAGACGCCGCCCAACATTAGCGCCCGTTAGGCGAGACCAAGTCTTGGCTCCTTCAGAGTTCATACTGAGCGTGACGATGGGCTGGCCGTTGTACAGTGTCGCCTGTGCCTCTTCAATAACACCTCCCGTGAGCCCTGCCTCGGACTCGAGGTGGTACATACGATAGAACAATTCATTTGCACCTTCGGGAAGTGTCCATGTTTCAATCTCTTTTGTCAGCGAAAACTGCCCCTCACCTGCGTCGAGCAGATTTTGAATCTCCTCCATTTCGATGATTCTGTTTACCGCCCGTAAGTTCTGCTCGGGAACGCCGAGGTCGTTTCCGACCTGACGCAAAAGAGAAGAAAACGGCCGTTCCTCAAAAAGATCCTTATCTACCAGAACTTCAGATGTATCCTCGGTTGTGGTATCTTTCTCCGTCGTCCCGAACAGTTCCGTAAGCGACACTTCCTGTTCGTCCGCCGTCCGAATTTCCGTCTCTTCGGCCGGGGGTTCCTCGGCCTCCAGCATACTGTCCAGTTCGTCACTGCCCTTCAGGACCCGGTCCATTCGCGTCAGCAGGTTCTGTGTCACCGCGCCATCTTTTAAGAGGGCAAACTCCAGCAGAGCGGTGCTTTGCAGAAGGGATCTTGCTCGGTCGGGATCTTGGATGCCTGCTAACTCCACAATGACGCGCCGGTTTCCCTGCTTTTGAATAGTCGGTTCTGATACGCCGAATTCGTCCACCCTGTTCTGGAAAATCTCCAGCGCCCGGTTGATGGCGTCCGTTGCCTCATCTTCAAGAGCGGACTGAATGGCTGTCGGATCATTGCCATAGTCCATGTAATACCGCGTGAGCCGAAGCTGCTGCGTCTGAGCTTCAGCGATAAAGCGACCAATGAAGTTTTCTGTAGCCAGTTGATCTTCCGCCTTAACTTTACCAAACACATCGTAGAAACGGTCATTCCGGTTAGAGGCAAGGTTTTCAACGAGAGTCGGAATATCCACCTCCAGCAGAATGTGCATCCCGCCCTGGAGATCGAGGCCTTGGCGAATACTCTTTTTCTCAAGCTCCTCCAGTGTACCGTCTTCGTTCATAGCTGCTTTTTCGTCAGCTGACAGCGAGTTGAACTTGAAGGTGGGAACAAGAGCGTAGAGCGCCCACAGCAGGACAACGCCGATAACGATTAATCTTGGCGTATTTTTCTTAAACATCTTTTGCCTTTTCCGATATGTCATGTCTGCCGGAAAAGCTGGCGAATTTAGCTTGAGCCTCTTTCGACACCAACGGCTTTTTGGTTCGCGTTACAGGCAGGACCAATCTTTCAAGCTATTTTGTGACCTGTAGGGAGAGGATAAAATTTCTTCCCGGGCCGTTCATACCCGAACCATGCTCACGGTAATTTCGATCTAGCAGGTTTTCAAGTGAGATCTGCAGAATGAAATTACGGCCTAGTGTGATACCGCCACGGGCGTTGAGAGTGAACCACCCCGGAGTACCATTATCAGGAATGCGAGGGTCGTCGAGATCATCGGAGGATAACCTCTCCTGCCTTGCGGCAAAACGGGCGAATCCGTCAAGAAAGATTCGGCCTAGACTCCATCGTATTCCTGTGAGCCCAAAGAGGGGAGGAATGCCGCCCACCGGTTCATCCAGTGTTGTATTTTGGCCGCGGGTTGAAGTTAAGTTTGCCCGAAAGATCAAGGCCCCAACTGGGGAATAGTCAACGGAGAACTCGACGCCCTGAATCACGGCTTTCCCGAGATTCCGCTTGGTCTTTACCTTAAACACCTCACCGTCGATTACGACTGCATCGGTACCGGTGTATGTGGCGTCATCACTGGTAAGGATATCGGTGATGGCGGACCGGTACACCGTCGCGTTCAGTCTGAGTGTCGGCGAGGAAATCTTAAGTCCCAGATCGGTGTTCAGCAATTGCTCCGGCTTCAAGTCGTTGTTGGGAACTTCATAGACATCGCCTTTGGACTGTCCCAGTTTCGCCATATCGCTGAGGTTCGGAGCCCTGAACGCCTGAGCGACATTAAGGTTCAGAAAAATAAACCTTGAAAGTTTGAATACGGTCCCGACCGCGCTGGTTCCGGAAGCAAAAGTCTGGGAGAATGGTGAAACTATACCATCCGCGGTGGTTAGATCAAATTCAGTCGAGTAGCTGCTGTATCGAAAACCCATTTTCATAAGGAGTCGATCCGTCACTCTCATCTCGTCCTGCAGGTAAAGTCCGACGCTTCGGTATGAAGCGTCGTCAGGATACCGTCCTCGCGGATCGTGATCCTTTTCGCCCGACTTCGGATTGAGGAAATGACGTTCGCTGGAGACACGATCCCGGTACAGTTCCCCGCCTGTAACCAGTCGGTGATGGCCGAGATCCTTCACACCGCTCACGCCAAACCCCTGCGTCGAAACATTGTCCAGTTCCTTCTGGATGGAAGACGATTCCGTCTTTTGACTTTCACGTCCTTCCTGCTGAGTGTGGAACGATACATTGGCTTTTAGCATATCGAAGAGACCCGATATCCCTGTGTTTTCGTAAACGGCGTAGCTCAGCGCCCGCTTCTGCGGATGGTAATCCCATCGCTTGTAACCGCTGTAATGGTATTTGTCATAACGGGGAACGTCCAACTGACTGCTTGACTGATGGGCAACCGTCACATTTTGTTCGTCGCCGAGTTTGGCAAGCAGTTTGGCGTCCAGATTAAAGGCGTCAAACCCGGTGGGAGATTGCACCAGTTTGTGACCCGAGATTCCCTCATCGTTTCCTTGCTTTCCGCGCCGAAGATCACCAAACTGCTTCAAACTGAATGCCGAGCTCAAAACAAAACGGTCATTCCCGGACGACACCTCGCCTCTCACTGTTTTTTCCTGATCGACTGTTGCATACCTCAGGAAAGATCTCAGATCGAAAGTATTATTCCCATCACCGCGCCTCGGTTTTCGAGTGATCAGATTGATAGTGCCGCCTAGGGCGTCACTTCCGTAAAGGACTGATGTGGGACCGCGGACGACTTCCATTCTTTCAATCATTTGATTGTCTACCGTAGTTAGGTACTGGTGATTCCCCAGACGGTATACAGAATTGTTCAGTCGGATCCCGTCTACCAGAAGAAGGATCTGGTTGGAGCTGAGGCCGCGAATGATGGCAGACCCTCCACCGTGATTTGTTTTTTGCACAAAGACCCCCGGTTCTTCTCGGAGCGCCTCTGCCGATGTCTTTGAGTTGCGCTCCCTAATCTCCCGGGAAGAGACGAGACTCACCGATTCCGGGACATCTACCACATCCCTCTCCGCGCGGCTCGCCGTAACGACCACATCTTCAAGATCAACAACATCGTATTCCAGAATAAGCGCGGGGATGGAGAGGTCTTCTTCTGACAGTGTCACCTGGTGAACAGACGGCAGAAAACCGATGTGTTGGAACGTGGCGTTATAACTTCCCGGTGAGAGGTTTCCGAAACGGAAAGCACCGCTGCTATCAGTGTAGAGGGTGAAGAAACCGGGCGTCAGGGTGACGTGTACTTCAGAAACAGCTTCACCCTGAGTATCGATCACCGAGCCTGAGATGGTGTAATTCCGTGCCGCCGCCGCCAACGGCAGAAAGCTGAGGAGAATAATGAGACGCCGCGCCATAAACAACTCTCAATTTACAACAGTGTTACAGCTTCGGTCGGTCAGAAATTAAGAGGTGAAAGTGGGGGGGGTAACTTTCCGATGATTCAGAAAAGTTCAGGGTGTCGCGAAAAGGGCGTGAATTTTTATCTACCTGATGCCCCAGAAGATCTTCTTAATCCTGGGGACTTATACCTTTCTCCCGCAAGCTCATGCCAGTATCCTTAAAGTCCGCTTATTTTCCGTGATTTTCCCCAACCTAGAATCTTCAGTCGTTAATTCCAGATCGACTCTATAATGTTCTCGCCACCACCACGGCTGGTTCAATGGATGCAACAGTCTTAGTCGCCGCGGGAAGCATCTCCTCGTAGCCGGGAATAAACCGGCGGATTTCCGTGTCATAAGCGTCATTCCCAAGGCGGAGATGAGTTCTGACATCAGTGATATCAGTTTCTATGAGGCTGGTTCAGGGTAGTTCAATTTGAAAGCTTTTTTGAACCCTTCACGTTCTTTCAGATCGCTGAGGTAGCGTCTGCAGTTTTCCGGTACCTTTACAGGGATCTCCAGTTCAAGGTTCAGTGCAAACTGCAGACAGGTACCCATCAGGATATCGGCTACGGAAAAAGAGTCTTCAACCAAATATGCTTTCCCACCCTCCAGTTCGTTTTCCAGTTTAAGGATCTGTGTCTCAAATCCTTGTCGTGCACACTTCGCGGCGACCTTCGATTCTCCATAGATCTTTGCCAATTTACCGCCGTGTTTGAACAGGGTGTAGAGGGTGTGGGCGTCAAGTTCAGTCATTGCGAACAGACACCATTGGTAAATCTTTGCCCTGTTGATGGAGTCCAACGCTTCCGCCGAACCGCCGAGACTGTACCGATCTGCCAGATAGAGACAGATAGCGGCGCTTTCAGTAACGGCAGTCTCGCCAATTGTGATAGAAGGGACCTTGCCCGATGGGTTAATTTTTTTGTACTCGTCACTCAAGGTATATTCGCTGCGGGGACTAACGTCCACAGTGCGGTAAGGGAGGGACAGCTCGTTAAAAAGCCAATGGACTCTCAGTGTTCTTGTCGTACCGATTCCGTAAACTACAATGTTATCATTCATCTTCATTGGAAATCATTTTTTAGGGTTTCTTGCATGAATAACTACTGTCCAAGCGTACCGTCTTACAAATGGAATAGAGAAAATGGCTTTGTCAATAGCCCTACAAAAGCTATTGAGGTTGTCAAAGAATAACATATTTCTAAATGGCACTGAAAACAGTGTAAATAATGAAAAGTATTCACATTTAACGTTGTTGAAATACTGATTAATTAATTTAATATCTTTTGATTTCATGGGATGCTCATCTTCAGTCCTCATTTTCGGAGTGAGCAATCTATAAAAGTTAATAAATGGGTTATGCCCAAGTGGTTCCACAAATACAATATGAGCATTTTCACTACATATTCTCGATAATTCTTTATAGGATTTTGTGAGATCAAGATGGTGTAAAATCCCAGTACCAACAACAAGATCAAAACAATTATCATTAAATTCTGTTTTCTCTGCTTCCATTACATAGTAATCAGCATGAAATTCACTATTCGCCATTTTTTCTTTTGCGACATTTATGCCGACTTCGGAGATGTCAATGCCCGTTACCTTCGCACCTAGTATTAACCATTGTTTCGATTTACTCCCCGTTCCACAACCATACTCAAGAAGATTCTTGCCCTCGCACAATTTGGATACTATTTCAATATACTTATTGATTGCGTGTTTATTAGCTGAGTAATACTTCCGGACACCGGATCTTTCACCGTCATTTCCTCCATATCTTTTATTATGGAATGCTATTTCGTGTTGTAAAATATCTGATTCTGTCATTATTTATTGTGATTTCTAACGAATAAACTTACCAGTCCCACACACGAAGTGTCTAGATCAGAAGGAGTGGGGATTGGTTTTGCAGATTTACATTACTCATCATTCTGTTGCAACAATAATAACCCATTTCAGAGCCTAGGAGAAATTGTACACTCTCACCGCATAGGAGTCAAGGAGTTTCTTTCAAAGGGGGTGAAAAACGGTGGTTCTCCGTGGCGTTATCCGCTGTCGTCACTTCACTCTCTCTGCCGTAATTTCCTTCAGGACAAACTATTATGAATTCCCGGAGTATCGTATGTTTATCTCTCCTTATTGTGGTGGTGTGGAACATGCTACCCGCCCAAGTAAGATACACGCAAAAAGTAACCTCATACAACCTCTGGAACTACCGCGGAACCAGCACCAGCGATAACGACCGGGAGGATGATTTCAGAGTCGTCATCGTTGAGACCGATCCCGATCTCTTGGTAGTGCAAGAGCTGGAGAACAGTACCGGCTACACACACTTTCTGGAAGATGTGCTGAACCACGATGATGCCAGTCGGTACGAAGGGGCCTCCTTCTCCAATCAGTCCAACACCGATATCGACATTGCCCTCTACTTCAGAAGCGGAATGTACAAGGTGATCTCCACCGGCACGGTGAACACCACGTCAAGCTGGGGGCACCGGGACGCGGTGGAGTTTGTGGTGCGGCATCTTCCGTCCGGTCAGGAGCTTGGGCTTTACGGCGTCCACCTGAAGGCGGGCAACAGCAACAGCGATGCCGCCGACCGGCTGTCTGAAGCATCCAAGCTTCGGGCGTACCTGAACGAACTTGATGCTGGCGGCCACTTCCTCGTGCTGGGTGATTTCAATGTGTACGATGGGGACGAGGCCGGATTTCAGCGGTTGGTGGAATCTCAAGATGATAACGACGGCCGCTTGTTTGACCCTATTAATCAGATCGGTGCCTGGCACAACAACTCTTCCTTTGCTTCTATCCACACGCAGGCGACTCGCGCCTCTTACGGGGGTATGGATGACCGTTTTGACTTTATTCTTGCTTCCGGGGCGGTACTGAACGCCTCGTCAGTGAACTATGTGGAAGGATCATACACCGCATTTGGAAACGACGGGACGCGGTGCTGTAATGAGGCCATTAACAGTGGTACCAACGGTGTCGTTTCCGCCAGCGTGGCCGATGCCCTCCATAATGCTTCAGATCATCTCCCGGTGGTGATGAGAATTGAGTTCATCGGTGCCGGAGAGAGTGAGCACACCATTGTCATCAACGAAATTATGAAAAACCCTTCGGCGGTGAGCGACGCTAGCGGTGAGTGGTTCGAGCTCTATAACGGCGGCGAGACCGCTGTCGACCTTTGCGGCTGGACAATAAAGGACGACGGCACCGATGAGTTTACTATCAAATGTGATGACAGTTTCGTAATTGCGGCGGGTGATTACGTTATATTTGCGCCCAACAGCGACACTGCCTCCAACGGTGGCTTCTCTGTGAATTATGCCTACACCTACGGCAGTTTCAAGCTGGCCAACGGGAATGATGAAATCATTCTTCTCGATGTTTCCGGCGGAGAGGCGGACAGAGTGGAATACGACACATCTTTCCCAGATCCCACCGGTGCATCTATGGCCCTTATCGATCCATCCGCCGATAACAGTGATGGCGCCAACTGGAATGTCTCCACGCTGGTTTATGGCGCCGGCGATGGGGGAACACCGGGTCAGAATAACAGCGGTATCGCTGTCATCACCTCAAAACCTTTGCCGCAGCAATACAAGCTTCACCAGAATTACCCCAACCCTTTTAATGCTGTCACCACTATCCCCTTCACCATGGCTGAGCGTGGTGAGGCGCGCATCGCCATTTTCAATCTAGACGGAAGGGAGATGGTGGAACTGGTAAGGGGAGATATGAGTACCGGTGAACAAACGGTTACTTGGGACGCCTCCGAGTTTCCCAGCGGTCTCTATATCTGCCGTCTGGAGACGCAAGGAGGGGCCATCACGCGGAAGCTCCTACTGCTAAAGTAGCTACTCGTCGGGGATAACGTTTTCGTCCACGGTGTTGGAGAGGCGGTATCTGACAATCCTTGAGTTTACCGTATCGCAGACGTAGATGATCCCCCGGTCGTCCACCGCTAATCCCCGGGGGGTGTCAAGAATGCCAGGCCGCTCCACAGTGAGGAAGGTGTCCACCAATGCTGAATCACTTCCGGAGTAAACCCAGATTGTGGTGTCCACGAGCACCTCTTTAATCCCCGCCTTCATGAAAAAACTTCCGTTAGAACTGAACACCTGAATCTCATCGGCAAGCGTATTTGCGACGTAAACCTGCTGTTTCTGGTCAACCGCTATGTCCGCCGGTTTCGAAAAGCGCCACAAGTCCATGATGTCGTGGGAGCCCTGCTGGAAGACGGAGGGATAGGTGGTGTATCCCCCAGCGGAAACTGGGCGGATCTTATGGACGGAAAAAAAATCCCCCAACTGGGCGTAGTAGATGTTTCCGGCAAAATCAACATCAAGGGCAGCGGGCTTGTTTACTGTTCCTGCCCCCGTGCCGTAGCCCGTTACTGTGTGGCCAAAGACCCCTCTGTGTGTCCACACCTCCTCACCGGTGGCGAGGCGAATAAGCTGGGACCGTTCAAAGTCGATCCGGATTATTCGATTGTGGGCGTTATCGGTGACGTAGATGTAGTTACCGTCCGCCGCCGAAACCCCGGAGTAAAGTGATTGACCGCTGCTGTAATAGACGTCTTTCACCGAGGTTTCCTTCACGCCGGCGTCAAAGAAAAGGTGCGGCTTGGAGAGAGAATCGATGACAGACTGATCGGATGACCAGACAGGGTCATCCATCTGCCACTCACCGCTGTGAAGTTTCACGTGCCAGTCGGTACTTCCGGCTGAGAGGGACACCTCCTCGCCGGAAGCGATATTCACAAACCTTGCCCCTGTCATCACTTCCTTGATTTTGTTCTGGCGCCACAGTTGGTTCCACCGGTAGACGCGGTGGGAACCGTCGATCATGAAAATGTTCATTTTCTGGTCTACGTCTACATCGATGGGGGCGAAAGGGTTACCAGTGCGGTCTTTCAGGTTCATGAGGTCATCAAACTTGCTGAGGACGGTGCCGTCCTGTTTTAGGACAAAGACTGACCGCGCCAACGAGTCGGCGACGAAGAGGCGTCCATCTGGCGCGATGGATATCTCCACAGGGGCGGAAAAGCCCAGGCTGGTATCCCAGATGGGACTCATGATCAGATAGGTGGTGTCCCCGGCGGTGAACTCCACGTCTTCGTTGATGGTAGCTGGCAACGGCATTTTTTCGATACAGCCGTTGACCAGAATCAGGAAACATCCCGATAATGTCAAAATCCAACTTCTCATCAGAACTCCACCGCTAGGCTGAGGCGTGTTGGATTGGAAAGGTGGATCATGTTGGTGTAGGCAAAATCTACCCTCAGTTTTGCAGGACTCAACAAAATATAAAACCCCGCGCCAACAGAAAAATCTTCTTCCTCAACGTTGAACTTGTACCCGCCTCGGAGCGCCAGTGTATTCAAGAAAAGGTATTCAACCCCGGCCACGATGTTTTCCGCGTTGTCAACGGGATGGTTGAGCTGCAGTGAAACGGTGACTGAATGGCTCTGGGATTCGATCAACTCCATGGCGCTCCCCACCCGGAAAATGGTAGGCGGCGAAAAGAGCTCAAATTCTGAATCGATGACCACATCATTGCCTGTTTCACGATCGAGGATGAACCGTTCATAGCTCCCTTTTGGCCTCGCCTGGGGGCCAAAATTGGAAAGCACTGCCGAGAATCGGAGCGTCCGGAAGCCTGTCCAGTAAAAGGTGCCGACGTCGAGGAGCATGGACCGCATTCGGTGCCCTGCAAGGTTCTCCTCCACATGTTTGACAGTCATGCCGAAACTGAAACGGTCGGACATTCTTACACTGTAGCTGAGGCCGAGAAACCGATCTTGGAAGATGAAGTAGTTTCCCGTGCCGTGAGGCATGTATTCGGTGGTTTCCTGCATTGGCGACATGTGGAGAATTCCGGCGGAGATACCTAGGTAGTGGCTCCCGGCCAGACGGCGCGACACCCCGAGAAAATCATACCTAATATTTGCCGGCCACTGGACGCGCGAACTAGAAACCTGAGTTCCTGATAGCTGCCCGATGGCAGCGGGATTATAGACTAGAGAAGAGGCATCTTGATGTAGGGCTACTACCGCCTCTCCCATGCCGGCGGCCCTGGCACTGACGCCGATTTTCAGGAAGGTGAATACCGATGTCCCGACGCGCTGACCGCCTAGGATCGGAAAGAAATTTTGCTGGCCGGAAAGAGCCAGCGGGAACAGTGTAAAGATTACTATCTTCCTGAAAGGTATATTCATCAGAACATCACCTGAAGTCCAAGGCTGGCTGTTCGAGGCGTTCGAAAGCGGGAGGGATCAAAATTGGGGTTGGGTGTCTCGATCATGCTGTAAGGGATGATGACGCCGGGGTTGTACCCTCTGCCGGTGAAGGGATTGATCCTTCGGGGAATGCGTTGGTCTAAGAGGTTCTCCACCTCCGCAATCCACCGAAGATTGACACCGGCCACTGACATTTTCTTGTAAAGCTTCAAATCAATGTTTGAGACAGGATCCTTGGCGAGATAGAAATAAGGCTTGTCGTCTTCAACCGTACCGATATAGTAAGTGACGCCGTCCAGTTCGATGAGGCCGTCGGGATATTCCCGGGTGCCAGGGATTGACCGCGTGTATCGTCGCCCACTCTCGAATTCAAACCGCCACGTCATCCCCAATCCGGATGGGTGATCGTATGAGATGTTGGCGAACGTCTGAAGCGGTTTGTCCCATTGGAGGAAAACCTCGTCTAGAGGCTTCTCCCGAAGCTGACCGGACTGGACAAGGAGATTGTCATCGGGATTTGAGCTCTTCCCGGTGGCGATGGAATAGTTGAAGTTCAGATCGGCGTACCAGTTTGTTAGCAGACGGCTCTTCAGGATTATTTCAATCCCGCGGGCCCTGGCATAATCGGCGTTCAGGTACATAAGAAAACGAAGGTGAGCGTATTTTGGGTTCGAAGGTGTGATGCTCTGGGAGGTCTCGTAATCAAACATGTCCTTCCAGTACGCTTTCATCTCCAGTACCTGGTCTTCGCTGAAACGGTGTTTCAGCCCAATTTCATACTGGACGGTTGTTTTCGGGTTGAGATTGGGATTTCCAAAAACCTGATAGGTGGAGGGGGCTGTTGTGTTCAGTTTCGCGTAGACGTACTGAAATGTGGGGAGCTGAGAAAAGTGACCGTAATAAAAGTAGAGTACATCGTTGTCTGTCACGGGATGTGAGATGCCGACGCGCGGCGACAGTCTCGCCTTACCGCGATATCCCAAGAACTCGAACGTCTCCTCCATGAACAGTTTCCTCGCCTCATCGGTGATCGTGACGGCGTCGGGATTTGCGATGGCGTCCTCCACATACTTTCCAGGGAACCAGTAGTCGTAACGTAACCCGAGATTTGCGGTCATCCCTTCAAACACGATTCTGTCCTGAACGTAGAAAGCGCCGAATAGCGTTCTTGCCCTGTAGGCGTCATAGTTGATGCCAAAACCTGTTGTCCCCATCCATGGTTCATCTATGTCTACCACCTGAATTTGCGTGGATGTAGCCTCAACACCGGCTTTGATCTTGTGCTGACTCAGCGTCTGGTAAGTCCAATCAAAATCGAGGCGCATGTTGTCGCTGGAAAGATCGTACCACTCCGGTGAAAAGCCTGTATCGTAAAATTCGTCACCGTAGGTGATACGGACATTCCCGTCTCGGTCCCGGATGATGTAGTTGACCGGCTCGATGTCTAGGCGCTCCCGGTAGTCGGACCAGTGGAGGTCCTGAACAGCGCTGTGTTCGAGCGTTAGGAATTGACCGATGGTCAGTTCGTAGAAGCTTCGTGGACCGAGCGTGTGCGTCCAGTTGAGTTTTGCGAGGCGCGATTCCCGCGTGATGGTGTTGTAGTTGTCAAGAATCTGGCTGTAAGCATAGGGGAAGTATGTGGTGGAGAAGGCCCTCGGCATAAAAAACCCCTGATTGATGTTCAGAGAAATGTCGTAGGAGGCCGACAGCTTTTTCATATCGTCCAGTTGCCAAGAGAGTTTATAAAGGGCGTGCCAGTCGTTGTTCTCACGTGGAGCCAGTTTCCCAAGCAGGTCGCCAGCCTTTTGTGATGACAGCCCGGAAGTCGGCCTCCAATTCGTGTGGGGGTAGAGCCGCTTCGCTGTCGGGAGATGTGAATCGGTGATCTTCCCGTAGGCGTTGGCAAAGAACGAGAACTTCCCGGGAAGGTTTACGCCGAACCGCGGTGCCATCATTTCAAGCAGGGGCGAAGGACCACCAAGATTCACCTCGAACCGGTCGCTGTTGAAGTGATCAAAGAGGCCAGGGGCTGCACCCCAGTGATCACTCAAGTATTTCACGCTCCCCTCAAACTTGTCTCTGCCCTCCTTCAGTCGGATGTTGATGACGCCGGACATGGCCTGTCCGTACTCGGCGCTGTAGCCGCCGGTGATGATCTCGAGGTCTTCGATACTTTCCGGATTAACGAAGAGGTTTCCGGAATAGCCGGAGAGGGGGTCCTTGATGGAGAGCCCATCGATGACATAGAGACTCTCATCAATACGTCCGCCGCGAATATGGATTTCGTTGTTCACCTTTGTGACGCCTACCTGATCGGCGAGGATATCCTCCACACTGTTGACGATCCTGTTCTCAAGGTCGTCGCTGGAAAGTTTGGTGATAGAAGCGGTTTCGTCCACATCAAAGAGCGGCTTTTTACCGAGGACCACCACCTCTTCTCCTAATGCAAGAACGGTCTGCTCCAGTTCGAAATCGAGGGTGGTGGTTTGTCCGGCTTCCACCTTCACACCTGTTCTCAGGATCACTTTGTAACCGATCATGGAAACTTCCATGTCGTAGCTTCCGTCCGAAACTTCAGTGATGCGATACAAACCGTCAGCATCGGATGCAGCGCCGTAGTAAGTTCCTTTCACTATAACGTTGGCGCCGGGGAGAGACTCGCCCGTTTCACCGTCCGAAAGCCTGCCGATGATGGTACCTTTCTCCTGTCCCGAGAGTGGAAGCGCTGCTAGAAGTATCAATGTCAACATCCACTTCACGGCTGGAACTCCTCCCGCCAGAGATAACTGATAAATCTTGAAGCCGAGCCGTTTCCTTCCATGAGTGCTTCGGAGCCGTTGTGCATCGGAAGCGTCATAAACACAGCCTTGCCTGAAAGGGTAGTCGAATTGACGCGAAACTGATTCACGGCGCAGACATTGGGCGTCCCAAGCCAGCCGTCTGTCTCTCCCGGCTCCTGGAGCCTGTAAAGGCTTCTGACGTAAGGGGCATCTGTGGAATCTGTCTCAAAAGCGCGGACGCGGATGGCGATTAGTTTGGAGAGCGAGAGATCAAATGATGAATCCCACTGGGCGTGAAGCTCAGTCCCTTTCAATAGCCGCCCGGAAGGATTGAGCGTATAGGTGGAATCGATGGGAAACCAAGCGAGGGTGGTGTCCTTCAGCTCCGCCGTATTCAGGAACAGGTTTCCGCCTTTGGCGAGAAAATTGGCGATGTTCGCCCCCGCCTCATTGTAAGTCTCCGGCCCGGTGTAAGCCGTGTACCAGAGAATGTTGTCAAAATAATTTAGATTCGCGTTGATGTCAGCATTGGAGTAAGGGAGCTTATCGCCGATCTCCCAGACCGAGTAGCCCCCATTCTCAACAACTGTATCGAGGATACTCTTGTACCATTCCTGGGCGCGGTTGTAGCGGTCCTGCGGGAAGTCATCCACCAATAGCGTTTTGCCCAAAACAGCCATTACCACCCAGTGGTTTGCAGTGTTGAGATCATCCGGATCGGGAAACTGAATCGTGTTACTCTCGGCGCCGGCGATGTCTTTTGCTTTCGCATAGAATGTGTGTGTGCCCGGATCGAGACCGGTCACCGTCACGCTGGAATTCAGATCTGCGTCAAGCCGATGCCAGCAGGTGGCGCATGTGTCATCCACAGCGTAGAAGATGTCGGGTACTGTTTCGATGCCGTCCGCGTCTTCGATATCCCAGACGAATGTGCGCGTTGGAAAGGTGAAATTGGTGTCACTGGGATCGTTCACTAGCGGATTGCTTCTGTACCGGAAGCCGATCTTTGGCGCCGAGTTCCGTACCGGGATCACTACTTTCGCCGTTGTAGAGTCCGTGAGGCTGTCATTATCCACTGCCGCCACTTGAAAAGTAAAAACGTCCATATCCGTCCTAAGAGGGAGGAAAAAGAGTCCGGACTCTTTGGTTGTGAACGTCCACCCATCATCCACATTCCATTTGTACCAGTACCCCACCACATGACCGTCTGAATCTTCACCCCACCAGTTGAGGCGCTGTTTGCTGGTGGTTATGGTTGTGAACGCATTACTGAGAGTGTCCCACAGGTAGTCCGGATTCGGCGTTTCTCCCACCGCATAGACCCATGCGGTATCAAGATAATTTTCGCCGGTGACGGGGTCCGTTTTTTCCTGAATCGACTCGATTCTAGCGTAGAGTGTTTCCGCTGCCGCCAGCGTTAGGTATGTTTCGGGCGCACTGTTTGATATAGGCGCCGACGGATCGGCGTACTCCCAGAGATCGCAACTCAGCGCAAAAGCGGCGATGGCAAAAACAGGATAGGATCTTTTCAAGTTACATAGCAGATGTGGGGCCCCGGAGAACCGGAGCCCCACACAACTTGCTTTATCTGACCAGCGTCATCTTTTTGTGATCGATGAATTCGCCAGCCTTCACACGGTACATATAAACGCCTGAACTTACAAGCTGACCGTGATCATCCGTGCCGTCCCAGTTCATCACGTGGAGACCGGCATCGAGCGTCTCTTTTGAAAGCGTGCGGACTTTGAAGCCGCGAATGTCGTATATGATGACATCCACCTGTTTCCGTTCCGCAATCTCGAACCGGATCCTTGTGGATGGGTTGAACGGGTTCGGGAAGTTCTGGTGCAGCCTGTAGGTGTAAGGCGTAATGTCCTTTTCAACGCCAGCCGTCACCACGCCAAGATCAGCTTCGTCTCTCACTTGGATTTTGTAGGTTCCGAAACTAAAGTTGAACACTCCGGCCACATAGTCCACCTGCTGGAACTTCTCCAGGGCCCCCAGCTCGGCATCCCCGGCTGGGGTTGCCATATCGTCATCCATCAGACATAGACCTTCTGTCTCATCCCATATTGACCAGTCATACTGGTTGATGGAGACAACCATGGGATCTTCCACGGTGACGACAACACCTTCGTAGGACTCAACCTCATCAGCGTCCTGCGAAAGATCAGCACTTTTCACGAGGAGTGATGTGATGCTATGCCCTGATGAGATCTTTGTCACTTTAGTCGCCTCGATCATGGTGTTGTTATCATACTTGAAGTGAAAGGAAGGGTTGTACTCTTCAACTGTCCCAGTCACACTAATGCTGTCGCCTCTTGTGAGGACTTCAGTATCATCGTAGTTGAATACGATTCCGTTCCACGGCGCGCTCGTCGCCTGCATGGCGTAACCGCCATACCCAGCGTTATTCTGAGAAGTATCAGCGGTGACGATACCGTTAACCGTTACTTCACAACCGTCAAAAGGAGAATCGCCGCCGGACCATTTTGTGTACTGTAGATCATAAATAGTCAGGTTACCCGTCTTGGTAACATAGCTGTACTGTTGCACTTGTGTATCACTGGGAAGGGTCGAAGACATGACCGAGTTTTGGCCATCGCCATCATCCGTTGCCTTAACGTAATAGTGGACCCTTGCTCCATCTGTGCTCGTGGCGGGTATGGTTCCTGTATATGTGGTGGTCCCGGATGTGTTTGTCATGGCCACTGACTGATACGAACCTGCGTCGACAGCATAGTAGATCTCAGCCGATGCAATGGTTGAGTTGTCACTTATGGTCACCGTGACTGTTACGGTGGAATCCGGTTTCGGCACGCAAGGTGACCTGCTGTAGTCCTTAATGACTGGAGGACCGCCGCTGATAACAATATCGTCAGGATAGAGCGGCTCGAGCTTATAAGACGTGGAATCACCGTAACTGCCATAGTGGTGGTAAA
Organism: Fidelibacterota bacterium; assembly: GCA_036338335.1. GTDB lineage: Bacteria > Fidelibacterota > Marinisomatia > Marinisomatales > S15-B10 > S15-B10. Next base: position 20,741 of record JAYZCL010000016.1, read on the forward strand.
CCCACCCTTGGATGGAATCCACTAGCGTACCTACGGGTGGCCTCCCGTTCTCTTCTTGCCATGCTGCAATCTCGCCTGAATCGTCATCAATTTTCACGGAACCAGAGCCGTCATCCACAGCCCATTCACCGTATGCAAGGTCGTTGGCAGTCACCGTTGCATTCTTCACACGGACCATCACTGTACCCCACTGTTCGGCCTCGGTGGGCCATCTGAGGTCGCCAGTATTCACTACTTCAACAGGCGGTGTGTCCAGTCCCGTATCCAGGATTTCGATGGGCTCTGTAACGAATAGTTCGGTCATATTGGCCGGACCAGTGGAATATTCAGCGATATATCCCGTTGCCCGTATATGATCCCCTTCGTAGAGTACAGGGAATGCCGTGCTGTCGGGATCATAGGAAAGAATGGAACTCCACGGTCCGCCGTTAACATCCTGATAGATGAACTTCACACCGGAACCAGCATAGCTAAGTCCTGACGGCATAGTGACGATTCCTTCGATGCTTACTGTATCGCCGTCCATATAGGAAATATCTGATTCCTCATCATCACCGGTTTCTATGAGATCACTGTATAGGACCTGCTGCACCCGCTGAATCCGCGTCATATCAAATTCCACTACGTCATTGGCGAGACGGGGAAGAATCTTGAAATTGTCGTAACTGTAGTCGAGAACGCCGACAACTTCTGCCAGGTTATGACCACTGGTAGGAGTATAATAGTAAGCCATTACATCGTCTACCCTGACAATTCCTGAACTATCGGCCACAGACCACTCACCGTAGCCGAGATCAGCCGAATCGACAACAGCATCAACTACGCGTACCAAGACACCTTCATACTGCTCCGCCGTGGCCGAGCCAGTATTGATGGCAGAGGCCAACACATCGATGGGTTCCGTTTCGTGTCCGCTGCTGTGAATGGTTACTGCCGTGACGTCTACGATCTCAGTCTTGTTATTGTATTCATCGACCGTTCCGGTGACAGAAACACTGTCGCCTCTCGCGAGCGAGTTGGTAGTAGCACCGTCAACCCCCGTGAAAGAAAAGGTGTCCCAGCCGTCATTGTTGTAGACCATGATGCCACTCCATGCCGAGTCGGCATCCTGAACGAAGAACGTCCGCTTCTTGTAACTTCCCCAAAACTCGGCTGTCACAATTCCAGAGATTGTAACCGTTTCCCCATCCTTGGGAGAATCACCGGAAGCGTCACTGGTTTTCTGAATATCCGTGATAGACGTTTGCGCCACGAGCGCGAAAGGCAGCGTAAGTGCTAACGCATACAAGGATATTGACCTTATTGCTTTGGTCATCTTTTGCTTCTCCTTTGTTTATTATTTGATAATCAGGAACTTGCCTTCCTTAATCTTACCAAAAGAAGAGCTTTTTTCATCCTGATTTTCTACAGTAAAGAGGTAGAGTCCTGAAGCGAGGGCCTGATCGTGTTCGGTGATCAGATCCCAGGCGTGTTCTCCGCCTCCAAAGCTTGGTGATTTGTGCTGATCGATATTTTCAATATCCGCGCCGACATAGGTGGGTGAATCGTGCTGGAGTACATCCACGAGATCGCCGGCGAGGGTAAATATTCGTATCTCTGCCATCCGCGGGAGATTCGTGAACCAAATCATCCGCTCCCTGCTGCCGTACCCTTCCCATACGGCCTGACCACGGTATGGATTGGGATAGACCCCCGGCTCAGCTGTCCAGTCATTCGACGCTGTCTTTACACCGGGGTATACATATACGCGATTCGTATAATACGAACTCTCGAGACTTTCCAGGTTGGCTTCCGGATCACCTCTGTCGTAGGCGGTGACGGCGTAGTAGTTAAGCCAGCCGTTCTTCACGTCTTTGTTCGTAAAGCTGTAATGGTAATAGCGCCCGTCAATCTCCACACTGTCTGGTTCGCCAAATTGATTTATGATTCTTACCGCATCAAATCCGCTGTTGTAACCGATGTGTCTATAGGTGGAGTCGGACCAGTCAAATTCTGCGAGCAGGGTGAATTCCTCCGTTTCGTCTCCGACCGTTTTCCGTGCGCCGTAGATGCGATACCCTTCAAAGTCTTTCTGTCGGCTTACAGGATCGACAAACTCCTCGGCATTATCCGCCCAGTAGATGGTGACTGTCTGATCACCTACGTCAACCGTTATATTCGGAACGGGTGGCGGTGCCGGGAGGATGTATCTGTCAATCTCTCCATCGAAATCGATATCTTCACCATCGTCGAGTTGGTTGTTTCTGTTTTTATCTTCACCATCGAAAGCCCGCTGTGCCCAGTCGGCGTTCACGTGGAGGTTCTCCCGCCGAGTGTGGGAGTCCTCACCGCCGCCATGCCACCTCGCTGCCACAGTGGCGAAGATGATGTTCACCGACTCTCCCGGAGGGAGTTGCCATTTGGTGGAATCTTGCGTCATCGGTTCCGTACCTAACGGACCGGCTGACAGCATGAAGAGCCAGCTGTTGGCGCTGGAGGGATAGCCGGCCTCGGTGTATCCTTCGCCGGAGCCCCGCCTTACTGAAGTGCTCAACTGTTTATACCGTTCACTGTCGTTCAGCGGCATGCCGAAATCGGGATAATCCGTGTTGGTGCTGGTGGTCCATACCCACTGATTGTAGTTTGATCTCAGATACGGCCGGGGAACGGTGCTTCCCAACACTTTGAGACCGATATACGATTCGGCCCAGCCGTCGTCACCATCCAGATCGTATTGATAAGCAATATCCCGATTAAAGCCGGCGGCATCCACTGATCGGTCAAAGCCGTCCAGATTATCGTACCAGGTGAAACCTCCACCCGGTTCATACCTGTTCGTATAGTTCATATTCGCAACGGAGGCGTCTGTCCATATTCCGGCGTAGATATTCTCAATGGTCTCGTTTGATTCGTTCTTGATGGTATAGTTGAGAAGCACGAAAGCGTCAGCGAAAGTGAAATTCCAGGCGAACGCTTTCAGATGGACCGAGATACCCAGAGGGGTGTGGTTGGGGATACCAAAATTATTCTTCGGATCTTCGCCATAGTCCTTGAAATCAGTGATAAGGTCTTGGTGGGAAACCGCGTAGGGTGAATAGTATTGTGCCATGGAATCCTGAGAAGTGGATGATATAGAGGACTTGATCTCCATCCCTGACGTGGGGACGAGTTCAAACCCTTCCTGTCCCGACTCAAACACCCCGTCAACGATAGCGGTTGAGACTCTCCGCTCACCGTTAACGATACCACCAATCCACAGCCCCGCGTGGGAGAAGTGTTCGACCTGCTCTCTAAGATTCTCAGTATGCTGCTTGTATTGATAGGAGGGGAGTATTCGCCCATTGATTCTGTTCCAACCGTTCCCGAGGACACCGAAGTTGGTGACAGTCATCCCCAGTTGCCCCACCGAAGTGTATTTATCAAAGACATCTTCCGCACCTTGAGATGTGCCTGTCTGAACAAGAATGAGAAGAAGAGCTGAGGCGGAAATCCGAAGGTTAAAGAGACAGAAAGTGCGCAATGAAAAAATTATTTATCCTTTCATTCAATCCATAGAACAGCCCACTTACTCGAGCTGAGAAAGTTGATTAAAGTTACCATCTGGTGGCACCAGATGTCAACCTTGGAAACAGTGCCTTTCAACTTTTTTCCCTGTGGCGACGTGTGTAGTTTGTTCTTTATGCGACTATCCAAAAGGATACTGATGACGGTGGCCACAGCGATTGCGCTGGGCGCCCAGCAAGACGTCTCTTACATTCGTTATTACAGAACGGAAGACGACCTTCTGCGAGGCGTCCAGATGAAACCTTCCGAAGCGAGAGGTACTCCCCGCATTGAAGCGCTTTATAACAGTTTTGATCAGTTGGCCAGCAAGATTAAAGTGGGTGATGATGAAGTGATATCGAAACGGGAGACTTATGAGTACCGTGAAGACGGCTCGCTCTGGAAACGGGCCATTGCCGATGTAGATGGAAAGGTCCGGAAGATGTTGGTCCATGGCGAAGAGGAGATGTCCGCTGTTTTTATCAGTCTCGTCTTTCCCCATTTCAACAGGGCCGACTTCGATGGTAGGACTACGATCTACGATTACAACGATGACGGCAGAACTTGGCGCTATCAGTTTCTGTCGTTCGACCACACCCCTTTCGGTGAGATCGAGTTTAACTTCTTTGATGAGGGGCTTGTGAAGAAAGAGCGGTGGACCGATCTTCTGGCGGGGGAGACTGTCCGTCTATTCAGCTATAATTTTAATCCTATCTCTCGGGAATATACGATGTTTGAGACGGATGCCCGCGGAGAGGAGGTAAGCAGGGTCGGAATCAAGCTGCCAAAGAATCTCCTTACGTCCGGTCCGTCTGCTGGCGTAATGGTCGAAGGTGTCGGGAACCGATTGGAAGAGAGTAGAGAAATCATCGAAGACATCCTTATAAGAAAGGCCGAGGGGTGGAATCCGGCCGAAGCAGTCGGGCGTCTTGGGGATCTCGAACTGTTTTCTTCTCCCGACCTCATCTATATGAAAACAGGAGACACTCTTAAGGTGAACCTCATTGCCGTCACTGAGGAGTATGTCAGATTCCTACTTTCCGGCGACCGGGACGTTCTTACCCTTCCGCTTACGCGTGTAAATGAAATAGAGCGGCGAGACGGAGAAGTTATCTACCCCGTCATCTATCGCTGACACCTTCCTTGCCTTAGAAGGGAAGGACGGCTTATATTCGTTAGGACATGCGTCAAACCTCGGCGGTAATCCTCTCTCTATCAATCTCTCTTTCAGCGCAAGACTACCCTCCGCCTACAAGTCTCGTCACAATCCCAACCGCTGGTGGACTCGTCAGGGGCGCGTTCTCAACCCACATGTATATGCAGCGTGAGGGTGGTCTCACCGCCGCTCTGGCTGTTGGACTTACAGACCGGTTCATGTTCGGCCTATCATACGGCGCCAGTAAGCTCATCGGCGACGATGAGCCGATCCCGTATCCCCGGCCAGAGGTGATATTCAAGTATCGCATCGTTGATGAATCAACAGTCTTTCCCGGGATAGCCTTTGGAATCGATACGCAGGGATTCGGTAACTACAATGAAGCAGATTCACTCCAGAGGTACGATGTTAAGGGATATGGTTCTTACCTTTCCGCCAGCAAGAACTGGCGAACTCCTCTGGGTAACCTCGGGGCACACCTCGGTGCGAACCAGAACTTTACCGAGACCACAGACGGAGATGAGGATATTAACCTCTTTGCTGGAATCGATATCGAGTTCAACCCTGAATTCTCATTCCTCGCAGAATACAATGCAGCCTTGAATCAGAATAATATGACCGCGAAAACAATTTCTCTCAGTCGGGGCGGCTATCTCAACGCTGGGCTGAGGTGGTCGGTGTTCCAAAATTTTCACATCGAATTTCATTTCAAAAACCTGTTGTTCGATGAAGAAAAAGTGAGCTACTTCAACCGTGAGCTGAAGGTTAACTATATCGAATATTTTTGATCCGAACTGCATTCGGTTCCTCTTATTCCGTAATATTGATGAAAGACCTTACTGAATCGAAACTCAGCTCTGAGCGGGTGTTCACTGGCCGCCTTCTCGATGTTAGGCGTGATGAAGTTTCCCTTCCCGACGGTGGTATTTCCACTAGGGAATACATCCGCCATCCCGGGGCGGTGCTGATAGTCCCTGTTCTTCCAAGCGGAGAGATTCTTCTCATTCGCCAGTTCCGTTATCCCATGGGAAGCATAGAGATCGAGATCCCAGCCGGTAAGATCGATCCCGGAGAACGGCCTGAGGAGACACTTTACCGCGAACTAGAAGAGGAGACGGGCTACCGCGCCGGGAAAGTCACCTTGCTTCAGGAGATTCATCCGTGTATCGGATACAGCGATGAGCGCATGTGGCTCTATCTGGCGGAAGATTTGGAGGACGGTACGTCAGGAGGTGATGAGGATGAGTTTATCGAGTTAATGCCCACACCGCTTGAAGACGCGTTGGAAATGGTCAGGCTCGGCCAAATCACAGATGTGAAAGCGATCATCGGTGTCTTTTGGGCTGAAAAAGTGCGGAGGGGAGAATGGCAGGCGCCGTAGAAAAAAAAGAGCTGACGGAAAGAATCAAGTCTCGTGCAACGGAACTGGGCTTCCAGAAAGTCGGTATTGCCGATCCGCTTTCATCGAATCAGGATGAGGTATATCTTGATAAGTGGCTTGCACTTGGCTACAGCGCTACCATGGAGTGGGTGGCAAAACGGAAAGATGAAAGAGGGGATGTCCGAAAATACTTTCCCGAAGCGAGATCGGTTGTTTCTCTTGGGATGAACTACTTCCACGGTGAAGCGCAGGGTGAAATGAAAATCTCCAACTACGCCTGGGGCGATGACTACCATGACGTAGTGAAGGTGAGGCTGAGAGAACTCTTGAAATTTGTTCGTGAGCAATATCCCAGTGTTCAAGGCCTGACGTGCGTTGACACTTCGCCGGTCATGGAGAAGGCGTGGGCCCAGAGGGCGGGACTGGGTTGGATCGGGAAACACACCAATCTTATCAGCAGGAACTTTGGCTCTTGGCTTTTCCTTGGTGAACTGATCCTCGATTGTGAGTTGGAATTCGACGCCCCTTTTGAGGAAGATCTGTGCGGAACATGCACCGCATGCATCGACGCATGCCCCACCGGCGCCATCGTAGATGAATACCTGATGGACGCGAACCGATGCATTTCTTATCTCACCATTGAGCACCGTGGCGAGCTTCCTCAACAATATATTGATCAGCTCCACGGCTGGATTTACGGATGCGATATCTGTCAGGAGGTGTGTCCTTGGAACGAGAAGTTTTCTGTTGAGAGTGAAGAGGAAACGTTTGCGCCGCGCCGAGAGATATTGGAACGGACAGGCGATTCGTGGCGTTACTTATCTGAGGATGACCACCGGGGAATTTTTAAAGACAGTGCCGTGAAGCGGACCAAATACCAAGGACTTAAACGCAACATTACCGCAAATTCATGAGCAACTGGACAAAACTTCCCGACTGCCAGGACATTCTCCCGCAGAACGGTCGAGTCATAATCGTTCATGAGAAACCTGTTGCCATCTTCAATATTGATGGTAAATATGCAGCCATGGATAACAGGTGCCCCCATAGAGGAGGATCGCTGGGAGACGGAGCATTGGAAGGGAAGGTCGTCACCTGTCCCTGGCACGGATGGCAGTTCAACTGCCGCACCGGGGAAGCAGTGGAGAATGAAGCCGTCGTTGTGCGGACTTATCCGCTGGAGAACCGCCAGAAGGGTCTTTACATAAAGATCGACTGAAATGGAATTGTTTGACGAACGACTGAAAGATTTCTCCGGCAGGACTCCGCTGTTCCCGCTCCCGAATGTGGTTTTCTTCCCGAAGACATTTCTTCCGCTTTATATCTTTGAACCGAGATACCGGCAGATGATGGTGGACGCTGAACTTGGAGATAAGATGATCTGTATGGCGCACTTGAAACCGGGCTACGAAGATGATAATGAAGGGTTGTCTCCGATTTACTCCGTCGGTTCCCTCGGCTATATGGAGTTCAAGGGTGATCGTTCCGACGGGTCGTCAAACATCCTGCTGGTAGGACTGGCAAAAGTGAAGATCAAAGAAGTCGTTTCTGAACATGACTATGACTATCGATTGGGGGAACTGACGCTTCTTACAGAATCCCGGGGTGAGGAAGATACTGAACTACTGAAAGAAAAGGTGTTTCGCGGATTTGAGAGGATGTCCGCCAATAGTGGTTTCCCACAGATTCCGAAACAGTTCAAACAGGTTATCGATTTCGAGATGGCCGTCAATTTTCTTGCATCCCATATTCCAATTGAAAGTATAGAAAAGCAGAAAATGCTTGAACTGGATGATATCTCCCTTCGGGCAAAAATACTTGTTCAGTTCATGGAGAGTGGGATAGGCATGGAGGAGATGGGAGGGTTCGGTTCCATAGCCCCGGGGGATCCGAGGCTGAACTAAACCTCTATACTCAAGACGCTTCCCCTGCCAGTCCCAGCTCCTCAGCTTTTTCCCTGAGCGCGTCGATGACGAACTGGATGTGCTCTTCAAGGGTGACACTGAGTTCTTTCGGTCCTTCATAGACTTCCTCCCGGTTCACCGACGCCGCGAAACTCTTCTGCTTCAATTTCTTCTTCACCGATTTTACTTTAACGTCGTGAATGGACTTCGACGGCCGGACATACGTCACAGCAAAAATAAAGCCGCTGATCTCATCGGCGGCATAAAGCGCCTTTGCCATGAGGCTCTTTCTGACAACACCCGTATAGTTGGCGTGCCCCATGATGGCGGTGGCGAGAGCCTCGGGATAGCCCTGCTCTTTCAGAATCTTGTTCCCTACGTAAGGGTGCTCTTCCATGGTGGGGTACTTTTCATAATCGAAATCGTGAAGGAGGCCGGTCATCCCCCAAAGCTCTTCGACTTCACTGTACTTTCTGGCTAGGCACTTCATCACCTGCTCCACCGCCAGTGCGTGGCGTCGCAGTGAATCCGATTCAGTGTATTTGCACAACAGTTTCCAAGCGTCTTCACGTGTCGGCATAATTCTACCTCAGTTGTTTTTCAGAATCCCAAGTTTACGGACAGCTTCGTGCCACGCCGACATTTTTTTCTCCCTTGCCCTTTCAGACATGATTGGCTGAAAAACTTTGTCTCGTGACATGACTTCGCCTAACGGTTGCCCCAGAGCGGAATGGGCTACAAGCCGAGCAACACCGAGGGCTGTCATGTCTCTGCCTTGTGTGGTGTATACATCGGTACAAAGCAGATCGGAGATGAACTGGAGCAGAGGCGCCCGGGATGATCCACCGGACGCGATGATGTCCTTCATCGTGACGTTTGTCTCTTCCCTGATTACTTCAGAAATATCGCGTACAAGAAAACCGATGGATTCCATGGCGGCTCGGACGTAATGGTTCGGCTTGGCGTCGTCGCCGAAGCCGAAAAGCTCAGTATCAAATTCACCGGTCCAGTAGGGGGCTGAGATTCCATTCAGTCCCGGCACAAGAATCCCTTCCGTCTCCACGTTGCAACGGCTATCCCATGCCATCTCCTCATGGGGAATTACGAGGTGTTCCTCCAGCCACCTGAACAGCGAGCCGACACTGTTGATGGTTCCCTCAAGAAGGAATTGGACAGAGTTGACGGTTGAAGTGAGCACGTTTGTTAGAAGTGACGGAACGACCGCAGGTGACTGACCGTTGTTCACAAGGACAGATCCCGACGTTCCGAAATTCATGGCGACATCACCTTTGTTCCATCTCCCTTGTCCAATGAGAGACGCTTGTTGATCGCCCATGATACAGAGAAGTGGAATTGCTTTCCCGCAGGTGTTTACTGTACCGAAGTTGTGGCAAGTCGGAACGATTTCCGGCAAGCAGCTTTCTCCCACTTCAAACAGTTTCATAAGATCTTCTTCCCACTGGAGGGTTGTGATGTTCATTAGAAGGGACCGGCCCGCGATGGACTGATCAATAAAAAAGTTTCCCGTAAGGCGATGTGTCACGAATGAGCTGAGTGTTCCGAACAAGAGTCTTCCCTGTTTCGTCCTATTCTTGATCTCGTTGTCAGTTCTGACAGTGTGGAGGTACTTCGGTCCGCCAAAATGGCCTGTAAGCGGAATGCCTGTTTGTTGCTGAATCAAGTCAGAATGGGATGACATTTCCTTGGCGAGTCTGTCGGCCCGTGAGTCCTGCCAGCTCATTGCCGGCGCTAACGGCTCTCCGGTTGACCGATTCCAAAAAAGAAATGTCGATCTTTGAAACGCCATGCCGACAGCTGCCACAGTCAGTGATTGAGACTGAGCTTCTTCCACCATTCTGTCGGTAATCGTCTGACATGCTGAGAGGATTTCAGTAGCATCGCATTCCACCCAACCCGGTTGAGGGCGATTCACCGTGTGACGGATCTTCTCGGTTGAGACTGCCTTCAGTGCCTCATCAAAAAGGAACCCCTTTGTCGCGGACGTTCCTTGATCAACAACAATGATACAGGGGCGGCTCAAGATGCCGGCTTCAGTTTGGGATTATGGAGAGAGAGGGAATTCGTCGGTGAGATCAGGTCTATTCAACCATTTCGCAGGCATTACCCACGGAAACCTCGCCGGCTTTCAGTACACGGGCATACCATCCTCGCCTGCCCATCATGGTTTTTACAAATTCGGGGCCGCGGTCCTGCCCCACGTACGGAAGGCTGTGCAATTTGTAGCATGGATCGCACTCGTATGAGATCTGGATTTGGGCACTACCTATATCAAACTTTAAATTTGGTTTGAAGGTGTCCATCGCTATCCCTTCCGTTATAATATTCTCACCGATGTCGCCCACCTCTATGGGCCAGCCCTCTTTATTGAGCTCGCGGATGGTCTCTACCGGCATAAGCAGTAGCGCCATGTCCGGATGGTTATCTTTTTTCGTTGTCCGGTAATCATTGTAATCGCTCTCGATGCCGTTGGAGGTGATTTGGGCTTGTTCCACTTCCGGTTTCTGAAGGCCGAATTCACCTTCTACCTTCGGCTTCCTGTGAAGATGTAGAACCTTACCGGTCACTGCCGGTTTTCTCGAGAATAGTTTTTCATCAGAACAATATCAGGATACGGTTATACCGTAGATCTCTTCAAACTCTTCAGTGGGGATCATTCGTATGGCATCCCAAGTCAGTTTGGTACAGACGCGGGCGCAGATCTGGCATCCGATACATTCATCAAATCGGACTTGCACAGGCGGAATAGGTATATTGTATTTCTCCGGTGCCACCAACTCGATGCAGTCAACAGGGCAAAATGGGACGCAGACCTGACATCCGGTGCAGTTGTCCTCATCCACGACAGCCATCAGCTTTGGTTTCTTTTTCTTATGCCCCGGATCCTTCGCAAATTCGGGAACCGGTTTGTAATGATCGTATACTTTTGCCATGGTAAGTATGTCTGAGTTGGCTCGAAAGTTATGCCTTCGTTTCAGGACATTCAAATAGAAACTGAGAACTACACCTCGATCGGAAGAAAGTGTCGAAAAAGATTTCACTTCTCATTTTGCCAAACCTAAATTTTATTGATAGCCGAAAGGTTTAGAGAGACACTTTAACAAGGATTGAAGAGTAGGAGGCAAGAATGACCTACATAATCGCTGAGCCATGTGTCGGCGTGTGCGATACAGCATGTGTGGAAGTGTGCCCTGTCGACTGTATTCACGGGCCGAAAGATCCGAAAGGGGCTGGAGCTGAAGCGAAGGCCGATGGATTTGATCCCGATGGGAAACAACTCTACATCGATCCCGAGGAATGCATCGACTGCGGAGCATGTGAACCTGAATGCCCTGTAGAAGCCATTTTCGAGGAGAGCGAAGTTCCTGAAGAATGGTCAAAATACATTCCTCTCAACTACCAATTTTTCGGGCAGGAACCATAAGCGAAAGCCTGACCGATCTCCAAGCGGCTGTTTGGAAGTGAACAGCCGATTTTTATGCCTCAGGGGTAGTTCAGCGAGTAACGACTAATGACCAAAGATGAAGTGATGGAACAGCTCAAAGGGGTCAAGTATCCCGGTTTCAGCCGGGATATTGTCTCCTTTGGGATTGTGAAGTCAGTGGATGTTAAAGAGAAATCGGTAAAGGTATCGCTCCAGATGTCTTCAGCCAGTGAAGCAAGTCAGGAGGAAATCCGCGGACGAGTCGTCTCAGTTCTTGAAGGGAGTTTTTCGTCTGTTGATGTTCAAATGGATCAGAGTGCTGCGGCAAAGGCGCCGACTCAGCAGGCCGAACTTATTCCCGGGGTCAAACACACCATTGCGGTTGCAAGCGGCAAGGGGGGGGTCGGAAAATCGACTGTAGCCGTGAATCTCGCGGCGGAACTGATGAACCGCGGCCATGTGGTGGGACTCCTCGATCTTGACATCTACGGCCCGAGTCTTCCAATTCTACTTGGGATAAACGAACGGCCTTCTATGACACCCGAGAAAAAACTGATTCCTCTGGAAAAATTTGGCATGAAAGTTATGTCCTTTGGTTTCCTCAGCGGGAATGACACACCGGTCATTTGGCGGGGCCCTATGGTGGCGAGGATGACTGAACAGTTTTTTGGCGATGTCCTCTGGGAAAACCTTGATTACCTCATTCTTGATCTTCCTCCCGGAACGGGGGATATTCAACTGACCCTTGTTCAAAAGCTGAAAATTGCCGGTGCCGTTATTGTAACAACGCCACAGGATCTAGCCATCTCTGATGTCAGGAAAGGGGCAGACATGTTTGCGAAAGTTCATACTCCCGTGCTGGGTGTCATCGAAAACATGGCTGGATTCGTGGTGTCAGGTTTTGTTCGCAATACCAACGGTGAACCGCTCGCTGAGGGATCGGTCTCTTTTGCCGAAATGGACGGTTTCCGGGATGTGCAAGTTCAGGCCGATGGAAAATTTGAACTTGAGGTTGACCTCTTTAAACGGGGCGGAGGAAAGAGCGAAAGTGAACGGCTTCATGTTCCTCTACTTGGGGAAATCCCCATTTCGCAGGAATTGATGGAAGCTTGCGACCAAGGGACTCCCATCGTTGTGAAGGACAGGAAGTCATCAGTTAGCCAGGCTTTCTCGTTCATTGTGGACAAGATTGAGGATTCTGTAGCCTGATCGATTTTTTCCCCCTTCTTTTCTTTATTCCATGCTGACATTTCTCCTCACACTTACCCTTGCTCTTTTTAGCGCCCTTTTTCCGCTCTTTCTCTGGATTATCGAGTGGGAGTCGACAGAAGTAAAAATTCACCGATTCATTCTAGGAATGTCGGTGGCAAGCTCAGCTGCGGCTCTTCTCTTGACTTTTTCGCTGGATGTTCCTGAAGTTGAAGCAGTTGGATTGGTTTGGCTCGTCCTGCTGATTGCGGTTACACTGGTCTACTGGAAAAAGAATCGAGCCAGCGGTGGAATCATTACCATCCCTTCTTTGGCGGGGGTGTGGTTTGGTTATAATCTGATTTCTTATATGGTTTCGCCAGCCGTTTTATCTGCCGTGGTAATGTTTCTCGGCGGGCTGATTTTCTCCGGCTCGCTCTTTGCCATGATCCTTGGTCACTGGTATTTGAACGTGGTTAACCTTCCCATCTCTCTTTTGAGAAACGCCACTCGACTGATCTTCATCCTTCTACTCGTTCGTCTGATTTGGGATGTGAATTCAATCCTGTTTCAGTCCGTGACCTACGAAGGGTATTCTTTGTCTTTGACCGAATTTCTCGGCACCATGGACGGAATCTTTCTTTGGACCGCTATACTTTTTGGAAATGTGCTGCCGCTCGTTCTCACCTTTCTTACTCTCAGAACAGTGGCTATACATTCGACCCAATCCGCAACGGGATTGCTCTATGTCCTTGTTCTGTCAGTGGCCATGGGGGATCTTATCTATAAGTATTATGCAATCCAGTACGGGCTTCTCCTCTGATGGCATCCGTTTCTAAAGAGTGTAGCAAGTGTGGCACTTACTATTGTGTGGAGGCTGATGGGCCGGCTGTTCAATGCCATCGATGCAGGAAAGAAACTCTCACCGTTTCCTCCGATGGCTGGCCATTTGAGACCTGCCTCTGCTGTAGCTGTCATCAGTTCTACAGACGCAAGGATTTCAATCAGATAATCGGTTGCCTTATTATATTGGTGGGGGCGATCTTTGTTCCGTTCACTTATGGACTCAGTCTTATTGCACTTTCACTCCTTGATTATCTGCTTTATCGAAAGGTTCCGGTGGTTCTTGTTTGTTATAAGTGTGGAGCAGAATACCGTGGGTTCGGGCTGCTTCCAAATGAAATCGATGTTTTTGACCATCATGTTGGTGAACTCTACGAAAAGTGAGTCTCGTTGGAAAATGGCTATCTGTGAGAGTAATTTCTCAAGCTAGAACCAATGAGTAAAGAAGTGCTGAGAAGCAAAATCGAGAAAGGTGGGAATCTTCCGAGTCATATCGCTATCATCATGGATGGCAACGGACGGTGGGCCCGGAAAAGAGGTCTGCCTCGGATCGCTGGCCACAGAGAGGGGATTAATTCCGTTAGAGAGATTACTCGAGCCTGCGGTGAAATCGGAATAGACTACCTTACACTTTACACTTTCTCTCAGGAAAACTGGAGCCGCCCCAAGCTCGAGGTTTCTGCGCTGATGAATCTCCTTGTCGATACAATCCGCCGACAGATCGACGAACTTATGAAGAACAACGTTCGGCTTAAGGTAATTGGGAAATTGGAGGAACTTCCGTACAAACCACGAGTTGAGATGGAAGAGGGAATGCAGAGGACTGCTAAAAACAGCGGCCTGACACTTATACTGGCCCTTAATTACAGCGGACGAATGGAAATCCTTCATGCGGTAACCAAGATTTGGAGAATGCAGAAAAATGGCGAAAAATTTCCAGATGTAACCGAGCAGCTTTTTGAAAAGCAACTCTACACTGCCGGAATCCCGGACCCCGATCTAGTGATCCGTACAAGTGGAGAATCGAGGATCAGCAACTTTCTCCTCTGGCAGATTGCTTACTCGGAGATTATCATCACGCCGACTCTATGGCCTAGTTTCCATCGAGAAGAACTCTACGAGGCGATTATCGAATATCAATTGAGAGAGCGGCGGTTCGGTAAGGTGTCCCATCAGGAGTCTCAGGCGTGAGACTGGTTAGATCAATCATTACGGTCGCCTTAGTTCTTGCGTGTTTTCTACAGGCGCAGACCCTCGCTCCGATGAAAATAGCCGGCGTAGAAGTTGAAGGGAACAACATTACCACCGCCACGGTCGTTAAGTATACTTCAGGAATCGTGGAAGGGAAGGAGATCATGCCGGGTGAGTTCGGAAAAGCGGTGAAGAAATTGTGGGCCACTGGTTTCTTCTCTGATATTCAGGTCCGACTTGACCGGGAATCGGCTGAGGGACTTTACGTAACAATTGTCGTCGAAGAAACGCCTATTCTCGGTGACGTAACCTTTACCGGGGACAAGAAGAAAAGGAGGGATATCGAAGACGAACTTGATCTTAAGAAAGGCCAGCGAATCCGAGCTCATCTTGTTAAGGAATCCATCGAAAAGATTAAGCGCCTCTTGGCTGAGGATGGCTACCTCCGCAGCCACGTGGAAGCGACAATTACTGATGGTGATATGAAAAATGTCAAGAATGTGACCTTCAAGGTCAAAACAGGCAAAAAAGTGAAAATCGGAAAAATC
Source organism: Fidelibacterota bacterium (assembly GCA_036338335.1). Taxonomy (GTDB): domain Bacteria; phylum Fidelibacterota; class Marinisomatia; order Marinisomatales; family S15-B10; genus S15-B10. Next base: position 35,916 of record JAYZCL010000016.1, read on the forward strand.
AATTTCCAGGGCAACGAAGCGTTCAAAGATCGGAAACTGAGAAAAGAGTTGAAGGAAACCAAAATCCAGAAATGGTACCTGTTCTGGCGGTCGAGTTTCGATAAGGACAAATTCAGGGAAGACAAGGGCCTCTTGACGCAGTTCTATCAGAACAATGGCTACAAGGATTTCCGCATTGTAACTGATTCTCTCTCTTATTCAGCTGACGGTGAAAAAATAATTATTCATATGTTGGTCCATGAAGGAGACAAATACTACTTCCGTGATTTCACTTGGGAAGGGAATAATCTCTACGAGACCGATGAATTGGTCTATACGCTTGACCTAAAGAAGGGGGATCTCTTTAACGGCGAAGAATTCGACAAGGCTGTGAATGAACGGGTACACGGTCTTTACATGGATCGTGGCTATATCTACAGCATGATCAATCCGATGTTTACGCCCATAGGTGATGATTCGCTGGACGTCCATTTTTCCATCACTGAGAATCATCAGGTGTCAGTCCGGCGACTGGATATTTCCGGTAACGAACGGACGAGGGAGAACGTGATCCGTCGGGAAATGAAAGTGATACCAGGAGAAGTCTTCAACAGGGAACTGTTGATGAGAAGCGCACGGGAAGTGTTTATCCTGAACTATTTTGCAGATGTTAGGCCGGATGTGATGCCTGTGGATGAGGACGAGATTGACATACTGTTAACGGTCGAGGAAAAATCGTCAGATCAGGCCAATGCAAATATCGGCTATTCTCAGGAATTCGGCCTCATGGGCGGAGGAGGCATTCAGTTCAATAACTTCCGCGGAAAAGGACAACAGCTAGCACTTAACCTGAGTCAGGGCGTTCAGGGAAATATGCGAAATATCGGCTACGGTTTTGGATATCAAGCTGCCCAGTACAAGAGCATATCTTTCAGTTTCACCGATCCAATGGTCAACGACCTACCGGTACTTATGGGTTTTTCGATTTTCTATTATCTGAGAGGACAAAATCGGTATTACTTTAGTATTCCATTTGATCGTGAAATGCGGGGGGCCAGTTTCAGAATCGGGACGAGGCTAAAGTGGCCCGATAACTATTTTCGTTCCTTCTGGACGATTAGTGCTTCCCAGAAAAACTACAGAGGTAACGAGGAAGACCTAAAAGATTACGGCCTTCTCGGTATCAGTAACAGTGTTGGGATCAGTCTTTCTCAGACTGTCACGAGAGACAGCAGAAACCATCCAGAATTCCCATCGAGAGGCTCCAGTTTTGCCTGGACCTCGACTCTCTCCGGTGGCCCCTTCAGTTCAAAACTATTGCCTGTTCATGAGAATTTCCATAAACACACATTCAAGTTCGATTGGTTCACCAACCCGTTCTGGAAGGCAGCTTTGGTTTCGTCATGGCAATTTGGCGCCATTAAGGATTTGCCGCCTCGCCACACCGATAACACCATCATTCCTATTGACGAAAAGTTTATTTTGGGTGGAAGCGGCATTCCTTACGGAACTATGTTGAGGGGATATCAGGACAACACCGTCGGGCCGTACCGCCGTTATCCTCTGGGCGGACGGGTGATGATGAAGTATTTCGTCGAACTCCGGTTTCCCTTTTCAGAAAATCCTACTGTTTACGGTCTCATATTTGGTGAGATGGGCAATAACTGGCTCAGCTTTGCCGAGGCGGACCCTTTTGATCTCAAACGGTCCGCTGGTTTTGGCATCCGAATGTTCATGCCAATGCTCGGGATGCTTGGCTTTGACATGGGATACGGCTTTGACGATATTCCTTACACCGACAAGAGTCCGGAAGGGTGGAGATTCCATGTTCTCTTTGGAATGCCCTTATAACTCAAGATTGCGTAAATTTGCTCGATTTTTCCAGATCAATACATGATGAGAGAGAATTCACTAAACTGTGGAGGTTACCGTGAAACCTTTGAATAGATTGTTCTCCGGCGGCTTGTTCCTTCTGACGCCTGTCTTGATGATGGCCCAGCTGAAAGTTGGATATGTTCAGTCCGATCGAATTCGGGCCGAATATGAGGAGTTCAAAGAGGCTGAAAGCGAATTGCAGCTCGAGTTTAGGAAAGTGCAGTTTGAATTTCAGACCATGACCGAACGACTCGACAGCTTGAAACAGGCGTTTGAGACCCAGCGGCTCATGAGTTCGCCCGATCGCCGGCGTGAAAAAGAGACTGAGATCACTCTCTTGGAACAGGAGGTTAAAGATTTCCAGACGCAGAAGGTTGGCCCGGAAGGGGAGCTCTATCGAAGGCAGCTTCAGTTAGAAACGCAGATTATCCAGAAAGTTCAGCGAGCAGTAAATAAGGTCGCCATCGACAAAGGATACGATTACATTCTTGATTCGGTCAGCCTTCTCTACGGCAAGCCAACCCATAACCTGACAGATGACGTCCTTTACGAATTGCGGAAGATCACTGAAGAAGGATCGAACAATAACTGATTCTTGACAACACTCTGGGAATTGACTTCACTAGTTGATGGGGAACTGGTGGGTGACCCCGATCTTGAGATAACGGGTGTTTCAGAAGTTCAGAACGGAGTCCCGGGAACCATCACTTTTGTCCATATACCAAAGTACAGACAGTACCTTCAGGCCACGGAGGCTTCGGCAGTTTTGACAGGTAAAGATGAATTACTCGAAAACTTTAATGGAATCAGATCAGAAAATCCAACGGTCGCGCTTTCCAAGATCCTAGATCACTTTGCTCCAGAACCCGGGGACAACTTTGGGATACACGAGACGGCGGTCGTACACAGCTCCGTGACGCTGGGGAAGGAGGTTACGGTAGGCCCTTTTGCAGTTATTGAGGAAAAGGTAAGTATTGGTGACGGCGTAAAAATCGGCCCTCAATGTACGATCAGCAAAAATTCATCCATCGGGTCTGGAAGTAAATTGAAATCGTTGGTCGCTATCTATTCTTACTGTAACATTGGGAGCGATGTACTGATCCACAGCGGAACGGTCATTGGATGTGATGGCTATGGTTTTGCAACTGAAGGTCGAATCCACCTCAAGATTCCGCAGATTGGAGGCGTTGAAATTGGGGACAATGTTGAAATCGGGGCAAACTGTGCCATCGATCGGGGAACGATTGGTAACACCGTGATCGGTCAGGGATCGAAACTGGATAACCTTGTTCATATTGCTCATAATGTCAAGATAGGCAAAGGGTGCCTTCTCACTGCTCAGGCAGCCGTGGCGGGGAGTTCGGTGATTGGTGATTACGTTGCTTTTGGGGGAAAAGCGTCTGTAGCGGGACATCTGGAGGTCGGCGACCATGCCAAACTGGCCGCGAAGAGCGGTGTCACAAAATCACTTTCCGGTGGTGAGACTTACGCCGGTATGCCTGCCCGTGAGATATCCGAGAAAAACAGACAAGACGCCCATATTTCCAGGATGCCCATGATGGCCAAAAAATTGAAGGAACTCGAAAAACGTCTCGCTGAATTGGAGAAAAATGGTTAAGCAGCAGACTATTAGGGAATCTGTTTCCTGCTCGGGGATCGGTCTTCATACAGGTGTTGACAGCACTATCACCTTCAAGCCGAGCTCTGAAAATACGGGTATCCGCTTTATCAGGAATGACATTGATGGCTCCCAGGAGATTCAAGCTGATATCGACCATGTGGTAGATATATCACGTGGAACTACAATCGCGCAAAACGGTACACGTATCCACACGGTTGAGCATGTGCTGGCTGCTTTGGTGGGTCTTGAGATTGACAATATCCTCATTGAACTGACGAATAAGGAACCGCCTGTGATGGACGGAAGCTCCAAGGACTTTGTGGAAGTCCTTCAGAAATCAGGCATAGTGGAACAGCGCCAGCCTCGGGAGTATCTTGAGATAGATAAAGCGGTATCATATAGCGATCCTGTCAAGAAAACCGACATTTCCGTGCTTCCTTCCGATCGGTACCGCCTCACCTGTATCATTGACTATCAGTACCCGTGGCTCGGTACTCAGTATCTGACAATTCATTCCATCAACGATTTTCCCACCGAGATCGCGCCCGCGAGAACTTTCAGTTTTTTAAGTGAAGTGGAAGAACTCCGGGAGGCGGGGCTCGTCCAAGGGGGACGTCTTGACAACGCCATTGTTATCATAGACAAAGAGGTCGACTCTGATGAGATGAATCGTTTACGGTCAATGTTCGAGATTAAAGAAGACATAGACATCGGCACCAACGGAATCCTTCACGGCGTGAAACTGCGTTTCGAGAATGAACCTGTCCGGCACAAGGCGCTGGATGTTATCGGCGATTTGGCTCTCCTCGGAATGCCCATAAAGGGGCACGTGATTGCCGCGCGCCCGGGTCATGCTGCCAACGTGGAGATAGTAAAGAATATCAAAAAGGAGTATGAGAAGAAGATTTTGCAGAAAAAGTATCAGGCGAAAATCTCTTCTAAATACTTATTCGACATTAACGCCATTAAAAAGATTCTCCCTCACCGTTACCCTTTTCTCCTCATTGACAGGATTCTTGATATGAAGCCCGGTGAATCACTGAGTGCCATCAAGAACGTTTCAGTGAGTGAGCCGTTTTTTCAGGGGCACTTTCCCAAACAGCCCGTGATGCCGGGAGTACTAATCATTGAAGCGATGGCACAGGCCGGAAGTTTTCTGCTTCTGCATACCACTCCCGATCCAGAGAAAAAATTGATGTATTTCACCGGGATCGAACAGTCTCGATTCCGCCAGCAGGTTCTCCCGGGAGATCAAATCCTGTTTAAGATCAATCTTCTCAAGCTGAAGATGGGGACCTGCAAACTCCACGGTACCGCCTATGTTGATGATAAGGTTGTTGCTGAGGCCACTTTTATCACAACCATCGGCGACCGGAAGGAGTAACCATTTTTCAAAAAATTCACTCCACCGCGGTGGTCGACTCCGCCGCCTCCATTGGCGCTGATGTGGAAATCGGCGCTTACTCTATCGTAGAAGCGAATGTTGAGATAGGCGACGGAACTTGGATCGGAAATCATGTCAATCTCCGTAAAGGTTCCAGCATCGGCCAGCGATGCAAGATTTTCCATTCGGCAGTTATCGGTGAGGTACCGCAAGACCTGAAGTTCGGAGGCGAAGAGACAACGGCGGTTTTAGGTGATGATGTTATAATCCGTGAATTTGTCACGGTGAACCGTGGCACCAAAGCCCTCGGCCGAACTCAGATAGGGGATAAAAGTTATCTCATGGCATACGTTCACATCGCCCACGACTGCCTCATTGGCGAGAACGTGATCATGGCAAACTCCATTAATCTCGGCGGCCACGTGCAAATTGGTGACTGGGCGATACTTGGCGGCGACGTCCAGGTTCATCAGTTCACCAAGATCGGGAAACATGTGATGGTTGGAGGCGGTTTCCGGGTGGTTCAGGATGTCCCTCCTTTTATTCTGGCGGCGGGCGAACCACTGAAATTTTCCGGGATCAACTCCATCGGCCTTCGGAGGAAAGGTTTTTCAGGAGAAACCAGAAAGGAGATTAAGGAAGCGTATCGAATTTTATTCCGGAAAGACAAGCATCAGTCCGAAGCGTTATCGGAGATGGCGGCAGCGTTTCCTTCCAGTGCCGAAGTTCAGGAAATCAGTTCATTTGTCAAAAATAGCGAACGCGGTCTTATCTAAGACCAACGTCGTCTTTATCATCCTAATTTCCTCCCTGACGCTCCACGCGCAACGGCCGGATTACAGATTGGATCGGACGGCCGAAAACTTCAAGGCCGAGACGACTCCTTTTTTCAAACAATTGGTGTTCCAAAGCAGCAACCTGTTGCAAGTCGGTGATGGTCGCGAGGGACGAATCTCACTTAAAGCCACTGCCAGTTCGGGGCTGTCGAAAGCGACTGGGGCGATTCCGTTGTTTTCCGGGCTCTACCGAATCTCCGATAACCTTTGGCTCGGCGGATTGTTTTCCGGATACCGGGCGGGGGACGATGTGATTATCTTGTCAGGCTACGCTGCGGAAATACTCACCGGTGATCTATCGAAAGATGGATCACCATGGTCTGTGGAAGTGAGCCGGAGAGCGGTAGAGGGGGCCGAAGACTTCAATTTCAAAACAGTTAGTGTGGCATTATGTAGAAGAATAAATTCCGGCCGCACTTTATTCTATTACGGATTAGGCTTTGCCTTTTACGATGCTATTGTTCACGATATTTTAGTGACAGATGAAGGAATCCCTCGGCGACTCGAGGGACAAGTTAATATGCTGTCCGGTGGCGTCGAACGATCATTGGGTGAATTCGTCATTGCGCTGACGGCGAATGCAGGAAGAGAGGGCGGATCTGTGATGGTGAGCTTAAGTAAATTGATCAAAGAATGAAACGGTCCGTCGGAATACTGGGATCCACCGGCTCTATCGGCCTGAACGCTCTCGAAGTGATCAGGCGCCACAGCGACCGTTTTTCAGTCAAATACCTCTCTGCCAACACCAATTCAAAGAGGCTAATTGAGCAAGCGAAGGAAGTTCAGCCGGAGGCGGTAGCCATAATCGACGCTGAGGCGGCCCGATCGGTCGAGGACGCTCTAGGAGAATATTCTCTGGAAGTACTGGCGGGCCGTGAGGGATTGCTGGAATTGTCTTCTCGGGTGGATGCTGACATCTGCCTGAATGCGTTGGTGGGAAGTGCCGGCATGGAGCCGACCGTCAGACTGATGGAGGAGGGAGTAGATGTGGCCTTAAGCAACAAGGAAAGTCTTGTTATGGCCGGAAGTATTATTATGGATATCATGCAGAGGAAGCAAACGAGGTTGATCCCGGTCGATAGTGAACACAGTGCCATCCTTCAATGCCTTGTTGGCGAAGAAGAGAATGCTATTAAACGTCTTATCCTCACCGGTTCAGGAGGCCCCTTTCGTACGAGACCGATTAGTGAGTTCTCCGGCATCACCGTGGACGAAGCCCTTGCACACCCGAATTGGAACATGGGGAGAAAGATTACCATCGATTCTGCAACCATGATGAATAAGGGGTTGGAGGTGATCGAAGCACACTGGCTTTTCGGTTTGGCGGCGGATCAAATCGATATCGTGATCCATCCTCAATCGATCATTCATAGCATGGTTGAATTCGTGGATGGTTCAGTCAAAGCGCAACTCGGATATCCGGACATGAAAATTCCAATCCAGTATGCACTCTCCTATCCGGAAAGGCTTGAAGCTGAATGGGAACAGTTTGTTCCAGTGGAGCTTTCTGACCTCACGTTTGAAAAGCCCGACATGGAGAAGTTCCCGTGTATCCGTCTGGCTTATGAAGCACTAGCCCGTGGAGGTACAGCGACAGCAGCACTGAACGTCGCCAATGATAATGTGGTGAGACAATTTCTTAACGGAAGTATCTCTTTCTCAAAGATTTCTGAGATCAATGAGGCGGCGGTGGCTGCTCATAACTGGATAGAGAACCCTGATCTATCCGATCTTCTGGAACTTGAAATGTGGGGAAAGAGTTTTGTAGAATCAACCATTCAGGAAACGATTACAGCATGACAACAATTCTGGCAATGATTTTCGTTTTGGGGGTCTTGATATTCGTCCATGAGCTCGGACATTTCATGGCGGCCCGATCTATAGGTGTCCGGGTGGAACGATTTTCCCTTGGTTATCCGCCGAGGTTAATCTCCTTCACACCTACGGCTGATGGACTACTCTTTAGGCTCTTCTTCTACAGATGGCGTGGTGCTCGCAAGCCAGAATGGGGGCCGGTTATTGAAAAAATAATCTCGGGACCTCGCCCGAAATCTTCAGATACCGAGTACTGTCTTGCGATTGTCCCATTGGGAGGCTATGTAAAAGTAGCCGGATATGTTGACGAAAGTTTGGAGGCAGAGATAACCGGAGCGCCGGATGAACTAAATTCGAAGAACCGCCTGCAGCAGATCTGGTTTATGTCCGCTGGTGTCATTATGAACATTTTGTTAGCGGTCATTTTTTTTGCCGGGATTACAAAGTATACCGGGGTTGCCGAGCGTACCGGTGAACCGGTCGTGATGGATGTTTCGCCGGGATTTCCCGCTGCTGAAGCCGGAATTGAACCGGGGGACCGAATCGTTTCGGTCAAGTCCCGAAACATAGCTGAATGGAGTGAGCTGACTGAAATCATTCACGCCAGTCCGAATGAAGAGATCAGTGTAGTCTGGATAAGAGATGGGCAGACTTTTTCGGCGGCCGTGAAGCCACGGCTTGGGTCGGTTCCCGATGGAGACGGCATGAAAGAGGTTGGGCTCATTGGTGTAGCTGGGGGATATACCATCCGGGATGCGGAAGTGGGTGAATCAATTGTCAATGGCGTCGAGAGGACCGGATTCTGGTTCGGCATGATTGTAAGATCTCTATCGATGATTGTAACGGGGGAAGCATCCATGAAGGATATCGGCGGTCCAATCCTCATTGCCCAGTTGGCGGGGGAATCGGCCCGTGCTGGGATGATTGCACTGCTCTCCTTTACGGCCATTATCAGCGTAAACTTGGCATTCATCAATATTCTTCCCATTCCCGGACTCGACGGCGGGCATATCCTGTTGGTTACGCTTGAAGGAATTACGAGGCGGAACTTTTCGCTGAAAGTACGGATGGCGATTCAGCAGGCAGGTATGGCCCTCCTGCTACTGTTGATAATCGTCGTGCTCTATAATGATCTGACGCGGCTTTTCACGAATTAGCGTGAGTGATCTGTCAGCTTCATCACAAGCGAACCAAACCTCGCCTTAGAGACGATCATCACTGGAAGTCGGCGCCGATCATCGCTGATCCATACTTTCATGTCACCTCTGTTCTTGAATAGGGTGCGGCCTTCCCTGAATGGCTCCACTACAAAGCAGTCGAATTGACCCGCCGTTACCCGGACACTCTCTTTCCGATGGACAATCATCTTCAGGTTGGTGAACCGGTGGTTGTCGAAGATTGTGAAGTCGAACAGGTCTCCCACTTTTAGAGGGAGCGTTCGCAAGTAATAAAAAAATGAATAAGGATCTCTCACTTCATTTTCGATGGAAAGAGAGGTTCGGTTGGTCGTGACGGTACCTGAGTCATAGTCGAATTCCGCCGTCAGATCTTGTGAATACGTCCGTTCATGAATCGCTTTTTTCAGTTTCCTGGTGATTAGCGCCTTCTTGTCAACCCAGCTTTCTACTGTGTCCCTGATGGGAAAGATTTGATCCCAAAGTGAGTTGGTTCTCATGTGGAAGGTAATAAGATAGAGTGGTGTCCCGCTCGGTTCGGGGAGGTCATTGATTTTTAAAATCGCATTTCCAGCCGACAGAATATTCAGACTCACTTCGTAACTGAGCGACTCTCCTCCAACGAAGGGGTAAGACTGAGCAACAATCATTGAAGTTGAAAGCACAGCTGTAAGTAAAAGCTTCTTCATCTCAGTCTTTTTCTCGTTTCTGTTGTGAGTTCAAAGATTGTTGAACCTTCCGATGGGGGTAAGGTTCCGGCGTCAAGGAGGAGATCAACTTCACTAGAAAAATATTTGGCAATTTGGTCAGGATTGTTCAGGGCTGGTTCGCCAGTACGGTTTACGCTCGTTGAAGTGACTGGCCTTCCGAGATGGCGCACCATGTCGGTGGCGATGGGGTGATCCGGAATCCGAACGCCAATAGTGCCACTTTCTCCAAAAAGGGCCGGAGCCAATTCCTCTGAACCACGTGGGAAAATGAGTGTTACCGGACCGGGCAGATTTTCTTGGACAAAAAGGGTATGCTTTTTTGGTATAGCACAAAACTGCTCCAACATCTTGGTATTACTTACGGCGATGCTCCATGGTCCCGTCCGCCCTTTTATTTGGGAGACTCGTTCAACGGCCTCCGCATTGAGAGCATCAGCGCCTAAGCCATAGAGGGTGTCGGTAGGATAGACAACAATCCCGCCTCCTTTCAGTACTTCAGTGGTCTCGGCTACCGTAGATGGAGAGGATGCGGAGAGCACTCTCATTTTTCTGGCCGGGATTTCCATCTCCTGTGGAACCAGAAATATTGGGCGGGCCGTTTCCGCACTTCTGATTCGAGAAGAGAGGTAAACCTCTCCATTACGGTTTTATCGGACTCTTCGGGCAATGTATCGAACCTCAATCTGTAATCGCCTGTCGGCTCACGATGGCAGAATGCCGAAATAATCGGCGCTCCTGTCTTCTTCTGGAAGACTGAGGGCCCTCGCGGAGAGGAAGCGGGGCGTCCGAAGAATTCAACAAGCTCACCTCTTTTCCCGGCGTTCTGGTCACTTGCAAGATTCAGAATCTTCCCTTCACGAAGGGCATCAATCATTTGAACGGGCGCTGTAGATGGAGGCATGGGTGAACTACCTGACTGCTGTCGATGCTCTCTGAAAAACAGATCGGCCCCTCGATTGGATTGGCGTTGTGCGACAGTCATCATTTCATAATCGTGTGCCGACAGCCATTGAGGGATTAGCTCCCAGTTTCCAAAGTGTCCCGCCATGAGAATTACTCCATGGCCAGCCTTGTAAACAGACTTAAGTTTTTCCTCGCCTTCCACCTTCACCCGTCCGTCCTGCACAAGGGTCAGACCGCAGAGAGCATCGAGGAACATGACGCCGAAGTGTCGATGAAGCTGTCGCAAAGTCGCATTGTAATACCGATAAGTCGAATCAGGAAAAGCTGTCTCTAAGTTCTTTATTGCCTCTGCCTGACGCACTTTCAGTCTGTGAAAAACGAAAGCACTGACCCTGTCGCCGACTCGGCTTCTCTGTCTGTGTGACAGTCGGTTGAGCCATCGATAAAACAACTTCAGTCCGAAATATGTGAGTCGGTGGGTGATTGACATGGAGCAACAGTGGCCAATTTATCCGACGACACCGGATTCAACCAAGCGGTTTCATATCGATGATGCAGACCTTATCAACTGCAAAATCGTTGACTATTGGTGGAGGTGAAAGTAATTTTGACATGATGATTTTCCGTATTCTCTCACTTGTTCTTCCGATAATCTTCTCTTCAGCGACTTCAGCCGGTGTCGTTTATCGTGTCCCGATTCAAAGTACCATCGATTTGGGCCTTCCTCCATTTATCGAGCGGGCTATCGGGGAAGCGGAGGCCGAAGGGGCGGAAGCAATCATATTCGATATTGACACATTCGGCGGAAGGGTAGACGGCGCCACACAGATTAAAGACGCTATCCTCGATTCCAAGATTTTGACGGTGGCGTTCATCAATCGCCGAGCCATCTCCGCCGGCGCGCTCATCTCGCTCTCTTGTGAAAAAATTTACATGACTGACGGAGGAACCATTGGTGCCGCCACGGCCGTTGATATGTCAGGGAAGAAGGGGAGTGAAAAGGTCATATCGTACATGAGAGAGGAGATGGCGTCTACCGCGGAGAGTCGTGGGCGTAGTGAGGAGATAGCCCGCGGAATGGTGGATGAAGAGCTCAAATTCACCCACCTTGTAGTGGATGGAGACTCTGTGGAAGTTTCCGACATTGAGGGTAGGAAAGAAGGGAAACTCATTTCACTGACCACCTCTCAAGCATTGAAGTACGGTATCTCTGACGGCGTTGCTGATTCTTTTGAAGAGGTGTTGGAACAACTGGATCTTTCCGAGCAAGAAGTGGTAGACCTTCGCGTCAACTGGTCCGAGAAGCTGGTCCGTTTCCTGACAGACCCCACCGTCAGCTCACTCCTGATGACGCTCGGATTTCTTGGACTTCTGTTTGAAATCCAGTCGCCGGGCTGGGGTGTTCCGGGCACGATGGGAATTGTCCTTCTCAGCCTGTTCTTTGGCTCCACTATTTTGACAGAACTGGCAACCATGACAGAGCTGCTGATAATAGGCGTCGGTGTAGCTCTTGCTCTCGTGGAGATTCTTGTGATACCGGGATTCGGGTTCGTAGGAATACTTGGTGGGATCACCATTATGTTCGGTCTCTTTACGATGCTCTTGCCGGCGCATCCCATGCCATCGGATATCTCTTCAGCTTCCTGGGGCTTCACCATTTCAATTTTCGGCGGCTTTGTGGCGCTTTATCTTATGGGGAGAGCGCTCATCAAAACCGAATTCTGGAAGAAAATCACGCTTCCCTTTAGTGAGAAAAGTTCTGAAGGATACAGCACTTCGCTGGGTCTAGAAAACTTGGTGGGCGAGACCGGTTCGGTGGCATCCGACCTACGCCCTTCCGGTTGGGCTGTTGTTGGTGAGGAAAAACTTTTTGTTGTTTCTGAGGGTGAGTTTATCGAAAGTGGGGACAGCGTAATAATTCTGTCGGTTGAAGGTAACCGTATAGTGGTCAGAAAAGTAAACAACGAGGACTAGGAGGTCGCATGCTAACACCTTTGGTTTTGTTGGGCATAATCGTATTTGCCCTATTAATTATCTTCTATTTTGTACCCCTCGGTCTGTGGATTCAGGGAATCGTGTCGGTGGGACTTGGGAAGATCACCATTATCGATCTCATCCGGATGCGATTACGTAAAATTCCGCCGCGGATGATGGTCGACTCGATTATCAACCTCCACAAAGCGGGGCTCGAGGCCATATCCACCGGAATGATGGAGACACATTTTCTTGCGGGTGGGAATGTGCCGAATATCTCCATCGCGCTGATTGCAGCGGACAAGGCCCAAATACCGCTCGATTTCACTACATGTACGGCAATTGACTTAGCTGGTCGCGATGTTAAAGGAGCTGTGGAGACGTCAGTTTACCCGAAGGTGATCGATGCACCGGTGAGCGGTACGCTGGCCGCAGTTGCCAAGGACGGCATCGAAGTTAAGGCCCGTGCTCGTGTCACGGTAAGAACAAACATTCCCGGACTCGTGGGCGGCGCCACCGATGAGACAATCATCGCCCGTGTAGGTGAGGGAATTGTCAGTGCCATAGGTTCCTCCGATTCATACAAGAAGGTGCTAGAGAACCCTGATTACATCTCCAAGTTTGTGCTTGAGAAAGGATTGGACGCCGGCACCGCATTTGAGATTCTCAGCATCGATATCGCCGATGTGGATGTAGGCAAGAATGTGGGCGCACATCTTCAGGCCGACCAGGCCGAAGCCGATCTCAGGGTTGCTCAGGCCAGAGCCGAAACGCGCCGTGCAATGGCCGTTGCTCAGGAGCAGGAGATGACCGCCAAAGTTTCTGAAATGCGTGCCAAAGTTGTGGCGGCCGAGGCGGAAGTGCCGCAGGCGATGGCTCAGGCTTTTCGTGAAGGAAATCTGGGTATCATGGATTACTACTCCATGAAGAACATTCAGGCTGACACAGGAATGAGAGACGCCATTTCCGCTAAGGGTGAGGAAGGTACGGAAGCACCTGAGGGGAACGACGGATAGTACAAGTGGACGTTGGTTACTGGATATTCATTCTTATCGCGTATCTTGTTTCTCAGTGGCTGAGGAAGAGGGCACAATCTTTTCGTCAACCGCCGCCTCAAGAGCAACCGATGAAGACGCCGCCGAAGAGGAAGAAGGAGGGGATTCCGGAGTTTCTTCGGAATCTCGGCCTTGATGAGATGTTCGAAGAGATCAAATCGGAGATACGGCCTCAGAAAGTGTACGACGAAATGGAGGGTGTGGTCAAGGAGGCGGTCGAGCTGGGGGAGGATTTCGAGATTCTTGATGATGAAACAATCATTGAGCCGGAAACTCTGCCTGAATCCGATGGAGTGTTTGAAGAAGAAACCATTCATGTATGGGCACCAGCGATACCTTTAGGAAGAAAGGAGACAGCGTCCCATCCCATCCACGCTTATCTCAAGAATAGATCAGACTTGAGAAACGTCATCCTGATGAAGGAGATTCTGGGGCCACCTCGGGCTATCGAGCGGCACCGCTTTCGCCCTTACTTCTGATGGTTACGCCAGCGCGCTCTCCTGTCCTGAATCTCTGATAAAGAGGCAGGTGGTGCCCGTTTTTAGTGTAATTGTGTGCATCTCCTTCACATCGATTTCATTCGAGATTCCGAAAATGTTGATGTCTGCTGGAGGGCAGTTCTTTAAATCTTCTGGAAATGAACCGTTGAGTATCTCCAATTCGCAGTCGAGGGGCATCCGTCCCCGTCGTGCGACCGCCTTAAGACCTACCTTGGCTTTGGCGATTTGCGATTCATCTTCGATCATTCGCAAAAGTCTTAGCTGACCGTTCCAGTTTTTCTCGAGCTGAATAGCGGTCAAGATGGAGAGGTTCCGGTTGGGTGAACCGCTCCTGAGCCACATATTGATATCTTTTCTGCGGCCGAATCCGCGGTCAGGAGCCAGGTTCAGGACAATGAGCCCAAGTTCCTCTCGCATCGCCATCGCTATCATCTCTTGAAGGCGGTCATCTTTTTCAGGATCATCACTCATGGTGAGGAACATAACATTAGGTGGTAGGGGCATCCCCTTGAGGGACTGTGTCACAACACTGATTCCGTGTAGAAAATGGTTTGCTTCGATGAGGGTGGAAACAGCGAGAAGTCCCTCGTCCCGGAGTGGCTGGATCAGATCGACCAAATCTTCTTCTAGCTTTACCGATTCGTTCTCCGGCTCGTCCGCGTCTCTCTTCTTGTCGTTCATCTGGCGGATCATCTGGCTGATTCGGTGCCGGACTCCGTGTTCGAGAATTTTGACACTAAAGATTCGGAGGCTCCCTCGAGGGAAGATGATATCCCGGATAAAGTCCATTCTTTCCCGCCACGCCTCCGGTTGTTCAATCGGAACCATGAGATTCGGTTTCCACGATTTCGGGCCGGAAGGTACGCGTGCTCCCATCCGGACTGCCCATTCGGCGACAGCGGTGAAAATGCCTGACCGTACATCGCCCCACGGCGCCTGTAAACCTTCACGGATAAGCCAAAGATAAACGCCAATTATCACAAAAATAGCGCCTCCCGCAAACAGAGGGTTGATTAGGAACATTGCAATAGTGCACCATGCGAAACCGATGAACGGCACAATCACCGGCACTTCGAAAGTGGGACGATAGCTCGAAATTCCGATCCGCTTTTCAATGAATACCACGAGGTTGATTGTCCCGTAGGTGATGAGGAAGAACATGGTTAATAGAGGGGCAATGGTGTTGAGGTTTCCGAAGAAAACCCCCAACGCTATGATGATTCCGGTGGTAAACGTTGCCACTCGAGGTTCACCGTTGGCACTCTGGTGACCAAGGATCTTTCCAAATGGAATCACATGGTGTTGTCCAAGCGCCATGAGCGTTCGCGGCCCACCGACCAGACTTCCCAGTGCCGAGGATAGCGTCGCACCCAGCACAGCGCCTGCCACAATGGGTCGCCATTTTGATACATCCAGCATTACTGTGTAGCTGTCGCGCAGAAGCTCGGGAGAGATTGCGTGATCCATCCAAAAGGCAAGTGCGACGTACACCACGAACGAGACACCGGTGGCCCCAAGAATTCCAATGGAGAGGGATCGTTTTGGATTCTTCAGGTCGCCAGACATGGCGGCGCCCGCTTCGATACCTGTTACTGCCGGGAAGAATATTGCGAAAACCGTCCAGAAAGGCGCCGATTCAAAACCACCCCAGAGAGCAATCTCGGCTGTACCGTCTCCTTCACCCATAAAAAATGAAACAAGTGAGGCTGAGATCAGCACCATAACAATGAACTGGAATTTCATCGCTACTTTGGCACTGATGAGAGCGATTCCAAGAAGGAACAGAAGTACGCCTCCTGCGACCTGGAGAGAAGGGTGGTGGGGGAAGATTGCCATCCACGCTTCGGTAAAGCCGATGATATACATGGCTCCGCCCAGCGCTTGAGACAAATAGAGAGGAATTCCCACGGCGCCACCGATCTCCAGACCTAGTGAGCGAGAAATGATGGCGTAGGAACCGCCGGCTCCAATTCTTACGTTAGATGCCATAGAAGCGATGGCAAGTCCTGTTGTAACAGTGACCAGTTTGGCCAGAAGGATGATGACAAGTGCGCCACCAAATCCGGCGTTCCCCACCACCCAGCCGAGGCGGAGGTACATAATCGCGCCAAGAATTGTGAGAATAGTTGGCGTGAAAACGCCTTCGAAGGTGCCGAATCTTTTTGAGGAAGCCATCAGGAGAAGTAACGGATGGTGGGGATGCTCAGGTTATATCCTGATAGATTTTGTCCACCTGCCGGACAAGGTTTTCACTATTGCCATTATTCTCAATCACAAAATCGGCCATCTGCACTTTCGACTCTTCGGGCAACTGCAGATCCATCCGTTTCTGAATATCTTCTCGGGTCAGCGTACCCCTTTGGAGTGCGCGGTTCATTCGGGCGCCGTATCGTGCAGAAACGGTAATCACATAGTCAAGGTGCTGATCAAGTCCTGACTCGTAGACTAGGGCGGCGTCAACAACAAAAAGCGCTGAGTCGTCCTTTTCCTTAACTTTATCGTATCGTTCATCGATCGCATCAAAAACGTAAGGGTGTGCAATGGCGTTCAAGATTGATTGATTCTCTTCATTGGAGAATGCGATCTTGGCCAGCTTCTTGGGATTAATGGAATTATCCGTATTTATCACATCCGTACCGAACTCGTTCCTGAGATCCTCCTGGATCTTTTCATTTTCGGCTAGAATCTGTTTTGCCTCTTTGTCTGCATCAAAAACGTAGGCGCCAAGTTCACTCATTCTTTCGCTGGCGGCACTCTTTCCAGAACCGATACCACCAGTTATTCCAACCTTTAGTATGACTCTCCCGTGGTCATATTGTTGAGATGCACTTGGATTCGCTCTGCCACCTCTTCGATAGTCCCGGTACCACTGAGCTGAACCAATAAACCTTTTTCATCATAATACTTCACTAGCGGTTTTGTCTGGTTTCTGTAGACTTCCAGTCGCTTCAAGATTACTTCAGCCTTGTCATCGTCACGCTGGAAAAGTTTACCCCCGCAGTGATCGCATTGCATATTGACCTTTGGCGGAGAAAAAATAAGGTTTATGATCCTTCCGCAGTCTGAGCAGGTTCTACGGTTGGAGAGCCGCTCCACAAGGGTTGCATCGCCGCCCGTTAGGGAAATCACCTTGTCGATGGACAGTTTGAGAGAGTCGAGGAGGGTCTCGAATCTTCTCGCCTGCTCCTCCGTTCTGGGAAAACCATCAAAGATAAAACCGTCTGCGGTGTTGGGTGCCACGAGCCGTTCCTGAACCATCTCCAGAACCACCTTGTCTGGAACAAGTTTTCCCTGATCCATATATGACTTGGCCAACAAACCCACCTCCGTTTTTTGAGTGATGGCGGATCGGAACATATCACCGGTAGAGATGTGCGTCAGCGAAAAACTTGTTGACAGCACTTTTGTCTGTGTTCCTTTTCCGATTCCCGGTGGTCCCAGAAAGATCAACCGCATGTCGATTCAACCCCTTTCCTAAATAATCATTCCTGCGATGGTGGCGGTGAGCCATGAAGCCAGCGCCCCAGCGATCATTGCCTTGAATGCGATGTTGGCCAAATCTTTTCTCCGCTCCGGCGCAATCCCTCCGATACCCCCGAGCTGAATTCCGATAGATGCAAAATTGGCGAACCCACAGAGGGCGTAACTGGCGATTATGGCTGTTCGGTCAGATATGGCGTTTTCGGCCCGCAGTTCCATCAGATCAGTGTAAGCGATCAATTCGGTCAGAACCAGTTTTTTTCCCATCAGCTGCCCAAGGTCGTCTGCCTCGGACCACGGGGCGCCCATGGCCCAGGCCAGCGGGCGGAAAAGCCAACTGAGAATTTCCTCGATTGTCAGTCCGGCCAATCCCAGTATGCCATTCACAAGGGCGATGAAAGCCACGAAAGCGACAAGCATGGCTCCCACGTTTGCGGCCAGTTTCATCCCATCAGTAGCTCCGCGAGAAAGCGCTTCCATGGCATTATCGTACGGCGTTTGGATTTTTATCTTATGACCGCCGAACGTCTCTGACTTTTCTGTTTCGGGAAAGATGATCTTCGCCATGACGAGGGCCGCGGGAGCGCTCATAATGGATGCGGCCATAAGATGACCAGCAATCCCTGGTATTCCGCTGAGCATGGAGACATATATCGCCATGACACCGCCGGCCACTGTAGCAAACCCGCCGGTCATGACCGCCATCAATTCCGATTTGGTCATTTTGCCGACAAAAGGTCTCACCATGAGAGGCGATTCTGTTTGTCCGACGAAAATATTAGCCGCCACACTGAGAGTTTCTGAACCACTTGTCCCCATCGTTTTTTGCATTCCCGAAGCCATCCATGTAATCAGTTTCTGCATAATCCCCAGATAGTACATCAATGCCATCAGCGAGGAAAAAAAGATAATTGAGGGGAGAATCCGGAAAGCGAAATTCATAAGTGGAGTTTCAACGATTCCACTGTCGAATGACTTGAAAAGAAAGTCACTTCCGGCATCCGCGAAGCCCAGCAACAACTTTATGGTGCCATCGACAGCGGCAAAAAATGGTTGTCCCACAGGTGTCTTGAGAATGAATAGTGCGAAAAGCAGCTGGAGCCCAAGTCCCCACAAAATAATACGTTTGGGAATTGAAGAACGGTTGTTAGACATGGCGTAGGCGATTCCCAGCAGAGCCACAATTCCTATCAGTCCGACAAATCTATCCATTAGTCCCCCGGTGGCTCATAACATTTTCTGCAGCGCGCTTCGTATTTATCTGTCTCCCCGATAACCACCTGATCTTTCTCCCGGCCCAAACGTTGGGAGTAGTTGGCAGGGTTTCCACAGACAACACAGATGGCTAGGGTCTTTGTGATGTATTCCGCTTCCGCCAGAAGCTCAGGCATGGGACCAAAAGGTTGGCCCCGAAAATCTTTATCAAGTCCGGCGACAATAACGCGCATATTTTGGTCCGCCAGTGTGCTACAAACCCCCAAGAGCGATCCATCAAAGAATTGTGCTTCATCGATGCCCACAACGTTATGCTCAACCGAACTGTCCAGTATCTCATCGGCCGATTCCACGATCTCAGAAGCCATCCTCAGTTCAGAATGTGAGACGATATGGTCATGACTGAATCTTGAATCGACTTTGGGCTTGAAAATGCCTACGGATTGGCGAGCGATCTGGGCACGTCTGAGACGTCGAATAAGTTCCTCGGTCTTGCCACTGAACATACTGCCACAGATCACTTCGATCCATCCTGACTCTTTTGGACTCGGTGTAAGCATTTTGTTCTATGGATGACGCGTCACCGAACGGCGCAAACGGGGATTTTAGTTATTCAGCGACTTCCCCTTCAATAGTGACTGAATCTTGGTCTGAATGAGATCAACAGCGACTGCATTGTCGCCCCCTTCGGGTAGTATAATATCAGCATATTTCTTGGTTATTTCCACAAATTGTTCGTGCATCGGCCGGACTGTCGATTCATACTGTTGAATCACATCACCCACTGTCCTGTTTCGCTCTTTAATGTCACGCTGGAGCCGACGTATGAACCTGACATCTGAATCGGTCTCAACATAAATCTTAATCGCCATCATATCCCTGAGCTCCTCATCTGTCAGCACCATGATCCCCTCCAGTACGATAGCGTGATGGGGATCCACAGTTCTGCTCTCTGGTTGACGGAGATGTGTGGAAAAATCATAAATCGGTATCGACACAGATTCGTCATTCAGCAGGCTCTGAAGGTGCCCCTTCAGCAGGTCGAAATCGATGGCGTCTGGATGATCGAAGTTTTTCTTCGCCCGTTTTTCAAATGGAATATGAGACATGTCTTTGTAGTACGCATCTTGTTCGAGAATGACCACCTCACCCTCGCCAAATTTCCTCAGGATGTTCTTCGCCACGGATGTCTTTCCCGAGCCAGTACCGCCGGCGATTCCGATTAGTATATTTTTACTCATCGTTATTCCTGAGGAACCGATCATCGAAAGCGTTTGGAAGCAGATCACCGCTCATCAGCTTCTCGGTCGTTCCGTCATGGTTGACCATTAAAATCGGAATGTTGCGGCAGAGATCCCAGATAAACTGGCGGCATGCACCACACGGTCCCGAATCCCCCTTTGATGAAATGGCAATCCGCTTGAACCTCCGATGCCCATGTGCCACAGCTGAGGAAAGCGCTACCCTCTCGGCGCAGACAGTTAGACCATAACTGCTCGACTCAACATTACATCCTGTGACAATTTCTCCATCTTCCGTCTCCACCGCTGCTCCGACCCTGTAGTTCGAGTACGGAGCGTATGCGTTTTTCCTCACCTCGAGAGCTGCTTTTATAAGCGGTTCCATTAGTACGATTTTATACTGACCTTCCTCAAGAGCTGAACCAATCCAAGTCCGGCCACGAATCCGCCGATGTGGGCAAACCAGGCAACACCGCCGGTGGTATCCACCCCAAGGATTGAGAGGCCATTTGTTAATTGAATGAGGAACCAGAAGCCTAGGATATAGAAAGCGGGGATTCGAATGGTAGTGAAATAGAAAAACAGGAAGAGAAATGTATGGACTCTCGCATGTGGGAAGATGATCATATAGGCTGCCAGAACGCCGGCGATGGCGCCGCTGGCGCCGACTATCGGCACCGTTGAGGAAGGATCGACAAGCGTTTGGACAATTCCAGCCACAAGACCTGAAACGAGGTAGAAAATGATGAACTTGCCATGCCCAAGGATCCCTTCCACATTATCGGAAAAAATCCAGAGATAGAGCATATTACCGCCTAGATGAGAAATGCTCCCATGGAGAAACATTGATGTGAAAAGGGAAAGGACAAAGTGCTCAAAATCAAGCGTCGCCATCTTCGGGATAATTGCAAAGACAAGGGTGAATTCTCTCGGCCCCGCCATCTGCAGGAGAAAGACCGCAACATTTATCCCAACAAGAGCATAAGTAACGTAGGGGATAAGCACTCTCGGGTTATCATCTCGGTAAGGGAGAAACATATTTTATCAGCCTGTCGGTTTTTCGATCAATTCACAGAGAAGTCAATGACTCTTTCCGATCTGTTCCCGGCCTGATCGCTAGCGCTGATATTGAGCGTGTAGTCTCCTGCTTCTAGGACTCCATCTAAGCGGTAGCGGACTTCTTTCTCTACGGGCTGGTATTCAAAAAATAATTTCTCTCCATTCAGGATCATCTCTATCGCTTCGTGTCCAGCAACTCCTGCGAGATCATCTTCGACCCTCCCAGTGATCTTGGTGAGGTTTTCGGAAGTATAGCGGCTTTTTGGCCCGGGTATGAAATTGTGGATCCTGGGAGGTATCGTATCTTCGATAATAGCTACTGCTTCAAGACTATAAAGGGGCGCTGAAAGAAGTCGATCTACAATCGAGAAACTTGTCGGAAGGAATGTCCACCCCTCTTTCCGGTCATAGTAGTAGACGTTCTTCTTCTCAGGTATTTCAGACTTTCTAAGTTTAATGCCGACCCTGGCTGTGTCACGCAGGGCTCTGTCAAACGGTTGGAGCTGGTAGACACGGCTGGAAAATCGTCCGTTCTCGACTTTGACCGGCTTCTTCACTGTCTCAATCCAGAATGATGTAGTGTCATAAAATGTAGCGGGCGTTGCTTCAAGAGTGCATTGTCCGTCCCCTGAAATGGCCGTGGCATACTCTCTTCCGTCAGCCAGTTCGGTTAATAGGCCAAACCGTGTTTCGCGTGTGGCGGAGCCGGAAATGGTTAATACAGCGGCTTCCCCATCTCGAAGAATTTCCGGCTTCAACGGTTCAGATTGGAACACTCCGGGTCGCTTCTGCTGTAAAGTGACAGTTCGTTCGCTGCTCCCTTTGAGAGTAAGGTTTGCTGCCTGATTAAAATATCCGCGAGCGGCAACTTCCAGTACAACGGAGTTTTCCAGATGAGCAAGACTCAGTTCTAAGGCAACCGTCAAGTGATCAGTGATATCATTCCCATAAGGTAGGTGGAACGGTTCACTGACGCCGCCGAGCCGATTTATCCCTATAAACTGAAGGATCCTTTGTTCAGCGGGCTTTCGGGGTAGTTCAATTATCAGCTTCCGTCCATCTTTCCGTTTGGAAATGGCCTCAATTTTTCGCTCAGGGTATCCCTTACTGTTAAACGCGTAGCAGGCGAAATCGGTAATGGCAAAGGGGTTTCCATCCGGACTGACGGCGACGGTCAGGGACGATTCGGATTGAGAAACGATTTCCGCTTTGATAAGAACTGACGGAGCGTAATATAAGTTACCCTGAATTCGGGACACATTCCCCGCATGATCGAAGAGGCGCAGAGCGACAGTGTGGTAGCCTGGAGACAATGCCAGCCTTCCCGTTCCTTCCCCTTTTACAAAATCGGATTTCGTTCCGTCATCAGTGATAAATAGGCGGGTGAAATCACCGTCATTTAACCGGCGCAGCGAATTATCGAACGTTATTTCCATGAGATGATTTCGGCTGAAATTGTAACGATCAAATTCGAGCCGAAATCTTTCCGAATCATTAACGGATAGGGAGACTCCAGTAATGTTATAGTTGATTGAAAATCCGGTTATTTCATCGATGGCCGAGAGCGCCATTCCTACAGTCCCAAAGACATGTATTGTATCAGGGAATTCGTAAACGGCGGTATTTAACCGACGGAGAGGAAAGATCTGAGGAAGGGCACCGCCGTTGATTCTGGCATCTACGTCTAACGGAATTATGGCAATGCGGTCAGGCTTTGGCCTGTGCCTGTCATCCAGTCCGAATCCGCTTATGAAAGGATTAATGGGTTGGTTGAGTGTATCTCTTAATTCAAAATGTAAGTGAGGACCAAATGCGCCGCCTGAATCGCCCGAGTAACCAAGAAGATCACCTTTGTTTACCAGCATTTCATTGGGACGAAAATACTTTTCTACCTCAAAAGAACGTCTCCTGCTTTGCTCCACTCTCATGATATCGTCCAAAAGTTCAGTAAAGGAATCGAGGTGAGCGTAGACAGCAGTTTTTCCATCGGAGAGTTTCTGGTAAAGCACACGACCGTAGCCGTTAGAGGAGACCCTGATTCGTTCAACGTAGCCAGTGTCCACCGCAACCACTTCGTGGCCGCTGGTCCCTTTCGTGGCGATGTCTAGTCCGGCGTGGAAACGACGAGGCCGAGGATCACCGAAATTGGACGACACTACTCGTCCGACTTTCACCGGCCAGGCATAATCCTGCGCCACCAAGCTGACGCACAAGGATAAAACGGATACTGAAATAGCTACGTAAGATTTCACTGACTAACTGGCTTGAGATGACAATTTAGACAAGCGATTGAAGGAGTATCAATGAAATTGTGGTTTCAACCGGGCCGCGTTGGTAAGTCGCTTATCTGAAGTGGGGAGGAATCGAAATAGTTGACAGTATAAAAAAGGAGACGCCGATTGCCCTGCGTCTCCTTGATCGAAGTGAGGGAGAGAATTGATTTCTTCCAGCTGTGTCTTAGTACGATGGTTTTAGCTACGAGTTCCACAAGCATTATAGGTGATTTAGTTCTGTGAATTGTTTTCTGTATGATTAAATTGAATCGGCAGGTATGGGACTAACAACATTCAAACTTGGAGGTACTCACATGAAACGACTGGCAGCGCCGCTCATTGCGGTTTTACTGTTACTTCCGGCACAGCGTGCCGATGCCCTATTTGGTATCGGTCTTAAGTATGTGTCCGATTCCTTTTCCGTCAGCGAATGGGATGAAAGTACTAGCAGTTTTGATCTTACGGGCGCGGGATTTGAAGGTGCTCAGCTTGGTGGGTTGTTTGTTTATATTGATGCCATCCCGTTCATTGATTTTGAGGCTAGTTTTGAAACCACGGTGGCGCCGTACGATCTGAGCTTTGACAACCCCGTGGTGGACCCTCTTGAAGCCGAATTCGGTTGGGCTAGACTATCCCAGTATTATACGGCCCGCAAGAAAGTTTTCGGTCTCGGTCTCCCTATTCTCGGCGGCGGTGCAATTCACATCGGAGGAGGAATCAATAAGCATCAAACTTCCAAGCTCGCCGATACGGGGCTTATGACAAGCATTCTCGGTGACGTCGTCACAGGCGGTGCCGGAATGAATCTCGAATCTTCCGTTACAGATTTTGTTCAGAACAAAGACAATTGGGTTGATGGTTCAGGTGTCCATGTTCAGGCGGGACTCCAAGTGAAGGTTGTCACTTTCAGCGCCTTCGTTAATTATCGACTAACTATGGCGGAAAATGTAGTACCGGGGGCTAAGAGCTTTTCTTCCGTCTGGGCAGGGCTGGCGTTTGGTTTCTGATTGAAACGAGAAAAAAGTTAATGGAAAGGGGCGGCGTCAGTCGCCCTTTTTATTTTTATCGGGAGATGGGAGCCACTGACTGGTACGCCCAAGTTTCTAAATCTTGTGAGACGTAATGCCTGCCGTTAGCCGTCATGGCTAGATAAAAAGGTTGTGTCCCTTCTTGAGCGGCCATAAGTGCTAGGGATACGAAGTCATCTCTGGTGTCTACTCGGACGCTTCGTAGAAATGACTCGCCGACAGTGAAGATATTCTTGTTCTCCAATTTGTAGATAATTCCGTGGTTGGTCATCGCCGCGAAGCCCATTATAGGCGGTGCGATGCCAAATTGGAAGGAGACAATTGCGACAACAGTCTCCTTCTTTTTTTCGGGTTCTTGTTGCTTTGATATTTTAGGTTTCTCCAGAATACTGTTCAGCTGAGAAAGAATTTCCGGTGATACTGATTCTCCCGGTGGACCTTGAGGTCCCTGTGGTCCGGCAGGTCCTGGTGGTCCCTGCTTGCCGCTCGCTCCATCTTTTCCGGGAGGGCCTTGCTCACCCACTGGTCCCGGCGGACCTGCTTCACCTTGCTGAGCCGGTGTGGAACAGCCTACGATCAAAAACGCAACTGACAGAAGGATAAGTTTTTTCAAAAAGGGGAGGAAAGTATCTTCTCGAGGGCGGGGAATTTTTGGATGAAAAATGGAATTGCTCGCGCCCATGCCAGCGCCATGATGATTAGAAGCTCAGACGAGATGGCAACGATGAATGAAGTAATAGCGCTCTTGAGATGCTTGTATTTATAGGAGTTAATCATTCCCAGCGAGTAGACTTGGTTGGCGAAGAGGCTGTATGTTTTTTCCCGATCGCTAGCAACAGAACGAAGGTGTCTTGAATAGCCTGTGGAACTCTTGTACTGGCTAATTCCGGCAAAGAAGAGGGGATTTGAATTGTCATCATCCTCTTTCGCTTTTTGAGACTGGACCCTCGGGACGATCACTAGAATAAGATTAATGATGGTTGCCAACGCCGCCGCAAAGTAGACAATCACAAAAACGAAAATGAACCACGTCATCTGCATTTTAAGAAAATGGACGATGAAGAAAACCATGAATACGCCAAGAATTGAGAGGAGCGTGAACGCCTTCTGATCCGTTCGCATGAGAATTTGATTCTCATTGCTGAGAATCTGGAAAAGGGTCGCTAACTCTCGTTCGTAATCGGGCTTCTTAGGACGTCCGGGAGAACGCTTTCGTGTTGAAGAAGCCTTCTTTCCTGCTGTGGGCATACTAAATGTGTTTTACCTCAAATGGAGTTTTACAAACCGCCGAATTTACCGTTTGAGATGCGAATATACACTGCTGTTTCCGAAGGATGCAATTACCGTAACGCCTTGTCCAAAACGATCCCGTATCCCAAGTCGAGAATCTCATCTGTTGAGTACTGATCTCGAATCAGTTAACCATCGAGGCTGACCAGAGATTGAGCGAGGTTGGACGGTCCAATAAATTTGTTAAGGTTGTCCGTTCCTGCCAAATTGTACATCACTTCTGAGAAAATAACCTGACCAAACAGGGGCACAGTAATCAGTTGGATGAGAGAGATTCTCATCAGAATCAGCCTCTAAGTTTCAGGAACACCTCTATATGCCGCTTTATTGTGTCTCTTGTTTTCCTGTACGGTTCAAGGAGATGATTATCATCGGACCAATTTATGAAGGGATCGGCAATTGGCCAGTGAAGTCGCTCCACATCGCCGGGGAAAGTAGGGCAGAGCTGGTTAGCGGAGTTGCACACCGTGATGACTGTGTCTATGCCTTGGTCAAGATAGTCGTCTAACAGATCCGATGTGTGATGCGAAATATCGATCCCCCATTCGTCCATTACCTTAATGCTGGCGGGGTGGACTCGAGTGGGATGGGTTCCAGCGCTGAGAACTTCGTAGCGGTCGCCGGCTAAGTTTCTCAGGATTCCTTCGGCCATCTGGGATCGGCATGCGTTGCCCGTACAGAGGAATAGAATCTTATTCATCTTTAAACCGTCGCGAAGTTTCTGGAAATGGAGAGTGAAAGTCAACAGAAAATCTAATAAGAATAGTAATCATTACTGTTCTTATTGTTTCGATCAGTTTTTTTTGTTAATGTGAGCTGTGGCTCTAAGGATATATAGCAGGCAGAGAGAGCAGGTTCTCGAAACAGTAAAATCGATGGATGTGCATCCTTCTGCCGATGATATCTACCATCGAGTTCGACGTCGTCTTCCGCAGATTAGTCTCGGTACAGTCTACCGCAATCTTAATCAGCTGGTAGATACCGGAGAGTTAAGTTGTGTGCAGGATGGAAAAACCGTTCGTTATGACTGGGAAACCGGGCAGCATCAGCATTTTCGGTGTGAGGCTTGTGGGGCACTCCAAAACGTTGAGGTGTCGAATAAAGAGATTATGAACCTACTCTCGAAAGAGTCTGGAATGATCATCAATCAGATCGATCTTGAAATCAAAGGGATTTGTGGAAAGCATTCAGAAAAAGAACTAAAGGAGAGAGCATAATGAATGAAACAACTCAAAAAGGACTAGCCGAATTGATCGGCACTTTTCTTCTTACTTTCATCGGCGGTGCTGCCATCATTAACGGACAGGCCGACCTGCTGGGCGTTGCACTTGCTCACGGCCTGACAGTGGCTTTGGTGATTTCCGCTTTTGGACATATTTCAGGCGCTCACATCAATCCAGCCGTCACCGTTGGATTCCTCATAACGCGAAGAATGGAAATGAAGGAAGGGGCGATTTATATAATTGCGCAGATGTCGGGAGCCGTGCTGGCATCCGTAATGCTGAAACAGTTTGTTCCCGGCGCCATGGGTGCATTTCTTGGTGGTCAGTCAGTGGCCACCGAGGTTTCAACCACGGATGCCGTTGTGATTGAGGCGTTGCTCACTTTTTTCCTTGTCACCGCGATCTTCGGGACAGCGGTGGACAAGCGCGGAACTTTCAAAGCGATCGCCGGCTTTGGGATCGGCTTGGTGGTGACAGCGGACATCCTCGCCGGCGGACCGTTCACCGGGGCCTCTATGAATCCCGCTCGGTCTTTTGGCCCGGCGCTGGTTAGCGGACAGTGGGGAGATCAGATTGTCTACTGGGTGGGACCTCTTTTCGGTGGTGCTGTGGCGGCATTTCTTTACAATTCACTTTTGATGGAAAAGCAATAAATGGTTGAATGGTTCAAAGGCCTTGAGCCACTGACACAAGCATTTCTAGCCACCATTTTCACATGGGGTATGACAGCTCTTGGCGCCTCCGCGGTCTTCTTCTTTAGAGAGGTGAACAGAAAAGTGCTGGACACCATGCTCGGGTTTGCCGGTGGTGTTATGATTGCAGCCAGCTACTGGTCGCTTCTGGCGCCTGCGATTGAAATGTCCGAGTCCATGGGAGTGGCCCCGTGGTTTCCGCCTGCGGTCGGTTTCATGTTGGGGGCAACCGTCCTTTTTCTGATGGACAAGATTTTGCCGCACCTTCATATCGGGTATCCGTCCGAAACTGCGGAAGGGATGGAGACGACCTGGAACAGAACCACCTTGGTGGTGTTGGCCATCACGCTTCATAATGCGCCCGAAGGCTTGGCTGTAGGCGTTGCTTTTGGTGCTCTTGGCGCCGATCTTCCGACTGCAACTCTTGTTGGGGCTGTATCTCTTGCAATCGGGATCGGAATTCAGAATTTTCCTGAAGGTTTTGCGGTGGCGATGCCGCTGAGGAGAGTTGGTGTGTCACGTTTCAAGAGTTTCTGGTACGGCCAGCTTTCGGCAGTGGTAGAGCCTATTGCGGCAGTCATCGGAGCTCTGATCGTGATTCAATCTCAGGCGATCTTACCATACGCTCTCTCTTTTGCTGCTGGCGCAATGATCTTCGTAGTGGTAGAAGAAGTGATTCCTGAGTCCCAGTATGAAGGGAATACCGATCTTGCCACCATCGGGGTCATGCTCGGTTTTACCATTATGATGACCCTCGATGTAGGGCTCGGTTAATCTCTGCTACCGCCATGAAAAAACCTCATCCTTTCGCTCTTTTGTCAATCTTTCTTGTTAGCTCCTGCGAGCCCTTTTTCCCGGAAGAGCAGAATCCTGATCTCCTCCTAGATGGCCCGATTGCAGAGTTGTCTCTTGCACAGAAAGCGACGTTTGCCGCAGGCGATGAAGCTTTCGCAGAGGTGTTTACCGTGGAATCGGGTCTTGGCCCAATTTTTAATATGCCGTCCTGTGTCAGTTGTCATGCCGGCGATGGCAAAGGCCACCCCTCCACAAACCTGACTCGATTCGGCCGGGATTTGAGTAGTGGTCACTTTGACTATATGGAATCTCAAGGCGGCCCCCAACTTCAGAACAGATCCATCCCCGGTTATCCCGCTGAAACTTTGCCCACCAACGTTACAGGGGTCAGTGTCAGGAGTGCTCCGATCGTTGCCGGAATAGGATTCCTCGAAGCTATTCCCGACTCCTTGCTACTCGCCCTGGCCGATCCCAATGACGTAGATGGCGATGGGGTCAGTGGCCGCCTCAATTACGTTTCACCGCCAGACTTTTTTATCCCGAAACCTCACCACAGATCGATGGGAATGAATTATATTGGGCGGTTCGGAAGGAAAGCTACTACCATTGATCTCTTACATCAGACCGCCGCGGCGTACATAGATGACATGGGGATCACCTCTGATTTTTTTTCATCCGATCTTCACAATCCATCGGCTGGGCAGTTTAGCGGGGATGGGGTGGCCGATCCGGAGGTTGGCTCGGCGACGGTTACAAACGTTGTGTTCTATCTCCGGACACTCAAACCACCGAGACCTCGAGATGAAGATGATCCAGAATTTCAGGCGGGGAAAGATTTGTTCAGGGAGATCGGATGCGTTGGATGTCATATTCCTCAATTGACTACTGGCGAATCTGATATTGATGTTCTGTCCCACAAAACATTTTCACCCTACACCGATCTCCTTCTCCACGACATGGGGGACGAGCTGTCTGATCACTATCCTGAAGGTGAAGCGACCGGAAGGGAGTGGCGTACCACTCCGCTTTGGGGGCTTGGTCTCATCAAAGATACCATCGGCGGTTTTCCATATTATCTTCATGACGGTCGTACCTCTGACTTAAAAGAAGTTATCCGACTCCACGGCGGTGAAGCCGCCGGAAGCAGGGAAGCATTCATGACGCTGTTAGAAGTCGAGCAGATACAAATTCTCAAATTCTTGGAATCGCTTTGATGGCGAGCCGGCGACAGTTTATGCGGACCGCATGCGGTACAGCAACGGCGGCGTTGTGCGGGGGAATCTCTCTCTCCACGACAAGTTGCTCCCCGGTCCCGTCTGTGACGCCGGAAGTAAGTGATAAGGGGCTGTCAATTCCGGTGTCCGCTTTAGCTGAGAATCCTTCGGTCATTGTCAAAAGAGGTCTGGCACCGCCAATCGTTGTCCATAGGAGTGATCTGGGAAACTACACCGCCCTTTTACTCAGCTGTACCCACAAGGCGTGCCGTCCGGAAGTATTCGAGTATTCTCTCGACTGTCCCTGTCACGGAAGTCAATTTGATTTTGACGGTAGGGTATTGTCCGGACCCGCGGAGCAAGATCTACAGATCTTTCACGTCACAGAAGACGGAAACGGGAATCTCTTTATAGCTTTGGAACAATGAAACGCGGAATGACGTCACTTGCTCTACTGCTTTCTTTTGGCTCTTTGTTTGCCCAGAGTGACTCCACAGGCCATCCTATCTACGATCGCCCCTTTGTCTCTACACTAGGGGCCAACGCTGCCATTGGTGGTTACTTTGAAGCAAACAGCAACTATTTTGTGGAAGAAGGGATCTCAGAAGGACTCTCGTTCGAAGCACGGCGATTTAATATTTTCCTCTTTTCAGTGGTGGCGGAAAACGTCCGATTTTTCTCAGAACTGGAGTTCGAACATGGAACAGAAGAGATTGCGTTAGAAACGGCAATTCTCGATATGACATTCTCTCCAATGTTCAGTTTCAGGATGGGGGTTCTTCTGCCGCCTCTCGGCCGTTTCAATGTTGAGCACGACAGCCCCAAGTACAACATTATCGACCGTCCGCTGGTCTCCACACTGATTATCCCGGCCACACTTTCAGAGATGGGACTCGGACTTTTCGGACAGCGATACCTAAACAAATCAAGCCGGATCGGATATGAGCTTTATCTTGTCAATGGTCTTGGAGATGGGATTATCTCCAATGAAACAATGGGAACACGCATTGCCGGAGGCAAGTCCGCAAAAATACTTGAAGAAGATAACAACGGTACTCCTTCGGTGACAGGCAGACTAAAAATCGAGAACAGCTTTCTCGGCGAGGTGGGACTCTCTTTCTACCGGGGTCCTTACAACAGTTTTCAAAAGGAGGGGATGAAGGTCGATGAGAGACGATCGCTCGGTATTGCAGCAATCGATCACGACGTGCAACGGGACCGTTTTCATTGGCAAAGTGAATTAGCCGTTGCCACTGTTGATGTTCCCGATGGTCTTGAAGAGCTTGCAGGAAGCTCACAATGGGGCGCCTACACTGAATTCAATTTCGACTATTTCCGTGGCACACTGTTCAACTTTAAAAATTCCAGTTTGATTGCAACTCTCCGGCTGGAAAAAGTGGATCTAAACGTTGGATCATTTGAATCGACAGGCACCAATATCGGCGATGAACTTTCGAGGATCACAGTCGCCACCAGTTTTCGAGCGGTGGAAAACAGCGTAGTAAAGATTGTCTATCAATACAACTGGCACCGCGATTTCACCGACAACCCTGTACGGTCGGCGGGGATTCAACTTGGCGTCGCCGCCTATTTCTAGTTATTTCATGGAGGAATTCAATCATGGCCCAACTTTCCGTCAAAACTGCTGAACGAGTTGATTTTGTTGATATCACCGAACAGGTTGCGAAGGAAGTAGCCAAGTTTTCCGCCGACTCTGGAACAGTAACCATTTATGTGCCTCACACAACTTGCGGTATTACTATTAACGAAAGTGCTGATCCTGATGTGGTGCGGGATATGAAAATGCATTTTGCCGAGATGGTTCCTCGGGACGGTAGTTTCCGTCACTATGAAGGGAACTCTGATAGTCACATCAAGACGAGTATGGTTGGATCTTCAGAAACAGTATTTATAGAAGGAGGAAGACTTGTTCTTGGGACATGGCAAGGTCTGTTTCTCTGCGATTTTGACGGACCTCGCACACGGAAAGTTTTCCTGAAGATCAGAGAAGAGTAGGGCAACTGAGGCTCAAGGACCATTTCAGCTCTTACGCTGAGGACTATAGGGCCAATAGGCCTCGATACCCCTCAGAACTGTTCCATTTTCTCGCCTCAATTGTTGCTGAGAAAGAGACCGCATGGGACTGTGCAACGGGTAACGGACAAGCGGCGGTGAGGCTGGCCGATCACTTTAAACAAGTCATTGCTACAGACCTCAGTGCTGATCAGATCAAGAATGGGACTCAGCATCCAAACGTCTGCTACGGTGTTGCTCCCGCCGAATCGTCTGGCCTTGAAGACGATTCAGTTAATCTCGTCACAGTTGCCCAGGCTCTTCACTGGCTAGATACCCACCGGTTCTACCGGGAAGTTCAGCGAGTCTCTAAGAAGCATGGAATTATAGCTGTCTGGTGTTATGACCTCCTTTTGGTAAATCCGGAAGTGGACGCAGTGATCAATCGTTTCTACAGGGAGATTATGAAAGGCTATTGGTTCCCGGAGAGGCAGCACATTGAGACCGGTTACTCAACCCTACCGTTTCCCTTTAAGAGAGTTGAGACGCCACTACTTGCTATAACGGCATTCTGGGAGCTGGACGCTATGACAGGTTATCTGAGAACCTGGTCAGCGGTACATAACTATATGAAAAGAGAAGGAGAGGATCCCCTCAACCTCATTGACTCAGACCTTGCAGCGGCATGGGGGAACTCAGATATGGTGATGAAAGTGAGCTGGCCTCTTGTACTGACGGTCGGTAAAGTTCACTGAGTCCGGAAGGATTCTTTCTGCCTGTCCCAGATCTCATCCATCTCAGCTAAGTTCATATTTTCCAGTTTCTTTCCCTGTCTTTTCAGTTCCTTTTCGAGAGACTGAAACCGGTCTGTGAACTTCTTGTTGGCTTTCCTAAGGGCGTCTTCTGACGAAATTTCGAAAAACCGGCAGAGGTTGACCAGTGCAAAGAGAAGGTCACCGACTTCTTCTTCAATTCTGTCTTTTTTGCCACCCGATTCTGCTGCCTTCAACTCCTCGATCTCTTCGTGAACTTTTTTCCAAACCTGGCCCGTTTCTTCCCAATCGAAACCGACGTATGCGGCTTTCTGCTGCAGCCGTTGTGCTCGGACGAGAGCAGGAAGCGTAGCTGGTACACCGTCCAGTCTTGATTCCCGCTTCTTCTCGTGCTGTTTTGCCGTTTCCCAGTTCTGTTTTGCATGGAACGCGCTATCGGCTTCCTTGTCACTAAAAACATGAGGATGGCGCCTCACAAGTTTGTCACTGATCTGACGAAGGACGAGGTCCAGTTTGAATTCGCCGTTCTTTTCGGCGATGTCCGTCTGAAAGAGCACATGGAGCAGTACATCTCCCAGTTCCTCTGACAGCGCCTCCCAGTCTCTTTTATCGACACATTCCATCACCTCGTATGTTTCCTCAAGGAAGTACGGTAGAAGGGAGTCGTGAGTCTGTTCTTTATCCCATGGGCAACCGTTATTACCTCGGAGTTCCTGTATTATGCCAACAAGCTTCTCAAATCTTTTACCGTTCTTCATCTACTCTCTCCTCTCTGAAAATCTCGATCTTGAGTATACGATTAGCTTCCATGGTCCTTACCTGAAATCTGAAATTGTCCAGGACAACATTTGTCCCCACCGTCGGGATATCGCCGAACTGGGAGAAGAAGAATCCACCCAATGTGTCGAATTCTCGTTCTTCCTCAAATTTGATTGGGAGCTCATCTTCAAGGTCATGGATCGGCTGCCGCGCGTCCACCAGCCAGCGATTTACTCCTGTCGAAATCACCATTGGTGTTTCTCTGTCAAATTCATCCCGGATTTCGCCCACCACTTCTTCCACTATATCTTCCACTGTTACAAGCCCGGCGGTGCCGCCATACTCATCAACCACGATTGCCACGTTGTTTTTCCGCCGTTGGAACTCTTTCAGCAGGGAAGCAATCTGTTTTGATTCCGGTACGAAATACGGTTCCCGAAGAAGAGGAGCGATAGCTTCCGTGCGTGCTCCGCCGTTAATATGAGGTAGGACATCCTTTGCGTACAGGATCCCTTCGATGGAGTCAAGGTTGCCGTTGTAAACTGGGAACTTCGACAGCTTCGACTCTTTGATAATCGTAATTGCTTCATCGATGGTGGCCCTGTTATCGATGCCGACAATGTCTATTCGCGGGACCATAATTTCACGGACGGCCGTATCACCGTAATCAAAAACAGATTTGATCATTTCGCTCTCTTCCGGCTCAATTGACCCACTTTCGGCACCAAGATCGGCCAACGCAACAAGCTCATCCTCAGAATCAAAGAGCATTTCGCTCTTGAAACGAAAAAGCCGGGACAAAAGATGTGTTAAGCCATAGAGCGGAACTGCGATCGGATAGAGGATGAGCATGAAGATTCTCAACGGCAGCGATACCCTGACCGCAAACCGCTCGGAATCTCTTATAGCCAGAATCTTTGGTGTAATCTCGCTGATCAATAGAATCGTCAAAGTAATTACCACAGTTTCCAGTGCCATGAGAACTGCTGTGTTCATATTCAATCTGGATGCAATGTCCGCGGTAATGAGAGCAGCAAGAATCGCCATACCCGTATTGGCGATGGTGTTCCCTGTCAGGAGTGTAATGAGGAGGTGCTTTGGATTCTTCAGAAGGGCTGCCACTTCCTCCGTTTCGTCTGAAGTGAGTCCTCTTTTGCTGACTAAAAAATAGGCAGCCTCAGCGCCGGAGAACAGGGCGGACAGAGCCAGGAGCGCCAGGAAAAGGAGAAATTTTCCGAGAATCACTGGTTCAGGATCAGCTCGAGTTGGAATTCCTGAAGGTGCCGATTTTCTTTGGACCTCATAGCTCTCTTCCCGGTTTGAGTGTCATCCTGATGCCCTAAGAGATGGAGGCAACCGTGGCAAACGAGTCTTGCCAGCTCATGGGATACAGGTTCATCAAATTGACCCGCGTTTTCCATCGCTCTTGCAGGTGAGATGTAAATTTCTCCTTCAAAAGGTTCCTCTTTTTCGTCCAGTCGGAAGGAGACTACGTCGGTATAGACATCCTGATCGAAATAGGTAATCTTCATCTTCCGCACCATCTCATCATGGGCAAAAATGATGGTGAGATTTCCTTCGGACTGACCTCCATCCGTAAGTACTTTGTTTGCGAGTGATTTGACGGCGTCGCCGTCAATTTTGAGCTGATTATCGACCACCTCAACGGAAACTGTGATCATTCAACGGTGATCTTTTCCGCCTGATCAGGGTATTCTATTCTGAGGTGGTAGATTCCGCGGAAGACGGGCATCATCCCGTGGCGTCCCCGGACATCACCCTTCATTTTCGTAAGGTCGGCCATGGTGAGGGGACAGTCGTCCAACTGCCCTTCTTTCAAACGTTTTTCGATGATCTTGTCCGCCATTCCTTCGATTTTGGTCAGTGTTGGGTCCTTGAGAGAACGAACCGCCGCTTCCACTGCTTCGCAGATCATCAGAAGTCCCGTCTCTTTAGTTTTTGGTTTCGGGCCTGAATATTTGAAATCATCCTCCCGAATAGATCCCGCTTCGTCATTCTTTTTTTGATCCAACGCTTTGGAGTAGAAGTAATCTATGCGTGATGTGCCGTGGTGCGTGGGAATGAAATCGGCCACCGCCGGCGGCAGACGGTATTCTTTGGCAAGTTTTATTCCATCTTTGACATGGCCCACAATGATCTTTGATGAGAGAGATGGAGTGAGGGAGTCGTGGGGATTCTCACCTCCAAACTGGTTCTCGACAAAGTATTCGGGCCGCGTCAATTTTCCAATGTCGTGATAATAGGCTCCGACGCGAGACAGGAGTGGATTGGCACCTACGGCATTCGCACACGACTCCGCCAGATTTCCAACCACGACGCAGTGATTGAAAGTTCCATTGGCTTCCTGTGAAAGTTTCTTTAAAAGAGGATGATTGAAGTCGGTCAGTTCGAGCAGTGTTAAGTCAGAGGTGACCCCAAAGATGACCTCAAAAAGAGCGCTGATACCGTAAGTAATGAAAGGTGAAAGTACCCCGCTGATGGCCATATACAGCAGATCGTTCCCAATATCCATCCAGTGGAATCTTTTTATTATTCCGATTCCGATAAGTACCACCGCACCACTTACCACGATGAATAGGATTGCAGTAAACAGCTGTGCCCGTGTTCTCAACTGACGGACGGCATAGATTGCAGCCAGACTGGTGAATAGACCAATGATAGCAAAATCGAGCTTTCCGCCGATGATAAACGCCACAAGAACGACCAGTGTGATCGTGGCAGACATTGCGATCCTTCCATCAAAGAGAACAGTCAAAACCATGGCACCAACTGTGAATGGAATGAGATACTCGGACAATTCAAAGGTGATGACAAATAGGTGAGACACGCCAATGATAAGAAAGAAAAGTAGACTAAACAGAAGCAGAATGCCGTTGTTATTGAACAGTTCAGGGCGATGTGTCCGCATGGAAACGAAGAAGAGTGAAAGAATAGCTGTCACTAGAATGAAGCGACCGATCCATGGGAGTACGATCGCCAGTCCCTGCTCCGTCCGTTCCTGTTGTTCAATCGCGTGCTGATAAGACTGAAGTTTGAGTAGAGTTTCGGATGTGATTCGCGTATTGATATCTACGATCCTCTCATTCTGCATCACGATCCCCTGGTAACGCGGAACTCTCGATGTCGCAGTAGTTTGACGCCGTTCGGTCAGTTCGCTGTCAAAAATGACGTTGGGTTTCAGGAATTCCACGATTACTCTATATCCAACATTTCGGGTCAGCTCATCATTAGGATACACTTCGGTAATCTCTTTCTTTGCTTCTGTCCACGCTTCTTCCAGATCGAGGAGATCTTGCTTTGACATAATCTCGGAGATATCGGATGACGCGACTGTGATTTCGTCACTCTTGATTTCGGTACGAGGAATATCAAGAATCCCCACTGCCCACTGGTTTCTGCTGATATTCTGAAGGATCAGAGTGAGAGAATCGAGATTGGGTTTTGCACCCTCTTTACTGTCCAAGGCGATGAACTGATCCCATTCCGGATCGTTGAGGTCAAAGGGATACCTTTCGGAAAACTGTTCCTGAAGCGTTGCAAGAACGGCGCTGTCCGTGACGGCTCTGGTCTTTAGCTTCTCCTCTTCTTCGCCATATCGTTTTTCCCATCGCAATTGGAGCGTCTCTTGGTGTGTAGCACCGGCCTGCGACAGATCGGTAATAGCAGTCACGAGTTGTTCAATTTCAGTTGACTGCTTCTCCGTGATATCGTACCGCCGCTCAAATCTGTAAGGCTCCATTCTGATCGCCTCTCCAAGATCCTTCTTGAGCTGTTCATCCTGTTTCAGAATGGGAAAATTGAATTCAGCAACGATTTCTTCTCGCGTCACTTCCCCCAGTTCATAGTTGTACTCCAGAGCCTTTCCACCAGGGAAAAGAAATGAGATGGCGATGACCAGTCCAGTTAGAATCAGCCATCGGTTGATCTGGATTCGCTTCTGTTCATTCGACAGTTTGGATCTGCGTTTGCGATTTAACAGGGTCATATTAAACAAAAATTAAACAGAAATAGCGGTATCTAGTGACTTTAGGATTTCCTTGAGAATAACGATCTTCTGGACTTCGCTCGTTCCTTCCCCAATGGTCAGCACTTTGGCGTCTCGGAAATATCTCTCAGCGGGATATTCCTTTATGTAGCCGTAACCCCCGAATACCTGGATGGCTTCAGTGGTTGCTCTCATTGCTGCTTCGGAAGCAAACAGTTTTGCCATGGCCGCCTCTTTCACGATCGAGTGACCTTGGTCATACTTTTTTGCGGCCTGGTAGACGAGCAGTTTCGATGCCTCGATCTCCGTGGCCATCTCTGAAAGCTTGAATCCAACCGACTGGAATCGGTGAATCGGCTTCCCAAAAGCTTCACGCTCATTAGAGTACTTCAAGGCGGCCTCATAGGCTCCTTCCGCGGTGCCGCACGAGAGCGCGCCTATCGAGATTCGTCCTGTCATAAGTGTCTTTAGGAAAGTTCTGAATCCTTCCGTTGGTTCACCAAGGAGCTGCTTTGACGGAAGGCGTAGATCCTCGAAAAATATTTGGCGCGTATCCGAAGCATTCCACCCCATTTTTTTCTCCAGAGGACCGGTCTTGAGGCCGGGATTGTCTGCTTCAATGATAAAGGCGCCGATCCCCTTTTCTTTTCCATTCTCAATAACCTTTGCGGTGACGGTGATGATTCCAGCAACGCCGGCGTTCGTGGTAAAAACTTTTCCGCCGTTAAGGATCCATTCACTCCCTTCTTTCTCGGCGGTAGTTTTTGTGGCGGCGGTATCACTGCCGGCCTCCGCTTCCGTTAGGCCGAACGCACCGATCATCTTTCCGGATGCGAGAGGGGGGAGGTACTTTCGTTTCTGATCTTCGCTTCCGACAAGGAAGATGGGCGTCATCCCGAGCGAGGTGTGGGCTGCCATGGTGATCGCGGTCGAGGCACACACTTTTCCTATTTCGTAAACGGCAGTGGCATAGCTCACATAATCCATTCCAGCCCCTCCGTAAACGTAAGGAAAGGGAATGCCCATGAGACCAAGTTCGCCCATTTTTGCGATGATTTCAGATGGGAATTCACCTTTTTCATCAAGTTCGGCTGCAATTGGAGCGATCTCGTTGTTGGCAAAATCGCGCACCATTCCCCGAAGAATTTGTTGTTCTTCGTTCAGGAAAAAATCAATCATGGTAGACCAGAAGAGATGGCATGTAAGAGATGAGACAGTATCTCACCAGCGGATCGCCGCGGAGCCCCAGGTAAATCCAGCGCCGAAAGCTGCGAGAATAATGTTATCTCCGACGCCGAACCGTCTTTCCGCCAGCGCCTCCGACATAGCGATTGGGATTGAAGCGGCAGTCGTATTCCCGTATTTGTGAATATTGCTGTAGATTTTTTCCATGTCTACCCCCAACCGTTTCGCTACAGCCTGACTGATGCGGAGGTTGGCCTGATGGGGGATCACCAGTGCAACGTCGTCCATGGTGAGATCGTTGTGGTCCAGTGCTTCATGGATAACTTCCGGGAACCGTGTAACAGCATTCTTGAAAACTTCCCGACCGTTCATGGAAGGAGTGTGAAGACCATCATCAATCAGCTGCTTGCTCATGAACGGTTTGTAATTACTTCCTGGTGCTGGAAGCCAAAGGTCATGCAGATGTTTTCCATCTGCATGAAGGTGAGTAGATAGGACACCGATGTCATCTTTCGACGACTGAAGAACCAAAGCTCCTGCGCCGTCTCCAAACAGAACTGCCATATCTCTGTGTGCTGTATCGAACTCAAGTGCACCACTCTGAACCTCTGCACCTATAAGCAGTACTGTTTTGTAGGTGCCGGTGCGAATGAACTGATCTGCCACGGAAAGGCCGTATACAAATCCGGAACAGGCAGCCCTCAGATCAAAGGAGCCAATGTTTTTCATACCCATTTTTTCTTGAACCTGCACCGCCCCGCCGGGGAAGAAATAGTCCGAAGAAATTGTGCAGAAGATTATCAGATCTACATCGTCGGGACTTACTTCCGCCGAATCCAAGGCAACTGATGAAGCCTCGACGGCGAGATCGGATGCAGATGTTGTTTCGTCCACATGGCGACGCTCTTTGATACCACTCCGCTCGATGATCCATTCATCGGTGGTATCCATCAACTTTTCGAGATCAGCATTGGTCACCACCCGCTCAGGAACGGCATGGCCCACGCCGGTAATCTTTGCTCTGGTCATTTCAGCCCTGCTTAATATCCCGGATGTTTAACTGGATTGAGGAATTGCCTTGCCACTCGTTTTCCTCAACGACATAAGCGATGTCGATGGGCTTTCCGTTTATCATTTTTTCGAAATGGTTTCCCTGATTGAACCCGATTGCGTCATAACTTGTGTTGCCCTGTCTGGCACTGAATTTCAGATGATCATTGCCTTTACCAACCAGTCGTGGATTACCTGCTGGTATAACATTTCGGGTAATGAATTTTGGGGTCATGTTCCCGGGGCCGAAAGGGGCGAGCTTTTCAAGGAATTTCATAAACCTGCGATCGATAAGATTTAAGTCTATTTCACCTTCAATGTCAAGTGCGTTTACCAGTTGGCTGCTATCCAGCATTTCTCTGGCGAGGGTCGAAAATCGGTTTCGAAAGTCATCAAGCTTTTCGATGTTCACTGTAAGTCCCGCCGCCATTGGGTGGCCTCCGTAGCTTTCCAATAGGTCTTTGCACAGCGTCAGGTTCTTGAATAGGTCAAAACCAGCGACACTTCTCGCGGAGCCTTTTCCGGTACCGTTTGTAAGAGAGATAATGACTGTGGGCCGATGATATGTCTCTTTAATCTTCGACGCGACAATACCTATGACTCCTTCGTGCCACGCTTCTTTCCACAACACGATCGCACTTTCCTTCTCGAGATCAATCTCGGCATTGACCTTTCGGATGGCGTCATCCACAACAGACTGTTGAATCTCCTGCCGCTCCCTGTTCTCGTCATCCAGTTCCCCTGCCAATTTTTCTGCTTCCGAAAAACTGTCCGTGGTGAGCAATCGAACGGCGCGGTTTGCGTCTCCGAGGCGTCCTGCTGCATTGATTCTCGGTGCTGCTCTGAACAACATCCGACCAACGGTAAGGGGCTTTCCACCAAGCCCACTCACTTCCAGCAACGCCCGAAGACCGGGCTTTTGAGTTTTTGCCAGAAGTTCAAGGCCGTGGGCTACGATCACTCGGTTCTCATCAGTGAGAGGAACAATGTCAGCGGCGGTTCCAAGTGTGATAAGGTCAAGATGTTTGAAGACCGCTTCCTCTCCAAGGCCAAGCAATTCTGCAACGGCCTGCATCAGTTTGAAGACTATCGCGCCGCCGCAGAGACTTTTGAACGGATAATCACATCCAGACAGCTTTGGGTTGAGAATTGCATCAGCATCTGGTAGCCTATCATCGGAGGTGTGATGGTCTGTAATGATAATTTTCATTTCGTGAGATTTAGCATACGCCACCTCCTCGGTGGCGTTGATTCCGCAGTCGCAGCTGATCAACAGGTCAGCACCCCAATCTTTCGCTGCGTCAATTCCTGTTTTTGAGAGACCGTATCCTTCCGTGATTCTGTCCGGGATGTAAACTTTTGTATGGCATCCGATCCCGTCTAGAAATAGGTAGAGCGCCGCCGAGCCGGTCGTGCCGTCCACGTCATAGTCGCCGAAAATTAATACCTTCTTTTTCCGCCCAACGTGTGACTTCACCAACTTTGCAGCCTTATCCATGTTCTTCATCTGGAAAGGATCATGAAGGTTGGTGAGATTTGGGGTAAAGAATGCCCGGGATGCGGCGAGAGACTCTACTCCACGGGAAGCGAGAACGCGAGCTATAATCTCAGAAGCTTTAAATTCGTCGGCCAGACGGGCGACATGTGCGGGATCGGGATCTTTCAGTTTCCAGGTGGCCATGGCGAGGAATTATTCAGAGCCGGTCTATAAGCCGAATTTTGTATCCTGTCATCAAGATGACGGGATTGTGATCATTCATCTGGTCACGACGTCACCATCGGGATCACGCAACCAACCCGAGAGTCATATCGAGGCGGACAACCTCATGCTCTCCTACTCGGTCTTGCACCGGATGGGGTTTACCAAGCTCTCTGGTTTTCACCGGAGACTGGTGGTCTCTTACACCACCGTTTCACCTGTATCCCGAAAAAACGGGATAGTCTACTCTCTGTTGCACTTTCCGTATTCCTTCCGCCAGTTGGCGGAAGGAACCCCTCCCGTTAGGAGGCATCCTGTCCTGCGGTGTTCGGACTTTCCTCTCTGTCTGCCAGAGGCGAACAGAGTAACCACACGACCGGCTCTGAGCTCAAATAGCTGTCAAAAATTAAGATGGATCTTCCGCCTCTTCCCAGTAGAGAATTCTACGGCATGTGTTGCACTGGGTCATCTGTTTTCCGCTTCGGATATCCGCCTCAAGCTGGGAGGGGATCCGCGAGTGACACCCACCACAGGCCTGATTCAAGACCGGCACCACCGCTATACCTTCCTTGGCGGCGCGAACACGATCATATAGTGCGAGGTTGGGATTATCAATATTCTTTGCCAGATCTTCGCGCTTTCTGATCAGTTCGGTATGCTCTTCTTCGGTTTCCGAAATACGGCTCTCTAACTCCTTTTTCTGAGTTCCCAGTTGCTGCGACATCTCCTCGTTTTTAGTTTTGTCGGCCTCAAGCTTTTCCGAAACCTGATCCTTCTCTTCACTGAGCTCCAGTTCACACAATTCTTCTTCATCGAGTTGACCCTTAAGATGATCAGTCTCAGCCATGAGGGCGTCATATTCCCGGTTCGTTTTTACCAGATAGAGCTGGTCTTGGAGTTTGGAGATTTTGTCTTTTCGTTCCTGCTCCAGCGTCTGCATTTTTCTGATCTCAAGTTCGATTTCAGTCAACCGGGATTCAGCTGTAGTGATCGCAGATTCCAGCTGGAACATGGTGGCAGTCAATTCTTCTACCTTTGAAGGGAGATCGCCCTGAAGTTCTTCGATCTCCATAATGGCAGTGTCGACTTCCTGAAGATTGACCAAATGGGCTATAAGACGCATGTTTCTACTCCCTGGGACAATACATTGCAACTGTACGTTGCGTGAAAGGTGATTGGAAGGCGAGAGCTTGGAAAACTGGAGTCGCGCCAAGCCCTCTCATGTTAGTTTACTCTGGCTCCGAAAGTTCGGAAACCCGTGGCAACAGACGCAGGACAGCCTCTTGGAAGGTTTCTCTTGTGAAGGGTCATGAGAGAGATCGACCCAAATTGATTCCTTGGAATGACCTTCCGAAGGCGAATTCTTGTTCACTTTGAATACTTCGACGCATTGTGTGGGTCCGGCAGGACTTGAACCTGCGACCTCTGCGATGTGAGCGCAGCACTCTAACCAACTGAGCTACGAACCCAAGATTGACTCTTGGATGGTCCTTAATTCGTGGGGCAAATTTAACCGATGTCAATTCGCAAAACAAAGGAGTGAAGCTGTGACTGACGTTCTGGACAGGTACGAGGTAATAAACGACCTCCTTGTGATCAAGTGGAAAAGGGGTGATGAGTCGTATATTCCACTTAAGGGATTACGGGAGGCATGTCCCTGCGCCGAGTGCTCAGGTGAGACTGACGCTCTCGGGAATCTTTATATGGGATACGGCAGACCCAAGAGTGATGGGGGATACAGCATTGCGAGGATAAAACCCGTGGGTTATTACGCCCTTCAGTTTACCTGGGGGGACGGTCACGATGCCGGAATCTACCGTTTTGAATTTCTGAAGGAATTGGGAGATCCATCAGCCTGACTCATCCGTGGATCGAGTACGCTACTTCGGTAAATGACCACAACCTTCACCAATTCAGGATAGAGAGACCAATCCTGCGGTTCGTAGATGAGATGTATCCACCTCTCATCAGGGAACTGCCATGTCGCGGTAACGTGCTGAAATCTGCCATGGCGTTCGCCGACTGGCGTCTCTTCAAGTAAATCTTCATCGCCGTATTGCTGTCGAAGGTGAGTTAGTACCGACTCAAGGACGCGTCTGTGAACTTCCAGATTCTCACTCTCGGGTTGCTGATGGTCCCATTTCAGAAAGGTCTCTTCTTCTACAGAAAAAAGTCCTTTCTGCGCGGAGACGAATGCCCTCAACTGGTTCACACGATTTTTCCCGTATACTTGCATAAACTTCACCGTGAGAATTTGGTAAGTGTCCCGATCCACTATGGTGATCGCGGAATCGGTGGCGGCTTCCATCACCGACAGCGCTTCGGACTCGGTCATTTCGAACTGTAGATTATTCGGAAGCTGGAGCGCTATCAGTTGTTCAGCTTGAATAGTGACAACGACTATAAACAGGATTGAGATAAGGCGAGACACGTAAGTGGGCCCACAGGGATTTGAACCCCGAACCAACGGATTATGAGTCCGCTGCTCTAACCATTGAGCTATGGGCCCTGTCCAACAGTCAAATTTAAAGTTGGCAGTCTTCAATCCTAAAGACAAACAGAGTTTTCCTAATGGCTTCTTCTTCACAACTCCCGGCCTATCTTTTCGATTCTTCAGAATAAATTTACGTATGTCGAATAAATTCGGATTGGGTTCTACTATCCAACGTGTTGGGCTAAGACTGACAAGAGCGAAGCAGCCGCCCTTTTTCGCCCAAGTTGGTTTTTCAATTTTCTTCTTACATTTCACAAAGTTCAAATTAAACTCTCACGAATTCCTCTCTCTCAATCAGTTATCTGCATACATTAGAAGCGGCTTTTTTCGGTAAGCTTCAGGGCGTGTTGAAAACAGTTGGTTTTGAGTGGAATCAGATGTCGAAAAGAGGAGGAAAAAGCTTGCAAAAATGCTTCTAAAATCAGAAAATTATATCAGCTCGTAGTGCGGAAATTCAGACCTCGGAACTCCCGCTGTAAACATATTGAAACAAATAATCCATTAGAAGGAGAAGGCTAATGAACAAGAGTCGTATAATCCTTCCCTTCCTTTTCCTTTCCCTACCAGTTTCGATGTTCGCTCAGGCGACGGTGTCTGGTCGAGTGACTGATGTGGAAACAGGATCGGGACTGGCTGGTGCAAACGTGGTGATTGAGGGGACTGCCCTCGGTGCTGCGGCTA
The DNA here is from genome assembly GCA_036338335.1 of Fidelibacterota bacterium. Taxonomy (GTDB): domain Bacteria; phylum Fidelibacterota; class Marinisomatia; order Marinisomatales; family S15-B10; genus S15-B10. The sequence continues at coordinate 79,913 of JAYZCL010000016.1, forward strand.
ATGCCACAGGCAATTATTCC
>JAYZCL010000017.1:0-6635 GCA_036338335.1 Fidelibacterota bacterium
CAGCTGAGAACACGAGCCCAAGTTTTTCGGGAAATTCTTTTAATAATTATTCGCGGCACCGACACCATTTTGGCCTTGGGTATCATCACACGACTCCACTGGACAGACATCGGAAACAATATGCTCTACATGACCATCAGCGGTGTACTGGCACCTTTTATTACATACGGCATCAGCGCACTGTTTGAAATGATTTTCGGAGTCACTTCCGATTTGACTCTCCTGGAACTTACTGATTTTAACCATCCCCTTCTCAAGAAACTCTCCCAAGAGGCTAACGGTACTTTCAATCATAGCGTCGTTGTTGGGAATCTGGCCGAGTCGTGCGCTAATGCTGTGGAGGCCAACCCTCTGCTCTCTCGGGTCGGGGCTTACTATCACGATATCGGCAAACTGACGCGACCTGAATACTTCATTGAAAACCAGTTCGGAGGTGAAAATCCGCACGACTCTCTTACACCGTCACTTTCATCCAAGATCATCGTAGGTCACGTGAAAGATGGTATAAAGCTTGGAAATGAATATCGCCTGCCTCCAGCCGTAGCCGACTTTATCCCCATGCACCACGGTACATCGCGTATCGATTACTTCTATAACAAAGCCCTGGATCAACAGAGCGAAGAAGCAGGAACATTAAGCGAGGAAGATTTTAGATATCCCGGTCCAAAACCCAATACCAAAGAGACAGGGCTCCTTATGATCTGCGAAGCTGTAGAGGCGGCGGTCAGATCCCTCAAAAACCCAACCCTCAACAAAATTGAATCTATGGCGGACAAGATCATTGAAAAGAAATTGAAAGAGGAGCAACTGGATGAATGTCCTCTAACAATGAGTGATCTGAAAAGAATAAAGGGTGACGTAGATGGCCGACATGGTATGATGTCTGTTTTCCGTGGCATTTACCACCTGAGGATCAAATATCCCGATCAGAAGGAGGAACTGCAGGAAGAAAACGTCTCTAAATGATCTCCATAGATGTTGAAGTGGTCGATGATGAGTATGAGATCGACCCAGCTCCTGTAAAATCACTCGCTCAAAACATACTCTCTCGTGGGGGTCAGTCAGATGGTCAGTTAACTGTCATCTTTGCACATGATGAGCTGCTGAGAGAGCTGAAGAATCACTATTTCAATAAAGACGTTTACACGGACGTCATCGCCTTTCGATTGGATAAAAGCGGTGAGCCGTTTGAAGGCGAGGTTTACATCTCGCCAAAAAGGGCCGCCGAAAACTGCACAAAATTCAGCGAACCGCTGGAGCGGGAGCTTGCAAGACTTGTCTGTCACGGATGCCTTCATCTGTTGGGCCGCAACGACAAAACGGAAAAACAAAAGGCCTCTATGAAGGAAGAAGAAGACCGTCTACTTAAGGAATTTGCTCTCAAACAAATCCTGATACAGTGATCCTGGAGAAGATTGTCCTTTTTCTGGTCCTTCTCGCCCTGTCGGCACTCTTTTCAGGAGCCGAGGCAGCCTACTTTTCTCTGAAGAGAACGAGTCTTTCCGGCCAACAGAACCGGCGAACGTTAGCGCTACTTGAGAATCCAAGGCACCTCCTCATTACTCTCCTCACTGGTAACACAATTGTGAATACCGTCATGGCGATCCTTGCAGCACTCATCACCGCCGACATCGCGGTAAAGCTCGAAGTGAATGTGGCCCTTCTCATGGTTGTAGAGACAGTAGTTATCACACTTACGATTTTGTTGCTCAGCGAGATCACACCGAAAATAATGGCGATTCGGAATTCCGAGCGTTTCGCCAAAACAGTTTCGTTGCCCATCCGGATACTTTCGCTTATCCTATATCCCATAGCAATCCCACTCTACGGCTTTACCCATCTCCTGGCAATAATCCTGCCTTTCAAGAGAGAGTCCCTTTTCGACTCGGAGGACGAACTGATGACTCTGGCCGACCTAGGTGCCGAGAGCGGTTCCATTGAGCAGGAAGAAAGTGAAATGATCAAGTCAGTATTTGACTACGGGGACACTACCGTTCGGGAAATCATGGTACCAAGAATTGATGTAGTGGGTATTGATCACGAAGTAGCTCTTGAAGAAGCCATCAAAACTATCAAAGAAACGAAGTTCTCAAAGTTCCCCGTGTACAACGGTAATCTCGATTCCATCGAGGGAATTCTATATGCCAAAGACGTCCTTTCGCGAATGAACAGTACCAGCAAAGATCCCGACATAATCTCGCTCTGCAGAGAACCGTACTTTGTACCGGAATCGAAGCAGATCGATTTGCTCCTTAAAGATTTCCAGCGCCGACGAGACAATATTGCCATTGTTGTGGACGAGTACGGCGGAACTGCGGGTTTGGTGACCGTGGAGGATATTGTGGAAGAGGTAGTGGGTGAGATTCGTGATGAGTTCGACAAGGAGATACCCATGATCTTCTCAACGAGAAATGACAGCTGGCTTGTGGATGCCCGGATCCCCATCAATGACCTGGAAGACGAACTTCCCATCTCTTTTGAGAAGGAACGTGAATTCGACACGCTGGGCGGATTCTTCTTCTCTGAGTTCGGAGACATTCCACTGGTGGGTACATCCATTACACATGACAGTTATAGATTTCAAGTTCGAACCATGGAAGGTAACAGAATACTGAAAATCGAAATTTCAAGAGAGGAGACACCGGATGAATAACGGTGAGCGATTTGAAAAACTTGTGAGAATTGTAAAAACACTCCGTAGCGATGATGGATGCCCGTGGGATCGGGAACAGACACACGACTCCCTACTTCCTTATTTTCTGGAAGAAGCCTATGAGGTTATGGAAGCTGTAGACAGTGAAAACTGGGGAGCTCTCTCTGAAGAGCTTGGCGATATGCTTCTTCATGTCCTATTTCAGGCGGACATCGCCGAACAGGATAGTGAATTCAAGCTCGAAAAAGTGATTGATCAGGTCAGTAAGAAACTGGTACGGCGCCATCCTCACGTGTTTGGAGACAAGAAGGCGGACGGTCCTTTCCACGCTAAGCAAAACTGGGAAGCGGCCAAACAGGCGGAAAAGAACCGGGAATCAAGACTGGATGGGGTCCCCGTCACACTCCCCGCTCTCGTCAGAGCTCAGCGATTGCAAGAAAAGGCTGCCTACGTTGGCTTCGACTGGAAAGAGACGGACCAGGTGTGGAATAAAGTTCACGAAGAACTGGAAGAACTGAAAGATGCAGAATCAACTGGAGTAAGAAAACACATCGAAGAAGAAGTGGGTGACCTCTTTTTTGCCCTTGTCAATCTGTGCCGATTTCTCAACGTCTCAGCAGAAGATGCTCTGAGAAAGGGGAATCAGAAATTCACCAGACGGTTTCAGGCAGTGGAGAAAGAACTGAAACAACGTGGGACAAATCTTGAAGAAACTAGTTTAACGGAGATGGATGAGATTTGGAACAGTCAGAAAGAGACTGCTTAGGGCCTATCCCTCAACAATCTTGATATAAACTTTTCTTGTTCGGGGTCCATCGAAGTCGCAGAGAAAAATTCCTTGCCATGTTCCCAGAACAAGTTTCCCATCTTCGATAAAAATGTTCTCCGATGAACCGATCATGCTGGTCTTGATGTGACTGTCGGAATTCCCCTCGTAATGTTTGAAACCACCATCCTGTGGAACCAGTTTGGCAAGATGCATCTTAATATCCCGGGCCACATCTGGATCAGCGCTTTCATTGATGGTGACGCCGCACGTCGTGTGGGGAACATAGACGGTGACCGTGCCGGTGGTGACGCCACTTGTTTTAACCTCGTTCGCCACTTGTGAGGAAATATCCACAAGGTCGACGCGCTCATTTGTCTTTATAGAAAGAGTGCTCATCAATTATTTGCCGCAGAGGTACTTAGGCTCACAAATAAAGTTAAACACATTTATCTCGCATGCTTGTATCCGAAAACTCTTTGTGTCTCTGCGCCATTGTGGCTAAAAATAAGCGGCCACACCGAACTGGACGCCCGCAGTCCGGACAAGATTATCGGTGAAGTCTCTCATCCAATTGTATTGATAGACGATCTTGAGCACAGCGTTTTCCACCGGTCGGAAACTGTTAGCTATAGTTAATCTTACCGTCTCATCGCCGATGTTTGTCTTCGTCGATTCAAACTTGCCCACATTTAAGTCTACCTTTTCAAGCCGCATTGTGGCGATCATCCTGGAATTGTCGAAACCGAAAATTCGGCCTCGGAAATAATCAAAGTTGATCTCCGTATAGACACCCCACTGCTCTTCTCCGAACAGTTCATTCAATCCTTCCGGTACATCCACAGTGGCGGAAACAAACTCACTTCTCAAGTGGAAGCGCTTGATCTTGAGATCATAATCTGTGGCGATGATGCGGAGGTTTCGCTTTTCGTCCACCGTCATCCCCTCCATCTGATAAGAGTTATATACGCCCCCATAGTAGGAAAAACCCACCTCACCGAAAGAGCGGTTCTCCACCTTCAGTCGTCCCGTGAATGAAGGTACGCCGTTGTTATCCTCTTCCAAGATCTCCATGGACTTACCGCCTGAGATGCGCGTCGCGGCGTCTTCGTTGGCCACGATGCCATCTCCAAGACCGTTTACCATGTAGATTTCGTAGCCGAGGCGATACCGGCGATTGAGATACCGCTGGCCGAAGAAACCCATCCCCATTTCAGAGAGCGTCGCAGGAATGATCTGAGTTGAGACGAGGGGGCGATCGATGATGTTGTACTTGGGGCTGTCGTGCTCAACATTGAAGCGTCCCAGGGGCGGCAACAGGACGCCCATCCTGAAATTGAGAAGGGGATCAAATGTCATGTCGAGAATGGCTGTCTCCAACGCGATCTCCTCCGTGCCGTGTTCGAACTCAAGCTCGGAGAAAAAACGGATGTTCCCAGAGATGGCTGAGTAGAGAAAAATGTTGAATCGTCTCGCTTCGAATGAGAGTCCCTCAGTGATACCCTCTTCCACAAAGTAGTTGCTGTTTGCCTCAAAGTAGCCTCCGATGGCGGCGTTGGCACCATAGGAGAAGACGAAGGGGCGATCGTATATCCTGTGCTGTGTTGAGTCAGTTTGTGCCGAAAGCAAGGCACCGCTCAGGAGGCAGACCAAAACGATTCTGATCGGTTTCACGGTTCCAGCGAAATAACGAGGTTCCCCTCGCCAACTTTAGTAATAGGGAACGATTTTAGATTGACTTCTGCTGGACCTTTCAGCACGGTGCCGTCAAAATCGAACTGGCTTCCATGGCAGGGACAGTCAAGGGAGTACTCAAATACCTGCGGCCGGCACGCCTTGTGAGTACATCGTAAAAGCACTGCCGTATAACTGCCGTCTTCATCTTTGTGAACAGCGATGGGCGACTTCAGAAATCCTGTTTCGACAATCACAAAGGTTTGATCGGCGAACGCCTCTTCAGAAAACCGGAGGTCATTACCCTCTTGAAACGGTGTAATTGTCGGCACAGTTGAACAGCCGATGATCGTGAACGACAGCCCCCCGCACAGAGTGGCAGCACCGGCACCGCATGCCGCCTTCATGAACTCCCGCCGACTCGGCATCAGAGTGACTCCAGAAATCTAATGATCTGCACCTGCGCCTCTTCAGCAAGCTCCTGAAAATTCGCCCTGCTATGGGCACCTTCGCCACCATGCAGGCGGATCACCTCTCTCAGATCCGAGTTTCGCCCATCATGGAGGTAATAGGGAACACCACCGAGGGTCTCCTTAATGAGACCAAGGCCCCAGAGTGGCGTGGTCCTCCATTCGGATCCCGTTGCACTCCCCTCAGGATAGTTGTCTGCGAGCTCATCTCCCATATCGTGAAGGAGCATATCTGTGTACGGATAAAACTTTTTGTTAGACAACACTTCAATGTCGGAATCGCCAGTCCTCAACTCAACAATGTGACAATCCACGCAACCAATTTCGGAGAAAAGTGCCTTTCCGGCCAAGACGTCTGAATCGTCCTCATGGCGGGGCGCCGGCGGTTTGAGTGTTCGAAGATAAAACACGACGTTAGACACCGTTGCCGATCCCACTTCCGGATCGGCCACACCGTCACCACTGAACTGGCCAGCGGCGGGGTTATGGAGATCGGTAGTGAAAAAATCCGAAGTGATCCCCATATCATCAATATACGCCCCGGCCGTTTGATGAAGCAGATCGATGGTGGTAGCCTTTCGACCAAATCTGCCCAAGAACTTCATGCCGTTGGGCAGATGGTGCGGTTTCGGTGAGAAGAACTCCGGTGGTGTGACATAATTGACACGCCCACTGATCCCATCCCCATCAGAATCATCGGGATCGGCCAGCGACAGTAGCGTGGAGTCGGGAACCGCCTCGAGAAATCCTATTCCTGCAACGATGGGCGCGCTCCGGACGGATACACCTGTGGCCGCCGAAGGAAGCACCTCCGCCGGATAACCGGGGATGGATCTGTCCTGAAGCTGTGGCCCACCGTAATCCTCCATATAATCGAATGAGCCGTCACCTAGCCTTCTTCCGAATCTTGTGAGGTTTGTAGCCGGATGCCCCTTTCCGTCACCGACGTGACAGCTGGCGCAAGAAGGCATGTTAAACACAGGGCCGAGCCCCGTCTTTGGTGAAAATATGTCACCAAACGCCTCATCGCCGGCGGCGAACGTCGCCTTCTGCGCTAGTGTGAGCCCTACTA